>NZ_JBXAQQ010000007.1:0-301887 GCF_058807395.1 Hylemonella sp. GW821-FHT12C09 | reverse complement strand
GGAACCGCGCAGCGGCCCTGACTTCGGCTCGCCTTCTCTTTGCTTACTTTCTCTTGGCGAAGCAAGAGAAAGTGAGTGCGCTGTCGGGCGCATATCCCGACATGCAGGCTAGCAAAGCAAGTGGCCAGAAAGAAGTGAGCCCGACATGCTGAATGTCAAAAATATCAATCAATACTATGGCGGCTCCCACATCCTGCGCGACGTCACCCTGAGCGCCGAACCAGGCAAGGTCACCGTCGTGCTCGGCCGCAACGGTGTCGGCAAGACCACCCTGCTCAAGTCCCTCATGGGCCTGGTGCCCATCAAGAGTGGCAGCATCGAGTTCGAAGGCCAGGCCATCCACAAGGACACGCCTTATCAGCGGGCCAGAGCCGGCATTGGTTTCGTGCCGCAAGGCCGCGAGATCTTTGCGCGGCTCACCGTGGAAGAGAACCTGCGCATGGGTCTTGCCAGCAAACCCGGTGGTACGCCGATCCCGGCCGAACTCTACGAACTCTTCCCCGTGCTCAGGCAGATGCTGAACCGCCGCGGCGGTGACCTCTCGGGTGGGCAGCAGCAGCAGCTGGCGATTGCGCGCGCGCTGGCCGCGGGGCCGAAGCTGCTGGTGCTGGACGAACCGACCGAGGGCATCCAGCCCAGCATCATCAAGGACATCGGCCGCGTGATCCGCATGCTGGCCGACCGCGGCGACATGGCCATCCTGCTGGTGGAGCAGTACTACGACTTCGCGCAGGAACTGGCCGACGCGTACGTGGTGATGGAACGCGGCGCGGTGATCGCGGCCGGCCAGGGCAAAAGCATGGAGGCCGACGGCGTGCGCAAGCTGGTGGCGATCTGAGGCCAGGCGGCGCGGGCTGGGGCGTCGCTCTTGACAGCCGGGCTGGTATGGATGTCTAATGTTAATAATTCTCATTTAGACGAACCCAAGCCATGCTCGAAACCCTGGTCATTGCCCTGCGCGAAGGCATCGAAGCCTTCCTCATCGTTGCCATCACCCTGGCTTATCTGCGCAAGACCGGTCGCGCTGCGCTGGCGCCGGCCGTGTATGTCGGCACCGGCCTGGCCCTGGTGCTCAGCGTGGTGGCGGCCGTGCTGCTGCGCGAGATGGTGGTCACGCCCCTGTACGAGGGCCTGCTGGCCCTGGTGGCCGCGGCGATGGTCATCACCATGATGGTCTATATGCGCAAGGCGGCCCGGCAGCTGAGCGGCGACATCCGCACCCGCATCGACGCGGCGGCTGCGCGCACCGGCATCGGCTCCTTCCTGGCCATCGCCGGCTTCACCCTGCTGATGATCACGCGCGAAGGCATGGAGACCGCCTTCATGGTCGCCTCGCTCATGGGGCAGAGCGACGCCACGGCCATGGTCGCCGGCGCCTTGCTCGGCGTGCTGCTGGCGGCGGTCCTGGCCTGGGCCTGGTCGCGTTACGGCCAGCGTGTCAACCTGGGCCGCTTCTTCCAGGTCACGGCCATCTTCCTGGGCCTGTTCGTGTTGCAGCTGGCGCTCTATGCCTTTCACGAATTCACCGAAGCCGGTGTGCTGCCGCTGGACAACGCCTACTGGCACCTCGCCACCGAGCCCTACGGCCCCGAAGGCGAGTACGGCACCTGGCTGTCCTACGGCCTGGTGTTGGTGCCGCTGGGCTGGCTGGCGCTCACACTCTGGCGTGACGGCAACGGGGTAGGTAGCACCACCTAAGCAAGGAACATCCGGCACGCTGGCTCGCCGGGGCTTATGATCGATCCGGGTTAACCCTGATCCGACGACGTCGCCAGACGTCCTGCCCCCACAAGGAGCTGACTTGGCCGAGAGTGACACCACGCCCGCCGGCGCAGAGCCCGGCCCCCCGCCCGAGAGCGGCCTGCTCGCTTCATGGAAGCGGGCCCTGTCCGGCCCCCGCACACCAGCGCCGGTACGTCTCAACCTGGCCTTGCAGGGCGGCGGCGCGCACGGCGCCTTCACCTGGGGCGTGCTGGATGCGCTGCTCGAAGACCCGCGTGTCGAATTCGAAGGCCTGAGCGGCAGCAGTGCCGGCGCCATGAACGCGGTGGTCTTCGCGCACGGCTGGCTGCAGGACGGCCGCGCGGGCGCCAGAGCGGCGCTCGCAAAATTCTGGACCGAGCTGGGCAGGCAGATGCCCTGGGGTCTGATGACCCGGCGCAAGGGCGACTCCATCGCCTTCTCGCCCGCCGGCAAGCTGTTCTCCAGCTGGGCCGGCCAGTTCTCGCCCACCCAGCTCAACCCCTTCGACCTCAACCCCCTGCGCGATCTGCTGGCCGAGCAGGTCGACTTTGCGCAACTGCGGGCGCACAGCCCCTTCAGGCTGTTCATCGGCACCACGCAGGTGAGCACCGGCAAGCTGCGCGTGTTCCGCGAAACCGAGCTCGACGTGGACGTGATGCTGGCTTCGGCCTGCCTGCCCAAGATCCACCGCAGCGTGGTGATCGACGGCGAAGCCTACTGGGACGGTGGTTACACCGCCAACCCGGCCGTGTTTCCGCTGTTCTATGAATGCGAGGCGCGCGACGTGCTGCTGGTGCTGCTCAACCCGCTGCGCCGCGAGGGAACGCCCGCCACGGTGCCCGAGATCGAGACCCGCATCGCCGAGCTGGGTTTCAGCGCCAACCTCCTGCGCGAGATGCGCATGTTCGCCCACGCCACCCAGTTTGCCGCGGCATCGCGTTTCGGCCACGGCCGGCTGGAGCAGCGCCTGCTGGACATGCGCTTTCACATGATCGACACCAGCGAACTCGAAAGCCTGGGCCGCAGCGACAGCAAGCTGCTGCCGCACGGCCCCTTCCTGCAACTGCTGCAGCAGCAGGGCCGCGAACGCGCCCTGGGCTGGCTGGCCAGGGATGCGGCCGCGCTGGGGGCGCGTTCGTCCATCGACATGCAGGCCCTGTTCGGCTGAAGCCGCTGCAACGCGCCGGGGCTATGATGGCGCGCATCCGAGACCCCCGTTTTCCTCCGACGCCCAGGAGCTTTTTGTCATGCCGTATATGTTGCTGATGGTCGAACCCACCGGCCAGCGCCGCACGCGCACCGAGGCCGAAGGCCGCGAAGTCTATGGCCGCATGCTCAAGTTCGCCGACGATCTGCGCGCGCGCGGCCAGCTGATCGCCGTGGAGTCCCTGGCCTCGCAGGAGCGCGCCGTGCGCGTTCAGGTGCGCGAAGGCCGCGCCCAGCTCACCGACGGCCCTTTTGCCGAAGCCAAGGAGATGGTGGGCGGCTTTTTCCTGATCGACTGCAAGACCCGGGCCGAGGCTGTGGCCCTGGCCCAGCAGTGCCCGGCCGCCGAGTGGTGCACCGTGGAAGTGCGCGGCGTCGGGCCCTGCTACGAGGACTGATGTCGCCGGCCCCGGGTTTTTCCCGGCCGGCATTGTCGAATTCGCCGGTCCTCGTTCGTCGTGGGTTTGTCAGCCGGAATTTTCCGGTGGCACTCATCTGAAGGAGCGCAGACATGCGATACATGATCATCGTCAAAGCCACGCCCACGACCGAGGCCGGCCAGTTTCCGCCCAATATGGCCGAACTCATGGCCGTGATGGGCACTTTCCATGAGGAGCTGGCCCGTGCCGGCGTGCTGCTCGACGCCTCGGGCCTGGCGCCCAGCGCGCAGGGCTGGCGCATCCGCTACGGTGCCCAGGACCGCCAGGTCATCGATGGCCCTTTCACTGAAAGCAAGGAGCTGATCGCCGGCTACACCCTGATCCAGGTGCGCTCGCGCGAAGAGGCGCTGGAGTGGACCCGGCGTTTTCCCAACCCCGTGGGCGAGGGCATGGCCGCCGAGATCGAGGTGCGCCGTCTCTACGAGATGGAAGACTTTGCCAGTGTGGGCCGCTGAAAGGAGCCAGCATCATGATCAGGAACATCCTCATCGTCGTCGTGCTGGCCATCGCCGGCCTGCTCGTTTTTGCCGCCACGCGGCCCGACACCTTCACCCTGCGCCGCAGCCTGCTGATCCAGGCGCCGCCCGACAAGCTGCACGCGCTCATCAACGACATGCGCGCCTTCAACACCTGGAACCCCTACGACAGGAAAGACCCGGCCATGCAGGGCAGCTACAGCGGCCCGGCCGCCGGCCCGGGCGCGCGTTACGCATTCAAGGGCAACAAGGATGTGGGCGAGGGCAGCCTGGAGATCACGGACAGCGCACCGAACCAGGTCGGCATGCGCCTGGACATGAGCGCGCCGATGGACGCGCACAACCAGATCACCTTCACACTGGTGCCGCGCGGCCAGGGCACCGAGGTGACCTGGGCCATGGAAGGCGCCTGCCCTTTCATCGCCAGGCTCATGGGCGTCTTCATCAATATGGACACCATGATCGGCCGCGATTTCGAGGCCGGCCTGGCCAGCCTGAAGGCCATCGCCGAAAAAACCTGAGACCAAGGAGCGCACCATGACCCCACTGGAAGCAGAAGCCGCGGCCCTGGCCGCACGCGAGATCCTCAGCACGCGCCATTTCGCGCAATCGCGCGAGCAGCTCTGGGCCGCGTTTGCCGAGCCGCAGCGCCTGGCGCGTTGGTGGGGGCCGGCCGGCTTTCGCAATACCTTCGAGGTGTTCGAGTTCCGGCCCGGCGGCGCCTGGCGCTTCACCATGCACGGCCCGGACGGCAAGGATTACCCCAACCGCAGCGTATTCCACAGTGTCGAGGCGCTCGGGCGCATCCTGCTGGAGCACGAGAATGCCCCGCATTTCGAGATGCTCATCACGCTGGCGGAAGAGGCGGGTGGCACCCGGCTGCACTGGCGCATGCGTTTCGACGACGCAAGCACGCGCGAGGCCCTGGCGGGGCTGGTCGTGCCCGCCAATGAACAGAATTTCGACCGCCTGCAGGCGGAGCTCACCCGCCATACCTGATAAGGACACCCCCATGAACCAGCAGATCTACATCAACCTGCCCGTGCGCGATCTGCCGCGCTCCAAGGCCTTCTTCGGCGCCCTGGGCCAGAGCCTGTCTGCCCCGGTTTCTCAAGTGCGAACGGGGTGTCAACGGCGCCAATCTAGGCGCGCGACGAAGCCCAGACTGGCCGTCTGGGTGAGGAGTGCAACAACGAGTGGCGCCGTTGGCACCCCGTTCCCTGCGGGTTGCGGCCAAAAAAGCCATGCGGGGTGTTGCGCGGACTTGCCGGGGGCCTACCCCGGCGGCATCCACGCGCCTACCGCATGGCCTTTTTGTTCCGCAACGCATCTTGAGAAACCGGGGCAGACAGGCCCTCGCTTCAACCCGCAGTTCACCGACGAGAAGGCGGCCTGCATGGTCATCAGCGAGTACATCTACGTCATGCTGCTGACCGAACCCTTCTTCGCGGGCTTCACCGGCAAGCCTGTGGCCGACGCGCGTAAGAGCACCGAGGTGCTGATCTGCCTGTCGTGCCAGAGCCGCGATGAGGTCGACACCCAGGTGAAAAAAGCCTGGGCCGCCGGCGGCACGGTGCCGCGCACGGCGGTGGACCACGGCTTCATGTACCAGCACGGCTTCGAGGACCCGGACGGCCATGTCTGGGAGTTGGCCTATATGGACATGGCGGCCTTCCCGGCGACCGCGGCCTAAACCAGAGGGCATGCATTCCGCCACCCACGATGCCATCGCCGCGGTCTGGCGCATCGAGTCCGCGCGCATCGTGGCGGTGGTGGCGCGTTTGCTGCGCGACATCGGCCAGGCCGAGGAGGCCGCACAGGACGCGCTGGTGGCGGCGCTGGAGCACTGGCCCCGTGACGGCGTGCCGCTCAATCCCGGCGCCTGGCTCATGACCACCGCCAGGCATCGCGCGCTCGACCTGCTGCGCCGCCACAAGGTGCAGGACAGCGCGCTGGAGCAGATCGGCCTGGACCTGGAGGCGCGCGAGGCGCTGGTGGTGCCCGACTTCGTCGACGCGCTCGATGCGGCGCGGCAGGATGAGATCGGCGACGACCTGCTGCGCCTGATCTTCACCGCCTGCCACCCCGTGCTCAAGCCCGAGATGCGCGCCGCGCTCACGCTCAAGCTCATCGCGGGCCTCACCACGCACGAGATCGCGCGCGCCTTCCTGGTGAGCGAGACCACGCTGGCGCAGCGCATCGTGCGCGCCAAGCGCATCCTGCAGGAGGCGCGTGTGCCTTACGAGCTGCCCCGCGGCGCGGCGCTGGGCGAGCGCCTGGTCTCGGTGCTGGAGGTGATCTACCTGGTCTTCAACGAGGGTTACACGGCCACCACCGGCGAGGACTGGATGCGCCCCGCGCTGGTGGACGAAGCCCTGCGCCTGGGGCGCATGCTGGCCGAACTGGCGCAGCCGGAACCCGAGGTGCAGGGCCTGCTGGCCCTCATGGAGCTGCAGGCCTCGCGCATCGCGGCGCGCACCGATGCGCAGGGCCGCCCCGTGCTGCTGCTGGACCAGGACCGCACGCAATGGGATCACCTGCTGATCAGTCGCGGCCTGGCCGCGCTGGCGCGTGCCGAGACCCTGAGCGCGCAGCAGGGTCTCGCCCTGGGCCCCTATGCCTTGCAGGCCGCCATTGCCGCCTGCCACGCGCGCGCCGCGCTGGCGACCGACACCGACTGGCAGCGCATCGCCACGCTCTATGAGGCCCTGGCCCAGGCCGCGCCCTCGCCCGTGGTCGAACTCAACCGCGCCGTGGCCATGGCCATGGCACACGGCCCCGAGGCGGGGCTGGCCATCATCGAGGCCCTGCGCGACGACAAGGCCCTGCAGAGCTACCAGTGGCTGCCCAGCGTGCGCGGCGACCTGCTGGCCCGGCTGGGCCGCAACGCCGAGGCGAAGGCCGAGTTCGAACGCGCGGCGGCACTGACCCGCAACCACCGCGAACGCGCCCTGCTGCTGGAGCGCGCGTTGGCCCTGGATGAGCGCAGCGCTCCCCAGCAGTGAGCGGCCTGCGGCCCTGGCGCGTACCAGGCCATACACTCTGCGTTTATACGGAGTCACACCCATGCCCCTGCTCGGTTCAGCCGCCATGCTGCTGTCCTTCGACATTGCCCCCGAGGCGATCGCCGAGCACGACGACTGGCATACCCATGAGCACCTGCCCGAGCGCCTGTCCATTGCGGGCTTCCTGCGGGGCACACGCTGGGTGGCGGTGAGCGGACAGCCCAGGTACTGCGTGCTGTATGAAGTGGCGCAACTCGCAACGCTGTCCTCCGATGCCTATCTGCAGCGCCTGAACCACCCGAGCCCCTGGACCTCGAAGATGATGCCGCACTACCGCGGCATGAGGCGGGGCCTGTGTTCCGTTGTCGGTTCGCACGGCCTGGGCATGGGCCATCTCGGCCTGCTGCTGCGTTTCGCACCCGTTCCAGACCAACAGCCTGCCCTGCGTGCATGGCTGCTGCGAGACGTGCTGCCGCAACTGCCGGCGCGCCCGGGCCTGGGCAGCGTGCACCTGCTGGAGGGGGCGCTCACAGCCCAGATGACGAATGAGCAACGCATCCGCGGAGCCGACGCCGGTGTGGACTGGGCCCTGCTGGTCACGGGCTACGACCAGGCGAGCCTGCAAACCCTGGCAGAGGCCGAACTCGGCAAGGTGCAGTTGGAGGCGCGGGGTGCCCAGGGCATCGTCAGCGCGCTCTACCGCAGCGACTACACGCTCACCGCGCAGGAAGTCGGCGCCTGAGCGCCCTTGCACTCAGCCCTCGTGCAGGTGCACGGTGTTCTTGCCCGCGCGCTTGGCCTGGTACATGGCCTCGTCGGCCTGGCGCATCAGCATATCGAGGTCGACTTCCGTGGCGTTGAACATGGCGATGCCGATGCTGCCGCTGGACTGGTAGGCCAGGCCTTGCAGGTCATAGGGCTTGGCCATGGCGAGCAGGGCCTTGGCGGCGATCTGGCGGGCCTCGGTGCGGGCCAGCGCGGGCTCCTCGTTGAGGTGTTCCAGCACGATCACGAACTCGTCGCCTCCGATGCGCGCCACCGTGTCGGCCTCGCGCACCACACGGCCCAGACGGCTGGCGATCTCCTGCAGCAGCAGGTCGCCGGCGTGGTGGCCGTGTTCGTCGTTGATCTGCTTGAAGTTGTCCACGTCCACGAAGAGCAGGGCGCCGTGCTGGCCGTTGCGCCGCGTGAGCGTCAGCGCGCGCTGCAGGCGTTCGAGCAGGAGGCGCCGGTTGGGCAGGGCGGTGAGCGGGTCGTAGAAGGCGATGCTGCGGATCTGCTCCTCCTGCAGCTTGCGCTCGGAGATGTCGCTCATGGCCGCCACGTAGTGCGTCACGTTGCCTTGCCCGTCGCGCACCGCGGTGATCGTGGTCCACAGGGGGACGAGGTCACCGCCCTTGCGCTGGTCCCAGATCTCGCCTTCCCACTTGCCCGTCTTGCGGATGGCGTCCCACAGCGCGTCGTAGAAGGCGGCATCGTGCCGGCCCGATCGCAGTGAACTGGTCTTGCGGCCGATCAGTTCTTCACGGCTGTAGCCCAGCAGGTCCAGGAAGGCCTGGTTGGCCTGCAGGATGACGGAGCCCGCGTCGCTTACCAGCATGGCCTGGCGCGATTCGAAGGCCACGGCGGCGACACGCCGGTCCTGCTCGGCCTTGACGCGTTCGGTGATGTCGCGGGCCACGAAGACCACGGCGCGTCTGCCCTCCACCCGCACCTCCAGTTTCTGGGCCCGCCCCTCGAACACGTGCCGCCCGCCCTGGGTGTCGAGCTCGTATTCGATCTTCTGCGGCGTGCCGGCGTTCAGCGTCTGGTGCAGGAAGGCGTGGAAGCGCCTGGCCTCGGAGGCGGGCAGCACCTCGTCCATGCGCCTGCCGATGGTTTCTGAAATCGGCGCGAAGAGCAGCCGTTCTTCGGGCGAGATGATCTCCACGTAACGGCCGTCCTCGTCCATCACGAAGAGCAGGTCGGGTGAGGCCCGGGTGATGGCGCGGCGCAAGGCTTCGCTGCGCGCCAGCGCCTGCTTGGATTGCCGCTGTTCCTGCAGGTCGTGCAAGAGCAGGGCCAGCAGGGCCGTGCTCGGGGCCAGCACCAGGAGGTAGGGCAGGGCCAGCGTCTCCAGCAGCTTTTGCAGGTGCTGCATCGGCAGCAGCAGGAACCAGCCCAGGCAGACGATGTGCAGCAGCACGCCGAACATCAGGAAGTCCAGCAGCTTGGGATGGGCCCAGCCGCGGTACAGGGCGTGGCGCATCGCCAGGCCGAAGAGCACCGAGGTGGTGATGACGGTCACGCCGACCACGGCGCCGGCGCCGCCCAGCCACAGGCGGTAGGCCGCGGCGATGAGACCGGCGATGATGGCCACCAGCGGGCCGCCGAAGATGCCGGCCACGCCCAGGATGGCCGAGCGGGCATCGAAGATCACGCCGGGGGCCAGATTGGCCGGGTGCAGCATGCCGAAGATGCAGATGGCGCCGAAGATCAGGCCGGAGCAGATCCGGGCCGCGCCGATCCGGTCGCCCCAGGCGCGGATATTGAACTCGTACAGCGCCGACAAAGCGAGCAGGAGTGCGGTGCTGTAGATGAGGTCAAGCGTCATGCGGTGGGTGCTTCCCTGATCTGTGGCTTGACCCATCATAGCCAAGCACGGCCGCCAGGGCCAGTGGCGTCAGCGTGATATCCGTGCAGAAAGCACGGTCGCGCGCCCTGTGTGCGCAAAACGGGTCCGGCCGGGGGCGGCGGGCCGGGCTCAGGCCTTCTTGACGAACTCGCTTTTCAGCTGCATCGCTCCGATGCCGTCGATCTTGCAGTCGATGTCGTGGTCACCGTCCACGAGCCGGATGTTCTTGACCTTGGTGCCCACCTTCACCACCGTGGACGAGCCCTTGAGCTTGAGATCCTTGATCAGCGTTACCGTGTCCCCATCCTGCAGCAGGTGGCCGTGCGCATCCTTCCACACCCGCTGTTCCACGACAGCGGCCGCAGCCACCCGGGGCCATTCATGCGCACATTCGGGGCAGATGCAGTTGTCGCCGTCTTCGTAGGTGTACTCGGAGTGGCACTGGGGGCAGGGCGGGAAAGTGGACATGGGTTGGGCGTGGGATGGGGTTGGACAAGCCGTCACTGGCGGGCCGGATGTCGTGTTGCTCCGATTGTCTTCGATGCTGGCGTGCGCCTCGAAGGCGGCGCAGTCGAACACGATGCTGCAGAGAAGCTGTGGAATTCCACAGCAGGTAAGCTACGGTGGATCAACCGGAGCGAACCACCACCATGAAGCGCCGTGAACTGCTGCAGACCCTGGCCTGCGCCCCCGCGCTGACGGCGCCGATTTTTGGCCGGGCCGCCACGCCCCGCACCCTGAGCGCCGCCCCCGCCATGCTCGCTGCCGCAGGCCAGTCTGCGCTGCCGGTCTGGGCCTACGAAGGCCAGGTGCCGGGGCCGGTGCTGCGTTTCAAGCGTGGCGAGATGCTGGACCTGGTGCTGCACAACCAGCTGCCCGACCCCAGCACCATCCACTGGCATGGCATCCGCTTGCCCAACGCCATGGACGGCGTGCCCGGTCTCACGCAGGCACCGGTGGCGCCGGGTGAACGCTTTGCCTACCGCTTCGCGCTGCCCGACGCCGGCACTTACTGGTACCACCCGCACCTGGGCACGCCCGAGCAGGTGGACCGCGGCCTGGCCGGTGCGCTGATCGTGGAGGACGACGCGCCGCCCCCTGTGGACCTGGACCTGGTCTGGCTGCTCGACGACTGGCGGCTCGATGCGCAGGGCCGCATCGCCGAGAACTTCTACAACTTCCACGACGTGGCGCACGCCGGCCGCCTGGGCCAGCGTCTCACGGTGAACGGGCAGGTGGACCTGGTGCAGGCGCTGCAGAGCGGCCAGCGCATCCGCCTGCGCCTGGTCAACGCGGCCAATGCGCGCATCTTTGCGCTCAGCCTCGAAGGTTTGCCGGCCTGGCTGATCGCGCGTGACGGCATGCCCGCTGCCGCGGCCGTGCCCTGGGAGGGCGAGCTGCTGCTGGGCCCGGGCATGCGTACGGATTTCATCGTCGACGCCACGCGTGCCGGCCGCTTCCAGCTCAAGGACAGTTATGGCCGCGGCGAACGCGTGCTGGCCACGCTGGACGTGAAAGGCCAGGACAGCGCCGCGCGCCCCGCGCCTTTGCCCGCGCAGCGCGAGCCGCTGTCCGAGCCGGACCTGGCCACCGCGCTGGTGCACACGCTTCAGCTGGGCGGCGGCGCCATGAGCCGTGATGGCTGGCCGCAGGAATCCACGGCCGACCGCGAGGCGCGGCGCCTGCGCCTGCTGGGTGGCGCGCGCGAAGCGGCCCCGGCCTGGACCATCAACGGCCAGGCCCACATGAGCCACGACAGGGCGCATGCCGAGCATGCGGCCGAGTTCCGCGTGCCACGGGGCGGCAGCGTGCGCCTGGGTTTCGAGAACAACACGGCCTGGTGGCACCCCATGCACCTGCATGGGCACCACTTCCGTGTGTTGTCACGCAATGGCCAGGCCCTGGCCGAGCGCCCCTGGCGCGATACGGTGCTGCTGGCCCCGGGCGACCGGGTGGACGTCGCTTTCGTGGCCGACAACCCGGGCCACTGGCTGATCCACTGCCACGTGCTGGAACACCACGCCGGCGGCCTGGGCACGCTGTTCGAGGTGCAGGGCTGATAGGGTGCACCTCCTGAGGGCGGTGCGGTGCCTTAACATCACGGCATGAAAACGACTTACATCTTCGCCGCCATCCTCATTGCCAGTGTCATCGGTGCGCTGGTGCCCACCCGCCTGGTCAAGACCCTGATGCTGGTGCTCACCGGCGTGCTGGCCGCCTACGGCCTGTTCAAGTATCTGGGCTGAGCCCGGCCCGGCGGTCCACCCTCTGCGTTCAACGCGCCGCGCTCTCGCGCAGGCGCTGCACATCCAGCTCGCTCACCGGCGGGGCCTGGTGGCCCCACTGCGTGCGCAGGTACGTCAGGAGGGTGGCCACCTCGCTGTCGCTGAGTGCCAGCACAAAAGGCGGCATGCCGAAGGGGCGCGGGTGTGCCGTGGTGGCGGGCGCGAAGCCGCCGTTGAGGACCATCTGCACCAGGTTGGCCGGTGAGGCCAGGGTGACGGCGCGGTTGCCCGCCAGCGGCGGGTAGGCCCACTGGCCGTCCCGCCCGCGGACGCCCTGGCCTTGTTCGCCGTGGCATTGGGCGCAATGTTTCTCATACAGTTTGGCACCGAGCGGCGCTGGCGCCGCGGCCGGGGCAGCGGCGCGTGGCGTCCCGGTACGCGGCAGTTGCTGGAGGTACAGCGCCATCGCGCGCAAGTCGGCCGCTTGCCAGTGCTGCGTGCTGTGCTGTACCACCTCGGCCATGGGGCCGGTCACCACCGCCGTGCCGCTGCGTCCGTCGCGCAACAGCGCCACGATGTCTTCCACGGGCCAGTCCTGCACACCCGCCTCAAGCGGGTTGGTGAGCGAAGGCGCATACCAGTTCTGCGAGGGGATCAGGCCGCCGGCCGGGTCCAGGCCGCTGGCGCCCAGCGCGTTGCGCGGCGCGTGGCAGGCGCTGCAGTGCCCGAGGCCGCGCACCAGGTAGGCCCCGCGCTGCAGTTCCATCGCCTGGGCCGGCAAGTCGGCAGCCGCGACGTCCGCCTGGCCTTCCTCGAAGTACAGCGTGCGCCAGACCTTGAGCGCGGCTTGCGTGTTGAAGGGCCAGCGCAGCTGGTGCGCGGGCGCGGGGACATCCACCGGTGGGAGCTGGTGCAGGAAGGCGTAGAGCGCGTCGCTGTCGGCGCGCGTGATGTGTGTGGTGTTGTTGTACGGAAAGGCAGGCGACAGCCAGCGCCCGTCGCGCGACTGGCCGTGGTGCAGTGCGCGCCAGAAGTCGTCGCCGCTCCAGCCGCCCAGGCCCGCGGGGCTGGGCGTGAGGTTGCTGCTGTAGACCGTGCCGAAGGGGGTGGTGATGGCACGCCCGCCGGCAAAGGGGGCGCCGCCGCGCGCGGTGTGGCAGTGCTGGCAGTTGCCCAGCGTGACCAGGTAGCGGCCGCGTTCGATGGTGCCGGCATCTGCCGCTGGGGCGGAGGGGCTGGCCACGGCGACCGGCGTGGCCGGCCACAGCAGCCAGGCGAGCAGGGCCGCGAGCAGCAGGCCCAGCGCCAGCACCGGGTGCAGCCAGTCTTGTGGCCTGCGCTGCGTGTCGTGATGCAGGGGGCTCATCGCTGGCCTCCCGGCACCTTGGCGTCGCTCGCGTCGGCGGTGCGGCCATGTGCCGCGCCGCAGTCCAGCGGCAGCGGCCTGGCCAGGGCACGTGCGGGCCGCGTGTTGGCAGGAAGGGGTTGGCTGGCCAGCCAGCCGCTCACGGCCGACACATCGCGCATGCTCAGGCGCTGCGTGATAGTGGCCATGCAGTCGGGGGCCTGGGTGCGGCGCAGGCCGTTGCGCCAGGCGCCGAGTTGCGAGTTCAGGTAGTCGCGGGGCAGGCCTAGCAGACCGGGCGTGGCGGGCAACACGCCGGTGAGCGCGCTGCCGTGGCACTGCACGCAGGCCGGCAGCTGGCGCGCCGGGTCGCCGCGCAGGGCCAGTTGTTCACCGCGCTGGCGGTCCTGCGGCGTGAGGTCCACGGGGCTCGGGGCCGGGTAGGGCAGGTCCAGCCCGGCGTAGTGTTCTGCGATCTCGCGCAGGTAGCGCTCGCTCAGCGGTTCCACCAGCTGTGTCATCAGGCGGTAGTTGCGGTGGCCGTCCCGGAAATGCAGCAGCTGCTGGTAGAGGTAGCCGGCCGGCTTGCCGGCGATGCGCGGGTAGTAGCCGTCGGGCCCGGCCCGGCCCTGCTCACCGTGGCAGGCCGTGCAGGCCTGCAGGCGCTGCGCCATGCTGTCCTCGAATTTGGGCGGGGCTGCCGCGGCCGACAGCGTCAGCCCCAGGGCGGCGCCGAACAGCACGTGACGCAGGCGCAGAGGCGGGGACAGTGGCAAAGAGTCAGGCATGGTGGGCCGGTTGGTGGTGAAGCGCAGGGGTATCAGGACTCTAGTGCAAACGCATCCATGGCCAGCATGCCGTACATGACCTCGCGGCTCAGGTAGTCGGGCCGCGCGCCTTCGGCCGCCGCGCCCAGCGCGAAGAACAGCGGCAGGAAGTGGTCTTCCGTCGGGTGGGCGCGCTGGGCATGCGGGGCCTGCTGGCGGTAGTCCAGCAGGGCTGCGCTGTCGCCGCTGGCGATCTTGTTTTCCACCCAGCGGCTGAATTCGATGACGTAGGGCGCAGCCTCGGTCTGGCCGCCGAAGAACTCGCCCAGGTTGTGCGTCATGCTGCCCGTGCCCATGAGCAGCACGCCGCGTTCGCGCAGCGGGCGCAGCGCGCGGCCCAGCGCATGGACCTGGGCCGGGCCCCAGTTGGCGGGCAGGGCCACTTGCACCACGGGCACGTCGGCTTCGGGGTACATGTGCAGCAATGGCACCCAGGTGCCGTGGTCGAAGGGACGGCGCGTGTCCAGGCCGGCCTCGATGCCGGCGGCCTGCAGCAGCGTCACCATCTCCTGCGCCAGCGCAGGCTGGCCCGGTGCGGGGTATTGCAGCTGGTAGAGCTCGGGCGGGAAACCGCCGAAGTCGTGCCAGGTCTGCGGTGCGGGCGTGCCCATCACCATGGGCGTGCGCGCCATCCAGTGCGGCGACATCACCACGATGGCGCTGGGCTTGTCGTGGGCCTGGGCCCAGGCGCGCAGGGCCGGGCCGGTGCTGCCGGCGTCCACCGCGAAGAGCGGTGCGCCGTGCGAGACAAACAGGCTGGGCAGGGTGTTCATGACTTGTCCTTTGCTGTGTTTTCCTCACCGGGTTGCAGCCACAGCCGCGCCGGCACGTGGTGCTGCAGCTTGTCCACCGCCAGCGCCACCAGATCGGGGTGCAGCTCGTGGCCGATGAAGGGCAGCACGTCCGCCGTGAAGTCCGTGCCCAGCGCCTTCAGGCGCAAGGCGCCATCGATGGCGTGGCTGTAGGGCATCACGGCGTCGGCCTTGCCGTGCAGCAGGTGCAGGGTGCTGCCTTCGTGCAGCGGCGCCTCGGGCAGGCGCGCAAAACGCCCGGCGATGGCGATCACGCGCGCGGCCACCGGTTCGGGGCGCAGCGCCGAGGCCAGCGCCATGATGGCGCCTTGCGAGAAGCCCACCAGGGCGGTGCCCGCGGTGCCCACGCCCGAGCGTTCCTGCCAGTGGCGCACGGCGAATTCAAAAGCGGGCAGGGCTGCGTCCACGCGGGCCGGGCGGTTCTCTTCCGTCACGCCGGTCACGGAAAACCACTGCCGCCCGCCGGGGGCGAGTTCGCTGGCATGGGGCGCGTCCACCGCGACCACCATGGCCTGCGGGAAGGCCTGGGCATAGGCCTGGCCCAGGCCGGCGAGGGACTGCGCGTTCGAACCCACGCCGTGGAACAGCAGGATGAGCTGCGCCGCCTTGGGGCTGGGCTGCTGGAGGATGAGGGCCTGGGGCTGGTTCATGGGGTGTCCTGTCTGCATCGCTGGATGTGGCACTGGATGTACTTTATTGGATTGTTATTTTTTGATAAATAGCCTGTTGATTGACTCATTGATCAATAAAATGAAACAATAAGATCAGGAACGGGCGAAAAAGCGGCATGGACCAGTTCAAAGAGATCGAATCCTTCGTGGCGGTGGCGCAGTTGGGCAGCTTCGTGAAGGCGGCCGACAAGCTGGGCATGTCCAAGGCCATGGTCTCGCGTTACGTCAGCGAACTGGAGGCGCGCCTGGGTGTGCGGCTGATGCAGCGCACCACGCGCCGCCTCTCGCTGAGCGACGCCGGGGCCGATTACCTGCAGCGTTGTGTGCAGATCCTCGGTGAGCTGCACGACGCCAATGCCGCCGTCAGCGCCTCGGCCGTGCAGGCGCAGGGTCTGCTCAAGGTCACCGCGCCGCTGACCTTCGGCATCCGCCACCTGGCGCCGCTGTGGGGCGAGTTCCTGCGCATCCACCCGCGCGTGGCGCTGGAGGTGAACCTCAACGACCGCATGGTGGACCTGATCGAGGAGGGCTATGACCTGGCCGTGCGCGTGGGCCAGCTGGCGAGTTCCTCGCTGATCGCGCGGCGCATCAGCGGCACGCGCCTGGTGTTGTGCGCTTCGCCGCGTTACCTGCAGCAGGCCGCGCCCATCCGGGACCTGGACGACATCGCCCACCACGATGTGATGGCGTATACCTACCTGGCTACCGGCGAGCAATGGCACTTCAGCGGTCCGCAGGGCGCGCGCAGCATCGAAGTGCACCCACGCCTGCGCAGCAACAGCGGTGACACCTGCCGTGCCGCGGCCCTGGCCGACCAGGGCATCGTGTTCCAGCCCAGTTTCCTGGTGGGCGAAGACCTCAAGGCCGGCCGTCTGGTGGAAATCCTGCCGCAGTACGCGGGTCCGGCGCTGGACATCAGCGTGGTCTACCCCAGCCGGCACCACCTGTCGCACAAGGTGCGCGCCATGGTGGAGTTCCTGGGCACGGCCTTTGCGCAGGTCGGGCGCGTGTGAGCCTGGGGCTTACATGGCCCAGATGCGTGGCGGCACGGCGTCGAGCTGCCAGAGCTGCTGGCGCCAGGCGGCGCGCATCGGCTTGAGCAGTCCCATGGCCGGTTCCACCAGTGGCGCCAGCACGCGCACCACCAGCACCTGGGGGTGGGGGCTGGTGGCGCCGGCGGTGGCGCGCAGGGCGTGCGCTTCGATCCGTTCACGCACGACTTCGAGTGCAGCTTCGCGCCGCGCGCGCGCGATGGGCTCGCCCGCCACGAAGAACAGCGTGGCCATGCAGCGCTGGCCGGCCAGGCCCAGCGGGCCATCCATGAGGCGCGCGTCGCTGGCGGCGATGCGGCCCTGCTCCAGCCAGATGCCCGGTACCTCCAGGTGTTGCGCGAACGTGCCTTCGGTGAACGGCAGGTCTGCCGCGGGCAGGCCCAGGGCCGTCACGTCCCAGCCCATGAGTTCGGCGCCAGGCGCCAGCTCGAACACGGCCCGGTTCTCGGCACGGCACTGCTTGTAGGCCAGCGCTTCCAGCGGCAGCCATTCGAGGCGCGCACCGGCTTCCAGGCGGGCGTGCACCAGCTGGCGCGCGACCTCGCCGCTGCTGCGGTAGAAACGCGTGGCGCCGGGCGTGGTGACCAGGCCGTGCGCGCCGGGGCCGACGGTCACTCTGATGTCCAGCGTGTCGCCCCCCACCAGGCCGCCGGGCGGGTGCACCAGCACGTTGTGGCAGATGCCCTCGCCTTCGGGGTAGAGGCTTTGCAGGATGCGCAGCGGGCCTTCGTGGCGGTAGTGCGCCAGGCTGCGCGCGCCGTCGCGGGTGTAATCGAGTTGCAGCGAGGCGTGCCAGGTCATGCGGCAAGTCTACCTGCGCAGACAGTTGGGCCCGGGTGACCGACAATGTGGCCTTCTCCGAAATTCGACACCCATGACGACCAGCACTTCCCTGTCTTCCGAAACCCCGGCGCAAACGCCGGCTGCCCCCGAGGCTCCCGCTGCCAAATCCGAAAGCAAGACCAGCCTGGCCGATCGCAAGCAGTCTGCGCTGCCGGTGCTGGAGCAGCTCTTCGGTTTTTATCCTCATCTGTTCGGTGCCGAGTTCCTGCCGCTCAAGCGCGGCATCTTCCAGGACCTGCTCGCGCGGCACCCCGAGGTGTTCCAGCGCGACAGCCTCAAGGCCGCGCTGGCCGTGCATGCGCGCTCCACGCGTTACCTGCAATGCGTGGCGGCCGCCAAGGCCCGACATGACCTGGACGGGGTGGCCGTGGAAGAGGTGGCGCCCGAGCATGTCTACCAGGCCGTGGTGGAGCTGCACCGCCGTCGCCAGGCCCGCACCCAGGACGATCTGTCCCCGAAGCTGCGCGCCCAGTTGTCGGCCGCCTTCGAGGCTTCGGGTCTGAGCCCCCAGGACTATCGGGAACGCGTGCAGCCCGCCGACGAGACGATCGCCGCCGTGCTGGACGAAGCGCTGGGCGAAAGTGCGGGGAGGATCGCCCGCCAGGAAGCCCTGAACAAGGCCTTCGAGGCCAGCGGCAAGAACCCGCGCGAGTTCGCCGAGATGTATGGCGTGCAGGAGCGCGACGTCATCAAGTCGGCGCTGGCCTGCAAGCGGCGCGCCCAGGCCGCCAGCGCGGCGCCCTGAACCCGGACGGGCCGCCCGTGTCCACGCCAACGCCGCCCGCCCAGCCGCGCAACCCGCTGCACGGCCTGACGCTGGAGGCCATCGTCACCGCGCTGGTGGCGCACTACGGCTGGCCCGGCCTGGCCGAGCGCATCCCGGTGCGCTGCTTCAGCGCGGACCCGAGCATCAAGTCCAGCCTCACTTTCCTGCGCAAGACCCCCTGGGCGCGCGAGAAGGTGGAGGGGCTGTACCTCTACATGCAACGCGAGCAGCGGCATGCGAAGTAGCCTGTCTGCCCGGAGTTGAGCACATGCAAGAACTGTCGGATCGCAGCAGCTTGCAATCGTCCTGGACCCGTTGCTGGCAGACGCTCGGTGCTGCCGGCGACGGCCTGGTCCTGATGGAGCGCCTGCTCCTTGCCTGGGCCGAACCGCAACGCAAGTACCACACGCTGCAGCATCTCGGTGAATGCCTCGCGCTGTTCGATCGGTACCGTCAACTGGCAGAGCAGCCGGCGGAAGTGGAGATGGCACTCTGGTTCCACGACGCGGTGTACGACGTGCAGGGCAAGGACAACGAAGCCCGCAGTGCGGCGTGGGCGCAGGCCGACCTGAAGGCGGCAGGCGTTTCTGTTCCAGCCATCGCCCGCATCGCCGGGCACATCATGGCCACCTGCCATGCGGCGCTGCCCGTCGGGGCGGACCAGCAGCTGCTGGTCGATATCGACCTGTCCATCCTGGGGGCCCCCCGGCCCCGCTTCCTCGAATACGAGGAGCAGGTGCGTGCCGAGTACGCCTGGGTGCCGGGTTTCCTGTTCCGGCGCAAGCGCCGCGAGATCCTCAAGGAGTTCCTCGCGCGCCAGCCGATCTACAACACGCCCTCAATGCGTGAAGCACTCGAAAGCCAGGCACGCGAGAACCTGGCGTATTCGATCGCAGAGCTCGGGGGCTGAAGACCCCCGCGCTGCTTCAGAGTCATGGACTCAAGGCCGTGCCAGCGCCGTGAGCTGACGCACGTCGCTGATGCTGCCCAGCTTCCAGCAGGCGGCGATCAGTTCGCTGGTCTTGCCCTGGCCGATCACCGGGTCGGACAGGTCGTGGAACTTGGTCTCCAGCATGGCGTCGGTCATGGGGTTTTCCAGCGAGCCGATGGCGTGTTTCACGAACACATGCACACGGCGACCGTCCTTGAGCACGGCGGTCACGTCGGCGCTGGCCTCGTCGATGCTGTCGTCCACCGTGGCCACCACCTTGCGGCGCAGGGCCACCATGTCGGGGCGGTTGACGATGTCGTCGGCGTACTGGTCTTCACCGGCCTTGCCGAAGATCAGGCCGCAGGCACAGCCGTGGTACACGCTGAACTTGCCCTGCAGGCCGTCGGCCGGTTCCTTCTTGCCCGTGAGCTCCAGCACCAGTGAGTGCACCTTGAGTTCGATGCGCTCCACGTCGTCTGCCTTCACGCCCTGGGCGCGCAGTTGGGAGCAGGCGTCGATGCTGGGGTGGATCACGATGCCGCAGGCGAAGGGCTTGTAGCTGTTGAAGGAGATCTCGAAGCGCTGGCCCAGCTCATCGCTGATCTCGTTCCAGGCGTACTTGGTGGAGATGGTCTGGATCATGCCGCGCGGGGCCTCCAGCGCCTTGGGGCTGGCCGTGAAACCCTGGCTGGCCAGCAGCGCCGACATCAGGCCGGCACGCGCCGCGCCACCCGGATGGAAGGGCTTGGTCATGGTGCCGAACTGTTCGCGCATGCCCACGGGTTGCGAGGCGGCGATGCCCAGTGCCATGGCGGTCTTGTGCTCGTCCAGGCCCAGCAGGCGCGCGCAGCCGGCGGCCGCGCCCAGCATGCCGGTGGAGCCGGTGATGTGCCAGCCGCGGTCGTAGTGCTCGGGGTACATGGTGTTGCCCACGCGGCAGGACACATCGATGCCCAGCACCAGCGCGTCGATCACGGCGCGACCGGACAGGCCCTTGTGCTCGGCCAGCGCCAGCACGGCCGAGGCCACGGGGCCGGCCGGGTGGATGATGGTCTTGAGGTGGGTGTCGTCGAAGTCGAAGGTGTGCGAGGTGATGCCGTTGACCAGCGCGGCACTGGCCATGTCCACCTTGTCGGCGCGGCCCAGCACGCTGGCCTGTTGCGCCGGTTGCAGCATGGCGACAGCACCGAGTGCGGCGTGCGCCGACTCGTGCTGCGCGGCACCCACGGCGCAACCCAGCCAGTTCATGAAAGTGCGGTGGGCTTCGTGATCCACCGCGTCGCTCCAGCCGCGCGAGGGGTGCGTGGCGACATAGCGGGCCAGGGTCTGGGTGACGGCGGGGGCGTTGTGGTCGGCGGTGACCTGGGTATTGCGGGCCATGGGAAATCTTTGTTTGCTATTAAAAGAGGAGCAACCCGATGTCTGTCGGGTTGCCGGTGGGAAAGGGTTCAGCTGTCGAGCTGGATGTTGCGGTCCTTGGCCAGCCGGGTCCAGCGCGCGATGTCCTCGCGCATGAACTTGGCAAAGGCCTCGGGGCTCATGGGCATGGGCTCGATGGCCTCGATCGAGAGCTTCTCGCGCATGTCCGGGGCCTTGAGCACGGTGTTGAGCGTCTCGTTGAGCTGCTTGACGACGGCGGCCGGCATCTGGGCCGGGCCCACCACGCCGTACCACTGCATGGCGTCGAAGCCCTTGTAGCCCAGCTCGTCCAGCGTTGGCGTGTCCTTGAGCTGCGGGTGGCGCGTGCGGCCGGTCACGGCCAGCGCGCGCACGCGGCCCGAGCGGATGTGCGGCAGCGCCGCGGCCAGGCCCGGGAACATGGCCTGGGTCTGGCCGCCGATCAGGTCGGTGAAGGCCGGTGCCACGCCGCGGTAGGGGATGTGCACCATGAAGGAGTCGATCTGCTGCTTGAACAGCTCCATCGTCAGGTGGGTGAGCGAGCCCGCACCGGCCGAGCCGTAGCTGACCTTGCCCATGTTGGCGCGCAGGTAAGCCACGAACTCCTTGACGTCCTTGGCGGGAATGGCCGCGTTGACCACCAGCACATTGGGTGTGCCGCCGATCATGCCCACGGGGCTGAAGTCCTTGATGGGGTCGTAGGGCAGCTTGCGCGTGGCCGGACTGGTGCCGTGCGTGGCCACATAACCCTGCATCAGGGTGTAGCCGTCGGGCGCGGCCTTGGCCGTGTTCTGGCTGGCGATGACGCCGCCGCCGCCGCCCTGGTTGTCGACCACGAAGGTCTGGTTCAGCACCTTGCCCCAGCGCTCGGTCACGGTGCGGCCCACCATGTCGCTGCCGCCGCCGGCGGACACCGGCACGATGTAGCGGATGGGCTTGTTCGGGTAACTTTGTGCGTGCAGCAGGCCGGGGGCCAGCAGCAGGGGGCTGGCGCCCAGCAGGGTACGGCGTTTCATGAAGGTCTCCTATATCGAAGCAGTGCGTGGAGCCGGCCCGCCCGGCTGGGCTGCGCGTGGTCGGTTCCAGACCAGAATTGTCTACACTTTGAAATCTAGTGTAAACAGCTAGACCGGGCATTGTGCGCCAGGATGGCAGGGGGCGCCAACCGTGGAAACCACAATGCCCGAGGCGCCTGGGGCGGGGCGGCACTGCTATATTGGCCGCATGTCATCCACCGGGCTGCGCCAGCCGCGTTTCATCCAGCTCCACCACGAAGACCGCGCGGCACTGCGCCAGGAGCTGGCCCAGGGCCTGCTGGCCACGCCGGCACGGACCTCGCCCAAGTACCTGTACGACCCGCTGGGTTCGCGCCTGTTCGACGCCATCACCGAGCTGCCCGAGTATTACCCCACGCGCACCGAGGCCGCCTTGCTGGCCGCGCATGGGGCAGCCATCGCCGCGGAAGTGCCCCGGGGCGCCACGCTGGTGGACCTGGGCGCCGGCAACTGCGAGAAGGCGGCGCGCCTGTTCGGCCTGCTGCAGCCGGCGCGTTACGTGGCGGTGGACATCTCGGTGGATTACCTGAACAACGCCCTGCAATGCCTGCAGCGCCAGTTCCCCGCGCTGGACATGCTGGGCGTGGGGCTGGATTTTTCGTCGCAGCTGACGCTTCCGCCCGAGGTGGGCGAGGGCCCGCGCCTGTTGTTCTACCCGGGCTCCAGCATCGGCAACTTCACGCCCGACGAGGCGCTGGGCTTCCTGCGCCAGGTGCGCGCGCAGGCACAGGGCGGCGGCCTGCTGATCGGGGTGGACCTGGTCAAGCCGCGGGAGCTGTTGGAGCCGGCCTACGACGACGCGCTGGGCGTGACGGCCGCCTTCAACAAGAACCTGTTGCTGCACCTCAACCGTCTGCTGGGCAGCGACTTTGCCGTGCACGACTGGTCGCACGTGGCCTTTTTCAACGACACGGCCTCGCGCATCGAGATGCATCTGCAGGCCAGGCGCGAGCTCACCGTGCGCTGGCCCGGCGGCGAGCGCCGTTTTGCCCGGGGCGAGCGTATCCACACCGAGAACTCCTGCAAATACGCCCTGGCCGATTTCCAGGCCCTGCTGGCCGCGGCCGGTTTTGCGCGCGTGCAGGCCTGGACGGATGAGCGTGGCTGGTTTGCCGTGTACTGGGCGCAAGCCTGAAATGGCCGCGCCTCTGGTCCTCATCGTCAGCCCGGCGCTGGCCGACGCCAACAACGGCAACTGGCAGACGGCCTGGCGCTGGTCGCGCCTGCTGGCCGGCCACTACCGCACCCGCATCGTCAAGGCCTGGCAGCCGGGTGAGCATCCCGAGGCCGTCGCCCTGCTGGCGCTGCATGCGCGGCGCAGCGCGGCGTCCATCGCGGCCTGGGCGCAGGCGCAGCCGGGCCGTGGCCTGGCCGTGGTGCTGACGGGTACCGACCTCTACCGCGACATCCATGAGGACGAATCCGCGCAGCGTTCGCTGGCGCTGGCGCAGCGGCTGGTCGTGCTGCAGGAGCAGGGGCCGCTGGCCCTGCCTGCCGGGTGCCGCGGCAAGACGCGCGTGATCTTCCAGTCCACCACGGCGCGCCGGCCGCTGGAGAAGACCGGCCGCCACCTGCGCGCCGTCATGGTGGGCCATCTGCGCGAGGAGAAGTCGCCGCAGACCCTGTTCGAGGCAGCGCAGCTGCTGCGCGCACGGCACGACATCCACATCGACCACATCGGCGAGGCGCTCGATCCTGCGCTGGGCGCACAGGCGCGCGCCACCATGGCCGCCTGTCCCAACTACCGCTGGCTTGGCGGCCTGGCACACGAGGCCACCCGCCGGCACATCCAGCGCGCGCACCTGCTCATCCACGCCAGTCGCATGGAGGGCGGCGCGCACGTGCTCATGGAGGCCATCTGCAGCGGCACGCCGGTGCTGGCCTCGCGCATCGCCGGCAACGTGGGCATGCTCGGCCCGGACTATCCCGGCTACTTCCCCTGCGGTGATGCGGCCGCGCTCGCGCAGCAGCTCCAGGCTTGCCGTGCGGACATGGGGCAGGCATCGAGCATGTTTTCGGCCTTGCAGGCAAAATGTCGCCTTCGCGCGCCGCTGTTTGCGCCGGCTGCCGAACGTGCGGCCCTGCTGGCGCTGCTCCAGGATCTCACATGAACAACATGACCCTCCCCAAGTCCGAACCCCGCCTGACCTCGCTTTCGCACGGCGGTGGCTGCGGCTGCAAGATCGCCCCCGGCGTGCTCTCCGAAATCCTCAAGAGCGGCAGCGGCATGCCGGTGCCGGCCGAACTGCTGGTGGGCATCGAGACTGCCGATGACGCGGCCGTCTACCAGATCAACGACGAGCAGGCCCTGATCGCCACCACCGACTTCTTCATGCCCATCGTCGACGACCCCTTCGACTTCGGCCGTATCGCCGCCACCAATGCCATCTCGGATGTGTACGCCATGGGCGGCAAGCCCATCATGGCGCTGGCGCTCGTCGGCATGCCCATCAGCGTGCTCTCCACCGACACCATCGGCAGGATCCTGGCCGGTGGCCAGGCCGTGTGCAAGGCCGCGGGCATCCCGATTGCCGGCGGCCACACCATCGATTCCGTGGAGCCCATCTATGGCCTGGTGGCCATGGGCCTGGTGCACCCGAAGCGCGTCAAGCGCAACGCCGATGCGCGCGTGGGCGATCGCCTCATCCTGGGCAAGCCGCTGGGCGTGGGCGTGCTCTCGGCCGCGCTGAAGAAGGAAAAGCTCGACGCGGCCGGTTACGCGCAGATGATCGCCACCACCACGAAACTCAACACGCCCGGCCCCGAGCTGGCCGAGCTGGCCGGCGTGCACGCGCTGACCGACGTCACCGGCTTCGGCCTGGCCGGCCACGCCCTGGAGCTGGCCCGCGGCGCCAACTGCACCGTGCAGATCGACTGGAACAAGGTGCCGCTGCTGCACGGTGTGCGCGAGCTGGCCACCCAGGGCATGGTCACGGGCGCTTCTGGCCGCAACTGGGCCGGCTACGGCAGCTCGGTCACGCTGCCGTCCGGTTTCGCGGAGGTCGACCAGGCTCTGCTGACCGACCCGCAGACCAGCGGCGGCCTGCTGGTGAGCTGCGCGCCCGAGAGTGTGGCGCAGGTGCTGGCCACCTTCCGCCAGCATGGCTTCGAGGCCGCGGCCGAGATCGGTGAGATCACCGACGCAGCGCCGGGCCGGCTGGTCATCCGCTGAGGCCCTCCGTCTTCAGCTGGCGCAGTTGCTCTTGATCACGAGGTTGCGTTGGGCCGTGCCGCTCAGGGGCGCGGCACAACGCGCGTCGACGCTGCCCTGGCTCAGCGCCACCAGCTCGAAACGGTCCGTGTTCACGTAGTTGCCGCGGCTGTTGCGGGCAATGTAATCGCGCCGAACGACGGTGTTGAGCCCGGGCACCACCCATAGCGTGTGGCTCAGGCTGGTGCCGTAGGTCCGGTTCCAGCCCTGGGCTTCGATCACGAAGGCGTCGAAGGTTCCCGCCGGTACGGTGATGGTTTCCCGTTTCGTGATCTTGTAATCGAAATTGAAGTCTGACGTGGTTCCATTGACGGTGAGGCGGCCGACGCTGGGCCACTTCTTGCCGATCTGCAATTCCGCCGGGAAGTTTTGCACCGGCGCATTGTATTGAACGGGACCGTACTTGACCGGGTTACCCATCAGGTCGGTCACAAACATGCCGTCGTTCATCTCGACCCGGTCGGCACTGAGGTCCACTTTCGTGACGCGCGCCGTCATCACCCTGACTTGCACTCCGGTCAGGGTATCGCTCTGGCGTATCGTGAAAGTATCGTTCACGGAGAAGCTGCGGCCCAGAGGGTAGCGCCCCGCCGAGTAGGGGTTGTCAGCGGGCGCCATGAAAACTGGCACCGGCAGCCCCGGCCCCAACTTGATGGTGGGTGCGCCGTCAGCTGGGGGGGGGATGGTGGAGGTGGCTTGCGGGCGTGCCTTCTCCATCTCCGCCAGCAGGCGGGACAGGCGTACCTGCACGATCTCCGCAAAACGGCCGTTGGGGAACTTGCGCAGGTAATCGGCGTAGTCGTCGATCTTGCCCGATGACTTGATGCGTCCCCATTCGGCCAGGTCCTCTTCCAGCAGTTTTTCCTGCTCGGCCTCGCTGAGCTTGGACTTGCCGCCGTCGAAAATGAAAACATCGTTTTCGAGCGAGGTGGTCTCCCAGGGGATCTGGGCGCCGTTGGACGCGAGGCGCACGTTGAGGCGCACGCGCTTGAGCGCGTCCTCGATCTTGGTGCCCCGCACCGAGAGTTCACGCAGCAGGTTCTCCGTGTACAGACCGTTCTGGCCTGTCCCGTCAGAGGCGACATTGCCTGGCGAGGTGGCATAGGCCAGCAGGCTGCCCACGGGCGCGTCGAATTGCGACAGGCCTTTTTGCTCAGGTCGGTAACTGCTGCCGAAGGGGTTGTTGCGGCAGGCGTCCAGCATGATGATGAAGGTCTTGCCCCTGGACTTGCCGAACTCGCCGATCAGGTAGTTCAGGTCGATGCAGCTCTGGCGCAGCTGGTCGGCGCTGTCGGCCCTGGCGTCCACCGGCAGCAGGTAGTTGCGCCAGTCGAGCTGGGCGCCGTGGCCGGCGAAATAGAACATCACCAGCTTGGTGTCGGATTTGCGCACTTCGGCGGTGAAGCGTTCGATGGCGGCCATCATGTCGTTGCGCCGCGCGTCCAGGTGCGAGGCCACGGTGAATCCGGCCTGGCCCAGCAGGCCGGCCACGGCCTTGGCGTCGTTGACCGGGTTGGCCAGGGGCGCATCCAGGTAGCCGCTGTTGCCGATGACGAGCGCCTGGCGGGATGGGTCGCTGCTGGCCCAGCCGGTGCCCAGCGTCAGGGCCGGGGGCAGGGCGCCCAGAGTCCTGATGAAATTGCGACGCGTTGTCATGCCATGTCTCCAGATCTTGTGAGGTCGAACGTTAGGGGAAATTATTCAGGGTTTGACGGGGTGCGACAAGCTGCATACACCGCAGTGTGTCGTAGATCGGGGAAATCAGGGCAGGCGTGGTTCCAGGATGGGCCAGCCGGGCTGTTGGGCCAACTGCTCAAAAGCTTCGATGGGCAGCGGCCGGCTGTAGAGATAACCCTGGTAGGCGTGGCAGCCCTGGGCGTGCAGGGCCTGCTGCTGTTCGGCTGTCTCCACCCCTTCGGCCATCACTTCCAGTCCCAGGCTTTCGGCCAGCACGATGACCATGCGCGCGATGGCTGCGTCGTTGGGGTCGTCCAGGATATCGCGCACAAAACCCTGGTCGATCTTGAGCTGGTCCAGCGGCAGGCGCTTGAGGTAGGACAGCGAGGAATAGCCGGTACCGAAATCGTCCAACGAAAAACCGACGCCAAGCGCCTTGAGCAGCGCCATCTTCGCGATCACCTCGTCCACATTGGCGATCAGCAGGTTCTCGGTGATTTCCAGCTTGAGGCGCTGTGCCGGCGCTCGGGTGCGCTCCAGCACACCCAGCACCTGCTGTACGAAGTCTTCCTGCTGGAATTGCCGCGGGCTGACGTTGACCGACAGGGTCAGGTGGGCCATGCCCGGCCTGCCGGCCCAGCGTGCCAGTTGCTGGCAGGCCAGCTCCAGGATGGTGGCACCCAGCGGGATGATGAGCCCCGTTTCCTCCGCCAGCGGTATGAACTCGGCCGGTGCCACCTTGCCCCGTTCCGGCTGCGCCCAGCGCAGCAGCACCTCGACCCCGGACACCAGGCCGCCGCGCTGCACCTGCGGTTGGTAGTACAGCGTGAATTCATTGCGCTGCAGAGCCCTGCGCAGGTCGCGCTCCAGGTCCGCGCGTGCCGCCACCATGGCCTGCATGCGCGGGTCGAAGAAGCGGATGGTGTTGCGGCCGGCTGATTTGGCCTGGTACATGGCCAGGTCGGCCCGCTTGAGCGGTTCCTCGATGTTTTCGTGCTGGGCGCCGAACAGGGTCACGCCGATGCTGGGCGTGCTGGAAAAACTCAGCGGCCCGATCGCGTAGCTTTCGCCCAGCGCTCCCATGATCTTGCGCCCCACGATCTCGGCCTGCGTGGCCGCCTCGATGGCGTTGTTGCTGAGATCTTCCAGCATGACCACGAACTCGTCGCCCCCCAGCCGCGCGACGGTATCACCTTCACGCACACAGTGCACCAGGCGCGCCCCCACCTGTTGCAGCAGCAGGTCGCCCTTGTCGTGGCCATGGGTGTCGTTGAGGGTTTTGAAGTTGTCCAGGTCGATGAAGAGCAGGGCCGCCTGGCGCTGGTGGCGCACGCTGGACGCCATGGCCTGGTCGAGTCGGTCCATCAGCAGGCGGCGGTTGGGCAGGGTGGTCAGGGGGTCGAAGAAGGCCAGGCGCTGGATCTGTTCTTCGGCGGCCTTGCGCTCGGTGATGTCGGTGGTGTAGGCCAGGATGCAGGGCTCGCCGTCGAGCTCGATGCGTTCGCCTGCAATGCTGACGTTGCGCAGCTCGCCGTTGCGGTGGCGCCAGATGGTTTCAAAGTTCAGGGTTCGCCCGTGGCGTCCCAGCATCTCTGCCCACTGCTGCCGTTGCAGCGGATCCACCCACAGGCCGACCTTGATGGCCGTTTGTCCTTCCATCTCGGCCCGGGTCCAGCCGAAATCACGCTGGAAATTGTCGTTGACGGCCAGGATGAGCCCCTCACTGGCCGTGACGATCGAGGCCGCCACCGGACTGGAAGTGAAGGCGGTGGCGAACTTGAGTTCGGACTGCTTGAGAACGGCATTGGCGTGCTGCACCGCATCGAGTTGCCGGCGGTAGGCCCGCACCAGGTAGATCACCATGGCGGCAGCCTGGATGCAGATGAAGATCTGCACGATGCCGTACATGGCCGGCGGGGCCAGCACGACCCGTGGCAACCAGCCCACTGCATCGGCGGCGACCAGGCCGATGGTGCTGGCCACCGTCAACACCGTGGTGATCGCCGCCGCACGGGCGCTGACCAGCCAGCCCAGCAGGAAGATGAGCAGGGGGTGGACGTAGTAGATCGGGGCCTGGATGCCGCCGCGAAATATGGCGATTCCGAGCGTGATGAGCCAGATGCCCGAGACCAGCAGCACGATGGCGGTATGGACCTTGCCCCGTTTGAGCAGCCAGGCCGCGAACAGGGCCAGCACAGACAAGGCAATAGGGCCGTAGGCCCGCGCAATGTGCTCGGGTGTGAACCCGAGGACGGCGGCCACATAGCAGGTCGAGCCGACCACGATGGTCAGGATGGCGTAACGCAGGAAGGCCTGCGTCGGTTGCCAGGACGAGGGACTGGCAGCGAATTCTCCGGGGGCGGTGTCCTTGACGGGCAGGGTCACGATGGCGCAGGTAGGGCGTGGCGGGTCTGGTGACCATTCTGCGCGCACCGCGCGACGGGCTCAAGTCAGGGTAAGCCCCTGCCCTGTACCGTGACGGGTGGACAGGCTCAGTCCAGCAGGGCCTGCGCGAATTCCCGCGCCTTGAAGGTCTCCAGCTCGTCGAGTTGTTCGCCCACGCCGATGAAGTAGACCGGGATGGGCTTTTCGCGTGCGATCGCGGCGAGCACGCCGCCTTTGGCTGTGCCGTCGAGCTTGGTGACGATCAGGCCGGTGAGGCCCAGGGCCTCGTCGAAGGCGCGCACCTGGGCCAGCGCGTTCTGCCCGGTGTTGCCGTCGATCACCAGCAGCACCTCGTGCGGCGCGGCACTGTGGGCCCCCACGCTTGCCACTTCGTGTTCTGCGCTGCCCCCCGAGGGGGCTGTGCCACCTTGGGGCGGCCCGGCGGTGGCACTGTCGGCCTTCGCGATGATGCGCTTGATCTTTTTCAGCTCGTCCATCAGGTGCAGCTGGGTGGGCAGACGCCCGGCCGTGTCGACCAGCACCACGTCCTTGCCGCGGGCCTTGCCCGCGCTGACCGCATCGAAACAGACCGAGGCCGGGTCGCCGCCGGCCTGGTGCACGATCTCCACCGTGTTGCGCTCGGCCCAGACCATGAGCTGCTCGCGCGCGGCAGCGCGGAAGGTGTCGGCTGCGGCCAGCAGCACCGTGGCACCGTCGTTGGAGAGGTGGTGGGTGAGCTTGCCGATGGAGGTGGTCTTGCCCGCGCCGTTGACGCCCGCCACCATGATGACCGTGGGCTGGTGCGCGCCGATGACCAGCGGCTTTTCCAGCGGCGCCAGCAGATCGGCCAGCGCATCGACCAGCAGGCCCTTGACGGCCACCGGCTCGGTGGTCTTGCTCTCCTTCACGCGGCGTTTGAGGTCGTCCAGCAGGAACTGGGTGGCCGCCACCCCGGCGTCGGCCACCAGCAGGGCTTCCTCCAACTGCTCATAGAGCGCATCGTCGATCTGCGTGCCCGTGAAAACGGTGCTGATGCTGGTCCCGGTCTTGCGCAGGCCCGCACGCAGCTTGCCCAGCCAGCCCTGACGCGCCGGTTCCGCGGGGCTGGCAGTGGCTTCAGCAGGGACTTTTTTCTTGAAAAAACTGAACATATGGGGCGTTCTTAGAATCAGAGCATTCTATGAAACGCTACACACCCCTCCTTCTGGCCCTCTTTGCCCTGCTGGTGACCCCGGTCCAGGCGCAGCCACGAGCCCAGCAATACACCCTCGAAAACGGCATGACACTCATCGTCCAGCCCGACCGGCGCGCCCCCACGGCCGTGCACATGGTCTGGGTGCGCGTGGGCTCCATGGACGAGGTGGACGGCAGCAGCGGCGTGGCCCACGTGCTGGAGCATATGCTGTTCAAGGGCACGCGCACGCTCAAGGCCGGCGAGTTCTCGCGCCGTGTGGCGGCGCTGGGCGGGCGCGAGAATGCCTTCACCAGCACGGACTACACCGGTTATTTCCAGCAGATCCCGGCCGCCCGTCTGGAAGACGTGATGAAGCTGGAGGCCGACCGTTTTGCCAACAACCGCTGGGCCGATGCCGAGTTCCAGAAGGAAATCGAGGTGGTCAAGGAAGAGCGCCGCATGCGCACCGAGGACAACCCGCGCGCCCTGCTGTACGAGACGCTGAACGCCACGGCCTACACGGCCTCGCCCTACCGCCGCCCGATCGTCGGCTGGATGAGCGATCTGGACAGCATGACCCCCGACGATGCGCGCGAGTTCTACAGGAAATGGTACGTGCCGGCCAATGCCGTGGTCGTGGTGGTGGGCGACGTGGATGCCGCGCAGGTCAAGCGCCTGGCGGACAAGCACTATGGCCGCATCTCGCCCCGCGCCGTGCCCTCGCGCAAGCCGCGCACCGAACCGTTGCAGGCCGGCCTGCGCCGCGTGGAGGTGAAGGCGCCGGCCGAGCAGGCTTATGTGAGCCTGGCCTACAAGGTGCCGGGCCTGCGCTCGCTGAGCCAGGCCGACCCGGCCAACGATGATGCCCTGGCCCTGACCGTGCTGGCCGCCGTGCTGGATGGCTACAGTGGCGCGCGCCTGGAGCGCGCGCTCACCCAGGGCAGCGACCGCGTGGCCGATAGTGCGGGCGCCAGCAACGGCCTGATGGGCCGCGGCCCGCAGATGTTCGTGCTCGACGGCGTGCCCGCCCCGGGCAAGACGGCCGCCCAGGTGGAGGCTGCACTGCGCGAGCAGGTGGCCCGCGTGGCCCGCGAAGGCATCAGCGCCGCCGAGCTCGAGCGTGTGAAGACCCAATGGATCGCCAGCGAGGTCTACAAGCGCGACTCGCTGTTCAACCAGGCGCGTGAAATCGGCACCTACTGGGCGCTGGGCCTGCCGCTGGACACCAACGATCAGCTGCTGGCCCGCTTGCGCGGTGTCAGCGCAGCCCAGGTGCAGTCCGTGGCCGCGCGATATTTCGGGGAGGACCAGCTCACCGTGGCGCACCTGCTGCCGCAGCCACCCGACCCCAACCGCCCGCGCCGCCAGCCCGCCGCCGGCAGCCGTCACTAAAGGACGGTCATGAAAGCCAAGATGATTGCTATCAAAAACGTAGCTGGTGCCATGCTCTTCGGTCTGGCGGGTCTGGTCCAGGCCGGCATCCCCATCCAGCACTGGACCCAGCCCAGTGGCGCCGGCGTCTGGCTCGTGGAGAGCCCCACCGTGCCGATGGTGGATGTGCGCATCGAGTTCGACGCCGGCGGCCGGCGCGACCCGGCGGCCCAGGCCGGCCTGACGGCGGCGAGCGTGGGCCTGATGAGCAAGGGTATCCGTGCCAACGGCAGCGATCCCGCACTGGATGAGAATGCCCTCGGCGAAGCCTGGGCCGATCTGGGGGCGTCGTTCGGCGGCAGCGATGGCGGCGACCGCGTGAGTTTCTCGCTGCGCTCCTTGACCTACCCCGACCTGCTGGCCCGCGCCGCCGCCCTGGCGGCACGCCAGCTGGCCGAGCCCGCCTACCCCCAGGCCGTGTGGACGCGCGAGCGCGAGCGCACGGTGGCCGCATTGCGCGAAGCCAACACCCGCCCGGCCACCATCGCCGGCCGCACCTTCAACCAGGCCGTGTTCGGCAGCCATCCCTATGGCAACGACAGCAACGAGCAGACCCTGGCGCGCATCAGCGTGGCCGACATGCAGGCCTGGCACACGCGTTACCTCAAGCCCTGCCGCGCCAGGGTGAGCATCGTGGGTGCCGTCACGCGCGCGCAGGCTGACGCACTGGTCACGCAATTGCTCGCGCGCCTGCCCGCCGCTGCCTGCGAAACGCTGCCGCCCGTGGCCGAGGTGCAGCCGCTGAGCGCCGCCGTGGAAAAGCACATCCCCTTCGATTCCGCGCAGGCCCATGTGCTGATCGGCCAGCCCGGTTTCAAACGCGACGACCCGGATTTCTTCACCCTGACTGTTGGCAACTACATCCTGGGGGGTGGCGGTTTTGTCTCGCGCCTGACGGAAGAGGTGCGCGAGAAACGGGCCTTAAGCTACAGCGTCTACAGCTACTTCGCCCCCGGCCTGCACGCCGGCGCCTTCACCATGGGCCTGCAGACCCGGCCCGACCAGGCCGCGCAGGCCGTGCAGGTGGCGCGCGAGGTGCTGCGCCGTTTTGTGACCGACGGCCCCACGCCAGCCGAGCTGGAAGCGGCCAAGGACAACCTGGTGGGCGGTTTTGCCCTGCGCATCGACAACAACCGCAAGCTGCTGGACAACGTCGCCAACATCGCCGCCCACAACCTGCCGCTCGACTACCTCGACACCTGGACCCAGCAGGTGGCCAGGGTGACGGTCGCCGACATCCGGGCCGCCTTTGCACGCAAGCTGCAGCCCGAGCGCATGGTGACCGTGGTGGTGGGAGGCCGTGATGGCAAGTAAGAAACCGGCTGGCAAAACTGCCACGAAGCCCGCGGCCAGGACGCCCGCCCGCCCCGCCGGCGAGGTGCGCATCATCGGCGGCCAGTGGAAACGCAGCAAGCTGCCTGTGGCCGACCAAGCGGGTCTGCGCCCGACGCCTGACCGCGTGCGCGAGACGCTCTTCAACTGGCTGGGCCAGGACCTCACGGGCTGGTCCTGCGTCGATGTGTTTGCCGGCACCGGCGCCCTCGGTTTCGAAGCCGCCTCGCGCGGCGCGCAGGAGGTGACGCTGGTGGAGCAGGACAGCTCCCTGGCAGCGCAACTCCGCAAGAGCAAGGAGCAACTGCAGGCGGGCGCCGTGCAGGTGCAGCGCGGTGAAGGCATCGCGGCGCTGAAGGCCTGGCCCGCCGCCAGTGCCGACCTGGTTTTTCTCGATCCGCCCTTTGACGCGAACCTGTTCGAGCCGGCCCTGCAGGCCGCCGCGCGCGCTGTTGCGCCGGGTGGGTACATCTATCTTGAAGCGCCGAGCGCCTGGGGTGAGGAGCAGTTGACGCTGCTGGGGCTCACGCTGTACCGGCATCTGAAGGCGGGGGCGGTGCACGCGCATCTGCTGCAACGCGGCTGAGCCCGATCAGTGTGGCTGGATAGCCTGTCCGCGAGATTGGTTGGTCGGTTCAGGGGCTGAACTTTGGCCGGCGCGAAGATTGAGATGTAAGACTGGCCCCTTGACGGACACCTATGAGCCAACACATTTACCCTGTCGCGATCCACGCCGCTGCAGCCCCGGCGCGTGTGAAGCCCTCCAACTACCCAGAGCCCTTTGCATCGCGGATGGTCGGCCGGCAGAAACATCCCCTGGGGGATCTTTTTGGCCTGGGCAACTTTGGCGTCAACCTCACGCGCCTGGCGCCCGGCGCCGTTTCGGCGCTGCGGCACGCGCATACCCGACAGGACGAGTTCATCTACATCCTGCAAGGGCACCCCACGCTGCACACCGATGAAGGGCTCACGCCCCTGTCGCCCGGCATGTGCGCGGGTTTCAAGTCGGGGACGGGCAACGGGCACCGCCTGATCAATGACACATCGGAAGAGGTGGTCTACCTTGAAGTCGGTGACCGGACACCCGGCGACCAGGGCAGCTACCCGGACGATGACCTCCAGGCCCTGCTGGTTGATGGGCAGTGGAAGTTCGTGCACAAGGACGGCAGGCCCTATTAGGATGGTGGGTTGCTGCAAGGCGCAGCCAGAGGAGAGCCCACCATGACCGTCCACATCATCCGCCTCGGCAGCCCGCGCCTGCCCCTTGAGGGCACCCGCATCGGCACCGTGCGCCGCCCGCCACGGGGTGTGCCCAAGACCGAGTTCGCGCGCCAGAACTGGTACGACGTCTGGTTTCCCAACCTGGCACCCAGCGTGGAGACCATGAAGCTGGGGCAGGAGGCCGAGACCCCCGCGCAGTGGAAGGCCTTCACCCAGCGTTACCGCAAGGAGATGGGCGCACCCGAGGCCAGCCACGCGCTGGCCCTGCTGGCCGCGCTCTCGCAGCAGAGCCATTTCTCGGTGGGCTGCTACTGCGAGGACGAGGCGCACTGCCACCGCTCCGTGTTGCGTGCGCTGCTGGCCGAGCACGGCGCGCGGGTGGCCCCATGAGCGCACGCGCCGACGCCCTCTTCAAGACTGTGTTGCAGATCGTGGCCATCGCGCTGCTGGGGCTGATCATCGCCATCATCCTGCACAAGGGCTATGGGGATGTGTCGCGCCTGGCCAGCGAGCACTCGGGGGCGGATTTCTGGCGGGCGCTGGCGCGGCATCTCTTCAAGAACCTGTCCGGTGCTTGACAGCGGGGAGGGTGAACAGGCCCTAGACTGCCCCCCAGCCCACTAACTCGACACCCTCCATGAAACTCATCCTGCGCATCCTGGCTTACACCGTCCTGGCCTTCGCCCTGCTGGTGGGCGCCTTCATCGCCTGGTCCTGGGCGCCGGATATTCCGGTGGAGCAGCTCAAGGCCCGCTGGGCTCCGCCGCCTTCGCAGTTCATCGACGTGGACAGCCTGCAGGTGCATGTGCGCGATGAAGGCCCGCGCGTCGACCCGCTGCCCATCGTGCTGGTGCACGGCACCGCGGCCAGCCTGCACACCTGGGAGGGCTGGACCAGCGAGTTGAAGAAAACGCGCCGTGTGATCCGCTTCGATCTGCCCGGTTTCGGCCTGACCGGCCCGAACGCGGCCAACGACTACGCCATGGATGTCTATGTGCGTTTTGTCGCCGCACTGATGGACAAGCTGGGGGTGCAGCGTTTTGTGATCGCCGGCAACTCCCTGGGGGGTGAGGTGGCCTGGGCCGTGGCGCATGCGTTACCGCAGCGCGTGGACCGCCTGATCCTGGTGGACTCCGCGGGTTACCGCATCGAGTCTGTTTCCATCCCCCTGGGGTTCCGCGTGGCCGGCACACCGGGCCTGCGCAGCCTGATGGTCAACGTGCTGCCGCCGGGCCTGATCGAGAAGTCGGTGCGCAACGTCTATGGCGACCCGTCACGCGTCACGCCCGAGCTGGTCGCGCTTTACACCGATATCGCCCGGCGCGAAGGCAACCGGGCCGCATTGCGCAAGCGCCTGTCGCAGCGCGATACCGGGCGCGAGGCGGATATCAAGACGCTGAAGCTGCCCACGCTCATCCTCTGGGGCGGGCAGGACCGGCTGATTCCACCAAGCTATGCACAGCGGTTTGCGGCCGACATTGCTGGTTCGAAGCTGGTGATTTTCGAGCAGCTGGGCCATGTGCCGCAGGAGGAAGATCCGGCGACCACGCTGGCGGCGGTGCAGGCTTTCTTGCGTTGACGCACTCTGGAAGTTTCAGACTTCCAGAGGGTGGTTTCGACTCACAAGCTTGCGGCAAGCGTTGGTCTTCACTGCAACATCGAGGTTTCAGACCTCGATGTTGTCAATCAACCGGGTGGTGCCGAGCTTGGCGGCGCCGAGGACGACGAGGCGGTCTGCGTGGGTCAGGTCTTCGGCCTGCGGCGCTTGCAGGTCGTGACGGCGGCGTACCGTCAGGTAGTCGGGTTTCCAGCCGCGCTGGGCCAGGGTGTGCATGGCATGCTGTTCGATGGCGGCGAGGTTGTGCTCACCCGCGCGCAGCATGGCGATCATGCTCTTGAGCGTGCGCGAGAGCTGCACGGCCTCGGCGCGTTCCGATGCGCTCAGGTAGCCGTTGCGCGAGGACAGGGCCAGGCCGTCCTCGGCGCGCAGCGTCGCCCCGGTCACGATCTCGATGGGCAGGGCCAGCTGGGCCACCATGCGGCGGATCACCATCTGCTGCTGGTAGTCCTTGGCGCCGAACAGGGCCACGCGTGGCTGCACAATGTTGAAGAGCTTGAGCACCACGGTGCACACGCCCGTGAAGAAACCGGGGCGGAAATGGCCTTCAAGAATGTCGGCCAGCTCGGCGGGCGGCTGTACCTTGTAGCCCTGGGTCTCGGGGTAGAGCTCGGCTTCACTGGGCGCGAAGACCACGTCGCAGCCCGCAGCTTCCAGCTTGGCGCAATCGGCATCCAGCGTGCGCGGGTAGGTGCCGAAGTCTTCGTGCGGCAGAAACTGCAGGCGGTTGACGAAGATGCTCACCACCGTCACATCACCCAGGGCCTTGGCCTGCTTGACCAAGGCCATGTGGCCCTCGTGCAGATTGCCCATGGTGGGCACGAAGGCCGGGCGCTTGAAGTTGGCGAGGTACGCGCGCAGTTCGGCGACGGTGTGGATGACTTTCATCGCGGTGTCGTCACCAGGCGTGTTGTGCATTGACCGGGAACGAGCCTTCTTTCACGGCCTTCACATAAGCCTCCATGGCGCCGCGCACGCTGCCGGCGTCGGCCATGAAGTTGTGCACGAACTTGGCCATCTTGCCCAGATTCATGCCCAGCATGTCGTGCAGCACCAGCACCTGGCCCGCGCAGTCCACGCCGGCACCGATGCCGATGGTGGCACAGCGCGGCAATGCTTTCGTGACATCGGCCGAGAGGGCGGCGGGCACCATCTCCAGCACCAGCAGGCTGGCGCCGGCGTCCTGCAGCTCCAGCGCGTGGCGCTTGAGTGTGGCGGCGGCTTCGTCGCCGCGGCCCTGCACACGGTAGCCGCCCAGGGCATGCACGGTTTGCGGCGTCAGGCCGAGGTGGGCGCAGACGGGAATGCCGCGCTCGACCAGGAAGCGCACGATCTCGGCCGTCCAGCCGCCGCCTTCGATCTTGACCATGTGGGCGCCGGCCTGCATCAGCACAGCGGCGTTGCGAAAGGCCTGTTCCTTGGATTCATGGAAGGTGCCGTAGGGCATGTCGCCGATGATCCAGGCCGTGCCCTGCACGCGGCGCACGCCGCGCGTGACGCTCTCCACGTGGTAACGCATGGTCTCCAGCGTCACACCCACGGTGCTGCTCAAGCCCTGGCAGACCATGCCCAGCGAGTCGCCGATCAGGATGCACTCCACACCGGCCGCGTCGGCCGTGGCCGCGAAGGTCGCGTCGTAGGCGGTGAGCATGGTGATCTTTTCGCCGCGCGCGTGCAGCTCCTGCAGTCGCGGCAGGCTGATGGGCTTGCGTGTGGCCGGCGCGCTGGCCGGGGGCAGCGTGCCGTAGGGGGAGGCGCCGTTGTTGGGGGTGGAGGTCGGGGTGCTCACGGTGGTCTCCAGTCTCGGTTGGATGGAAGGGAGGCTCAGGTCTTGCCGGGCGGCTGCTGGGCCGGGCTCATGCCCAGGCGTTGCAGCAGCTGCACATCGGCCTCGGTATCGGGGTTGCCGGTGACCAGCAGCTTGTCGCCGTAGAAGATGGAGTTGGCGCCGGCCAGGAAACACAGGGCCTGGATGGCCTCGCCCATCTGCTGGCGGCCGGCCGACAGGCGCACGCGCGCCTTGGGCATGGTGATACGGGCCACGGCGATCATGCGCACGAACTCGAAGGGATCGAGCGGCGCCTGCTTGGCCAGCGGCGTGCCTTCGACGCGCACCAGGTTGTTGATGGGCACGGATTCGGGGTAGGGGTTGAGGTTGGCCAGCTCGGCGATCAGGCCGGCGCGCTGGCGGTGGTTCTCGCCCATGCCGACGATGCCGCCGGAGCAGACCTTGACACCGGCGCCGCGCACCCGCGCCAGCGTGTCCAGGCGGTCCTGGTAGACGCGGGTGGTGATGATGTCGCCGTAGAAGTCGGGGGCGGTGTCGAGGTTGTGGTTGTAGAAATCCAGCCCGGCCTCGGCCAGTTGCTCGGCGTGGCCTTCGTTGAGCATGCCCAGGGTGGCGCAGGTCTCCATGCCCAGCCCCTTCACGCCGCGCACCAGCTCGGCCACCTTCTCGATGTCGCGGTCCTTGGGCTCGCGCCAGGCTGCGCCCATGCAGAAGCGCGTGGCGCCGGCGTCCTTGGCGCGCCGCGCGGCAAACAGCACCTCCTCCAGCTCCATGAGCTTGGAGGCTTTCACGCCGGTCTCGAAGGAAGCCGATTGTGGGCAGTAGCCGCAGTCTTCGGAGCAGCCGCCGGTCTTGACGGACAGGAGGGTGGCGAACTCGACCTGGGTCGGGTCGAAGTGCTCGCGGTGCACGGTCTGTGCGCGGAACAGCAGCTCGGGGAAGGGCAGCTTGAACAGGGCCTCGATGGCGTCCACGCTCCAGCGCTCGGCCTTGGAGGCCGTGGGCGCGGCCGCTTTCGGGCGGTGCAGGGTGATGGTTTGTTCGGTAGCGGTACTCATGGCAATTCCTTTATCTCGGGCGCAATTCAGGCGCTGTCGCCGCCGTGGTGCTCGGCATGCGCCGGCACATGGGAGGCTTCCTGCACCGGGATGTGGCTGCGCTGTTCCTTGATGCGGTTCTGGTCGTCGACGAAGACCAGCTTGGGCTCGAAGCCCTTGCATTGCTCTTCCGGCACCTGGGCGAAGGCCGCGATGATCAGCAGGTCGCCCACGGCGGCGCGGCGTGCGGCCGAGCCGTTGACCGAGATGATGCCCGAGCCGCGCTCGCCGCGGATGGCGTAGGTGATGAAACGTTCGCCGTTGTTGATGTTCCAGATGTGAACCTGTTCGTTCTCCATCATGTTGGCGGCTTCCAGCAGGTTCTCGTCGATCGCGCAGGAGCCTTCGTAGTGCAGCTCGCAGTCGGTGACGGTGGCGCGGTGGATCTTGGATTTGAGCAGGGTGCGGTACATGGCGTCTTTCTCCTCGCGGCCGCTCAGTGGGCGGGCGGGACCAGGAGGGTAGGTTGGGCGGTGGCGTTGGTCTGCGGGTAATCGCGGCTGAAATGCAGGCCGCGGCTCTCATGGCGCGATTGTGCGCTGCGCACGATCAGGTCGGCAACCTGAACCAGGTTGCGCAGCTCTAGCAGGTCGCGCGTGACATGGAAGCTGGCGTAGTACTCCTGGATCTCCGAGCGCAGCAGCTCGATGCGGTGCGCCGCGCGCTCCAGGCGCTTGTTGGTGCGTACTATGCCCACGTAGTCCCACATGAAGCGGCGCAGCTCGTCCCAGTTGTGCGAGATGACCACGGCCTCGTCGGCGTCGGTCACGCGGCTGTCATCCCAGGCCGGCAGAGGGGGCACGGCGACGGCCGGTTCCTGACTGATGGCCTGGGACGCGGCACGCGCGTAGACCATGCACTCCACCAGCGAGTTGCTCGCCAGGCGGTTGGCGCCGTGCAGGCCGGTGTAGGCGGTCTCGCCCACGGCGTAGAGGCCGGGCAGGTCGGTGCGGCCGTCCAGGTCGGTCACCACGCCGCCGCAGGTGTAGTGGGCAGCTGGCACCACGGGGATGGGCTGCTTGGCCATGTCGATGCCCAGTTCCAGGCAGCGCGCGTAGATGTTGGGGAAATGCTCCAGCAGGAATTCCTTGGGCTGGTGCGAGATGTCGAGGTAGACACAGTCCAGTCCGTGCTTTTTCATCTCGAAGTCGATGGCGCGGGCCACCACGTCGCGCGGCGCCAGCTCGACACGTTCGTCATGCGCGGGCATGAAGCGGGTGCCGTCAGGCAGCAGCAGCTTGCCGCCTTCACCCCGCACCGCTTCGCTGATCAGGTAGGACTTGGCGTGCGGATGGTAGAGGCAGGTGGGATGAAACTGGATGAATTCCATATTGCCCACGCGGCAGCCGGCGCGCCAGGCCGCGGCGATGCCGTCGCCGGTGGCGGTGTCGGGGTTGGTGGTGTAGAGGTAGACCTTGCCGGCGCCGCCCGTGGCCAGGAGGGTGTGCGGTGCGCTGAACGTGTCCACCACGTCGGTGGCCTCGTTGAGCGCGTACAGGCCCAGGCAGCGATGGCCGGGGAGGCCGAGCTTGGGGGCGGTGATCAGGTCCACCAGCATGTGGTGTTCGAACAGGGTGATGTTCGGGGTGGCGCGCACCTTTTTCATCAGCGTGTCCTGCACGGCCGCGCCGGTGGCGTCGGTCACGTGCACGATGCGGCGTTCGCTGTGGCCGCCCTCGCGCGTGAGATGCAGGTGGCCGTCTTCTTGCGAGAAGGGCACGCCCAGGCCTTGCAGCCAGCGGATGCTCTCGGGGGCGTTTTCCACGACGAAGCGCGTGGCCGCCGGGTCGCACAGGCCGGCGCCGGCAATCAGCGTGTCCTGCACGTGCGAGGCCAGCGTGTCGCCTTCGCCCATGACGGCGGCGATGCCTCCCTGGGCCCAGCGGCTGGAGCCGTCGTTGAGTTCACGTTTGGTGATCACCGCCACGCGGTGGGTGCTCGCCAGGTGCAGGGCGGCGCTCAGGCCCGCCAGGCCGCTGCCGACGATGAGGACGTCAAAGGAGTGGGATGCCGGCGACACGGTTGTTCAGGATTGGGGGTGAAAGGGATCAGGCGGGCGAATACGCCAGCCGCACATAGATGGGGGCGAAGACCTCGGCCTGGGTGATCTCGATCAGGCTTTCCTTGGCCAGCTCCAGCAGGGCGATGAAGGTCACCACCAGCACGGGTACGCCCTTGGCGGGGTCGAACAGGTTCTCGAACTCGACGAATTTCTGGCCTTGCAGCTGGCGCAGCACGATGCTCATGTGCTCGCGCACCGAGAGCTCCTCGCGCGAGATCTTGTGGTGCTGCACGAGCCGGGCGCGCTTGAGGATGTCGGCCCAGGCCTCCTGCAGGTCCACCACGTGTACGTCGGGAAAACGCGGCTGCAGCGACTGCTCGATATAGACCTGGGCCTTGAGGAAGTCGCGCCCGTACTGCGGCAGGTTGCCCAGCTGGGCGGCGGCGATCTTGATCTGCTCGTATTCGAGCAGGCGGCGCACCAGCTCGGCGCGCGGGTCCTCGGCCTCTTCGCCCTCGGCCGCCTTCTTGGGCGGCAGCAGCATGCGCGACTTGATCTCGATCAGCATGGCGGCCATCAGCAGGTACTCGGCGGCCAGCTCCAGGTTGCGGTCGCGCACCTGATCCACATAGGTCAGGTACTGGCGCGTGACCGCCGCCATCGGGATGTCGAGGATGTTGAAGTTCTGCTTGCGGATCAGGTAGAGCAGCAGGTCCAGCGGGCCCTCGAAGGCTTCGAGAAAGACCTCCAGCGCATCCGGCGGGATGTACAGGTCCTGCGGCATGGCGAACAGCGGCTCGCCATACAGGCGTGCCACGGCCACGTGGTCCACCACCTGGGGCATGGCTGCGGCGTGCGGGGCCTCGGCGGCCTGCAGGCCGGCGCTGTCGTGGGGGTCGCTCATCTAGGGCCTGTTCACACTCATTTCGCAAGTGCGAACGTGATTAAAACCGCGCCAATCTAGGCGCGCGACGACGCCCAGGCTGGCCGCCTGGGCTAGGAGTGCAACAACGAGTGGCGCGGTTTTAACCACGTTCCCGTCGGGTTGCGGCCAAAAAAGCCATGCGGGGCGTTGCGCGGACTTGCCGGAGATCACTCCGGCGGCGTCCACGCGCCTACCGCATGACTTTTTTGATCCGCAACGCATCTTGTGAAATGAGTGTGAACAGGCCCTACTGCTTTGTGGCGGGCGTGGCCCGGCGCTCACTTGGTGCCGCTGGTCTGGTAGACGTAGGGCTGCTGCTGCACGCGGGCGGACCGGTAGCCCTCCCAGGCCTGACGGTCCACGGACGTGTCCCACAGCAACTCACGGCCCTGGCGCTGGCGGGCTTCCAGGTCGGGCTTCTCGGTCTTGAGCTGGTTGATGAACTGGGTGGCGTCGGACTGGTAGTCAGGGCGGCGGAAGAGGTGCATGGGGCTAAACCTTCTGGTGGGACCGGAACGCAACAGGAACCGGCCATTTTAGCCACTCGGAGCAGGCGCTCCCGGGTTCAGGACGCGGAAGCTGCTGCGAGCCCCTGGCCCAGGTCCGCGCAGACGTCGGACGCCGGCAGCGCCGCCAGCAGGCCGCTGCGCCGGGCGATGTCCAGCGGCTGGTGCTGCAGGCCGCAGAGGATCAGGCGCACGCCATGCTTCTGGCAGCCGCGCGCCAGGTCCAGCAGGGTGTCGGCGCCCGAGGAATCCACGTAGATCAGGTTCTTGAGGTCCAGCACCAGGGCCCGGGCGGGCAACTGCTGCTCCATGTCCTCCACCAGCTTGACGGCTCCGAAAAACAGGGCGCCGTAGAGCCGCCAGGCCCGTACCTGCCCGTCCTGGCCGGCCAGCAGGGGCTGGTCCTGCGCGCTGACGGCCTCGGCGCGGGTCAGGCTGGAGATGCGGTAGATGAAGGTCAGGCAGGCGGCGATCAGGCCCACCTCCACGGCCACCGTCAGGTCCACGATGACGGTCAGGCCGAAAACGGCCAGCAGGGTGATGCGGTAGGGCAGGCGGTACTGGCGCAGCTGCACGAATTCGCGCCATTCGCCCATGTTCCAGGCCACGTAGACCAGGATGGCCGCCAGCGCCGCCAGGGGGATGTGTCGGGCCAGCGGGGCCGCCACCAGCACCACGGCCAGCAGGGTCAGCGCATGCACCATGCCCGCCACCGGGCTGAAGGCGCCGCTCTTGGCGTTGGTGACGGTGCGCGCGATGGTGCCGGTGGCCGGCATGCCGCCGAAGAAGGGCGTGACGAAGTTGGCGATGCCCTGGGCCATCAGTTCCTGGTTGGGGTCGTGGCGGTCTTCGGTCAGGCCGTCGGCGATGCGCGCACACAGCAGCGACTCGATGGCACCCAGCAGGGCCAGCGTGAGCGCCGGCATCAGCAGGAAGCGCACGGTGCTCCAGCTGAATTCGGGCCAGACGAAGGCCGGCAGGCTGGCCGGGATGCCGCCGAAGCGGCTGCCGATGGTCTCGACCGGCAGGTCCAGCATCCGGCTGGCGGCGGTGGCCGCCGCCAGCGCCACGATGGTGCCGGGCACGACGCTGAGCTTGCCCGAGAAAGGCAGTTTTTGCGGGCCCAGGCGTGGCGTGGACCGCTGCCAGGCGATGAGCAGGGCCAGTGTGCCCAGCGCCAGGGCCAGGGCCGCCAGGTTCGTGGTGTGCAGTGCCCGGCCCAGGGCTTCCAGCATGGCGAAGAAGCTCGCCGGCATGCTGGCCAGCTCCAGGCCCAGGAAGTCCTTGACCTGGGACAGCATGATGAGCACGGCGATGCCATTGGTGAAGCCGATCACCACGGCGATGGGGATGAAGCGGATCAGGGTGCCCAGGCGGAACAGGCCCATGAGGAAGAGCAGCACGCCCGACATGGCGGTGGCGATGATCAGGTTGGCCAGGCCGTAGCGCTCCAGGATGCCGTAGACGATGACGATGAAGGCCCCGGCCGGCCCGCCGATCTGCACGCGGCTGCCGCCCAGGGCCGAGATCAGGAAGCCGGCAATGATGGCGGTGAACAGGCCCGCTTCGGGCTTGAGGCCGGAGGCGATGGCAAAGGCCATGGCCAGTGGCAGCGCCACGACCCCGACCGTGAGACCGGCGCCCAGGTCCCGACTGAAGTGGGCTCGCGTGTAGCCGGGCAGCGTGTCCAGCAGCTTGGGGCGGAACGCGGCCAGTGTGCGGGCGGATTCGGCAGCGGACATGGCGAATCAGTGTACGCCTGGCCTGCCGGCCCTCGCCCCTTTCTCAGCCGGGTGTTGCCGGCGGCGCCAGCCGACCGTTGCGCAGGTCATACAGCAGCGGGCCCCAAACCAGCAGGCCGAGCAATACCGCCAGCGGCACGGTGGTGACGTAGCCCCAGAGCTTGAAGCCCAAAGCCCCCAGCACGCCACCAGCAAAGAAGGCGGCGACCAGCGCGAGGTGGATGCGCAGCTTGCGCCGGTTGGCCTGCACCTTGACCGGGGCGGGTGAGCGGTTGAAATAGACCAGCTTGCCCAGTTCGATGCCGATGTCGGTCACCAGGCCCGTCACGTGGGTGGTGCGGATCTCGGCGTTGGAGACCTTGGTGATCACCGCGTTCTGCAGGCCCATGATGTAACAGAGCAGCAGCACCGTCAGCGGCGCGAACAGTTCCGCGTGCAGGTTGATGGCCGCGCCGAAGAGGCCGAACACCAGCAGCAGCGCGGTCTCCAGGGCCAGCGGCCGGGCATAGGCGCTGCGCAACTGGCGCCGGTGGCCCCAGTTGACCATCAGGGCGGTGGTCATGGCGCCGCCCACGAAGGCGGCGATGGCGGCCAGGCTGGCCGCCACCAGGGCGAACTGGCCCAGCACCAGGTGGTCCGCCACCGCGGACAGCAGCCCCGTCATGTGCGAGGTGTACTGCCCGATGGCCAGGAAACCGCCGGCATTGGTAGCCCCGGCGATGAAGCTCAGGCTGATGCCCAGGCGCAGGTTGGCCAGCGGGGAACGGTGGACATCGGTCCACCAGTGCGGGTGGGAGGGCGGCCGGGGACTGGGCATGTGTCCAGTTTAGCGGCAGCACCCGCCCCCTTTTTTCGCCTGGCGGAATGGAATGTGTTGCCCTATGACCCTTTTGGGGGATAGGCAGGCCGCCGCAGCTTGCCTAAAGTTCATTGGCTGCTGTCACAGCCATCAGGCAAAAGGGGCGCACCGGCAAGAGGAGTGCCGGTGTGCCCCCTTTTTCTGGATCATCAGGCAGGCCCGCTCAACTCTTCCCTTCCATCAGGTTCTCCGTTGATGCATCTGGCAGATTTCCTAGGCATGAAAAGCCATCGCCGGCTGACAGTGCTGGGCGTGTTCGTGCTACTGGCGGCGCTCGGCCTGAGCGGCGGCCTGGTCCTGCTGGCGCCCTCCGGCTGGCCGACCGCCCTGGCGGCCATGCTGGGTGGGGTGCTGGTCCTGGGCTTGCTGGTGCTGGGCCGCGCGGTCGTGCGCCATGTGCTCGACGACGAATACGAGCGCCAATCCCTGGAAATGAGCCACCAGTGCCTCCAGGAAGCCATCGAGGCCCTGCCCCTGGGCGTGGCCATCTATGACCAGCATGACCGGCTGGTGCTGTTCAACCGCTCGGCCGCCGAGATGGCGCCCTACCGCTACGGGGGCGAGCTGATCGGCCAGACTTTCGAATCCATGATGCGTCGTGCGCTGGAGAACGGCGCCATTCCCGAGGCCCTGGGCCGCGAGGAAGACTGGCTGCGCGAGCGCCTGGCCGGCCGCGGCCAGCTCAACCGGCCGCTGCTGCGTTCACGCCCCGACGGGCGCTGGATGCACCTGTATGAAATCAGCACGCCTTCGGGCTGCCTGGTGATGGCGCGCCTGGACGTGACCGAACTGGTGCAGAAGAGCATGGCGCTGGAGCGCAGCAACCAGCAGCTGGAGCGGCTGTCGGCCACCGACGGCCTGACCGGCCTGGCCAACCGCCGCCAGTTCGACCAGCACCTCTACACCGAATGGCAGCGCAGCATGCGCAGCCGCCAGCCCATTTCGCTGCTGCTGATCGACATCGACCATTTCAAACGCTACAACGACCGCTACGGCCATCTGGCCGGCGACGCCTGCCTGCGCCAGGTGGCCGGGATCCTCTACGACTGCGCCCAGCGCTCGGGGGAACTGGTGGCGCGCTACGGCGGCGAGGAGTTCGCCCTGCTGCTGCCCGGGGCCGATGCCGAGGCGGCCATGACAGTGGCCCAGCGCTGCATGGACGAGATCGTCCGGGCCGACATGCCGCATGAGGATTCACCGGTGGCCGAGTACCTGACGGTGAGCATCGGCGTGGCCACTGTGGTGGCCGTGCAGGAGCTGGTGGCCGAAAGCCTGGTGCGTTGCGCCGACGAGGCGCTGTACCGGGTCAAGAGCAGTGGGCGGGCGCATTACATCGTCGCCCCTTGCCCCGCCTGAAAACTTGCGAATAAACCTACTGCGCAGCCCTCATGCGGCGTTGGGCGGTGCTCGGAATCCTCACGTACCCAAGTACGTTCCGGTTCCTGTGCTCCGTCCGCCTTGCCTGAGGGCTGCTCGCTACGGTTTCTTCGCAAGTTTTGCTTTGATTATCAGAAGGAGGGCTAGGCCCTGGTGGATGCGACAGACGTATGGAAAATGGCAAGGCCCGACCTCGGTGCGCCTGGGCGTCGAAGCGTAAGACCTCTCCGGTTTGACCGCCAAAAACCTCACCATCCCTGCACTTGAGCCAAAGAAAAAGCCCGCGCATGGCGGGCTGTTTTTGGGCGGAGGAGCTGCTTGTCAGGCTGCCTTTGGCATCGGGATAAGTGGCTCCCTTTGGGGTTTTGCTTTTTCCGCTTCGATCTGCTGCTCCAGGATCTCTTTCAATGCGCCTTTGACAAAACGATGCAGGACATCACGCATCAGCGGCTGATAGCCAACCCCATGAAACCCGGCAATCAACTTGTACTGTTTAATCAGTTCTTTTGGCAGGCGAATGGAGATGGCCTGAAGCTCAAGCGCCTCTTCCAACGCGAGTTCATGCGACTCATCGGCAACTGAGACAAACGCTTCTTCTGCACCCAGTTCGCGACTTTCCCAAGCGCCTTCTGTGTCTTTGATTTTTTTCATAGTCATAACTTTCTCCTTGAGGGCATCAGTAGCATTAAATCGATCCGCCGTGCTTCTGGTAAATCGCCAGTTCAACAGCGTTCGGTTCATAAGCGGTCTTCAAGTAGACAACCCTATTTTTCAGTATATACACAATCTTAAGCAAACGATCTTTGTTCGTCTTAGCTATAAACCAGAGTGTGGGTGGGTTGGTCTTGGTTAGTGCCCTGTCGTCTTGAAGAAGTTTCCCGTTCCTATTCAGAAAACACTGCCGAACTTCAGCGAGCTCAACGGAATGCCGCGTTTTGAGCTTCTCCTGGATGGCAGCGGAAACAACCAAGTTCTTCATAGACGACTTATTGTATATACATCGACACTTATTAACTCGGTATTAACCCCTAAAACCGTGTCGCTATGTTGGATTTGGCGGCTTGAGATCAGCGATCTAACGCCACCTAATTGACGGGGGCGTTGCCATGTCGCGACCTTTGAGGCTGGCGTTTCACCGTGAACTGCATCACCTGGCGGCGCCGGAGATAGCTGTCCCGTCACTACCAGTTCAGCAAACGCAGCGTCTCAACGCACCCGCATGCCCGGCTGCGCGCCCGGCCAGGGGTTGAGCACATAGATGCCGGGTTCGGCCTTCTCGTCGGCGTGGCTGGCGGCGAGCACCATGCCCTCCGACACGCCAAACTTCATCTTGCGCGGGGCCAGGTTGGCGACCATCACCGTGAGCTTGCCCACCAGGTCTGCGGGCTTGTAGGCAGATGCAATGCCGCTGAAGACATTGCGGGTCTTACCTTCACCCGCGTCCAGCGTCAGGCGCAGCAGCTTGGTGGAGCCTTCGACGGGCTCGCAGTTCACGATCTTCGCGATGCGCAGGTCGATCTTGGCGAAGTCGTCGATGCTGATCGTCGGTGCGAGCTCTTCCCCGCCGGGCAACGCTTTCTCGGGCTCGGGCGCAGCCGGGGCTTCAAACAGCGCTTCCAGCTGCTTGATGTCCACGCGCTGCATCAGGTGCTTGTACTCGCCGATGACGTGGCCGCCGCCCAGCGTGCGCGACGCGTCGCTCCACATCAGGGGCTGGACCTGGAGGAAGGTCTCGACCTGGGTGGCCAGCGCCGGCAGCACCGGCTTGAGGTAGATGGTGAGCAGGCGGAAGGCTTCGATGCAGACGGTGCAGACATCGTGCAGGTGGCCGTCCATGCCTTCCTGCTTGGCCAGCTCCCACGGTTTGTTCTGGTCGACATAGGCGTTGACGCGGTCGGCCAGCAGCATGATCTCGCGCAGGGCCTTGCCGTACTCGCGCTCGGCATACAGCTCGGCCAGGTTGGTCGCGCCATCGCGCAGGTGCTGCAGCAGGGCGTCCCCGTCACCCGAGATGTCGCTACCCAACTTGCCGCCGAAGCGTTTGCTCAGGAAACCGGCCGCGCGCGAGGCGATGTTGATGTACTTGCCGACCAGGTCGCTGTTGGCGCGCGCCATGAAGTCGTCGGCGTTGAAGTCGATGTCTTCGTTGCGCCCGCTGAGCTTGGCGGCCAGGTAATAACGCAGCCACTCGGGGTTCATGCCCAGCGCGAGGTACTTGAGCGGGTCCAGTCCGGTACCGCGGCTCTTGCTCATCTTCTCGCCGTTGTTCACGGTCAGGAAACCGTGCACAAAGACCTTGTCCGGTGTCTTGCGGCCGCTGAACTTCAGCATGGCGGGCCAGAACAGGGTGTGGAAGGTGACGATGTCCTTGCCGATGAAATGGACCTGCTCCAGCTGCGGGTCGGCCATATAGGCCTCGTAGTCCTGACCGCGTTTGTCCAGCAGGTTCTTGAGCGAGGCGAGGTAGCCCACGGGCGCGTCCAGCCAGACATAGAAGTACTTGCCCGGCGCGCCGGGGATCTCGATGCCGAAGTAGGGCGCGTCGCGCGAGATGTCCCAGTCGCCCAGGCCTTCGCTCTTGCTGCCGTCCGGGTTGGTACGCACGGTGAACCATTCGCGCACCTTGTTGGCGACTTCGGGCTGCAAGCGGCCGTCCTGCGTCCACTCCTCGAGGAAGGCCACGCAGCGCGGATCGGACAGCTTGAAGAAGAAGTGCTCGGAGCTTTTGAGCACCGGCTTGGCGCCCGACAGGGCCGAATAGGGGTTCTTCAGGTCGGTGGGCGCGTAGACGGCGCCGCAGACCTCGCAGTTGTCGCCATACTGGTCTTTCGCGCCGCACTTGGGGCACTCGCCCTTGATGAAACGGTCCGGCAGGAACATGGCCTTCTCGGGATCGAAGAACTGCTCGACCACCTGGCTGGCGATCAGGCCATTGGCCTTGAGGTCCAGGTAGATCTGCTGCGCCAGCTGGTGGTTCTCCGGGCTGTCGGTCGAGCTCCAGTTGTCGAAGGCGATGTGGAAACCATCCAGGTAGGGCTTGCGGCCGGCGGCGATGTCGGCCACGAAAGCTTGCGGTGTCTTGCCGGCCTTTTCGGCGGCAATCATGATGGGCGCGCCGTGCGTGTCGTCGGCCCCGACGAAGTTCACCTCGTGCCCCAGCATGCGCTGCATCCGCACCCAGATATCGGCCTGGATGTACTCCATGATGTGGCCGATGTGGAAGTTGCCGTTGGCGTAGGGCAGGGCAGTGGTGACGAAGAGCTTGCGGGTCATGGGGGTTTTCCGGAGGGAACCCGTAATTTTAGTCGCCCGGGCCGGGCACGGCCTGGGCTAGACGCGCAGCGGGTCGCGCCGGCGTTCCACACGGGTCTCGGCCGGCACCAGTTCCCAGCCGAAGAAACGGCAGACCTCGTCTTCCTGGCGCAGGGTGTCGGCGTGGCCCAGGGCCATGAGTTCACGTGTGTAGGCGGCTTCGAACAGCAGGTAGCTGGTGAGGGCGCCGCCTTTGATGTCGGCCTTCTTCGAGGACACCCCCAGCCCGCCCAGCAGGCTGCGCACGGCGTGCGGCAGCGCGTCGGCATGCCGGGCGGCGATCTGGTCCAGCCGCTCGGAAGGCGAGATCACCAGCAGCTCCACGGGCTTCAAGGCGCTGGCCTGGCGGGCCTCGCGCGGGATCAGGTTGAGGGTCTGGTTGATGCGCCGGATGCGTTCGATATCCACCGCCAGCGCGTCCAGGAAGATGCTGGACATGGCGTGGCCGGCGATCTGCGCCAGCGATGGGTAGGTGGACGGCGCCGCGCGCGTGAGGGTGTCGCGCGGCTCGCTCATGCGGCCGGCGCCCACCACCAGGATGCGCTCGGACCCCAGGTGGATGGCGGGTGCCACCGGTGCGGTCTGGCGCATGGAGCCGTCGCCGAAGTATTCGGTGCCGCCGTTGATGGGCAGGGCCTTGGCCGGGAAGACGAAGGGGATGGCCGAGGAGGCCAGCAGGTGCTCGTGCGTGATGCGGTCGCGCACGGCCAGGCGCTGCGAGCGCACCCAGGGCTGCAACGCTTCGCAGCCCTCGAAGAAGGTGACGTGGTGGCCCGAGCTGTAGCTCGATGCCGTGACCGCCAGCGCCTGCAGGTGGCCCTGCGCGATCAGGCCGGGCAGGCGTTCCAGCGGCACCATGGTGCGCAGCAGTTCTTCCAGCGGACTGTTGTCCAGCAGCGAGCGCGGCTTGATGCGGCGCCAGCGCGCGATCAGCCAGCCCAGGGAGAGCAGGCTCATCCATCGCGCGCCGCTGCGCAGCACGCTCAGCAGGTCGGCCTCGTAGACCTGGCTGGCCTCGAAGTTCTCCCAGACCGAGACGATGCGCTGCACGGCCTGGTCGAAGTCGTCGGCGCCGCAGGCCAGCGAGGCCGCGTTGATGGCGCCGGCCGAGGTGCCGGTGATGATGGAAAAGGGGCTGGCGGACGGAGCACCGGGAACCCGGGTGCGGCGCAGTTCGGCCAGGGCCTGCAGCACACCCACCTGGTAGGCGGCGCGCGCGCCGCCGCCGGTCAGCAGCAGGCCGATGCGCGGCGGGCTCTTGTCGTCGGGGGCATCGCTGACCATGGGGCCATTATGCGGGGCGTGTCAGCGGCCAGGAGGCGAGGGCTGCTGCGGGAAATCCCGGGGTGTGCAATTTGCCCGCTTCGGCGGGGTTATGTCCGCCAAGGCTAGACTACGCCCTCTTCAGGAGTATTCGAATGGCAGTGACAGAACAGGCGTTGCTGGACGCCCTCAAGGTGGTGGTGGACCCGAACACGGGCAAGGATTTCGTTTCCAGCAAGGCCGTCAAGAACCTGACTGTCCAGGACGGCGACGTTGCCTTCGACATCGAGCTGGGTTACCCGGCCAAGAGCCAGATCCCCGGTTTCCGCAAGGCGCTGATCGCCGCGGCCAAGGGCGTGGCGGGCGTCAACAACGTTTCGGTCAACCTCAATGTGAAGATCGTCGCGCACGCCGTGCAGCGCGGCGTGGCCCTGCTGCCCAAGGTCAAGAACATCGTGGCCGTGGCTTCGGGCAAGGGCGGCGTGGGCAAGAGCACCACGGCCGTCAACCTGGCGTTGGCGCTGGCCGCCGAGGGCGCCAGCGTGGGCATCCTGGATGCCGACATCTATGGCCCCAGCCAGCCCATGATGATGGGCATCGACGGCCGCCCCGAGAGCGACGACGGCAAGACCATGGAGCCGCTGGAGAACTACGGCGTGCAGGTCATGTCCATCGGTTTCCTCGTCGCCCAGGACGAAGCCATGATCTGGCGCGGCCCCATGGCCACCCAGGCCCTGGAGCAACTGCTGCGCCAGACCAACTGGAAGGACCTGGACTACCTGATCGTCGACATGCCCCCGGGCACCGGCGACATCCAGCTCACGCTGAGCCAGCGCGTGCCGATGACCGGCGCGGTCATCGTCACCACACCGCAGGACATCGCACTGCTGGACGCCAAGAAGGGCATCAAGATGTTCGAGAAGGTGGGCGTGCCCATCCTGGGCATCGTGGAGAACATGGCGGTGCACGTCTGCAGCAACTGCGGCCATATCGAGCACATCTTTGGTGTCGACGGCGGCAAGAATATGGCGTCCGAGTACGGCATGGACTACCTGGGCGCCTTGCCGCTGAATATGCAGATCCGCGTGCAGGCCGACAACGGCAAGCCCACCGTGGTGGCCGACCCGGACGGCGAGGTGGCCGGCATCTACAAGGCCGTGGCGCGACAGGTGGCGGTGTCCATTGCGGCCAAGAACAAGGACTTTTCGAACAAGTTTCCGAGCATCAAGATCTCGAAGGAAACCTGAACGGTTTGATCGCCTTTTTTGCTGCGGCCTGTTGAGCCTTTCCTCTTACAGCGTTTCCCTGGCGGGGCTTTTAACAACCCCCCACTCACCCCCCCCGCCCCTCTCTGCCCCCCGCCGGGGGCAGAGAGGGGAGCCTTGATTTGGCTTCTTTGCGCCGGCTACGCTACTACGGAGCGTGAGGGCACCACTGCTTCTTCCTTCCCCGATTGGTGCGCTCACGGTCATAGAGAACTCGCACCGACCGGTACGCCACCGCTGGCGGCTGCGCCGGCCAGCAACGAGACAGGCTGCATAAACGTCTGGCACTTCTCCTGTCTCTCCCACAGCAGGCCGCGCCGCGGCCGCTGTCGTTGGCAAGCACAGGCCCTACCCTTTACTACGACCGCAGGCCAGCAATCCTGGCCCACCAGCCACGGCGGCGACGCCTCGCTCCATAGAAGCGTATCCAAGACACCAACCACCAAATCCAGGCGCCCCTCTCTGCCCCCGGCGGGGGGCACTGAGCAACGGCGTTGCCGTTGCGTGCCCCATACGGGGGTATATGCCCCGCACGCGCGACCGCGCGTGCTAGGGGCGGGGGGAGAGTGGGGAGAGAAAAAGAGTTACGCTTATTGAAACGCCTCTGACAAAAGAATAGAAAAAACCATGAACCTCCTGGTCTCCATGCGTTACCTCGTCGCCCTCGACGAGCACAAGCACTTCGCCCGTGCCGCCCAGGCCTGCTTCGTCACGCAGCCGGCGCTGTCCAACGCCATCCGCGCGCTGGAGGAGGAGTTCGGTTCGTCCATCGTCAAGCGCGGCCGCACTTTCGTCGGTTTCACGCCGGAGGGCGACCGCCTGCTGGACAGTGCGCGTCGCATGCTGCGTGAGGAGGAACTGCTCAAGCAGGACTTGAGCAGTGTCAGCGGCCAGCCGCAGGGACGCCTGTCCGTCGGCGTTGTCCCTTCGGCCGAGCCGGTAGCTGCGCGCTTTGCCGCCATGCTGCAGGTGCGCCATCCCGGCATCAAGCCCGTGGTGCGTTCCATGAGTTCGCAGGAAATCGAGGAGGGGCTGGAGCAGCTCACGCTGGACATGGGGCTGGGCTTCATCGAGCGCGTGCGCCCCGGCGTCGGCAAGCTGCAGACGGTGCCGCAATACACCGAGCACTATTTCCTGGTGCGCAAGGCGGCGCAGCCGCCGGAGCCGGACGCACAGGGCATGCATTTCGGCGCGCCCCTTTCCTGGCAAGAGGCAGCCGCGCTGCCCCTGTGCCTGATGACGTCGGAGATGTACAACCGCCACATCGTGGACGGCGCCTTCGCCAAGGTGGGCGTCAAAGTCCAGCCTGTGCTGGAAACCAATTCCCTGTTGACGCTGGCACTCAGTGCGGTGGGCGGGGCTGTTTCGTGCGTGATGCCTGGCGCGCTGGTGGGCGCAGTGCGCGCCTACCGCGAACTGGAGGCCCGGCCCTTGAACAGTCCCGAAGTGCGTACTCCCATCGGATTCATGTTCCAGACGGCCGAGCGGCATTCCCGCCCCCTGGAGGCGGCCCTGACCCTGGCGCAGGATGCGGCGTGGCTGCGCCATGCCGCCGCGCACAGCGGCCTTTTGCACGCCTGAAGCCGCCTGAGGGCGGTTTTGATCACTTTCAAAGCCATTTGCTGCATTGCGTCATTTAATTTTTGAATGACAACATGTCTCTATGCAATTTGACCGGGGCGGGAGCCGGGCGGACACTGCGCCCATAGTTATGAACCGAGGGACCTTCCCATGAACCATCCAGGCCGCAAAGGCGAAGTCCAGGCTGTGGCCGTCGCCACCGTCGACGACCTGCGTGAACGCATCCGCCGCAAGAGCAAGCTCAAGGGCCGCCAGGCCGACGACAAGTCGCTGGCTGAAGTCATCACCCTGATCGGCGCCAAACCGGCCAACGGCCACCGCCGCGACCTGCTGATCGAGCACCTGCACAAGCTCAACGACGCCTACCGCTGCCTGCACGACCGCCACCTGGTGGCGCTGGCCAAGGAGATGAACATCCCCATGGCCGAGGTCTATGAGGTGGCCACCTTCTACCACCACTTCGAGGTGGTCAAGGGCGATGCGCAGGCGCCGGGCCTCACCGTGCGTGTCTGCGACGGCCTGAGCTGTGAGATGGGCGGCGCCCAGAGCCTGATGGCCAAGCTGCAGACCGCCCTGGGCTCGGACCCGTCCAAGGTGCGCGTGATCCCTGCGCCCTGCGTGGGCCGCTGCGAGCAGGCGCCCGTGGCCGTGGTGCACCAGAACCCCGTGCTGCACGCTACCCCCGAGAGCGTGGCCAAGGCCGTCAAGGCCGCAGCCAGCACGCACCCCAAGTCCAATGGCAAGGCCAGCTTCGAGCCGGCGGCACTGGCGCTCAAGTCGGTGTCGCCCGTGCCCAGCCAGCAGCAGGTCTCGCCCGACTACGTGGGTTTCGACGCCTACAAGGCCAAGGGCGGCTACCAGATGATCGCGGACTTGCTGAACGGCAAGCGCGAGGTCGAGCCCGTCATCAAAGCCATGGAAGACTCGGGCCTGCGTGGTCTGGGTGGCGCCGGTTTCCCGGCCGGCCGCAAGTGGCGCATCGTGCGCGACCAGCCCGCACCGCGCGTGATGGCCGTGAACATCGACGAGGGCGAGCCCGGCACCTTCAAGGACCGCACCTACCTCGAACGTGATCCGCATCGCTTCCTCGAAGGCCTGCTGGTGGCCGCCTATGCCGTGGGCGTGGGCGCCTGCTACATCTATCTGCGTGACGAATACCACGGTGCACGTGCCCTGCTCGAAGCAGAGCTCGCCAAGCTGCAGGCCAACCCGCCTTGCGCGCTGCCTCTGATCGAGCTGCGCCGCGGTGCCGGCGCCTACATCTGCGGCGAAGAGTCCGCCATGATCGAGAGCATCGAGGGCAAGCGCGGCGAACCCCGCATGCGCCCGCCCTACATCGCCCAGGTCGGCCTCTTCGGCCGTCCCACGCTGGAGCACAACTTCGAGACCCTCTACTGGGTGCGTGACATCGTGGAGAAGGGCGCGAGCTGGTTCTCCGGCTTCGGCGCCAACGGGCGCAAGGGCCTGCGCTCTTTCAGCGTCAGCGGCCGGGTCAAGCACCCGGGCGTCAAGCTGGCGCCGGCCGGCATCACCATCCGCGAACTGATCGACCAGTACTGCGGCGGCATGCAGGATGGCCATGAGCTCTATGCCTACCTGCCGGGTGGCGCCTCGGGCGGCATCCTGCCGGCCAGCATGGGCGACATCCCGCTGGACTTCGACACCCTGCAGCCCTATGGCTGCTTCATCGGCTCGGCCGCCGTCATCGTGCTGAGCCAGCACGACACGGCGCGCGAAGCCGCCGTGAACATGATGCGTTTCTTCGCCGACGAGAGCTGCGGCCAGTGCACACCGTGCCGCGTGGGCACGGCCAAGGCCGTCAAGCTCATGGAAGCCAAGACCTGGGACAACGAGACGCTGGAAGACCTGTGCCAGGTCATGGCCGACGCCTCCATCTGCGGCCTGGGTCAGGCCGCGCCCAACCCGATCCGCTGTGTCCAGAAATACTTCCCGCAAGAACTGGGAGCCCAAGCATGAACGCACCCGCCAAGCTCAACGAAGTCACCCCGCAGATCGTCGAGTTCACGCTCGACGGCAAAAAGGCCCAGGCCTACGCCGGTGAAACCATCCTGACCGTGGCCAAGCGCATGGGCATGGAGATCCCGCACCTTTGCTACAAGGAAGGCATGCGCGCCGACGGTAACTGCCGTGCCTGCGTGGTGGAAGTCAAGGGCGAACGCACCCTGGCGCCCAGCTGCTGCCGCAGCGCCACCGCCGGCATGGAGGTGCAGAGCAAGAGCGAACGCGCCGTCAAGAGCCAGAAGATGGTGCTGGAGATGCTGCTGTCCGACATGCCCGACACCGGCTACAAGTGGGACGAAAAGGACGAGGCACTGCAGCACGGCGAGCTGTCGCAGTGGGCCGACCAGGTGGGCGTGACGGTACGCCCCGCTCTGAAGGCCCTGCGCCGCGAGCAGCCCAAAGCCGACATCTCGCACCCGGCCATGGCCGTGAACCTGGATGCCTGTATCCAGTGCAACCGCTGTGTGCGCGCCTGCCGTGAAGAACAGGTCAACGATGTGATCGGCTACGCCATGCGTGGCAGCCACAGCGAGATCGTGTTCGATCTGGGTGATTCCATGGGCGACAGCACCTGTGTAGCCTGCGGCGAGTGCGTGCAGGCCTGCCCCACGGGCGCCCTCATGCCCAAGAGCCGTGTCGGTTCGCAGCAGGTCGACAAGAAGGTCGACTCGGTCTGCCCCTTCTGCGGTGTGGGTTGCCTGATCACCTACAACGTCAAGGACAACAAGATCATCAGCGTGGACGGACGCGACGGTCCGGCCAACCACAACCGCCTGTGCGTCAAGGGCCGCTTCGGTTTCGACTACGCGCACAACCCGCAGCGCCTGACCAAGCCGCTGGTCCGCAAGGCCGGTGTGCCCAAGGACCCGGAGGCCATCGACGAACTGAACCGCCAGATGAGCGAGGATCCATCCATCATCGGTACCATGTTCCGCGAAGCCACGTGGGACGAGGCGCTGGACCTGGCCGGTGGCGGCCTCAAGGCCCTGCGCGACAGGTATGGCCTCAAGGCCCTGGCGGGTTTCGGCTCAGCCAAGGGCAGCAACGAGGAGGCCTATCTCTTCCAGAAGCTGGTGCGCACCGGTTTCGGCAGCAACAACGTGGACCATTGCACCCGCCTGTGCCACGCCTCCAGCGTGGCCGCCCTGCTCGAAGGTGTGGGCTCGGGCGCGGTGTCCAACCAGGTCAATGACGTGGAACACTCCGGTCTCATCTTCGTGATCGGCTCCAACCCCACGGCCAACCACCCGGTGGCCGCCACCTGGATGAAGAACGCCGCCAAGGCCGGCGCCAAGATCGTGCTGGCCGACCCGCGCATCACCGACATCGGCAAACACGCCTGGCGCACCCTGCAGTTCAAGCCCGACACCGACGTGGCCATGCTCAATGCCATGATCTACACGGTGATCGAAGAGGGCCTGGTGGACAAGGACTTCGTGAAGAAGCGCGCCAGCAACTTCGAGGCCCTCAAGACCAACGTCAAGGGCTACAGCCCCGAAGCCATGGAGCCTATCTGCGGCATTCCTGCGCAGAAGCTGCGCGAAGTGGCGCGCGAGTTCGCCACTTCCAAGGCCTCGATGATCCTGTGGGGCATGGGCGTGAGCCAGCACGTGCACGGCACCGACAACGCCCGTTGCCTGATCGCGCTGTGTGCGGTGACCGGTCAGATCGGCAAGCCCGGGTCCGGCCTGCACCCGCTGCGCGGCCAGAACAACGTGCAGGGCGCCAGCGATGCCGGCCTGATCCCCATGATGTTCCCGAACTACCAGCGCGTGGACAACAAGGACGTGCACCAGTGGTTCGAGAAGTTCTGGAACACCAAGCTCGACGACCGCCCCGGATACACCGTCGTGGAGATCATGCACAAGGCCTTGGCCGACGACAGCGATCCGCACAAGATCCACGGCATGTACGTGGAGGGTGAGAACCCCGCCATGAGCGACCCGGACCTGAACCACGCGCGTCACGCGCTGGCCGAGCTCAAGCACCTGGTGGTACAGGACATCTTCATGACCGAGACCGCCTGGCTGGCCGACGTGATCCTGCCCGCCACCGCCTGGCCCGAGAAGACCGGCACCGTTAGCAACACCGACCGCATGGTGCAGATGGGCAAGCAGGCCGTCACGCCCCCGGGCGAGGCCAGGCCGGATCTCTGGATCATCCAGGAAATTGCGTATCGCATGGGCGTGAACTGGAACGGCGTTGACGCCGGGCAGCCCCAAGGCAACGCAGCCCCCTCGGGGGGCAGTGCAGCACGCGCAGCGGCAAACGTGGGGGCCTTTTATGCTGGTGAACACGCCGGTGTCGCAGCCGTCTACGAGGAAATGCGCCAGGCCATGCACGCCGTCATCTCGGGCATCACCTGGGAGCGCCTGGAGAAGGAATCCAGCGTGACCTATCCCTGCCTGAGCGCGGAAGACCCGGGCCAGCCCACCGTCTTCATCGAGGACTTCCCCACGGCCGACGGCAAGGTCAAGCTGGTGCCGGCCGACATCATCCCGGCCAACGAGCGCCCCGATGCCGAGTTCCCCTTCGTGCTCATCACCGGCCGCCAGCTCGAACACTGGCACACCGGCAGCATGACGCGCCGTTCGGGTGTGCTCGATGCCATCGAGCCCATCGCCACCGCCTCCATGTGCGGTGACGACATGAGCGAACTGGGCCTGGCGCCCGGTGACGTGGTGACCGTGGCCTCGCGCCGCGGCCAGGTGGCCATCCACCTGCGCCGTGACGACGGCACGCCGCGCGGCGCCGTGTTCATCCCCTTCGCCTACTACGAGGCGGCGGCCAACCTGATCACCAACGCCGCGTTTGATCCGGTCGCCAAGATTCCGGAGTTCAAGTACTGCGCGGTGGCCATCCGCCGCGGCGGTACACCGGCGGTCACGCAGGGCTTTGGTGCGGCGGAGGCCATGCTGGGCTGAACCGCCTGAAGCCCGCGCCCTCTCCCGAGAGGCTGAATTGAACAGGGGAGCCGGGTGACCGGCTCCCCTTGTTTTATTTATGTATACACAAAATTGCACAAAAAGTCTTTATTTGTTAATCTTGTGTTATGCCTAAGCCATCAACTGCCGTCGAACAGCTGCCAGCCTCCGTGCTACGTGCGCTACAGGTCCTGGGCGAAAACCTGGCGCTGGCGCGCCAGCGCCGTAGCGAATCGCTGCGTGCGCGTGCCAGCCGCATGGGGGTATCCGTGCCCACGCTGTCGCGCATGGAGAAGGGTGACCCGGCGGTGGGCATGGGGGTGTATGCCACGGCGCTCTGGCTCATGGGGCAGCACCAGGCCTTGGCCGACATCGCCGCGCCACGGTATGACCTGGGCGCGCTGGAGCTGGACATCCAGGCCATCAAGGGCCGGCGTTTGTCCCGCAAGGCCCAGGCAGGAGAAGACCATGAGCGCTGATTACCAGCCGCAGGACCGCATGAGCCTCTGGTGGCTGGGCGAACCGGCCGCGCCCAGGCTGGTGGGTATGCTTTTGCTCGCCGACAGCGCGCGCAAGGTGGGTTTGCAGTACGCGCCCGAGTGGCAGGCCCGCGGCTCAGGTGGTTTTGCCCTGAGTGAAGACCTGCCCCTGCAGACCGGCCTCTTTCTGCCGCCGCAGCGCGACATGGCGGCGGGCGCCGTGGACGATGCGCGTCCTGACCGTTGGGGTGAGCGTGTCATCCGCCTGATCGACAGGCCGGCCCGCCTCTCCCTGCTGGAATATCTTTATTTCGCGGGGGATGATCGCGCGGGCGCCCTGGGTGTCTCGCTCGATATGCAGGCCTATCGCCCGCGCGAGCGGGGGGGCGTGCCGGTCTTCGCGGGGCTGGAGCAGATGCACGAGGCCGTGCGGCGCGTGCTGGCCGGCGACAAGGTGCCCGAGGCGCAGGCGCGGCTGCTCCGCCCGGGCGCATCGTTCGGCGGCATGCGGCCCAAATCGCTGATGCAGATGGATGACCAGCAGTGGGTCGTCAAGTTTGCCGACAGTGCAGAGATGGATACGCCGTTGATCGAACATGCGGCCATGCGGCTGGCGCAGCGCTGCGGCATACGCGTTGCCGAGACGCGTGCCTTGCCGGTGGCCGGTGGGCATGCGGTGGCGGTGCGCCGTTTTGACAGGGGGGATAGCCGGCGCCGGCACGTCATCTCGGCCCACGTGGCGCTGCGTGCCGCTGGCGAAGACCTGGGCTACCCGGAACTTTCCCAGCTGCTGCGCCGTCTGGGACGCGCCGAGCAGATCAAGATCCAGCAGGAAGAGCTGTTTCGCCGCATGGTGTTCAACATCCTGATCGACAACACCGACGACCACGAGAAGAACCACGCCCTGCTTCGTGGTGAAGACGGGCACTACGAACTGTCCGAGGCCTACGACATCGTGCCCTCGGCCCAGGGCCTGGGCTATCAGCAGCTGCGCGTGGGGCGCAGTGGCACCGAATCCACGCTGGACAATGCCTTGTCGGAATGCAGGTCCTTCGGCCTGGGGCTCGATGCGGCCGTGACTGTCGTGCGCGAACTCTGCCGCGTGGTGGACGGCTGGCGGGACTTCTTCAGGGCACAGGGGGTGATGCCGCGCGACCTGGAGATGCTGGCGCAATACGTCGAAGGGCCGCGCCTGGCTGGCCAGCGCACGGCCGTCTGAAGACAGGAAACGAGTCGCGACAAATTGTCGCAACGGACTCTTATGCAGGGTCTTTCCTATCCGCTACAGTGGCGGCTGTCATGAACACGAAACAGCCTACTCTTCAAGTCGCCGTCATCATGCGCAAGGTGCGCGTCGCCGGCGCTATGAGCCGCTGGCAGACCTGGCGCTGGGAACTGGCCGATGTGGTGATGCACGAGCCCGCTTTCGGCACCGAACCGCGCCGGCTGCGCCAGGATGAGAACGGTGAGCAGTGGCTGCACCCGAACTTCACGGTGGAACTCTTCCGCGACGACGCCGAGGGCTACTACCTCAACGCCACCACGCCGGCGCCCTGCTGGTTCGTGCTCTGGCGCATGGACGAAGAAGCCACGCTGTCCGACGAACCGATCCCCCGCCCCGCCGCCGTATCGGTGAGTTACCACGACGCCGGCCGCTGGCTCGACGCGCAGGAGACGGTGGAGCAGGTGCCGGCGCCGCCCGAGGTGGTCGCCTGGTTCCAGGCCTTTGCCGACGAGCACTACAAGATCGAACCCAAGAAGCGCAAGCGGCCTGACAGCTTCAAGCCGCTGACCGACCGCTTCGGCAACCCGGCCTCGGTGAGCACGGAGAAGAAGTTCGGCGGGGGCGAGCATGGCTGACGGCTTCCTGGGCCGCTGGGCGCAACGCAAGCAGGCGGTGCGCGAGGGCAAGCCCATCGCAGAGCCGGCCGCACCCGTCGCAACGTCGGCCCCGCAGGTGACTGCGCGCAGTGAATCCGTGGCCGCTGCACCGCAGGCCGCGCCCGTGGTCGAGCCGCCACCACCGCCACCCACGCTGCAGGATGCACGGGCGCTGACGCCGCAGTCCGACTTCAGGCGTTTTGTTGCCACCGATGTGGACCCCGAGGTCAGGAACGCGGCCATGAAGCAGCTGTTCACCGATCCGCACTTCAATGTGATGGACCGCATGGACGTCTACATCGACGACTACTCCATTCCCGACCCGCTGCCGCAATCCATGCTGCGCCAGATGGCCAGCGCGAAATTCCTGAACCTCTTTGATGACGAGGAAGAGAAAGACAAAAAGCCCGGGGCAGGGCTGACCCCTAGCCCGGCGCCTGCTGCGCAAACTGATAATCCACCCACGGTGGCAGCAAACACCGGTTTGCCGTCTCCTGCCGCCACGGCCCACCTGAACGATCAAGACCATGTCGACCCTGATTTGCGACTGCAACAAGACCATGCCGCTGGACCCCAAGGGTCTGGGCGCGGTCCTCAATGAGAACCTGACGCTGCACAGCACGCTGTGCCGGCGCGAAGCCGGCGCCTTCCAGCAGGCGCTGGGCCAGGGCGAGGACGTGGTGGTGGCCTGCACGCAGGAAGCCCGTCTCTTCGGCGAGATCGCCGGGCAGACCGAGGGCGCCAAGGCGGTGCCGATCCGCTTTGTCAACATCCGCGAGACCGGGGGCTGGAGCAAGGACGCAGCGAAAGCCATGCCGAAAATGGCCGCGCTGCTGGCCGCCGCGCGCCAGCCCGATCCCGAGCCCGTGCCCACCGTCACCTACAAGAGCGCCGGGCGCCTGCTCATCATCGGCGCGCTGGACGCTGCGGAGCGCGCGGCCGAGTTGCTGGCCGACACCCTGGACGTCAGCATCTTCAGCACCGGCCCCGGGACGGACGGCGGTCTGCAGGAGCGCCGTTACCCTGTGATGGCCGGCAGGGTCGAGGCGCTCACCGGCTGGCTGGGCGCCTTCGAATTCAAGTGGCAACGCAACAACCCCATCGACCTGGACCTGTGCACGCGCTGTAACGCCTGCATCGATGCCTGCCCGGAAAGTGCGATCGGCTTCGACTATCAAATTGATAGCGACCTGTGCAAATCGCACCGGTCCTGCGTGAAGGTTTGCGGCGTAGCCGGGGCCATCGACTTCACCCGCGAGCCGCAATCCGACAGCGAGACCTACGACCTGGTGCTGGACCTGCGCAGTACGCCGGCCTTCACCCAGCACGCCAAGCCCCAGGGTTATTTCCAGTGGGACGGCCAGAACCAGCGCACGCTCATCGAATTGCGCGGTCTGGTGGGCGAGTTCGAGAAACCCAAGTTCTTCGTCTACAAGCAGAAGCTCTGCGCGCACAGCCGCAACGAGAAAGTGGGCTGCAGTGCCTGCATCGACGTCTGCTCGGCCGCGGCCATCAGCTCGGACTACGAGCACCAGCAGATCAAGGTCAGCCCCAACCTCTGCGTGGGTTGCGGTGCCTGCACCACGGTCTGCCCCAGCGGCGCGCTGACCTTTGCCTATCCGCGTGCGGGTGAGCAGGGCGTCAAGTTCAAGACCCTGCTCTCCACCTATCTGCGTGCCGGCGGCAAGCAGCCCGCGCTGCTGCTGCACAGCCAGCAGGGCGGCACAAAGATGATCGGCGACCTGGGCCGCGCCGCGCGCGTGGACCCGGACATGCGGGGCGTGCCGGCGCGTGTGCTGCCGGTGGCGGTCTGGCACACGGCCTCGCTGGGCCTGGATGTCTGGCTCTCGGCCGTGGCCTATGGGGCCAGCAATGTCTGGGTGCTGATGACGGGCGAGGAAGCACCGCAGTATCTGGAGGCCGTGCGCGCCCAGATGGACGTGGCGCAGGCCATCCTCACCGGCCTGGGCTACAAGGGCGAACACTTCCGCATCCTGCACGCGCGCGATGCGCGCGACCTGGCCGCGCTGGACGCCGATCTGCAACGACCGGCCGGGCAGGGCGTGGCCAAGCCTGCCGGTTTTGCGGTGCAGGCCGACAAGCGCGCCACGCTGGAACTGGCGCTTGACCATCTGCTGACGCACGCGCCGCTGGTCGAACCCAGACCCGAGCTGATCGCCTTGCCCGCGCAGGGCTCGCCGCTGGGCGCGCTGGCCATCAACAAGGACAGCTGCACGATGTGCCTGAGCTGCGTGAACGCCTGCCCGGCCAGCGCGCTGCAGGACAACCCGAACGCGCCGCAGCTCAAGTTCATCGAGAAGAACTGCGTGCAGTGCGGCCTGTGCGTCAAGACCTGCCCTGAAAAGGCGCTGTCGCTGATTCCGCAGCTGCGCCTGACGCCGCAGCGCAAGGAAGCCGTGGTGCTCAACGAGATGCAGCCCTACGCCTGCGTGCGCTGCGGCAAGCCTTTCGGCACGCTCAAGGCCATCGAAGCCATGCTGGGCAAGCTGGCTGGCCACGCCATGTTCCAGGGCGAGGCCCTGGAGCGGCTGAAGATGTGCGGCGACTGCCGCGTGATCGACATCTACAGCAACCCGAACGAATCCAGGATCACCGACCTTTGAGCCGACCATGAGCAATCCATCATCATCCAACGATGCCCTGCTGGCCCAGGGCGGCACGCTTGACGAAGAGACCGCACGTGCCGAGGTCTATGGCCTGCTGGCCGCGCTCTACTACGCGCCGCCCGGTGCCGAGCTGCTGGAGCAGTTGCGGGTGGCCGCCACCGAAGCGCCTGCCGAGGGCGGTTTCCTGGAGGAGCCCTGGCGCGGCCTGGTGAGTGCGGCCCGCGATCTGGACCTGCCGACCGTCACGAGGGAATACAACGCACTGTTCGGCGGCGTCGGCAAGCCTGAGGTCTACCTCTTCGGCTCGCACTACCTGAGCGGCTTCCTCAACGAGAAGCCCCTGGCCAAGCTGCGCGATGACTTGGCCGCCCTGGGCCTGGCGCGTGACGAGACCATGCCCGAGACCGAGGACCACATCGCCTACCTCTGTGAGGTCATGCGCTACCTGATCGCTGGCGACGACGTGGCCGTGGCCAACCTGACCAAGCAGCGCGAGTTTTTCGCTGCCCACCTGCAGCCCTGGGTCAACCCCATGTGCGATGCGATCGAGGGCAACCCCTCGGCGCGTTTCTACGCGGCGCTGGCCGGTTTCACCCGGGCCTTCCTGAGCGTGGAGATGCAGGGCTTCGACATGCTCACCTGAGGCGACGCCTCAGCTTCTTTCAGGCCCGGCGTGCTTCCATCGGCCCCGACGAGGCGTCTTGCGGCGCCAGCGGCTCGGTGAGCAGCCAGACGCGGAAGGTGGCACCTGTGGTGTCTTCACCGAGTTCACGCCGGTTCAGACCCTCGATGCCGCCGCCGTAGCGTTCCACCAGGCCCACGCTGATCCACAGGCCCAGGCCGTTGCCATCGTTCTTGGTGGTGAAGAAGGGGCGGAACAGCCGTTCCTTGACGCGGTCGGTCAAGCCCGCTCCACTGTCGCTGATCTCCAGCAGCACCCCGTTCTTGCCGTCCGCCCGGTTACGCGTACGCAGGCGCAGGCGCCCGCCCTCGGGCATGGCCTGGATGGCGTTGATCATCAGGTTGATCACCACCTGCTGCAGTTCCTGGCGGTTCACGCCGGCGCGCGCCGTGGCCAACAGGTCACGCTCCACCTCGATGCGCGTGCGTGCCAGAAGGTGGGCCACCAACACCAGGGAGTTTTCCAGTGTCTGGTTTACGTCCACCGCTTCCACGTAACCCGCGTATTCGGTGGGGCGCGCATACTGCAGCAGCTGGGTGACGATCAGGCGCATGCGCTCGACTTGCTGGTCCAGCAGGGTGAGTTCAGCACGGACCGGGGTGGCCTGCGCGCCCAGGGTCTCGCGCATCAGGTCCAGGTTGCCCTGGATCACGGCGATGGGGTTGTTGATCTCGTGCGCCACGCTGGCCGTGAGCTGGCCGATGGCAGCCAGCTTCTCCGACTTGACCAGCTGCTGCTGCGCCTGCTGCAGCGAGGCATTGCTCTGCGCCAGCTCGTGCGTGCGCTCGACCACTTTGGCGTCGAGCTCCTCGGCCCAGCGCTGCAGGGCGCGGGTCTTCTCGTCGATCACGTCCAGCAGCTGGTCCAGGTGGCCGGCGAGTGCGCCGATCTCGTCGCGCGCGGTGACCAGGCCCACGCGTGCGCCGGTGTCGCCGTCCTCCACGCGCTGCATGGTCTGGTTCATCTGTTCCAGCGGACGAAAGATGCTGCGCGCCCAGCGCAGCGAAAACAGCGCGGCCAGCACCATCACCACCCCGAAGATACCGACGATGAGTGCCAGCATGCCGTACTTCACGTAGCGGAAGGGCTCTTCCAGGTAGCCCACGTAGAGCATGCCCGTGCGCTCGCCTGCGGCGTCCAGCAGCGGCTCGTAGGCCGAGACGTACCAGTCGTTGACCACAAACGCCCGGTCCAGCCAGGTTTCGCCATGCGTGAGCACAGCCTCGCGCACGGCCTGCGAAACGCGCGTGCCGATGGCACGCTCGTCCTGGAACAGTCGCACATTGGTGGTGATGCGCACGTCGTCCATGAACAGCGTGGCCGTGCCGTGGCTGCCGAAGGGCAGGGAGCCCTCGGGGTAGACGATGCGGTTGATGTGGTCGATGAAGGGCAGGTTCTGGTTCAGCAGCACGCCTCCGCGCAACAGCGCCACGATGGTGCCGTCGGCACCGCGCACGGGCGTGGTGGCCAGCATCACCAGGGCGCGGTCTTCCACGCTGCGTGTGGTGGGAATGGCGCTGCGTGTCGGGATCAGCGGGATGTGGATGCGCGGCGCCAGGTGCGGGGCCAGCGCCAGCAGTTCGGCCGGCTCCAGCCGCGCCAGGCTGGCCTGGTCGGTGCTGACGCGGGCCTGGATGGCCCCCGCCCCATGCGCTGGCGCGCGGATCTCCGTGGACGGAACGGCCGAGGGCAGCCAGTCGGCCGTGATGAGCCGGCCGTCGAGCTGGTAGAGGTTGATGAAGTCGAAGCCCAGGCGCTGGCTCTCGCGTGCCAGCAGGGCCTGTACGGCCGGCAGGTTGCGCCGCTGCAGCGGTTGGTAGAGCGCGTACGAGGCCGCCACCGCGTGGGTGCCGGAGCCCACCTCGGAGAGCACCTGCTCAAAGTAGCCGCGCGCCACGGCCAGGTCGCTGCGCACCTTGGTGATCAGCAGCCGGTCGTAGGCGGCATTGCCCCAGATGAGCAGCGCACCGACCAGCAGGGGCAGCACCACCAGCAGCGGCAGCAGCGCCATGGCCAGCAGCTTGTTGCGGATGGAGTGCGTGAGCCAGCGTGGCGCCAGCGCGGCCGGCAGGCTGGCGAGGAGTCTCACGACAGGGCCCATTCGGCGCAGCGCCGCTCCAGTGTGCGGCGCGAGATGCCCAGCAGCTGCGCGGCCTGCGTCTTGTCACCGTGCACCGAATCGAGCACCGCGCGGATATGCTGCTGCTCCAGGGTGTGCAGGTCGGTCACGCCGCGCTCGGCGCCGCTGTCGGCGGGCGCCTTTGTGGCGCGCTGGCCCATGGTGTAGAGCGCCGAGACATTGAGCGTGCCCAGGATCAGCGAACGTTCGATCAGGTTGCGCAACTCGCGCACATTGCCGGGCCAGTCGTACTGCATCAGGTAGTCCATCTCGGCCGGCGTGATCTGCAGCGGCGCGGCGCCCAGCACGGGGGCGAGCCGGGCGATGAAGTGCTGGACCAGGTCGGGGATGTCGTCCTTGTGCTCGCGCAGGGGCGGCAGCGCCAGTTCCACCACCTGCAAGCGGTAGTAAAGGTCCTTACGAAAGCGTCCTTCGGCCACGGCCTGCTGCAGCGAGCGGTTGGTGGCCGCGATGATGCGCACGTTCATCGTCACCAGTTGCTGGCTGCCGACCGGGCGGATCTTGAGGTCTTCCAGTGCGCGCAGCAGTGTGGCCTGCAGCGGCAGCGGAAGTTCGGCCACCTCGTCGAGGAAGAGCGTGCCGCCCTGCGCGTAATAGAACAGGCCGTCGCGCGCGCGCGTGGCGCCAGAAAACGCGCCCTTGGCATGGCCGAAGAGTTCGCTCTCCATGTGTTCGGGCGAGACCGAGGCGCAATTCACCGGAACGAACGGCCCTTGCGCCCGTGGGCTGAGTGCATGCAGGGCGCGCGCCACCAGCTCCTTGCCCGTGCCCGATTCGCCCTGCAGCAGCACGGTGCTGTTGACCGTGGCGATGCGGCGCACCGAGGCGGAGAGCTCGGTCATCTGCGGCGTATGGCCGACCAGGCCGTTGTCGGCGAACTGGCTGCGCGAGAGCGCATGGCGCAGCACGAAGTTTTCGCGCGCCAGCCGGGCGCTCTCATAACAACGGCGTACCGCGTTGAGGATCTGCGGCACGCGAAAGGGCTTGAGGATGAAGTCCGAGGCGCCGGCACGCAGCGCCTCGATGGCGGTGTCCAGGTCGGCGAAGGCCGTGATCAGGATCACCTGGCCGGTGTAGCCGTGTTCGCGCAGTTCCTTGAGCCAGGCCACGCCGTTCATGCCGGGCAGGGCGATGTCCAGGATGATCAGGTCGACATGGTTGCCGCGCAGCAGCTCGGCGCCTTCTTCCGCACTGCCGGCTTCCATCACGGTCTGGCAGCGCGGTGCCAGGGTCTTGACCAGGAAGTTGCGCATGCCCGGTTCGTCGTCGACGACCAGGATGGACCAGTAAGGCCAGCCGTCTGCCAGCTTGTTTGCGTCGGTAGTGGGGGGCGTTGTGGTCACGGCGAGGCGGGAGAGCTTGCGAGATTCTATCGACCACGGCCGAGTGATTTGGTCGGGTATCAAGGTTTTGATGCACTAACAACAAGTCGCGCGGCGGCTGGCTTGCGAACCATTCCCATCTGCGTGACTTGATGTGCGACAAGTTGTCGCGAAGCTGTCGTCAGCTTGTCGTGTCATCAGGCGATTGTGGCGGTGCAGCAATCGCACAAGCCCTTGATTCATGCGGTGTGCTGCCAGTCTGCCCGAGGGCGAGGAGCGCATCTCTATATCAGTGATCTGTGAATTAAAAAATTTCCCCCGTGTGAGTCGCGCTCAGGGTTGGCGCGTACCGAGGGAGACCTCGCTTGCTGAAACCTCGTGGCGTTGCTAAATTCCAGCGAGTTCAGTTATGTAGTTATGTTCCTAAGTGGAACCTTTCAGGAGACCCAGCATGAGCCAATCCCAAGGGAAATTGTCACGACGCACCCTCTTTGCCGGTGCGGGCACCGCCGGTGCCGTGGCCGCCGTGGCCAGCCTGATGCCGGCTGCCAAGCCGGTCGAGCAGGCTGCCCCAGAACCCAAGGTGGCTCCTGCCAAGGGCGGCGGCTACCACCTGTCCGAACACGTCAAGCACTACTACCAGACCACCCGCCTCTAATCAAAGCTGGAGAGAGACATGTTGCTCACCAAGAAATCCCCGGCGACCGAGACCACGGCTCGTTCGCCCTTTGTGCACAGCCTGCGCCGCGGCCTGTCGCAAGCCCTGCCCACCATGGACCGTCGCGCCTTCCTGCGCCGCTCGGGCCTGGGTCTGGGCGTCGGCCTGGCCGCTTCGCAGCTCACGCTGGTGAAGAAGGCCAACGCCGCCAGCAGCGTCGCCGTCGGCGACGGCAAGATCGAAGTCAAGCGCACGGTCTGCACGCACTGCTCGGTGGGCTGTGCCATTGATGCCGTGGTGGAAAACGGCGTGTGGACGCGCCAGGAGCCGGTGTTCGACTCGCCCATCAACCTGGGCGCGCACTGCGCCAAGGGCGCCTCGATCCGCGAGCACGGCCACGGCGAGTACCGCCTGCGTTACCCGATGAAGCTCGTGAACGGCAAGTACGAGCGCATCAGCTGGGATACCGCCCTCAACGAGATCACCGCCCGCATGATGGAGCTGCGCAAGGCCAGCGGCCCGGACAGCGTCTACTTCGTCGGCTCGTCCAAGCACAGCAACGAGCAGGCCTACCTGATGCGCAAGTTCGTCAGCTTCTGGGGTACCAACAACTGTGACCACCAGGCGCGTATCTGCCACTCCACCACGGTGGCCGGCGTAGCGAACACCTGGGGCTACGGCGCCATGACCAATTCGTACAACGACATGCAGAACAGCAAGGTCGCCCTGTACATCGGCTCCAACGCCGCCGAAGCCCACCCGGTCAGCCTGCTGCACATGCTGCACGCCAAGGAAACCGGCTGCAAGATGATCGTGGTCGATCCGCGCTTCACCCGTACCGCGGCCAAGGCCGACGAGTTCGTCCGCATCCGCTCCGGCTCGGACATCCCCTTCCTGTTCGGCGTGCTGTACCACATCTTCAAGAACGGCTGGGAAGACAAGAAGTACATCAACGACCGCGTCTACGGCATGGAAGACGTCAAGAAGGACGTGCTGGCCAAGTGGACCCCGGCGGCTGTGGAAGAGGCCTGCGGCGTGCCCGAGGCCCAGGTGGCCAAGGTTGCCAAGATGCTGCATGAGAGCCGCCCCGGCACCATCGTCTGGTGCATGGGCCAGACCCAGCACACCATCGGCAACGCCATGGTGCGTGCCTCCTGCATCCTGCAGCTGGCCCTGGGCAACGTCGGCAAGTCCGGCGGCGGCACCAACATCTTCCGCGGCCACGACAACGTGCAGGGTGCGACCGACGTCGGCCCCAACCCGGATTCGCTGCCGGGTTACTACGGCATCGTCGAGGGTTCCTGGAAGCACTTTGCCAACGTCTGGGGCGTGGACTTCGAGTGGATCAAGAAGCAGTTCGCCTCGCCGGGCATGATGACCAAACCCGGCATCACCGTGTCGCGCTGGATCGACGGCGTGCTCGAGAAGAACGAGCTGATCGACCAGGACTCCAACCTGCGCGGCGTTTTCTACTGGGGCCATGCACCCAACTCCCAGACCCGCGGTCTGGAGATGAAGCGTGCCATGGACAAGCTGGACCTGCTGGTGGTGGTGGACCCCTACCCCTCGGCCACGGCCGCCATGGCCGCCATGCCCGGCAAGCCGGAAGACCTCAACCCCAACCGTGCGGTGTACCTGCTGCCGGCGGCCACCCAGTTCGAGACCAGTGGTTCGGCCACTGCTTCCAACCGCTCCATCCAGTGGCGCGAGAAGGTCATCGAGCCGCTGTGGGAGAGCCGCACCGACCACATGATCATGCACCAGCTGGCCGAGAAGCTCGGCTTCGCCAAGGAACTGTCCAAGAACTACAAGATGCAGAAGGTCAAGGGCATGGACGAGCCCATGCCCGAGGACATCCTGCGCGAGATCAACCGCGGCGTCTGGACCATCGGCTACACCGGCCAGAGCCCGGAGCGCCTGAAGGCCCACATGCGCAACATGAACGCCTTCGACGTGAAGACGCTCAAGTGCAAGGGCAAGGTGGTGGACAAGGAAACCGGCTACGACATGTCGGGTGACTACTTCGGCCTGCCCTGGCCCTGCTTCGGCACGCCCGAACTCAAGCACCCGGGTTCGCCCAATCTGTACGACACCAGCAAGCACGTCATGGACGGCGGCGGCAACTTCCGAGCCAACTTCGGCGTCGAGCGCGAAGGCAAGAACCTGCTGGCCGAGGACGGCTCCCACTCCAAGGGCGCCGACATCACCACCGGTTATCCGGAACTCGACCACGTGCTGCTCAAGAAGCTCGGCTGGTGGGGCGAACTCACCGAAGCCGAAGCCAAGGCGGCCGAAGGCAAGAACTGGAAGACCGACTCCTCGGGCGGCATGATCCGCGTGTTCATGCAGAACCACGGTTGCCACCCCTTCGGCAACGCCAAGGCGCGCGCCGTGGTCTGGAACTTCCCGGATCCGGTGCCGCAGCACCGCGAGCCGCTCTACGGTACCAAGCCCGAGCTCATGGCCAAGTACCCGACCCACGACGACAAGAAGGCCTTCTGGCGCCTGCCCACGCTGTACAAGAGCGTGCAGCAGAAGAACGTGGCCGACAAGCTGCATGAGAAGTTCCCGCTCATCATGTCCTCCGGCCGCCTGGTCGAGTACGAGGGCGGCGGCGAGGAGACCCGTTCCAACCCCTGGCTGGCCGAACTGCAGCAGGAGTCCTTCGTGGAAATCAACCCGAAGACGGCGGCCGAGCGCGGCATCCGCAACGGCGAGCGCGTCTGGCTGCACAGCCCGACCGGCGCCAAGCTGAACGTGCAGGCCCTGGTGACCGAGCGTGTCGCCCCCGACACGGTCTGGATGCCCTTCCACTTCTCCGGTCGTTGGCAAGGTGCCGACATGCTGGCCTACTACCCCAAGGGTGCGGCGCCCATCGTGCGCGGCGAAGCGGTCAACACGGCAACGACATATGGTTACGACAGCGTGACCATGATGCAGGAAACCAAGACCACGATCTGCAACATCGAGAAAGCCTGAGGAGTAACGTCATGGCACGAATGAAATTTGTTTGTGACGCCGAGCGCTGCATCGAGTGCAACGGCTGCGTCACCGCCTGCAAGAACGAACACGAAGTCCCCTGGGGTGTGAACCGCCGCCGCGTGGTCACCCTCAACGACGGCGTGCCCGGCGAGAAATCCATCTCGGTGGCCTGCATGCACTGCAGCGACGCACCCTGCATGGCGGTCTGCCCGGTCAACTGCTTTTACCGCACCGACGAGGGTGTGGTGCTGCACGACAAGGACATCTGCATCGGCTGCGGCTACTGCTCCTACGCCTGCCCCTTCGGCGCACCGCAGTTCCCTTCGCAGGGTACCTTCGGTGTGCGCGGCAAGATGGACAAGTGCACCTTCTGCGCTGGCGGCCCCGAGGCCAACGGCAGCCAGTCCGAGTTCGAGAAATACGGGCGCAACCGCCTGGCCGAAGGCAAGCTGCCGGCCTGTGCCGAAATGTGCTCGACCAAGGCCCTGCTCGCCGGTGACGGCGACATGGTGGCCGACATCTTCCGCACCCGCGTGCTGCAACGTGGCAAGGGCGCCGAAGTCTGGGGCTGGGGCACCGCCTACGGCTCACGCCAGGCCGGCCAGCCGGCACCCGCAGGAGCCAAGTCATGAAAACAGCACTGATCATCGTTTCCGCTGCGTTCCTGCTGGCCGCTTGCGGCGAGTCCCCCCAGACCAACGGTGGAGCCAAGCAGGATGCAGGTGCTTACACCGGCACCGGCAAGGCCTATGTCGAACCGGGCTGGAAGTCCGGCGACAAGGCCAGCTGGGAGTCCAAGCTCAAGGCGCGCGGCCAATACGGCCAGAACGAGTACAACCGGGTCAACTGAAGATCGGACGCCTCATGAAAAAAGCGCTTGCAGTGGCCATGCTCATGGCCCTGGGCTGGGCCGCAACGGTCCATGCCCAGCAGGACAAACTGAAGCTTGATGTTCCGCCTGCGAAGACGGCACCGGCCCCCGCCGGTGGCATCAAGGGACAGAACATCTTCGAAGTGAAACCCGATGCCAGCGAGGAGCCGGGTTACGCGACGCAGACCAATGCCGAGCGCACCCAGGTGCAGCCGGGCAACAACGCGCCCGTGTGGCGCCAGGTTGGCGGCGGCGTGACGGGTTACAGCAGTCTGCCCAAGGACCAGGCCCCCGAAGCCGGCAACCTGATCCAGCCCTTCGTGCAGTACCCGGGCTCCATGCTCACCAACGCCGGCGAAGCCTGGCGCCAGGTGCGCAACAAGTGGATCATTCCCTACGGCGGCGCGCTGATCCTGATCGCGCTGGGCGCGGTGGGCATCTTCTACTGGCGCAAGGGCACGCTGCAGCTGCACGGTGCCGAAACCGGTCGCAAGATCGAGCGCTTCACCGCCTTCGAGCGCTCGGCGCACTGGGCCAACGCCATCGCCTTCTCCATCCTGGCGATCTCCGGCATCGTCATGGCCTTCGGCAAGTACTTCCTGCACCCGGTCATCGGGGGCACGCTGTTCGGCTGGCTGACTTATGTGCTGAAGAACCTGCACAACTTCGCCGGCCCGGTGTTTGCCGTCTCGCTGGTGGTCGTCATCGGCACCTTCGTCAAGGACAACCTGCCGCGCAAGGAAGACATCACCTGGCTGGTCAAGGGCGGTGGCCTGCTGTCCGGGCACGAGGTTGCCTCGCACCGTTTCAACGCCGGTGAGAAGGTGCTGTTCTGGGGCGGCGTGTTCGTCCTGGGACTGATCGTCGTGGCCTCGGGCCTGTTCCTGGACAAGCTGGTCCCGGGCATGATCTACGAGCGCGGCAGCATGCAGATTGCGCACATGGTCCACGGCGTGGCCACCGTGCTGATGATGGCCATGTTCATCGGTCACATCTACATGGGCACGCTCGGCATGGCTGGCGCCTACAGCGCCATGAAGACCGGTTATGTTGACGAGACCTGGGCCAAGGAACACCACGAGCTCTGGTACGACGACATCAAGGCCGGCAAGATCCCCGCGCAGCGCACCCAGCCGGCCGCTCCCGGTGCTCCCCTCAAAGCCTGACCCTACAACAAGAGAGGCCCACATGAAATCCATCGCCGTATTCATCGCTGCTTGCGCCCTCAGCGTCTCCGCCCTGGCCAAGCTGCCCGCTCCGAACGACGAAGCCAAGGCCAAGGCCGCCGAGGCGGCCGCCAAGACCGCCCACACCGGCAAGGTCGACGGCTACAAGCTGTGCAAGTCCCAGGACAAGGTCGCTGCCCAATACCGCAAGTCGGGTAAGGCCGGCAAGGACGCCAAGCCCGTGGCCACCGCACCGTGTGCCGACCCTGGCCCCTTTGTCTACAAGCCTGCCACGGCAGCGGCACCCGCTGCAGCAGCGCCTGCGCCGGCAGCTGCAAAAGCCAAGAAATCCTGATCCCCGCGAACCTTGCGGTCTAACGGGCCGGGCTGCAAAGCCCGGCCCGTTTTGTTGTACGCTGCCATCCATGCCCCTGCCCCATCTCACCCGAGCCCAGGCGCCGCTCACGCGCGAAGTCACGGCCCTCAACGAGCACGGTGAGGCCACGCCCCTGTTCATCCCCGCAGAGCGGGCGCTCACCGTCTACGTCGATAAGCGCGAACTCGTCACGCTCATGACCTTGGGCGGCCACCCGGAACTGCTGGTGCTGGGCTTCCTGCGTAACCAGCGCCTGGTGCGTTCGGTGGACGAGATCGAGTCCATCACCGTCGACTGGGACGTGGGTGCCGCCGCCGTCAAGACCCGCGAAGGCATCGCCAATGTGGAGGAGCGCACCGCCAAGCGCGTGGTCACCACCGGCTGCGGCCAGGGCAGCGTCTTCGGCGACATGATGGACGAGGTGGACCAGATCCAGCTGCCCGACGCGCGCCTCACCCAGGCCCAGCTCTACGGCATCGTTAACGCCATCCGCCTGCAGGAGAGCACCTACAAGTCCGCCGGCTCGGTGCATGGCTGCGCCCTGTTCCGCGGCGAGGAGATGCTGCTCTTCGTGGAGGACGTGGGGCGGCACAACGCCATCGACACCATTGCGGGCTGGATGTGGCTGCAGGATGCGTCTTCCATGCAGGGGGATGACAAGGTCTTCTACACCACGGGGCGGCTGACCAGCGAGATGGTGATCAAGTCGGCGCAGATGGGAGTGCCTATCGTTGTGTCGCGTAGCGGGATCACGCAGATGGGGCATGCGGTGGCGGAGCGGGTGGGCTTGTGTGCGATTGGGCGGGCTACTGGCAAGCATTTTTATTGCTATACGGCGGCGCAGCGCTTGGTGTTGCAGCCTGAACTGGCGGGGCCTAAGTTGCGGGCTGCGGCTTAGATTCTTTTTCCCGTTCGGCCTGAGCCTGTCGAAGACCTCTCTTTGAACTAACGCTTCTCTTGCGTGGCAAGCCGGGTCTCGCCCCGGCGGGCGAGTCACCTTTCTTTGCTTCGCCAAAGCAAGGTAACCGAAAGAAAGGCGACCCTGGTGTCTGTGACCCCGGCTGCGCCGGGGCACCCTGCGATGCTCGCGTCAGGCGGGAGCCGCGCAAACTCGCTGCGCTCAAACATGCGCGGCTCTTGATCCGCCTGCCGCTGCGCTTCTCGGCACATACACAAGGGTGGGGGAACCCGGAAACCGAATGCAGAGATGACAAGGGCACGCTGTCGCGTGCCCTTGTATTGTGCGAAGAGTTGGAATGATTGCTGTGGCCTGTCCCTCTAGATAGCATTGATATGCTAAATATCGACCACAGAATTGATAACGCATTTGCTATATGGTGAGCACGTGCAGTGTGTTTTCATGAGAGATAGGATATCCGCGCCGAACTCTCGATTTGAATTCTCTTCGCACCAAGAGCACTCACTGCCATCTCCGGCTGTCATGAGGGTGAACCTCTTTATTCCAAGCTTCCGTGCTTTCTCAAAGTTGTCAATTCTGCTCTTGGTGATTGTTGCGCGGTAGTAGATTTCTTCTAGCGCCGCCTTGGGGTTATCAAGGCGGCGCCCTTCGGCAGACAACACTTCGATGAGCTCTCTTGTGATGGCCAATCTTGTGTTGAGTCCAAGGGATTTTTTCTCTTCAACGGTCAAGCTGTTGCTGGTTTTTGTGATGCTACGGACGTGCAGCAAATGATTCAAAACGGTTTGTTTGCACTCGGCCTTAAAGTACGTCGACTTATCCAGATCTTCCGATAAATATTCGGCTATAGGCTTTTCTTGTGGAGCTGCGGGTAGTGTCTTTTGAGGCTGCGAATCTTTGTTGTCAGAGAAAAGTTGGCGCAACGCGTTGAGCATGGGAAATCCTCAGTAGAACAGGGCATAACGTTGAAGCTACGCGGCTTTTCGCGCAGCGTCCAGCGACTGAAAGGAGCGGGGTTGAGCGCCATGTTAGGCTTTGATTTTTTGTTCAAGCAGAGCCGAAGCAATTGAACCCCATTGCTCTTGTATGGCGATTAGGGCTTTTGCTGATCGTTCAAGGCGATTGCGGTCAATGGTGAAATTCTCAATGCGATGATCTTCCTCTCTGCCGTCAATCTTGCCGATTTCGATTTGATGTTGGTCGTAAGAATTGAGTACACCGTGAACACATACATCTCGAATCTTTACGGTAGTTTTTGTCAGCGCCGTCAAGTTTTCGAGTTCTTTCGCATCAACGATTCCGGTCGGCAAGTTGCTCCCGATGAAGCTCAGTTTGGAAGCAAGCCTAATGGGCTTTGCCTTCTTTGACTGGGTTTGCGCATGGATCAAATGAACGCATTGATCGATGCTCCTCTCCACGGGCGACCAAAACATCGTCAGCGCCCCTATAACGGCAAGCCACGAAGTTAGAAGCTGATGGTCTTCTTCAAGGGGTTGTGCGTTCATAGTGATTCCGTTCAGGTCAACTGCGCGAGGGCAATGTCCAACTTGATGTTGGCCGCGACACTGTGGAATGACATGGACGGATGTTCATTCCGACGCCTCCCTTGCTGCAAGCTAAGTGCTTGTTTTATTTGAAGAATTCGGGTCACTATAGCGCAGGGTGGATGTGTTCCGGTATCCGGTCCCCACCGCCGTGTGCGGAGGCGAGTAGCGCAGGAGCGGGCGGATCAAGGGGCGCGCATGTTTGAGGCGTTAGCCGAGTTTGCGCGCACCCCGCCCGGGCCGAGCAACGCAGTGTGCCCGGAGCGAAGCGCAGGGACGACGCACCCGGCTCGCCTTTCTTTCGGTTACCTTGCTTTGGCGAAGCAAAGAAAGGTGACTCGCCCGCCGGGGCGAGACCCGGCTTGTTGGCGTACCAAGGCAGCAGCCAAGACGAAAACCCTGCACGCGCACAGAGACACAGAAATCCCCTAAGCTCACCCCCATGAACATCACCTTCTGGCAACTCGCCTGGAAAACCCTCTGGCGTGACCTGCGTGCGGGCCAGCTGCGCCTGCTGATCCTGGCGGTCACCCTGGCGGTAGCAGCCCTCACGGCCGTGGGCTTTTTTGCCGACCGGCTCAAGGGCGGCATGCAGCGCGATGCGCGGCAGTTGCTGGGGGGTGATGCGGTCATCGTCAGTGACAACCCCACGCCGGCGGCCCTGCTGGCGCTGGCCCGGTCCAGTGGCTTGCAGGTCTCTGCGTCCCTGAGCTTTCCGACCATGGCGCGTGCGCGTGAGGACCAGGGCGGCGCCACGCGGCTGGTGGCGCTCAAGGCGGTGGAGGCGGGGTACCCCCTGCGCGGTCAACTGACGGTGAGCACGTCCGTGGACGCGCCAGCGCTTGCCACGCGCGACATCCCGGCGCCGGGCGAGGTCTGGGCCGATCCGGCCCTGCTCGACGCGCTGGGGCTCAAGCTGGGCGACCGGCTGCTGCTCGGTGAATCGGCACTGCGCATCACGCGCCTGATCGGCGTGGAGCCCGACCGTGGTGCCGGTTTCATCAACTTCGCGCCGCGTGCCCTGATCCACCAAGCCGACCTGGCGGCCACGCAGCTGATCCAGCCGGCCAGCCGCGTGAGTTACCGGTTGGCCGTGGCGGGTGAGGACAGGGTGGTCAACGCCTTCGTCAAGCAGGCCAACGCGGTGGTCGAACGCGAGCAGCTGCGCGGTGTGCGCATCGAGGCCTTGCAGGGTGGGCGGCCCGAGATGGCGCAGACGTTGGAGCGGGCCGAGAAATTCCTCAACCTCGTGGCCCTGCTGGCGGCGCTGCTGAGCGCGGTGGCCGTGGGCCTGGCGGCGCGCTCCTTCGCGCACAGCCATCTGGACGACTGCGCCATGCTGCGTGTGCTGGGCCTGTCGCAAGCCACCATCGCGCGCAGCCATGCGCTGGAGTTCCTGCTGGTGGGCCTGGCGGGTGGTGTGCTGGGCGTGGCCCTGGGATGGGCGGTGCACCATGTCTTTGTGCTGCTGCTGGCCGGCCTGGTGGACACGGCGCTGCCCGCGCCCGGCCTGTGGCCGGTGTTCTTCGGCCTGGGCATGGGCCTCACGCTCATGCTGGCTTTCGGGCTGCCGCCGGTGCTGCAGCTGGCCCAGGTGCCCGCGCTGCGCGTGATCCGGCGCGACGTGGGCAATCTGCGCCCCATGTCGGTGGGGGTGCTGGCCCTGGGCGTACTCGGTTTTGCCGTGCTGCTGCTGGCCGCCAGCAGCGACCTGAAGCTGGGGCTGATCACCGTGGGTGGTTTTGCCGGCGCGGTGGCGCTCTTTGCGCTGGCCAGCTGGGGTGCGGTGCTGCTGCTGCGGCGGGTGGTGCGCGAGAACACCGCGCCGCGCTGGCTGGTGCTGGCCACGCGCCAGCTCTCGGCGCGGCCCATCTACGCGGTGCTGCAGGTCAGCAGCCTGGCCGTGGGCCTGCTGGCGCTCTTGCTGCTGGTGCTGCTGCGCACCGACCTGATCCGCAGCTGGCGCCAGGCCACGCCGGCCGATGCGCCCAACCGTTTCATCATCAACATCCAGCCCGACCAGGGCGAGGCCTTCCAGCGCCAGCTGCGCGAGGCCGGGGTGAGCGGCTACGACTGGTACCCCATGATCCGTGGCCGCCTGGTGGCCATCAACGACCGCCCCGTGCAGGCGCAGGACTACGAGGACGACCGGGCCCAGCGCCTGGTGGAGCGCGAGTTCAACCTCTCGCACAGCGCGCAGCCGCCGGGCCACAACCCCATCGTCGCCGGCCGCTGGACGGCCGAGGACGCGACGGGCATCAGCATGGAAGAGGGCATCGCCAAAACCCTGAACCTCAAGCTGGGCGACAAGCTGCGCTTCGACATCGCCGGCCTGCAGAAGGACAGCACCATCACCTCGCTGCGCAAGGTGGACTGGGGTTCCATGCGCGCCAACTTTTTCGCGCTGTACCCGGTGAGCCAGATGCCCGACCTGCCGGTCACCTACCTGGCCGCGCTGCGCGCACCGGACAAGACGGGGGCGGGGGCGGGTTTTGACAGCGCCCTGGTGCGCCACTTCCCCAACATCACCGTGGTGGACCTCAGCGCCACCCTGGCTCAGGTGCAGCGTGTGCTGGAGCAGGTCAGCCGCGCGGTGGAGTTCCTCTTCGGCTTCACGCTGGCCGCGGGCCTGGTGGTGCTGTTCGCCGCCGTCACTGCCACGCGCGAGGAGCGCGCGCGTGAATACGCGATCATGCGCGCGGTCGGTGCGGGCAGCGGCCTGCTGCGCCAGGTGCAGCGCGCCGAACTGGCGGGTGTAGGCGCGTTGGCCGGCGCCCTGGCCGCCGTGGTCTCGGCCGTGGTGGGCTGGGCCCTGGCGCGTTATGCGTTCAATTTCGAGTGGACCGTGACCTGGTGGCTGCTGCCCGTGGGGGCCGTCAGCGGCGCGCTGCTGGCCTGGCTGGCGGGCTGGTGGGGCCTGCGCAGCGTGCTGCGTCGCCCGGTGGTGCAGACGCTGCGCCAAGCAGCAACCTGAAAGCTATATATTTGATAGCTGCTGACCGTTTTCGTCCGGCTGGGATAATCCGGTCATGACTTCCGAAGAGAACACCAAACCCGCTACCGCTTTTGAATGGATCGGCGGCGAGGCCAAGGTCCATGCCCTGGTCGAACGCTTCTACGACCTCATGGACCTGGAGCCAGGCTACAAGGAACTGCGCGCCGCGCATGGCAGAGAGTTGACGGATGCGCGGCAGAAACTGGCCTGGTTTCTGACCGGCTGGCTTGGCGGCCCCAACCACTACATCGAACGCTACGGCCATCCGCGCCTGCGCGCGCGCCACATGCCCTTCAAGATCGGCCTGGTCGAGCGCGACCAGTGGCTGGCCTGCATGGACCAGGCCATGGGGGAGGTGGGGGTGGATGAAGAACTGCGCGGCAAGTTGCGCGAGTCCTTCTTCGGGACGGCGGACTGGATGAGAAATACGCCGGGGTAAAAGTTAGTTAGGCCACGTAGACAACGGCGCTTCTACCAACGGTACATTTAACGATTCCTACTGTCTGAAATTTCTTGAGTATCCACTCAATTTCAATTTCTATGTAGCCTTGAGCCTGAAGATGCTGGACTAATTCAGCGCGCCGAATCTCATCTTTTCCATCTAAGCCACGAATTACTTTGAGGGCTAATGTGCGACCGCTCTTCTTGGCGCCCGCAGCCTTTCCCGCAAGGACTTTAACGAGAGCCTTTTCAAAGCGTTTGGTGAAATCGTGCTCACGACATAAGCGATGAAGCTCTGATGACAACGTTTGCTCGGTTTTGTACTGCACACGTCGCTGACCATGAAGGTCAGAGATGATTGGTGAAGTCGTTGATCCATTCTGAGCGGCTTTATGTGCGCTAAGAAAGATGGACTTGGGCACGCCGATTCCCTCTGCGAAGCCGTACTCAAGCGAGACGTTTGCATTTCCCCCTGTCGCGTCGAAGATTGCGTAGCTTGACGACTTGATGCGTTGTTTGATGATCTCAAACAGATCTTTTGCATCTTGCCCATCGTTGCGGCCAACGATAGTGAAATACAGCGGATACTTCTTTTCGAGTCCTTGAATGATGCGGTCGTACTTTGGTCGAACATTCTTCCAAGGTAGTCCAACGAAGATTTGATTCGGGATGAATATGCGTTTCGTAGTCGCCATTTGTCGTTCCTCCTTATGGCCATGTATGGCGGCCAATTCTAGGTAGTTACCAACTCGAACGATATCCCCCAGACGAGGGGTTGTAGTCAACCTACCGGCTGCAGCAACACCACGAGCGCCCCCGCACCCCCCTCAGCCGGCCGCGCCTGCACAAAGGCCAGCACTTCCTTCTTCTGCGCCAGCCAGCTCTGCACGCGGCCCTTGAGCACCGGGGTCTTGCCCGGTGAGCCCAGGCCCTTGCCGTGGACCACCCGCACGCAGCGCAGGCCCTGCTGGTGCGCTTCGCGGATGAACTGGCCCAGGGTTTCGCGGGCGTCTTCGGTGCGCAGGCCGTGCAGGTCGAGCTGGCGCTGGATGGACCACTCGCCGCGGCGCAGCTTGCGCGTGACGTCGGGGCCGATGCCGGGACGGCGATAGCTCAGGTGTTCGTCGGTCTCCAGCAGGGTGCTGATGTCGAATTCGTCGCTCAGGGTTTCCTGCAGCGCGGCCTGTTCATCGAGCTGGTGTTGCAGGGGCCGCGGCTGGGGTTTGGCGCTCTTGAGCTGGGCCTTGGCCGGTTGGGCCAGGGGCTGGACCTTGCCGGCGGCTTGCAGGAAAAGGTCCTTGTCGGCCGTGGCCTGGCGGGCTTGTTTTGCCGCCTCGACCTTGCGCTCAGCCTCTGCCCTGGCCTGGGCTTCGATGGCCTTCTTGACCTGTTTCAGGTCCGCGAGCGATTTCACGGTGACCATCAGATCAGGCCTTTCTCGGCCATGGACAGCGCCAGGCCCGGCGCCACGATGACGTGGTCCAGCACGCGCACGTCCACCAGGGCCAGGGCGGCCTTGAGGGCCTGGGTCAGGGCCTCGTCGGCACGCGAAGGCTGCACCGTGCCGCTGGGATGGTTGTGCGCCAGCACCACGGCGGCGGCGTGGTGGTGCAGGGCGCGCAACACCACTTCGCGCGGGTAGACGCTGGTCTGCGCCAGGGTGCCGCGAAACAGCTCCTCCAGCGCCAGCAGCTTGTGCTGGTTGTCCAGGAAGAGCACGGCAAAACATTCGTGTTTCTTGCTGGCCAGCTGCAGCTGCAGGTAGTCCTTGACGGCCTGGGGCGTGTCCAGCGCGGCGCGCTCGCGCAGCTGTTCGGCCAGGGCGCGGCGGGCCAGTTCCAGCACGGCCACCAGTTCGGCGCGTTTGGCCGGGCCCAGGCCCTTGATGCGTTTCAGGTCGTCGGCCGTGGCGTGCAGCAGGCCGGCCAAACCACCGAAGCCGTCCAACAACTCCTGCGCCAGCTGCAGCACGCCCTTGCCGGCCAGGCCGGTGCGCAGCAGCAAGGCCAGCAGTTCGGCATCGGACAGCGCCCCGGGGCCGCGGGCGAGCAGCTTTTCGCGCGGTCGCGCGTCGGGGGGAAGGTCTTTGAGCGGCATGACGGGGGTCAATTGCAGGTCTTTTTACAATGGAGCCCAGTTTATCGGGACTTCCATGACCACCACCCCTGCCCGGGTCCAGCCCGGCTCCTTCCTCACGCTGCATTACCGCCTGTCCGGGCCGGCCGGCGACCTCGTCAACACCTTCGGCGGCAAGCCGGCCACGCTGACCATCGGCACGGGCGAACTGGCCCCGGCCGTCGAAGGCGCGCTGATCGGCCTGGCGGAGGGGGCGCACACCACGCTGGAGCTGCCTGCGGGGGCCTACGGCGAGCGCAACCCCGACATGCAGCAATGGCTCTCGCGCAAGGAATTGCGCGAGCTGGGCGACCCCAACGAACAGTACGCGGTGGGCGATGTGGTGCAGTTCCCCACGCCCGACCGCAAGGGGCAGTTCGGCGGCGTGGTGCGCCAGCTCGGGGAGGAGGCTGTATTGTTCGACTTCAACCACCCGCTGGCTGGCCAGCCGGTGACCTTTGAAGTGCAACTGATCGGGGTGTTATGACCATGGGTTCGCAGGCAGAAATTCTTTTGGCCGAACCGCGCGGGTTTTGTGCCGGCGTGGACCGCGCCATCGAGATCGTGGAGCGGGCGCTGACCAAGTTCGGCCGCCCGATCTATGTGCGCCACGAGATCGTGCACAACACCTATGTGGTCAACGACCTCAAGGCCAAGGGTGCGATCTTCATCGAGGAGCTGTCCGATGTTCCGCCCGGCGCCACGCTGGTGTTCTCGGCCCACGGCGTGAGCAAGGCCGTGCAGCGCGAGGCCGAAGCCCGCGGTTTCCAGATCTTCGACGCTACCTGCCCACTGGTGACCAAGGTGCACGTGGAAGTGGCCAAGCTGCACAAGGAAGGCTACGAGTTCATCATGATCGGCCACAAGGGCCACCCCGAGGTGGAAGGCACCGTGGGCCAGCTCGATTCCGGCATCCATCTGGTGGAGGACGAGGCCGATGTGGCCTGCGTGCAGCCGGCCCAGACGGCCAAACTGGCCGTGGTGACACAGACCACGCTCTCCGTGGACGACGCGGCCAGCATCATGGCGGCGGTGAAGGCCCGCTTTCCCCAGGTGCGCGAACCCAAGCAGCAGGACATCTGCTACGCCACGCAGAACCGCCAGGACGCTGTCAAGCTGCTGAGCCCGCAGGTGGACGTGGTCATCGTGGTGGGCAGCCCCACGAGCTCCAACAGCAATCGCCTGCGCGAAGTGGCCAAGAAGCTGGGCACCGATGCCTATATGGTGGACAGCGCCGACGAGTTGAAACCCGAGTGGTTCGAGGGCCGGGCCCGTGTGGGCCTGACCGCCGGCGCCTCGGCCCCGGAAATCCTGGTGCAGCAGGTGATCGAACGCATCAGGGCCTTGGGGGCTGTGGCGGTGAGGAAGATGGATGGGATTGAGGAGACGATCAAGTTTCCTTTGCCTAAGGGGTTGAAGCAGGAAGTTTGACTTTCCTCTCTTCCTATTCTTCTTCCGTTTCTTCGTTTCTTCTTCCCCCCCTATCCCCCCAGCCCCCTTCCCACCCCCGCCGGGGCGGGAAGGGGGAGCCAGATTTGAGTTTTGGACTCCGGCCAGGCTTCTATGGAACGAACCGTCGCCACCGTCGCTTCGAGCGGAGACTTCGGGGTGCCGGTCGTAGTGAATGGCGCGGAAGTTGCCTGCCAACGGCGATGGTCGTTCCGACCTACCGCTCTCGAGTCCGAAAGTCCTCGTCTCGTCTCGTCGCTGGCGCGCAGCTGCCAGCTGGAGCCGAACCAGCCCAGTGCCGTTTACTGCGACCGCCTCCAGAAAATGCAGGTGCCCAAACCCAGACCGCGACCTAAACCCCGTAGAAGCGTCGCCGGAGTCCAGAAACAAAATCCAGGCTCCCCTTCCCGCCCCGGCGGGGGTGGGAAGGGGCGGGGGGGATAGGGGGGGACTACAAAAGCCCGCGCAGCGAAAAAGCAGAGAAAAGCAGAGAAAAGACCAAGGAAAAGCGAAGAAAACCAGAGCCAGGAAAACGAAAACTACAATACCCAAATGCTAGACCTCACCCTGCTCCGCAAAGACCTGGACGGCGTGCTGGCGCGCCTGCAGACGCGCAAGAACCCACAGCCCTTCCTGGACGCCGACGCCTTCCGTACCCTGGAAGCCGAACGCAAGACCCTGCAGACCCGTACCGAAGAACTGCAGAACAAGCGCAACACCCTGAGCAAGCAGATCGGTGCGCTCATGGGCCAGGGTAAAAAGGACGAGGCCGAAGCGGCCAAGGCCGAGGTCAATGCGCTCAAGGGCGAACTCGACAGTTCGGCGGCACGCCTGGAGCAACTGCAGGGCGAGATGGCGGCCCTGCTGCTGGCTGTGCCCAACCTGCCGCACGAAAGCGTCCCGGTAGGCAGCGATGAACACGGCAATGTGGTGGCCCGGACCTGGGGCACGCCGAAGAAATTCGATTTCGCGGTCAAGGACCACGTGGACGTGGGCGAACCGCTCGGCCTGGATTTCGACACCGGGACCAAGCTCACCGGTTCGCGCTTCACGGTGATGAAGGGCGGCATCGCCCGCCTGCACCGTGCGTTGGCCCAGTTCATGCTGGACGTGCAGACCCAGGAGCACGGCTATACCGAGTGCTACACACCCTACATCGTCAACGCCGACACGCTGCGAGGCACCGGCCAGCTGCCCAAGTTCGAAGAGGACCTGTTCGCGGCCAAGAAGGGTGGGCAGGAAGGCGCGGCCGAGGACGTGGCGCTCTACCTGATTCCGACCAGCGAGGTCACGCTGACCAACTTCGTGCGCGACGAGATCGTGGCCGAGGCCGATCTGCCCCTCAAGCTCACCGCCCACACCCCCTGTTTCCGTTCCGAGGCGGGCTCTTATGGCCGCGACACGCGTGGCATGATCCGCCAGCACCAGTTCGACAAGGTCGAGATGGTGCAGATCGTGCACCCCGAGAAAAGCTACGCGGCGCTGGAAGAGATGACGGGCCACGCCGAGGCCATCCTCCAGAAGCTGGGCCTGCCCTACCGCGTGATGAGCCTGTGCACCGGCGACATGGGCTTCGGTGCCGCCAAGACCTACGACCTGGAAGTCTGGCTGCCCGCGCAGAACACCTACCGCGAGATCAGCTCGGTCTCCAACTGCGAGGCCTTCCAGGCCCGCCGTCTGCAGGCGCGTTTCAAGAACGCCCAGGGCAAGAACGAACTGCTGCACACCCTGAACGGCTCCGGCCTCGCCGTGGGCCGCACCCTGGTGGCTGTGTTGGAGAACTACCAGCGCGCCGACGGTAGCGTTGAGATCCCCGCTGCCCTGCAGCCCTATATGGGCGGCCTCAAGGAGCTGCGGCCGTGACCTCGCGCCTGCGCCGCGCCCTGTGCCTGCTGCCCGCCAGCGTGGTGCTGCCGGCCGCTCTGGCGCAGGCCGCGGTACCGGAGGCAGGCCAGCCCGCCCCGGACTTTGCGTTGCCCGACCAGCAGGGCAAGACGCGCCGCCTGGCCGACTGGCGCGGCAAGTGGCTGGTGCTCTATTTCTATCCCAAGAACGACACGCCCGGGTGCACCGAAGAGGCTTGCACCTTCCGCGACGACTGGCTGCAGCTGCAGGCCCTGGGTGCCGAGGTGGTGGGCATCAGCGTGGACAGCAGTGCCTCGCACGCGGCCTTTGCGCAGAAATACAAGCTGCCTTTCCCCCTGCTGGCCGACGAGAAGGGCGAGGTCGCCGCGCGCTACGGCACGCTGTCGGACTGGGTGGTCTTCAAATACGCCCGGCGCTACACCTTCGTGATCGACCCACAGGGGCGTTTGGCCAAGGCCTACCGCTCGGTGGACACGGCCAAGCATTCCGCCGAGATCGTGGCCGATCTCAGGCAGCTGCAACAGCCCCGTTGAGCCCGGCCTCCCGGTCAGCCCATGCCCGCCAAGCCCAGCGATCAGAAGCAGCGGGACGCGGCGCAGCCTGCCGCCGGCAGCCCGGATGAGCTGACCGGTGTGATGAGCCGGGCCGGTTTCGACGAGCGGCTGGCGGTGGAATGGGGCCGCGCCCGGCGCGAGCAGACGCCGCTGTCCCTTTTGCTCATCGACATCGATCATTTCCGTGCCTACGTCGACTCGCACGTCGCGACCCTGGGGCCCGACCGCCTGAAGAAGATTGCGGCTGCCCTGGGCCGCGCGGTGTTCCGCCCGGCCGACGTGGTGGCGCGTTATGACGACGACGAGTTCGCCATCCTGCTGCCGGCCGTGCACGAAGTGGGTGCGCGCGTGGTGGCGGCGCGTGTGCGCATGCTCATCAACACCCTGGCCATGCCGCACAGCGGCGGCGAGGGCGGCATCGTCACCGTCAGCATCGGCGTGGCCGCGGTCACACCTGCCGTCGAGGCCGGCCCCGAGGCGCTGGTGGACCTGTGCGTGGCAGCGCTGGAGCAGGCCAAGCGCATGGGGCGCGACAGCATCGTCTCGCAGGACTGGATGGCCTGAGATGCTGAGCGTCGTTCCGGTGCGGCGCCGATCGCGCTAGAATGCAGCCAGGCCCTACGTGGCCAGACCCGATCGGGAGAGACTGCCGCAACTGGCAGCGCCGAAGGAGCAACCGCCCCGGAAACTCTCAGGCAAAAGGACCGATCAGGTGATTTGAACTCTGAAGAGCTGCCGGGATTCGTCGTCCGGCACACCGCAGGAGCAAGCGCAGCCGACACGGCGGCGTGAATCTCTCAGGTACCAAACAGAGGGGGCGTGCATGGCACATGGTGTGTCGCGCACCCCACCCCCATGACGTTTGGAGCCTGATCTCATGAAGTCGATCGCCATCATTGGCGCCGGTATTACCGGCGTCACCACTGCCTACGCCCTGGCCAAACGCGGTTTTGCCGTCACCCTGTTCGAGAAGCACCGTTACGCGGCGATGGAAACATCGTTCGCCAACGGGGGGCAGCTGTCTGCCTCCAACGCCGAGGTCTGGAACCACCCGTCCACCATCCTCAAGGGCCTCAAGTGGATGCTCAAAAGCGATGCGCCGCTGCTGGTCAACCCCAAACCCAGCTGGCACAAGCTGAGCTGGTTTGCCGAGTTCATTGCCAGCATCCCGAACTACCGCAAGAACACCATCGCCACCGCGCAACTGGCCGTGGCGGCGCGCGAGCACCTGTTTGCCTGGGCCGAGGCCGAGGGTGTGGACTTCGACCTGAAGCAGCGCGGTATCCTGCACATCTACCGCGACAGAAAAGGTTTTGACCACGCGGGCGAGGTCTCCAGGCTGCTGGCCGCCGGCGGCCTGCCCCGGCGTGCCGTGACGCCCGAGGAAATGCGCGCCATCGAGCCCACCCTGGCCGGCAGCTACTACGGCGGTTATTACACCGAGAGCGACGCCACCGGCGACATCCACAAGTTCACCGTGGGCCTGGCTGCCGCGGCCGAGCGGCTGGGCGTGCGCACGCTTTATGGGCAGGACGTGCAGCAACTCAGCAGCGACGGGCGCAGCGCCTGCGTCACCGCCAGCGTGGATGGCCTGCCGCAGACGCATCGCTTCGACGGTGTGGTGGTCTGCGCCGGCGTGCTCAGCCGCAGCTTTGCGGCGCAGCTGGGCGACCGCGTCAACGTCTATCCGGTCAAGGGCTACTCCATCACGGTCAACCTGCCCGACGCGCAGAGCCAGGCGGCGGCGCCCATGGTCAGCCTGCTGGACGACGAGACCAAGCTGGTCACCAGCCGCCTGGGCCTGGACCGCTTCCGCGTGGCCGGCACGGCCGAATTCAACGGCTACAACAAGGACATCCGGGCTGACCGGATTCGCCCGCTCATTGACTGGGTGCAGCAATGTTTCCCCGGCGTGAGCACCCGGCAGGTGGTGCCCTGGGCCGGTCTGCGTCCCATGATGCCGGACATGATGCCGCGCGTGGGCCGCGGCCATGCCGCCAATGTGTTCTACAACACGGGCCACGGGCACCTGGGCTGGACACTGTCGGCCGTGACGGCCGACATGGTGGCTGGGGTGGTGCAGCAGGCCTATGCGGGCACGGCGCCGGGCGTGCGTGTGTCGGCTGCGGCGCTGCCGCAGCGGGGCTGAGTTACCTGCGTCCGACCAGGTAGCTCACGCCCTGCGGGCCGTAACGCTCGGTGTGCGGTTCGGCCATGGCGAGGTGAAACACCTCACCGGGCCGGTACCGCTGCTCCAGTCCCTGGCAGACGAGCGTGATCTCGCCGCTGAGGATCAAGGCCTTGGCCTCGAAGGGATGGGTGTGGGTGTCGAGGAAGCCGTTGGGCGCGCGCGTGACGGTGGTGACCTGCTCGAAACCTTGCTCGCGCAGCTGCAGGGCAAAGCGCTCGGGGTCCATGCCGCTGTCTCCGATGCTCAGGGGCGCTGCTGCAGCGCCGCTTCGATGGCCGCCACCAGCGCCTTGCTGCCTGGTTCGACCGAGCTGGCAAAGCTGCTCACGGCCTTGCCATCACGCGCGACCAGGTACTTGTGGAAGTTCCATTGCGGTACGGCCTTGGTGGCCTGGTAGAGCTGGCTATAGAGGGCATTGCGCTTGGGGCCCACGACGCCGGTCTTGTCGAACATGGGGAACTTGACGCCGTAGGTGTTGAAGCAGAGGTCGGCAATCTGCTTGGCATCACCCGGTTCCTGCTGGCCGAAGTCGTTGGACGGAAAGCCCAGGACGACCAGGCCACGCTTCTCGTACTTCGCGTACAGCGCCTCCAGCCCTTCGTACTGTTTCGTGAAACCGCAGTAGCTGGCCGTGTTCACCACCAGCACGACCTTGCCCGCGTACTGGCAGAGGTTTTGCGGGGCGTCGTCCTGCAGGCGGGGGAACTGGTGTTGCAGCAGGGCGGGGCAACTGGCGCCGCTTGCGCTTTGCGCGGAAGACGTCATGGGCAGCAGGGCCGCGGCCAGGGTGGTGGCGAGCAGAAGGAGCGGGTGGCGCAGAAGGTTCATGCGGCCATTCTGGGGGAAGGCGGGAATCCCTGCTGGCGGTGCGGGCACCAGGGTGGGGCGGAGAGGGGGGGCTGCTCGAAATTCGTCTGACGCGAATTCCTCGGGGCTACGCCCCCGCGCTACGCGCGTCCTGAAACAGTCCCCCGGACTGTTTCAGGGCGAACCACGTAGGTTCTCACCCGCCCGCTGCGCCAAAAACAAAGCCCCGCAATGCGGGGCTTGTTCTTGGCGGAGAGGGTGTCCTCCAAAAACAGTCATCTAGAAGCCTCATGCGAACTCTGATTTCTAATATTCTCCTCTGAAAATTGAATTTCTTGATGATTATTGATTTCGTGCTGTATCATCCGGTCTCAAATTTTTTGGTACAAAATTTGGTACATAAAGGATGCAATGCCGATAAAAGCAGAAGAGCTCGGGGCGCTTGGACTCAAGAGGCTGAACAAACCTGGGTTCCATGCCGTGGGCGGTGTCGCTGGGCTGGGTCTGCAGATCGCCCCGTCGGGGAGCAAGAGTTGGGTTCTGCGCGCGACGGTGGGTGGGATGCGCCGCAAGATGGGGCTCGGCGGCTTTCCGGATGTCTCGCTCGCCGCTGCGCGTGACGCCGCTCGCGCGGCGCGCCAGCAAATCAAGGGCGGGGTGGATCCTATCGACCACTCAAAGGCTGCCAGGAAGGCACTGGCAGCCAGCCGCGCCAAGGACGTGACGTTCAGGGCCTGTGCGGAGGCCTATATCGAAGCGCACAAGGCGGCCTGGAAAAACGCCAAGCACGAAGCCCAGTGGCAGAGCACCCTGCAGTCCTACGCCTATCCGGTCGTGGGCGACATGTGGGTGCGGGACGTCAAGCTGGCCCATGTCATGCAGATCCTGGAGCCGATCTGGCAAACCAAGACAGAAACGGCGACCCGGCTTCGCGGCAGGGTCGAGTCCGTTCTGGACTCGGCCATTACCAAAGGGCTGATGGAGGGGCTGAACCCGGCACGCTGGAAGGGCAATCTCAGCACACTTCTGGCAGCGCCCAGCCGTGTGAAGAAGGTGGAGCACTTCAAGGCGCTGCCTATCGGTGAGACCCCGAAGTTCATGGTGCGCCTGCGCAAGCAGGAGGGGATCGGTGCACGGGCGCTGGAGTTTCTGATCCTGACCAATGTCCGGTCGCACAACGTCAGGCATGCAAGCTGGAGCGAGATCGATGAGGTCGGCAAGACCTGGGTGATTCCTGGGGAGGATGTCGAGGGTGGCTCCAAGCAGCGCATGAAGACCGGCGTGAGCCATCGGGTGCCCTTGTCCGGCGACGCCGTTCGTCTGCTGAAAAGTCTGCCCAAGGTCGCCGGCACGGACTTGCTGTTCCCGTCGCCAAGAAAGAGCGCCCCTCTGTCGGACATGGCGATGAACAAAGTCATGCGAGATATGGGCGCGGAAGGCGTCCCCCACGGATTCCGGTCCACCTTCCGGGACTGGGCCGCGGAGAACACCAATTTCTCGCCCGAGGTGACGGAGCGTGCCATGGCGCACAAGGTTGGCGACAAGGTCGAGGCGGCCTACCTGCGGAGCGACGTGTTCGACAAACGGCGCAAGCTGATGCAGCGCTGGGCTGAGCATTGCGCCTCAGCCGAACAGCGCAGTAAATAGGCACACCGCTCGCTAGGCGGCGCGCCCTCGTTGTATGCGCGTCATGCTCTGCTTGACGCATGCGCGCCTAACCACTAACGCAGAACACGTTACAGCTGCGCCCCATCAGGAATCAGCTTCGTGTTGCAATGCTTGCAGAGCCGGGCGTCAGCACGCACAAGTTCCCGGCATTCAGGACAACGGACGTGAGTCTCCGGGGTCGGCCGATCATCTGCAACTACGCCGTCTGGCACAAACTTCAAGAGCTTGATCCCCCACCAGCCCAAAAGCCCTGGAATCGCAAATGCGCCCAATAAGCTCCCGATAGATGGCGCGACGGTCTTCTCCAAAACGGAAATTGCCAACAACATAGCAGCGCCACTCAAAGCCAACAGCACGTAACCTAGAACTCTCATCTGAACTCCCTTTTGTAGTTTGCCTTTGCTGATCGGGCATGCCTTAGCGACAATGCCCACGATTCACATCTATAGACGTCAGTTGATTGCCCGCCGAGTTCAGCATGCTGTATCGAACGGTAGCTCCCGCCTCAAGTAGGGATCGCGTTCTCGCACCTCCGCAAAGCGACTGGATCGCCTCCAGACGTCCTTGAGAGTTGATCTGCGCTAGCAACTCCCGACTCACCGGATAGAGCACCGTGTAATTCATTACGAGCACACCTCCCGGCCTGACAAACAACTTCTCTTGTCGCAAACCCTCACCCCGCATTCGGGGGAGGACTTTATTAACTTCGTCAATATATGGCGCCAAGTATTGCGACAGCTGATCCGGAGTCGCAGGCGAGCTTCCCGCCAAGACTGGCACTGCAACAAAACAGCCCATCGTCGCGAGCATGATCGTTTTAACCACCATATTCGAAGCTGCGTTAAATATTTTCAATTTATTGATCCCTTGTACTAGCTGATATATGTGCTTTGGTGGGCTGCTGCCGTTACGCGGAAAGCAGCCCGTGGTGCCTGGACCGTTCGCGCGTGGTCGCCTGCAGGCAGCGGTTGTCGTTTGCGATTTTTCCCGCTGGGAAATTGGCCAAAGTTAGCAAATTTCAGGTGGAAACTCACCTTCGCGGGCTGACTACCTTGTCGTGCCGGCCGGCCTTGTAAAACAGCCAGGCCACGCCATAGACGATCGGCGGGTAACCGAACATCATCATGAGCGCAGCCAGCTGCAACGGTTCGCGCCAGCCCTCCACAACGAAAGCTGGTAGCAGCATGAAGAAAACAAGCCAGCCTGCCATGGCGAGACCCAAGGCGGTCAGGTGTTGATGCCATTTCATCCCTATGCTCCTTCAATCTTGCGACTTCGACTGCCGGTTCAGTTCGTCGGTCGAGGTGGTATTGGTTAGTCATATCGCGCGCGTCAGCGACGACCTCACCAAGCGTCGCCAGACTGTCCTGAACGGCCCCATCAGCTTCGTTCAGGCCGCCCCTTCGGTCTCGCCGGGCTTGTCCGTAGCTTCGCTCTGCTTGTTGGCCGCGTCCAGCGTCATCTGCGCGATGTCGAACGGTTGGGTTGGCGGCGTAGTGCTCGACCCACTTGCGGGTTTTTGCGTCGACGTCTCGGGCGAGACGTTCGAGCGCCTGCCGAGGAAGATGACCCCTCTGCCGCCCCCGAACACCGTCTCCCCGTTGGCTCTGTCCAGCTTGCGTGTCGTGACCACCATAGCTCTTTCCTTTCAAATCCTGATCACGGCCGATCGCCATCTGCGCTTTTGATAACGGCTCCAGCCATGTCGCCGGCAGCCCGTTGTAGCGCGCCAATCAGCGCCTGGAGATCCGCGCTGTCCAGCGTGACGCTGAACTGGGTCTGTTCTTCATCGGGCTTGCGAGCGTTCAGGTACTGGCTGGAGATGCGGATGTGGCAATGCCCCGGCAACGCGGCAACCGGTTGCGCGTCGATCAGATAGCGAAAGCTATCGGTACTGAGAAAAGTTGTTTTCATGAGTTGCTCCCTTTAAAGTTGAATTGCAAGGTTCCAGTGTCCTGGCGATGGGGTGTCCGGGTCGCCTTCGACAAGAAGTGCTTCCTCAGGTCGAAGCTGCGCATGCGCGGCTCGCAACCTGGAGAAAGCCCCTCGTTGAAAGCACTTTTCATGGTTTGATTTCCCGGTTTCGTTCGGTCAAGGTGGCGTGTCGCCAGCACTGCCACAGCAGATCGATATGCGAGCTGCGATAGCTGCAGCCCGCAGGCGGAGCTTGCTGGGGTGCGAAGCCTTGTTCGACGAGCCAGGCATGGAACTGCTGGCGCAGCTGGCCTCTATCCATGTTGGCGCTCCAGGTAGTGCTGATGACGGATGGCATTGGCCATGTTGGCCTCGGCCATAGTCTGGCGGTGCAGCTCCAGCACAGGGTCTTTGTAGACGTCCTCTCCCGCGGCAGGCTGGTAGCCGCCGGCCAGGTTCCACACCAGCGGTGCCTGCACGTCGCGCATGACCATGCGGTCCCGGCTTCCCATCTCTTCCGTGCTGAGCAGGCCGCCCAGCGGGTCCTTGATGTGCATGTCTGCGCCGGCCTGGTACAGCACGAGGTCCACGCCCAGACTGTTGAGGTCGTCGATGGCCTCACCCAGCCAGTGGAAGAACTCGATCGGCTGGCCCTCGGGGCAGAAGTATTGCCCGGCCGTGTGGTGCACGACGCGCGCCTTGAGTCCGGGGCGGTGGTCCAGGATGTCCTGGGTGCCGTTGCCGTAGTGGAAGTCGCAGTCCAGGATGCCGACGGTGGCGCCGGGGTGGGCCTGGATGAACTTGGCCGCCGCCACCATGAGCCCGTTGAAGGTGCAGTAACCCTCGCTGAAGGCGTAGCCGGCATGGTGGAAGCCCGAGGTGGGTGAGCACACGGACTGCGCGCAGCTGGGGGCATGCAGCGCGGCCGCCACCATGGAGCCCACCGTCCACAGGCAGGCCTGGGCCACGCGGGGGTCGGTGTTGCCGAAGCCGTTGGGCGTGTCGCCTGCAAACACGGCGTCCACATGGGCCGGGTCGTGCACCAGGCACAGGTCATCTCGCGTGACGGGCTGGAAGCTGCGCTGCGGCAGGGGCCGGTAGTGCTGGAGCATCAGCTCCATGAAGCGCGCCGGCTTGGCCGCCGAGGGCGAGAAGGACTCCACGCCGGTGATGGACTGGCGTGGGTCGTAGAAGATGGGGCTGATCATGGATTTTCCTGTTGGAGATAGTGATTGCGATGTGTGCGGCCCATCAGGCGGCGCGGCGCGCCTCATCGTTGGCAGCAGTCTTGGGTGTCTTTTGTTTGCGCCTGGCGTTCTCGATAACTTGGGTCTGCAACTGCTGCAGGCAGTCCTGCAGCATGGCTTGCACCTCATCGCTCAACAGAGAATTGGCGAAGCCAGAGGCACTTCGCAGGCTGACATGGCCGTTGCTGATATCGAATCCTGCCGTAGCCAGAGGCCGCGAGGCAGCCCTGCTGCGCAGAGACACCATCACCATCTTCCTGCTGGCGCATGCGCTGATAAATTTGGCGGCACAGTGGCGCATGGTCCGGGCTTCCTCCCAGATGGCCAGAGCACTGGTCAGCATGACGGGCTCCACATCGCCCTGCAGGGGCTCCAGGGAGTAAGGCAGGTGCCAGGGCTTCAGGTCCCGGACCCGGAGTTGTTCGCGCCGAGCCTGCTCCTCGACCTGTCTGACCAGCCAGCGTGCGCTGGCGCGGCGCAATACCTCGGGCGGGATATCCACCAGAAAGTCAGATGCCCACAGGAAGATGTCATGGGCCCGATCCACGATCAGGGTCCGGCTCGCTTCATCACTTTTTTCCATGAGGTGGCCGATCCTGGCGCACAGCGGAAACAGATCCGCGAGACGGCGCGCATAGTCCAGCTGGGGGCGGTTGGGGTTGCCGCCGATCTGCAGGCAAGCCCGCACGAGTTCGGCGTTGACCGGTTGCTGGGTGCCAAATGCCTGGGCGACCTTCAGGAGATCAATGGCAACCAGGACCGGGTTGCATTCCTCGTCTGAAAAGTTGTAGAACACGAGCAGGTCTTGCATCCACTCCGTGCCATCCTTGCAAAGACGACGCCAGCACGCGGGGCGAACCCCACGAGAGACCAGGGTGGATTTCATCGTTTGCACCGGCTGCGAGTCACCTTCCAACTCTTCAGCGAGCAGGTGGAACAGGGGCAGCAGCTGACGTGCCTCTGAAATGACCCTGGCGTAGCCAGCACGCTGGCGAACGATCTGGTTGTAGGCCAGCAGCCGAACAGGGTTACTCGAATACGAGAGATGGCGGATCTGCCGCGCCAGATCAAGCAGGTCAGGGTCAAGCCCCAGTTCACGCGCAACCTCCGCCCGGACTCGGGCTTGTGTCCTGGCGCTCCACAGCAGGCGGATCAGCTGCCGCGAGGCCCACTGCACATACTGCCGGCACAACTCGACTTTATTGGAATGCCTGGCCCGCAGGGCAAGGAGGGCCCCCAGGCGGAAACCTGACATCCAGCCGTTCCCGTTGGGGATGTTCTCCACACCCACCACGCCATGCTCAAGCATCTCCAGCTCGGGCAGGCCGCCGCTGCTGAAAATCCATTGATACGGATAGACGACGCCGGACGGCCCCCGCTCCAGAACCAGGACCCCCAGGACCTGCACGCGGCGTCTGTCCTTGCGCACCTCGACCTCCACCGGCTGCGTCAGCACGCTCACCAGCCGCTGCTCCCACGCCCGCAGAAGCTCCGGCACGTGAACAGCCGCCAGTTCAGGTGGCGGTTCCCCGATCAGGGTGGGCCTGTGCCCGGCGCCATTTGCCAGCCTCAGGTCTATGGCCGGGCGCAGGCGAGTGAAGTTTCTTCCGATTTGATACATGCGAGGATCTCCTGTTCAGCGCCAGTACGTCGGATGGGTGGCTTTGTTGCGGGGGCTGCGGAGCATCAACGTGAGCCGCCTCCATCACCTCCTGCTTTGCGGTGCGCCGCGTCCAGCGTCATCTGCGCGATGTCGAACGGTTGGGTGGGCGGCGTAGTGCTCGACCCACTTGCGGGTTTTTGCGTCGATGTCTCGGGCGAGGCGTTCGAGCGCCTGCCTAGGAAGATGACCCCCCGTCCGCCCCCGAACACCGTCTCGCCCGGATGTAGCTTCCTGCTGATTGCCGGCATATCGCGTTCCCTCCTAATACTTGTCCCGACCCTGCGGGTCGTATGCATCGTTCGTTGGCGCGAGACCCCGGCCTTCACCAGGGCCTCGCTGCTGTTTAGACCGCCGCAGAGGTCTTCGTCAAACCAAGCTCCCTGCGGCGCTCGGCGATCGGGTCCTTGCGAGCCCGGTGCTTTGCGCCTTTCGGCGCATGGGCCAGGCAGAAGCCCGGCTGGTTGGCAGCCATCCCTTGTGGCGCCGTGCCGGCGTCCAGCCAGATGAAGCTGCGGTTTGCACTCAGGGTGCCCACCTGCACCCGTCCCTCGGCGACCATGATGCTTCTGGCCTGCTGCCCCCTGGGCAGCTTCAGGGCTGCCGTCTGCTCCTGCAGCTTCTTGCGCTGCTCTTGCTGCTGACGGTGACGAAGCAGGTCCCGCTGCGCTTTCTTCACCAGGTCGACACGCTGTTGGCGGTCCAGCGTGTGGTCATTCATGATCCTTGTCACCTTGCGGGCGATCGCTTGCTCGACCGGATCGGTGGACTGGGATTCGATGAAGGTTTGGGTGTTCGACATATCTATTCCTTTCGTAAGCGTCTGAACACACCGCGACGGCTTCTGAACGGCAACAGCCATTCAGCCGCGCCGGATGGCGGCCTGTGCGAGCGCGTTGCAGATGCAACAGGCACACGCAGGCACACCACCGCTGTCGCGGTGAAGCTAAAAGTCGGCTTTTTTCAGAGGGTCAGCGCTGCATACGCTGATGGAATAGATGCAGTGTCATGAAAGCTCTCCAAGTCAATTCAATGTCATACCGAAAAGGCTTCCGGTCCCCCGGAGAGCCGCCTCTTTAGCCAGCATTTATGAGTCGCCCAGGCAATTTGTCGATCAAATCCGGCGACGGCCATTTCTGGCCAGAAAACAAAAAAGCCCGCTTTATCTGTCTTGAACGTCTTGGGTCTTCAAGGACTCAAGGGGCTCAAAATAGCCAAAGCGGGCTGCACGCTTTAGCTGAATATTTAACGTGCCCGCAAGCTGAAAACTCAAATCGGCACAGTCGCTAATGTAGCGGCCCTGGCCTTTGTAGTCAAGAGAGCGGGTCGGGGGATGTTGTCACATTGACACGCCGCGAGGCGGCGGCGCCCTTGCAGATGCCCCCGCACAATGCGGCACGATCTCTCCTGTAAAGCTTGAGGTCGTACGCTTGCTAAAGTCAGTCTTCACGGACGACATCTATTGCACCTCAGGATTTATCGCGCCAAGCGACAACATTGCCACCTGTTCTATCCCCGCGCCTGGCGGAAAGGTCTACCCCTGATCGTGTAATCTCGCAAGTTAGAAAATAAATAAGGAGGCGCCAGTGGCGACGAATCGACAGCAGCGTCTGCAGACCATCCTTCTGCAGCTACTTCCCACCGATCATTCCGCCGTTGGCAACCAGACCCTCTGGCCCCAATTTCAGGCTGCAGCAAATGCGCAAGGCGAAAAGACCGTCACGGAGGACGACTTCTCCTCCGCCCGCGACGCCCTGGTGGAATCCGGCCAAGCCACCAAAGGCAAAGGCCGAGGCGGATCGACCGCCCGCGCGACCACCCAGACGCCTGAGTTTGAACTCAAGGCGGAGTCCGTCACGCCCGATATGCTGACCAGCGACGCCGCCAAGAAGGCCGCAGCCAAACCCCGCCAGGCCAAGACCAGCGGACCGGCCGCGCCGGGTGAACCCCAGGTGTTGAGCTACCGCCACCCAGACCGCCGCAAGAACAACCCGGAAGTGGGCCTGGTCAACGAAGCAAGCGACCCGGAGCAGCCCAAGACCGCTTGGTCTTACGACCCCCATCTGGACCCCGCCCTTCAATTCGACTCTGCCCGCGCCCAGGCGGAGAAGCTGATCGAAGACGCCCTGGCTGGAGACGACCCGGTTGCCATGCGCCACGCCCTTGAAGAGCTGCGCCGCATGAGCAGCCCTTACCTGCAATGGACCGGCAAAGCTGAGCGCACCACGTTTGCCGTGGACACCGTCAGCCTGCACGTGCATGAGCGCATCGACGCCATGAGCATCCTCTCTGCCGTCAGCAAGCGCCAGGGCAAGAAGGGTGACAAGGCGTCGTCGGCCGGCATCCAGCCCAGCCTGTTCGATGCGCCGTTCGAGAGCGTGCCGCTACGTACTGCGCTGGACTTCTACAAGCATGATCGGGGCTGGGCCAACCGCCTGGTGGCAGGCGACAGCCTGCTGGTCATGAACAGCCTGCTCAAGAAGGAGAGTATGGCCGGGCAAGTGCAGATGATCTACATCGACCCGCCATATGGCATCAAGTACGGAAGTAATTTTCAGCCGTTCACTAACAAGCGTGACGTGAAGGACCGCTCAGACGCCGACCTGACGCAAGAGCCTGAGATGATCAAGGCGTTCCGCGACACATGGGAGCTAGGTGTTCATTCATACCTAACGTACTTGCGAGATCGCCTATTGCTTGCGAAGGAGCTGTTAAGCGAGACAGGGAGCGTAATTGTTCAGATCGGTGATGAGAATCTTCATCGTGTGAGACAACTGCTTGACGACGTATTTGGTGCTGAAAATTTTGCCGCGCAAATCGCGTTTAAAGCTACGGATCCGCTCGGCCAGAAAGGTGTTGCAAAGGTCTACGATTACCTGGTCTGGTATGCACGAGATATCTCTCGTATGAAATTTCGCCAAATTTATCGCGAGCGCGACATCACAGACGACAACGAGTATCGGTTCTTTGACCTATCACCCGGAGAGTCGGAGCCAGAGGACAGAAAATCAAAAGCGTTTCTTGAAGCGGTGTACAGACGCAGAAATGCGACCTCTTCTGGATTTACTGAAAGCTGTACGTTCGATCTTCCATTCCAAGGAGGTTCGTTTCCTCCACCAGGCAAGAAGAGCTGGTCGAGCAATCGCGAAGGCATGACGCGAGTAATCAAGGCAAACCGTTTCTTTCTCCTTGGGAAAGACCCGTACTACAAGCAATTTCATAGAGACTTCCCACTGTCTCAGTTTGAAAACTGCTGGACAGACAAGCCTGCTGCCAGAGGGAAGCAATACGTTGTTGAAACAGCTGACAAGTTTGTTGAACGGTGTATTCTCATGACGACTGACCCAGGCGACTTGGTTCTCGACCCGACATGCGGGAGTGGAACGACCGCCTACGTTGCAGAGAAGTGGGGACGTCGCTGGATCACGTGTGACACTTCACGCGTCGCTGTTACGTTGGCCAAGCAGCGACTGATGACTGCCAGTTATGACTATTTCGAGCTACGTTACCCACACGAAGGCTTGAAAGGTGGCTTCATCTACAAGACGGTTCCGCATGTCACACTCAAGTCCATTGCTCAGAATCCGGGAATCGACGCGATCTACGCGCGCATGCGTCCGACAATCGAGTCAGCACTCGGTGCTTTGAATTCAGCGCTGCATCAAGAAGCCCCGCCGTCGCCGTGGACCGTGACCGAGGGCGTACGGAAAGGTCAGCAGATCGTCCTTGGTAAAAATGGGGTGGATCTGCTGGAGTGGGAGGTGCCATTCGACTTCCCGGAGTCCTGGCCTGCCTCGGCGCGTCAAGCATTTGATGACTTCCACACGGCGCGACAGAAGATGCAGGCCGAGATGGACCGCAGCATTGCGACCAATGCTGACAGCGAGACCCTATACGACAAGCCGGAGATCAGTAAGAACAAGCTGCGCATCACTGGCCCCTTCACCGTGGAGGCGGTGCCGTTCCCGACAGTGCTCTCGCTCGATGAGCAGAACGCCCAGGGTTCCCAGATCGAGGCCGATGCCGCTGTAGCGCGCAGCGGAGCCACCAGCCGCCAGCACACCTGGCGCGACGAGCTACTGAAGACAGGCATCCGTGGCAAAGGCGGGCAGCAGCTCAAATTTTCCGAGCTGGAGGTATTGCCAGGCGCAGTTTGCCTGCACGCCAGCGGCCACTTGGACAGCGGAGAGCGGGTGGTAGTGAGCTTTGGCCCGGAGTATGGCGCGCTGGAGCAGCGCCAAGTGGAACATGCCTTGCGTGAGGCAGGCGAATTGTTCCCTTTGCCCAAGATGATTGTGTTCTGCGCTTTCACCTTCGACCCCGAGGCTGCCAAGGACATTGATGCGATGAAAGGCATCACTGCCCTCAAAGCGCAGATGAACACCGACCTGCTGACAGATGACCTGAAGAAGGCCCGCTCCAGCAACCAAAGCTTTTGGCTCATGGGCCAGCCTGATGTGCACTTGCACCCGACGAAGGATGGCAAGTGGCAGGTCGAGGTCAACGGCTTTGACTACTTCGACATGGTCAAGGGCGAACTTGTGTCAGGAGGCAAGGGCAAGATTGCCGCGTGGTCGCTGGACACGGACTACGATGGCCGCAGCCTGTTCCCGCACCAGTTCTTCTTCCCAATGGCAGGCAAGGACGATGGCTGGATGAAGCTGAAGAAGGACATCCGCGCCGAGCTGGACGAGAGCTTGCTCAAGCACTTCACCGGGACGGTCTCCTTGCCGTTTGAGGCCGGCGAAAACCGCATGGTGGCGGTGAAGATCGTGGACGACCGAGGGATTGAGTCGCTCAAGGTGATGAAGCTGGCCGATTCCGGCACTGCGGCCTGAGGAAGAACGGCATGAGCGCGCCTTCTTCACTCATCATCAATTCGCCGTTTGTCGAGCCGCAGCAGTTTTGGGCTGAAAACACCGACCGAACCCTGCGCATCGAGGCGAAGCGCCGCCCGGCTGGCTACGAGATCATCGACACCCGGGAGAACACCCGTCGCCAGGTGCCTATCCCCTTGGTGGACGACATTCGCCAGCGTGTAGCCGATTGGCGCAGCGCGGGCTGGCCAGGCGCCACCGCCGTGACGATAGAGCTGCTGAATCATTGGTGGGATCTGGAGCGAAACTCTGGCCGGCAGTACCCTTTTTACTTCTGCCAGCTAGAGGCCATTGAGACCCTGATCTGGTACACCGAGGCGCAGCCTGAATATCGGCAAGGCATCCATGTGCAGGGGGACGGCGGGCCGTTTGAGCGCCTCTGCAACAAAATGGCCACGGGTGCGGGCAAGACCACGGTGATGGCCATGGTCATCACCTGGCAGGTGCTGAATGCGTTGACTTATCCAAAGTCGCCTCGCAAATACTCCTCGGCCGTCTTCCTGGTTGCACCAGGCTTGACGGTGAAGGACCGGCTGCGCGTACTGCAACCTGGCGACACTGAAAACTATTACGACAGCTTCCTGCTGTGCCCGTCCGAGAGTCTGCGGCAAAAGCTCAACCAGGCCGACATCCTGATCGAGAACTGGCACACCCTGATGCCACTCAAACAGCAGGACCGGTCGGTCGTGAAAAAGGGGGCCGAGGGTGACGAAGCGTTTACCCGCCGCGTGCTGGGCAAGCTGGCGACCTACAAGGACATCGTCGTTATCAACGACGAAGCCCACCACGCCTACCGCACGCCGGCCGACATCAAGATCAGCAAGGCCGAGGCCGATGCCTTGGGCCTAGACCTGGACGAGGCGACCCGCTGGGTGGAGGGGCTGGACCGCATCCATAAGACTCGCCGCATTTCGCGTTGCTTCGACCTGTCTGCCACGCCGTTTGCACCGACGGGGCGGACCAATACCGAAGCTGGCCTGTTCAGTTGGGTGGTCTCAGACTATGGCCTGAACGACGCCATCGAAGCCGGGCTGGTGAAGACTCCCCGCGTCGTTGTACGAGACGACGCCCTGCCGAATGCCCAGACACTGCGGCCCAAGCTTTATCACATCTACCGTGAGCTGGAGGTGGCGGAGGATCTGAACCGCCGTGGTGCCGAGCCGCACGAGCCGCTGCCCACCCTGGTGCAACAGGCGTACACGCTGCTAGGCGCTGACTGGCGCGCCACAGCCCAGGAATGGAAAGCTGCAGGCCACACCTCGCCGCCCGTGCTGTTGACCGTCTGCAACCGCACCGAGACGGCCGCCCGCGTGGAACACTTTTTTTCCACCGGCAAGGCGCACTGGCCGGAGTTGCACAGCCCTAACCGCACACTGCGCGTGGACTCCAAGGTGCTGGAGAAGGCGGAGATTGGCGAGGCCGCTGCGTCCGACAAAGATTACGACCAACGACTGAAGCAGATCGTCGAGTCGGCGGCTATTCCGCAAGATCGCAAGGAACGGCTCCAGGGGCTTAAAAAGGAAGAGCTTCTGCGAGAGCTGGTCGATACGGTGGGCAAGCGCTGGCAGCCCGGCCAAGACCTGCAAAACGTGATCTCGGTGGCCATGCTCTCCGAAGGCTGGGATGCCAAGAACGTAACCCACATCATGGGTTTGCGCGCCTTCACAAGCCAACTGCTGTGCGAACAGGTGATTGGGCGCGGTCTGCGCCGAGTCTCATATGACATGGACGAAAACGGCCTCTATCTGCCGGAGTTCGTCAACGTCTTCGGAGTACCTCTGTCGATCGCCTTGCAGCCAGGTGAAGGTGGCGCCAGCCCTCCTCCGCCCAAGCCAAGCACCCAGATCGAATCACTCACAGCGCGCAACGTCCACGAAATCAAGTGGCCGAACATCCTGCGCGTGGACCAGGTGGTGCGGCCTCAACTGGTGGTGGAGTGGAGCAAGGTCCAGCCTCTGACGATAGACCCGTCCACGATTGCCCTGCACGCCGACATCGCGCCCGCCCTGGGTGGCGCAGCCGACTGGAGCCAGGTCCGCAGCATTGATCTGGAGAAACTGCCCGAAGAGTTCCGGATGCAGCGCATGGTCTTCAAGGCCGCCCAGCGCGCCTTCGAGCGACTGCAAGAGCAGTTTCATGGGCAACGAGAGTACCTTCTGTTTCAGCTGGTCAAACTGGTTGAGCAGTTCCTGAGTTCCGACAAGATCGTAATTCCGTCGCTCTTCCACCAAGATCCACTGCGCAAACGCATCTTGCTGTCTCTGCACATTGACCAGATCACCCAGCACTTGATGCAATATGTGATCGAGCAAAACACGGCGCGCCTAGAGCCCGTTTTTGATGGCGAACGCCCCATCGGTTCAACCCGGGACATGCGGACCTGGTACACCACCAAGGTGACGGAGCCGACCCAGCGCTGCCAGATCAGTCACATCGTTGTGGACAGCAGCTGGGAAAAGTACACAGCCAATCTCGCGGAAGCGCATCCGAAAGTCGCCGCCTGGGTCAAGAACGACCACTTAGGCTTCAACATCTTCTACCTGTGGAACGGGTCTAAGCGCAAGTACATCCCGGACTTCATCATCCGCTATACCTCCGGCAAGCACCTGGTACTGGAGATCAAGGGAGTTGATTCTCCTCAGGATCAGGCCAAGCGAGCAGCCCTGGATCAATGGGTCAAGGCAGTGAACGCACACGGCGGCTTTGGCACCTGGGCGTGGGATGTTGTGGTGGGTGAAGCTGCGGGGATGCGGGATGCGATCGACCGGCATGCCTGAGCTGGCTGGCCGCGACCTCACTGCTCTGACCAGCCCTGAGCAAAGCAGTATCAACCCGAGTCTGCTGCTGGCTTTCCGGGAGACCGATTTCCCGGTGCATGCCAAGCCCCCTTTCGTCCTGAAAATCGGCGTAGCCAGCACACAACTGACCGAGCTATATCTACAGCACAACTGCACCTGCGCTGCCTTTCTGACCGCCTGCAACCCCTACAGCGAGGACGTGGGCGATGCAGAAAATGCAGCGCTTCAGCGCAAACTCAGTCGCGAACTAACAAGCCGTGGCCTGACCTTCATCCCCGGCATAGGCCAAGACAGCCAGGGCCAGTGGCCGGGCGAGCTCAGCTTCCTGATCCTTGGGCTGGGGTTGGAGACTGCCATAGACCTGGGGAATCAATGCTGCCAGAACGCACTGGTGTGGTGTGGCCCGGATGCCATTCCGCAGCTGATCTTGCTGCGCTGACTGTTAACCCCGCTGGTAAGCAAAGTATCCAGCTTGGTATCCGGGCGATGCATGGTTCGTGCCGCGGCCATGGCGTATCCCGTGGACCATCGGGTTGGCGAACGGGCGGCTGATCGGTCTGCCGGCGGGCGCACGTTGTCCTGGTTTTGTCCTTGTTTTGTCACGCTGTGAGCGTGACATTGACCAGATCTCCCCTCCAGATGTGCCAGGCTTGCTGTTCGGCGTGCGGCACATGCAGCCCCTTCTGCTCCGGCCGAGCTGCGCACTGCATGCTTGGCATTTCTGCGAAGGCTACACAGGATAGCTTTCGTCGGTTCCGTAGGCTGCCGCAACGACGAAGGCTATAGCCTTGTCTCAGTGGATGGCAATTTTGAGCCTTTGCCCGGGCTGGTGAAGATCTCTGCCATGGTGCGTCGCTTCCTTCTCGCAATGGCTGGCAGGCCGACATCCACGCCCAGCGCCACCGAAAATGGCACCGGGTCTGCCTCTATGCAGTCACGGATGACCTGCCATGCTGGACTTTGCGTGCAGGGATCGCGGCTTTTGTTCATGCTGGACAGCACTGCATCTGTGAGGATCCGGCGCTGTGCCGCGGTCAAACGCTCGCCCCCTCGGCTCAAGCCGAAGGCATCGGCGACTTCTGCAAAGAAGGAGGCGCGCATCGCCGACAGGTCCTTTATTCGCTTCAGGGTACTACCGACCAATCGACCGCCCACAAGCGGCAGCACCAGCAGGTGGCAATGCCGCGTGGGCTCATCCCGGTGAATCACGCCGCTCAGCAGGTTCTGCTGCCCGAAGCGCTTCGCCGTCCAATCCAGGCAGGCCATGAAGAAGGCCGATTCATCCACCTCGGATCGGGCGGGCAGGCTGAACAACAGCTCGATCGCCTGCACATGATCGCGACGTAATTTGGTCGCATCCACCCCCGCCTGCAACATCAGCTCCGCAGAGAGCGCGACGACGCCCTGTGCGTCGCTAGGGCCGGCAATGACCACGTTCAGGTGCGCCCGGCTCGGGTCAACGTGCGCACGCCCTCCGCGTTCATTCTGCTCATCGCGCAAGTTGTGGCGGGCCGCCTGGGAAAGGGTGCAGGGCTTGCGCCCGCCCAGCTTGGAAAGGCCCACCGACTTGATGCGAATCAGGCCGGAGGCATCAGCGCCGGCCATAGGGCGGTCCCAGGTATTCGCTGGCGAGCGGCAGACCTCTCCACCCCAATCTGGAGCGTCTTGGAACACGAGGAGGCCCGTCCCTGATCGGCATCTGGATGTGCTCCGCAAGGATCTCCAGCCCCAGCCCCTGGCGTTTGACGATGACGCCTGGGCCGCTCGATGTAGCCGTAACTGCACCAAACCCTTTGCACATCATCCACCCGCTGGTGATCTGGCACCTGAGCCCCGGGCTCCCCCGGGGAGACCGGGGACCCATGCTTGAGGAAAATGGCTTGGCTCGAATCCTCTCAGCCATGCTGCGCCGCCAGCTTGCTCGCGAACCGTACTTGCAACCATTGCCGAACCTCACCCCAGCGCCACACGGTGACCCCCACCGACAGCTTGACCGGGCGAGGAAATGCCCCGGATGCCACCATGCGCCAGAGCTGAGCCTTGCTGACACCAACGACGCCCATGCGCTCGCCACGGTTTGCAAGGAACGACTCACGCACGAAGGCCTCGTCGGGAATCGGGCCGGGGAAATTTTGAGTTGCTGCCATTTTTGTCCTTTCGTAATGGCAAGGCCCACGCGGCGAGGTGCTGCCGGGCGGGCCTGAAATGAAGAAGGCCAGCACGTGGCTGGCCTGGTTGTCTGGGGCTGGGGTTAGGTGCTACATGGCATCACCTCCGCGCGGGCAAAGAAAAACCCGCCGCGATTGCTCGGGGCGGGTTGGGTCGATCGTGCCAGCACCCATGGTGACGGCAGCGGTCCGGAAATGAAAAAGCCACCGAGGTGGTGGCTTTAGAAATTTTGGGCGAGCTCATCCATCGAAATGAGCCGCTTGTTTTAATGTGGGGTCTGTCTGTCCCACTTTGTTGCGTGAGGTGAATGTACCCGGGTTAGAGAATCTCTAACTGCATCTAGGCGAATCATGTCGTCCAGCCGCAGGTCAAATGATCTCGGCGCAGCGAAGGCCAATAGCCGCAACTGCTGATCAGTGTACTAGTCCAAGTTCTTGAAGTCGGATCGCCATGGACTTTGGCGAAACATTGAACAGGCTTGCCAGCGACTTGAATTGCTTGCCGTTGAACGATTGCGTGCGGGCAACAGCCAAAGCAAACTCGATGGAACCCGCAGGCAAGCTCTCCAAGTATTGGTAGTCTCGTAAGGACAAGTTGTAGCAAATCGCCCCGGTGTTCGTCATCGGCTCACGCACAGGGAAGTAAGTCCGGAACGCTCCCACGACCAATTTAGGCGGCGCAAGAAAGCAGGCAGCGAAATGATCTGCTTCTTGCTCTATGAGCGGGCGCCCCGGTCCGCCTGGCTGCGTCAACGACCGATCCCTGAATAAAGTCTCTTCAGGGTGGAGTAGGTAGTGGCCAACCTCGTGAGCAGCTGTGAAGCGCAAGGCCTCGAAACTCTGCTTGGACGACAGCATCACCGCCATGTTGTTGCGATCAAGCATTCCTGCAGTTGCTGTGCTCCCGAAACTTCCTAGATGGCTTTCGGGTAGGTATTTCAATCCGAGCAGACGACAAGCTGCCTCGGGGTCGCACATATACAGCCGGTCCGGAGGCGTGTTGGGCCATAGGCGGTTGGCATTCCGCTCAATTTCCGCGAGCAGCTTGCGCGCTTCAAGTTCGATTTGATCAGTCGACCACATGATGTGCCTCGATCGAGTTGGCTGAAAACACTATATGTAGTGTTTGTGAGCATGTCAATACACCATGGGTAGTGTACTGCCGACTATGGCAAATGAATAATTGCCGTTCAGAGCGGGGCTGCTGGGGTTGGTGAGCCTTAGGCTTCCGTCGAGGAAGATTGAGGACCCGAAAACGCAAAAGCCACCTCTACAGGTGGCTTCCAGTGTTCAAGGCAAGGGGGCGGTGAAGGCGCTTCGTCGGCTAGACACCGTCTCAGCGAATCTCAACAAGTCTACCTGCCAAAGGCGCACGGGTTGGTACATTTTCAAGTCCATCAGGCTGGAACCCGCATGAATACTGATGGTCTGGCGGAGAGGGTGGGATTCGAACCCACGGTAGTGTTGCCACTACGCCTGATTTCGAGTCAGGTACATTCGACCACTCTGCCACCTCTCCGGCTTTGTGGAGCGCGTATTGTAGCAGCGTGCCAGAGGCTGTTTGCGGCGCCGGGCCGCCCAGGCGTTCAGGCCCGGGCGGAGGCGGCACGCAGCAGGCGGTGCGATGGGATCTGGCGCGGCAGTGCTGCCGCTTGACCGAGTCCGCGGCGCTTGCGGATCCACGCCATGGGCGTGGTGCTCAGGAACTTGAAGAAGAGCGCGTTGAGCGTCTGATGGTCCAGGCCGCTCCTGGCCATGAGTTCCTGCCAACCTATGGGCTCATCCAGATGGGCTTCGATCCAGGCGCACAGGTCCTCGAAGGTCTGGCGGTGGTCCGACAGGGGGGTTTGCTTGCGCGTGACGGCGGGACGGACGAAAGACATGGCTACAGCACTCCTCTGAGCTGGGGTAGCCGCAGTCTGCAAGAACCGTACCCGCACAGCTCAGAGGGTCACGGTCGCGGGGCAGGGGTCAGTCCCGGGCGGCCAGCAGCTGTTGTAGCGCAGACTCGAGCTCCTGCGTGGTAACCAATTGTTTCACTGGTATCTCTTGGATTACGGAGGCCAGGGGTTCTGCCAGTTCCTGCAGCCGTTTGACCGTCTGCCCGGCCTCCTTGGGGCTGGCAAAACCGCCACTCTGCAGCAGCAGCCTGCCCTGGGCATCCACGAACTTGAAATAGAACTGGCCATCGCTCTCGCGGTATTGTTTGAAGCTGGGCAGCGCGGCGGCCTTGGCCGCCTTGTCCTTTTTCTCGCCCGCCTGGGCACGCAGGTCGCGCAGGCCGACGGCGTGGCGCAGCCTGGTGGTGAAGGGGGTGGCGATCCTGCGGGCCTTGGTCGCGCCGGCTTGTAGCAGTTCTTCGAGGCGCTCGGGGTGGCGCATCAGGGACTCATAGGCCTCACGCTTGGGCGCAATCTCGTGGTCGATGCGCTCGAACAGGATGGTCTTGGCCTCGGCCCAGGCGATGCCGTCGGCATAGGCCTGCCGCAACTGGTCGGTCTCGGCGGGCGTGGCGAAGGCCTGGTAGATCTGGAACAGGGCCGAGCCTTCGGTGTCCTTGGGCTCGCCAGGCGCGCGCGAATCGGTCTTGATGCCGGCGATCAGCTTCCTGAGCTGCTCGCGCGGGGCGAAGAGCGGGATGGTGTTGTCGTAGCTCTTGCTCATCTTGCGTCCGTCCAGACCGGGCAGCGTGGCCACGCTTTCCTCGATCTGCGCCTCGGGCAAGACGAAGTGCTCACCGTAGAGATGGTTGAAGCTGGCGGCGATGTCGCGCGCCATCTCGATGTGCTGGATCTGGTCACGCCCCACGGGCACGCGGTGCGCGTTGAACATCAGGATGTCGGCCGCCATCAGCACCGGGTACATGAAGAGGCCGGCGGTCACGTCGGCATCCTCGTCCGCGCCAGCGGCCTTGTTCTTGTCCACCGAGGCCTTGTAGGCGTGGGCGCGGTTGAGCAGGCCCTTGCCGCAGACGCAGGTCAGGAACCAGGTGAGCTCGGGGATCTCGGGCACGTCGGACTGGCGGTAGAACGTCACGCGCTCGGGGTCCAGGCCGCAGGCGATCCAGCTGGCGGCAATCTCCAGCGTGGAACGCTGGATGCGTGCGGGATCATCCACCTTGATGAGCGCGTGGTAGTCCGCCAGGAAGTAGAAGCTCTCCACCCCGGCGGCGCGGCTGGCGGTGATGGCCGGGCGGATGGCGCCGACGTAGTTGCCCAGATGGGGCGTGCCCGAGGTGGTGATGCCGGTCAGGACGCGGACAGTGCTCATTGGATAACCTTCGTGCTGCGCACTGCGGTGCGAGCTTGCTTGGGACGGCCCGGCGCGGTGCTCATGGCGTGGTGTCAGTGCAGGAGGAGGGACAGGGGCGTGAGCAGGATATCCAGCAGGCCGTAGGTCAGGCCCATGACGGGCTGCATCCACAGCGTGCTGACGATGCCGGTCAGCACCAGGGCCATCACGATGAAAAAGCCCCAGGGCTCGATGCGCGAGACCATGGCCGCCTGCTTCCAGGGCAGCAGGCCGACCAGGATGCGTCCGCCGTCCAGCGGCGGCAGCGGGAAGAGGTTGAAGGCGAACATCACCACGTTGACCAGCACGCCGGCGCGGCCCATCTCCAGGAAGAAACGCTCCTGTACGCCGACGGCCACCAGCAGGTACATCAGCGCGCCCCACAGCAGGGCCTGCAGCAGATTGGCGCCCGGGCCGGCCAGGGCCACCCAGACCATGTCGCGTTTGGGGTGGCGCAGCAGGTCGAAGCGCACCGGCACCGGCTTGGCGTAGCCGAACAGGAAGGCGCCGCTGGTGGCGAAGTACAGCAGCAGCGGCATCAGGATGGTGCCCACCGGGTCGATGTGCTTGATGGGGTTGAGCGTGATGCGACCCATCATGGCGGCCGTGTTGTCGCCGAAATGGCGCGCGGCATAACCGTGGGCGGCCTCGTGCACGGTGATGGCGAACAGCACCGGCAGGGCGTAGATGAGAACGGTTTGAATCAGGTTGGCGGGTTCCACGGGGGTCATTGTCTCAGAGTGCAGGGCGCTGGCGAGGCCGGCGCGGCTAGAGGCCGAGCTCGGCCGGGTCGCCGCGGCCGCGGCGCAGCACCTCGGGCTCGTCGCCGCTGAGGTCGATCACCGTGGTGGGCTCGTGCGGACAGGCACCGGCGTCGATGACGGCGGCCAGCTGGTGCTCGTAGCGCTCGCGGATCTCGTGGGCGTCGTTGAGCGGGTCGGTCTCGCCGGCCGGGATCAGGGTGGTGGCCAGCAGGGGGCCGCCGCTGTGCTGGGCCAGCAGTTCGTGCAGCACCCGGTGCTCGGGTACGCGCAGGCCGATGGTCTTGCGGGAAGGGTGGCTCACCCGGCGCGGTACCTCCTTGGTGGCCTCCAGGATGAAGGTCCAGGGGCCCGGGGTGGCGGCCTTGAGCAGGCGGTACTGGCGGTTGTCCACGCGGGCGTAGCTGGACAGTTCGGCCAGGTCGCGGCAGAGCAGGGTCAGGTGGTGTTTGTCGTCCACGCCGCGGATGCTGCGCATCTTGTCGGCGGCGGCCTTGTCGTCCAGGTGGCAGACCAGGGCGTAGCTGGAATCGGTGGGCACGGCCACCACGCCGCCTTTTTCCAGCAGGGCGGCGGCCTGCTTGAGCAGACGAATCTGCGGGTTCTCGGGGTGGACTTCGAAGTACTGGGCCATGGGTCTGTCTGCCGGTTCACACTTCCATCGGTTCGAGCTTGATGCGGCTTTCCCGCAGGGCCAGCCAGGCGCTGGCGGCGCCGCAGCCGGCGATCAGGATCATGCCCAGCAGGGACCAGCCGTCGGCCATGTGGCCGAAGACGAGCCAGCCCGCGAACATGGCAAAGGCAATCTGCACGTACATCAGCGGCATCAGCGTGGCGGCCGGCGCACGCCGGTAGGCCAGGATGAGCACGAAGTGCCCGATGGTGCCCATGAGGCCCATGAGGCAAAGCGCGGTCCATTCGGGCAGGGTCTGCGGCGTGACCCAGATGAAGGGCAGGGCCAGCGAGGCCAGGATGGCACCGACCCAGCCGGTGTAGAAATGCATGGTCACGCCGTCTTCGGTCCTCACCATCTTGCCGGTCAGGATCTGGAAGGTCGAGTGGGTGGCCACCTGGGCCAGCGGCAGCAGCACGTGCCAACCGAACAGGTCGCCACCGGGCCGGATGATCACGAGTGTGCCCGCGAAGCCGCCCGCCACGAGGACCCAGCGTGTGCGCGAGACATGTTCGCCCAGCAGGGTGGCCGCCAGCAGCGTGACCACCAGCGGCGCGATCATGGCGATGGCCGTGAATTCGCCCACGGGCATGTAGGCCACGCTCAGGAAGGTCAGCAGGCTGGTGGTTGCGAGCAGGGCCCCGCGCAGGACATGCAGGCCCAGGTGCCGCGTATGGAAGATGGCACGCCCACGCTGCGGCAGCATGACGGCCGTGGTCAGCACGGCCTGGAAGATGTAGCGGAACCACAGGCCGAGCAGCACGGGAAGGGTGAGCGAGACGACCTTGGCCGAGGTGTCCAGCGTGGCAAAGCAGGCCAGGGCGGCAAGCGCGAACAGCATGCCGCTCAGGGTGTGGGGATGTCTCATTGCCGGATGCGATCTGCCAGCAGCTCCCACACCGGGGTGAGCTGGCCGGGCAGGAAGGGCAGGGCGCCGAGGTCGGTGTGTGATTCGTCGGGGCTGTGGAAATCGCTGCCGCGCGAGGCGGCCAGGCCGAATTCGCGTGCCATGTCGGCGTATTTGACGTACTCGGCAGCGCTGTGGCTGCCGGTCACCACTTCGACCGCGCGCCCGCCGTGTGTCTTGAATTCGGAGAACAGGGCGTATTCCTCGGTGGGGGTGAAGCCGTAGCGCGCCGGATGGGCGATCACGGCCAAACCGCCGGCATCCCCGATCCAGGTGACCGCGTCGCGCAGCGTGGCCCAGCGGTGCGGCACGAAGCCGGGCTTGCCTTCGGTCAGGTACTTGCGGAAGACTTCGTTGGTCTCGCGACAGATGCCGGCCTCGACCAGATAGCGCGCGAAATGCGTGCGCGAGATCAGCTCGGGGTTGCCGGCGTATTTCAGCGCCCCTTCGTAGGCGCCTTGTATGCCCACCGCTGCCAGGCTGGCCGACATTTCGCGGGCACGCTCGCCGCGCCCGCCGCGTGTCTGGCGCAGGCCCTGCTGCATGCGCGGGTCTTCGGCGTCGAAACCCAGGCCGACGATGTGGACCGTGTGCCCGGCGAAGGTGATGGAGATCTCGGTGCCTGTCAGGTAGGGCAGGCCGTGGGAGCGGGCGGCCGCCATGGCGCGCTGCTGGCCGCCGACCTCGTCGTGGTCGGTCAGGGCCCAGAGTTCGACCCCGTTGGCGTGTGCCCGCGACGCCAGTTCCTCGGGCGTGAGGGTACCGTCGGAGACGACAGAATGGCAATGCAGGTCGGCGTTGAGGATGGAGCTCACTCAGGCATTTTAGGTGCTGGGCCGTTTCCCCGCTGGCCGCGGCGGTGCTGGCACAATGGACACATGCGGTTTCCCACCGATCCTCGATGCGTCTTCTCAATCGGCATCCGGGATGCCGCCCAGCTTTCCAACTGATGTCGTTCACATGCTTTCGCTCGATCTGCGCTCCCTGATCATCATGAGCGGCATCATGGGCCTGCTGCTGGGCGGCATGATGTTCTTCCTGCGCCTGAGCTATCCACGCAGCATCCGCGGGCTCGGCCTGTGGGCTGCCGCACACGCCTGGATCTTCCTGTCCGCCATCCTGTTTGCCGGGCGCGGTTTTCTGCCGGATTTCCTCACCATCGTGGTGGCCAACCTGGTCCTGCTGACCGGCATGGTCTGCTATCACGCGGGTGTCGAGCAGTTCTTCGGGCGGCGCCCGGCCTGGACGCGCTGGATCGCCGCCCTGGTGCTGCTCGCACCTCTGCTGTACTGGTATGCCCTGGTCGAGCCGAGCTACAACGCCCGCCTGGTCCTGGTCTGCCTGGTCTGGGCCAGCATCTTCCTGCACATGTCCTGGGCGATCTGGCACCAGGGCCCCGAGAATTTTTCCACGCGCTTCACGGCCGTGGTGCTGCTGATCCATGCCACGGTGCTGCTGCTGCGCTTTTTCTCGGCCTGGATGCCGCTGGCCGAAGAGGGCCTGCTCACGCCCACGCGGGTGCAGAGCCTCTACGTGGGGTCCAACGCCATCATGCTGCTGGCCCTGGGCATGGGCCTCATCCTCATGGCGGGCGATCGGCTGCGCGCGGAGTTCGAGCACATGGCCTCGCACGACGCGCTGACCAATGTGCTGACACGGCGTGTTTTTCTCGAGGCCTGCGAGCAGGAGCTGGCGCGGTGCCGCCGTCATGGGCGCAGCATGGCCCTGCTGCTGCTGGACGTGGATCACTTCAAGGCCATCAACGACACCCACGGCCACCAGACGGGTGACCGTGTGCTGGTGGACCTCGTGGAGCGCATCGCCTCCCTGCTGCGCCGGCCCGACCAGCTGGCGCGCTTTGGCGGCGAGGAATTCGTGCTGCTGCTGCCGGAGACCAGCCAGGAGGAGGCCGTCACCGTGGCCGAGCGCATCCTGGCCCATGTGGCCGAACCGCGCGATGGCCTGCCACCCATCACGGTGAGCATCGGCGTTGCCACCAATCGGCCCGACGAGGACCAGATCGATACCCTGCTGGCGCGCGCCGACAAGGCGCTCTACAAGGCCAAGGACGAAGGGCGCAACTGCATCGCCCTGGCCTGAGGCCCCCGGTTCAGATCTGGGCGCCTTCGACCAGGAACCGCACGCGCCGCAGGCCCTGCCATTCGTCGGCATCGAGCCGGAAGGCCAGCAGCACGCGCGCAGGCAACGGCTCGGTGTGGCCGAACCAGATGCCGTCCACGGGCTGGCCCTGGTGCTTGAGTTTCAGCGCCAGGTGTTTCTCACCCACCAGGCGTTGCGAAATCACTTCCACCTCTTCGCTGAAGGTCGGCGGCGCAAAACCCTGGCCCCAGACCTCGCGCTGCAGCGTGTCCACCATGTCGGCGCGGCGGTACTCCACGGGCAGGGCACCGTCGGTCTCCAGGCGGCGCGTCAGCGTGGCGGCGTCCAGCCACTCCTGAGCCACCTGGGCCAGGCCCTGTTCGAAGGTGTCGAAGTGCTCCTCGGCAATCGTGCAACCCGCCGCCATGGCGTGGCCGCCGAAACGCAGCAGCACGCCGGGGTAGCGCTTGGCCACCAGGTCCAGCGCGTCGCGCAGATGAAAACCGGGGATGGAGCGGCCCGAGCCCTTGAGCTCGTGTTCCTTGCCCGGGGCCTGGCTGGCCGCGAAGACGAAACTCGGACGGTGCAGCTTGTCCTTGAGGCGTGAGGCCACGATGCCCACCACGCCCTCGTGGAAATCCGGGTCGAACACGCACAGCGCCGGCGGCGGTTCCTCGGTCTCGTCGAACATGGACTCGACGATGGCCATGGCCTGCTCGCGCATCTCGCCCTCGATCTCGCGGCGTTCGCGGTTGATGCCGTCCAGCGTGCGCGCCAGTTCGGCGCCGCGTACCGCATCGTCGGTCAACAGCAGCTCGATGCCCAGCGTCATGTCGGCCAGGCGCCCGGCTGCGTTGATGCGCGGGCCGAGGGCAAAGCCGAAGTCGAAGGTGGTGGCCACGGCGGCCTTGCGCCCGGCCACCTCGAACAGCGCGGCCAGGCCCGGCGGCAGCGCGCCGGCGCGCACGCGTCGCAGGCCCTGCGCCACCAGGCGGCGGTTGTTGGGGTCCAGCTTCACGACGTCGGCCACCGTGCCCAGGGCCACGAGCGGCAGCAGGGCATCGAGCTTCGGTTGGCTTTCGGCCGTGAACACGCCTCGCTGGCGCAGTTCGGCGCGCAAGGCCAGCAGCACGTAGAACATCACGCCCACTCCGGCGATGGACTTGCTCTCGAAGGTGCAGCCTGGCTGGTTGGGGTTCACGATGACCTCGGCCTCGGGGAGGATGACGGCCCCCACGCTCGGCACTGACGTGTCCTCGCTGCCCCCCGAGGGGGCGCTCGCCGTCTTGGGGCGGCCCGGCGACGGCGCGGTCGCGGGCAGGTGGTGGTCCGTCACCAGCACCTGCAGGCCCAGCTCGTTGGCGGTGCGCACGCCCTCCACGCTGGCAATGCCGTTGTCCACGGTGATCAGTACATCGGCGCCACTGTCCTTCACGCGCCGCGCAATCGGCGGCGTCAGGCCGTAGCCGTCCACCACACGGTCGGGCACCAGATAGCTCACGTGTTGCGCGCCCAGCATGCGCAGGCCGCGGATGCCCACCGCGCAGGCGGTGGCGCCATCGCAGTCGTAGTCGGCCACGATGCAGAGCTTCCTGTTCTGGCCTATGGCGTTGGCCAGCAGCGCGGCCGCCTCGGCAGCGCCCTTCATCGTCGCGGGGGGCAGCAGGCGCGCGAGCGCGTCGTCCAGCTCGTCCTTGCCGGTCACGCCGCGCGCGGCGTACAGGCGCGCCAGCAGCGGGTGCACGCCGGCCTGTTCCAGCGCCCAGGCGGCGCGCGGCGGGATGTCGCGGGTAACGATGTTCATGGGAGCACGAGTATGTCAGAGGGCTGCTGCGGTCTGAAACGCTGCAGCAGGCGGGTCCAGGCGCTGCGTGGCGCGGGCGTGTAGCGGCGCGCCTGCAGTTCGCTGCAGAGCGTGAGCGTGACATCCTGGCCCGCGTCCAGCGCAGCGGCCAGCGGCGCGAACTGGGCGTCCTGCCCCTGCCAGGCGTGGGCCCAGGCGGCCCAGTCGCCGCGCACGGCGGGCTGCACCAGCGCATCCAGCACGGTCAGCTTGTGCGCAGGGGCGGGCGCCGCAGCCAGGGCACCGCAGCCGCTGAGCCAGAAGGAGTTGACGGCCAGGGCCCGGCGTTCGGCGCGCGCATCGGTCACGGCGTGGGTGTAGAGCAGCATCTGCATCTCGTTCTGCAGGCGGCGCAGCAGGGGCGAAGCGGGCAGCCAGGCCGCCACGTTGCGGCCGATCACCCGTTCCACCGTTGCGCCACCCAGGCCCCGCAACGGCTCGCCGCTGACCAGCCAGCGCAAGGGCTGTTCATAGTGCAAGGTGAGGCCGTCCTCGGCAAAAAAAGGCGCCATGGCCGCCAGCAGCGCGCGCGCCTCGTCCTCGCGCAGGTCCAGCTCCTGCGGGTCGCGCAGGCTCACGCGGGCCTGGCCCACTTCCCAATGCACGGGGGTCAGGTAGCCCCAGGTCTCGCGGCCCGCGCCGGGCAGTTGCAGCTCGTGCGCGCGCAGCGCGGCCCAGGCCGGCGCCTGGGGGTCCAGGCCACGCGCAGCGGCCAGCAGTTGTTCGTGGGCGCTGAGCGGGCTGTGTTCCGGCAGCTGCAGCAGGGTCTGCGGCGTCATTCGCTGCAACAGTCTCTGCAGCTGCGGGAGCTGCAGCGCGCGCAAGGGCGCGCGTGCGGCCTCATCTTCACTCAGGGCATGGGGGATCAGGAGGTGCATGGGGTGTATTTTCGGCTTCTTTCGCTTGCATGCCTTTTTGCCTGGCGGCGCTTTTGTAACCCCCACTCATCCCCCCGCCCTTCTCTACCCCCGCCGGGGTAGAGAAGGGAGCCTGGATTCGACTGCTTCGCGCCGGTGACGCTTCTAAGGCACGAACCGGCGCTACCACCTCTTTCAGCCGAGACTCTCATGGAGCCGGTCGTAGTCAACGGCTCCGCGGCAGCAGGCCACGAGCGACGGTCGTTCCGACCCGCCGCATCCGAGTCAGAAGCCATCTTTCTCGCCGCTGGCGCGTCGCCGCCAGCCTGGGGAGTGCAAGCCCAGGGCCGTTGACTACGACCGGCTCCCGGAAATGCTGGCCCTCAAGCTCAGTTCGCGACCTCCCGCGCCATAGAAGCGTCGCCGGCGCGAAGCAAGCAAATGAGGCACCCCCTTCCCGCCCCGGCGGGGGTGGGAAGGGGGCTGGGGGGATAGGGGGGGAAGAAAAGGAAGCATCCCGGAGAGGCCGCAACAAGAAACCCAGATAATCCACAACAAGCAAAATGCAAATCCCTTACGAACTCCTCCTCGGCTGGCGCTACACCCGCGCCGGCCGCGCCACCCGGCGTAACGGCTTCATCTCCTTCATCTCGGGCGTGTCCATGCTGGGCATTGCGCTGGGCGTGGCCGCGCTCATCATCGTGCTCAGCGTGATGAACGGCTTCCAGAAGGAAGTGCGCGACCGCATGCTGGGCGTGGTCTCGCACATCGAGATCTTCTCGCCTTATGGTCAGGCCCTGCCCGACGTGGCGAAGACCCTGGCCGAGGTCAAGACCAACCCGCAGGTCATCGGCGCCGCGCCCTTCATCGGCACCCAGGCCCTGCTGGCGCGCGGCGAGGACATGAAAGGCGCCATCGTGCGCGGCATCGACCCGGCGCTCGAAGGTGAGGTGACCGACCTGGCCGCCGGCCTGAAAAACGGCGCACTGGCGCGGCTCATTCCGGGTGAATTCGGCATCGTGCTGGGGCGCGACCTGGCGCGCCAGCTCGGCGTGCAGCTAGGTGACAAGGTCACCCTGGTGGCACCCAGCGGCCAGGTGACCCCGGCAGGCGTGGTGCCGCGCATGAAGCAGATGACGGTGGTGGGCACCTTTGATTCCGGCCACTATGAATACGACGCGGGCCTGGTCATGCTGCACGTGGAAGACGCCGCGCGCATCTTCCGCCTGGAAGGGCCCACGGGCATACGCCTCAAGCTCAAGGACCTGCACCAGGCGCGTGAGGTGGGCGCGCAGCTGGCCGGCACGCTCAGCGGTGAGCTGCTGATCCGCGACTGGACGCGCCAGAACCGCAACTGGTTCGCCGCCGTGCAACTCGAAAAACGCATGATGTTCATCATCCTCACGCTCATCGTGGCCGTGGCCGCCTTCAACCTGGTGAGCACGCTGGTGATGACGGTGACCGACAAGCGCGCCGACATCGCCATCCTGCGCACCCTGGGCGCCAGCCCGGGCAGCATCATGGGCGTCTTCGTGGTGCAGGGCGCCGCGGTGGGTGTGATCGGCACGCTGTCCGGCCTGCTGCTGGGCCTGGGCGTGGCCTTCAACATCGACGTCATCGTGCCCGCGCTGGAAAGCCTGCTGCAGGCCAGCTTCCTGCCCAAGGACATCTACCTCATCAGCCGCATGCCCAGCGAACCTCTGGCCGGCGACATCGTGCCTATTGGTGTGATCTCGCTGGTGCTGGCTTTCGTCGCCACCATCTATCCGAGCTGGCGCGCCAGCCGTGTGAACCCGGCGGAGGCGCTGCGTTATGAATAAATTGGCTCACCCCCAGGCTGCGCGCACTGCGTGTCGCTACGCCAGACGTGCCAGCGCCAGAGGCGCAGGCTCTTCGGTCTGTCCAAGCCTGCACAGGCAGGCTTGGAGCCGCAGCCCTCAGCCCCTTGCAGGGGGCAACACCAGCGGCCCGGCAAAGCCGGTTCCGCGGTGTTCCCCGGTTTCTGTGATTTGGAGTGCGGTATGAGTGGTGTATCTGCCCGCGTTGTCCTGCATGCCACGGGCCTGGACAAGCGCTACACCGAAGGCCGGCTGGACGTGCACGTGCTGCGCGGCGTGGACTTGCAGGTGCACGCCGGTGAGATCCTGGCCGTGGTGGGTGCCTCGGGCTCGGGCAAGAGCACCTTGCTGCATCTGCTGGGCGGGCTCGATGCGCCCACGAGTGGCCGGGTGCAACTCATGGGCCGGGATTTCTCCACGCTCACGCCGGCCGTGCAGGGCCAGCTGCGCAACCAGCATCTGGGTTTTGTCTACCAGTTCCACCACCTGCTGCCCGAGTTCAGCGCGCTGGACAACGTGGCCATGCCGCTGTGGATACGTCGGATGGACCGCGCCCAGGCCGCACAGGTGGCGGCCCGCATGCTGGAAGCCGTGGGCCTGAAAGAGCGCCTGCATCACCGACCGGCCGAACTCTCGGGTGGTGAACGCCAGCGCGTGGCCATCGCGCGTGCCCTGGTTACGCAGCCGGCCTGCGTGCTGGCCGACGAACCCACGGGCAACCTGGACCGTGGCACCGCCGAGGGTGTGTTCGAACTCATGCTCAAGCTGGCGCGCGAGCAGGGCACGGCCTTCATCGTCGTCACACACGACGAGACGCTGGCGGCGCGGTGCCAGCGGACACTGCGGCTGGATCAGGGGCGGCTGGTCTAGGGTCGGGATCGTGTCAGAGAGCGCCCAAGTCGCGGCGCTTCTGTTCGAACTCTTCGCGATCGATTTCGCCGCGAGCGTAACGCTGCGCCAGGATGTCCAGTGCCGAGGTGCCCTCGGTAGGCGGTGCGCGTCGACCGGGCCCGGCGGTCAACCAGCGCAGCAGCACGATCACGACCACGATCAGCAGCGCCCAGAACAGCAGCATGCCGAAGCCCATGCCGAAAAACCACGGACCACCATAACCCCAGTTGCCGTACATCATGAGGATGCTCCGATGTGTTCCACCGCCCGGGCTCAGTCGTCGTCGCCCATCATCCAGCCGCGGCGGTAGCTGCGTAACTGGTCTTTCTGCTCCTTGCTGAGCAGGGCTTCGATGCGGTTGTGGGACTCGATCGAGGCTTCCAGCAGCTGGCGACGCAGGTCGGCGATCTTCATGGACTGTTTGCCGATGGCGGCCGGGTCGCGCTTCTCGGCCGCGAAGAGGTCACGCAGCCGGGCTTGCTCGTCCATCAGCTTGCCCATGGTGTCCCAGTTCTTGCGCCGCGTTTCGTCCCGGATCTGGTTGATGCGGGTCTGCTGCTGTTCGTTCAGGTCCAGCGCTTGCAGGGGGCCGAGGCCCATGCCGCCCATCATCCCGGGCCCATAGCCATAAGCCTGGCCCTGGCCGCGCATCATGCCCGGGCCATAGCGGCCCTGACCGGGGCCGCCGTAGCCGCCCATCATGCCGGGGCCGTAGCTTTCCCGCGGAGATTCGCTGCGCGCGGGCTGGGCCTGCACTTGCGGGACTGCGGTACCGAGTGCAGCCAGTGCGGTCAGCGTCATCAGAATATGCCTGTATTTCATGAGTCGCTCCTTGGAGAGTGGAATGCGGCACATGCGCCGCCTGTGTGCGAAATCGCCACCGCACCAGCATAGGAACTGCTGGTGTGGAATACCAGAGAATTCAGCGCCGGAATGCACCGGTATTGACGGACATCAAGTATCCGTGCCCACCGGCTGGCCTCAGGCGACGCGGTGGTACCAGAGCATCGAGAGGCCGGCGCCGGCCAGCATCAGCACCGCGGCCAGCAGGGCCAGCAGGGCCGAGACCTCGGTTTCCTTCTTCTCCACGCTCAGGCGTGAGCTCAGCGTCTCGTAGACCTTCTTCAGGTCCTCGGCCGTGGCGGCGTGGAAGTACTCGCCCTGGGTGCGGTGGGCGATGGCCTTGAGGGTCTCCTCGTCCAGGCGCACGTGCATGGACCAGCCTTCGAAACCGATGGTCTCGCCGTTCACCGTGCCCACGCCTACGGTGTAGATACGCACGCCGCGGTCGGCGGCCATCTTGGCGGCTTCCATGGAGTCGATGCCGGTGGTGCGCTGACCGTCGGTCAGCAGGATGATGGCGGCCGAGCCGTAGGAGCCGGGCGCCACCGGTATGAACTCCTTGACGGCGGCCGCCGGCTGGTCGATGGAGACACCACGCCAGCGCTCGCGCCCGTAGGTCAGGTTGCCGATGTCGATGCCGGCATCCGGAAACAGCGTGGCCAGCGAGAGCACGATGCCGTTGCCGATGGCGGTGCCGCGCTGCAGCTGGAAGCGGTCGATGGCCGAGACCAGGTCTTCGCGGTTGTGCGTGGGGATCTGCGCGACCTGGGCCGAGCCGGCAAAGGCCACGACGCCCACCTTCACGTTGCGCGGCAGTTCGGTCAGGAAGGCCTTGGCCGCGTTCTGCGAGGCGACCAGCCGGTTGGGCAACACGTCGGCCGCGCGCATGCTGCCCGAGACGTCCATGGCCAGCATGATGGTTTCCTGCTGCGTGGGCAGCACGATCACTGCCAGCGGCCGCGCCGCCGCCAGCAGCAGGGCGGTGATGGCCAGCAGCAGCAGGGCCGGCGGCAGATGGCGCCGCCAGGTGGATTGCTGGCCCATGGCCTGCCTGACCAGGCCCAGGCTGGCGTAGCGCAGCGCCAGCTTGTGCTTGCGCCGCAGCAGCCAGAGGTAGAGCAGCACCAGCAGCGGCACGATCAGCAGCAGGAGCAGCATATGGGGCCAGAGAAAGTTCATGGCGACACCTCCGCAGGGGTGCTGCGCACCAGCCGCAGGTGGGCCGGTGGCGGGGCTGACCGCGCCCGGCTGCGCTGGCGGCGCAGCTCGGCAAAGCGCAACAGGGTGGACACCAGATCGTCGTCGGTGGCCAGCTCCAGCGTGTCCACACCGGCGCGTGCGAGCGTCTGGCGCAGGGCCTCCTCGCGTTGCGCGGCCAGCTGCGCAAAACGCGCGCGAAAGCCCGGGTCGTGCGTGTCCACCAGCAACTGCTCGCCGGTTTCGGCGTCGCGCATGGGCAGCAGGCCCAGGTCGGGCAGTTCCTGTTCCAGCGGGTCGTACAGGCGCACGGCCAGCACCTCATGGCGCAGGGCCAGGCGCGCCAGCGGCTGTTCCCAGCCACCTTCACTGATGAAGTCCGAGAGCACGAAGACCGTGCTGCGCCGGCGCATCAGCGCGGCGCTGTGTTGCAGCAGGTCCTGCAGTCGGGTGACGCCGGGGTAGTTGTTGTTGTCCGGCGCGGCAGGGGTTTGCAAGCGTTGCAGCAGCTGCAGCACGTGGCGCCGACCGCTGCCCGGCGGCAGCACGGCCTGGAGGCCACCGTTGTAGAGCACGGCGCCCACCCGGTTGCCGTGGCGCGTGAGCAGGCGCGCCAGCACCGCCACGAAGTCGGCCAGCACCTCGCGCTTGGCGCGCTCCCCCGAGCCGAAATCCACCGAGGGGCTGAGGTCCAGCAGGAACCAGGCGCTCATCTCGCGGTCTTCGGTGTAGACGCGCACATGCGGCACCTGCAGCCGGGCGGTGACGTTCCAGTCGATGTGGCGCACGTCGTCGCCGGGCTGGTACTCACGCAGGTCGGCCAGGTCCAGGCCGGCGCCGCGCAGCAGGGTGCGGTAGTCGCCCTGCAGCAGGCCGTCGAGCCGGCGCAGCACCGTCCACTCCAGGCGGCGCAGCGACTGCTCGGCGGATTCGGGGGTGGGGTGGGCGTTTTGCATCTCAGAAACTCCAGCCCGCCATTTGCGAGTTGCAACGCATGAGGCGATCCAAGCGGGGAACGCCGTGGAACCGGCTTCGCCGGGCTACTGGCGTTGCCCCATTGAGGGGGGGTGCGGCTACACGTAGTGAGCAAGTAAGGGGGGGGAGCATATTTATGCGGCTTTCGGTTCGTGCTCCAGGACCTTGACCGGCAGCGGTACATGTGCCATGAATTTGTCGATCAGCGCATCGGCGTCCAGCGCTTCGGAGAGCGCTTCGTAGGACAGCACCAGGCGATGGCGCAGCACGTCGTGCGCCAGGTCGCCCACGTCTTCGGGCAGGGCGTAGCTGCGCCCGCGCAGCAGCGCCAAAGCGCGCGCGCCCTCGATGAGGCTGATGGTGGCGCGCGGGCTGGCGCCGTAGCTCAGGTAACGCGTCAGGTCCTTGAGGCCGGCGCGCACGGGTTCGCGCGTGGCGGCCACCAGCTTGACCGCGTACTGCACCAGGGCCGGGTCCACATAGACCTCGCGGCAATGGCGTTGCAGGGCAGCCAGCTGGTCCGTGGTGCTGACGGCGCTCACGGCCACGGCAGCGCCGGTGACACGCTGCACGATGACGAATTCTTCTTCTTCGCTGGGGTAGTCCACCTTCACCTTGAACATGAAACGGTCCACCTGCGCTTCAGGCAGGGGGTAGGTGCCTTCGGTCTCGATGGGGTTCTGCGTGGCCATGACCACAAAGGGGGCGGGCACCGGGTAGCTGGTACCGGCGATGGTCACCTGGTGTTCCTGCATCACCTCCAGCAGCGCGCTCTGCACCTTGGCCGGCGCGCGGTTGATCTCGTCGGCCAGCAGCAGGTTGGCGAAGACCGGACCCAGCGCGGTGCTGAACTCGCCGCTTTTCTGGTTGTAGATGCGGGTGCCCACCAGGTCGGCCGGCACCAGATCGGGCGTGAACTGGATGCGGCGGAACTGCCCCTGCACCACCTGGGCCAGGGTCTTGATGGTCAGGGTCTTGGCCAGGCCGGGCACGCCTTCGACCAGCAGGTGGCCCTGGGCCAGCAGCGCCACCATGACGCGCTCCAGGAAACGGTCCTGCCCGACGACCACGCGCTTGACCTCGTAGAGGATCTGCTCCATGAGGCGGGAGGTCTCGGCAGCGGTGTGGGAGCTCTTGTCCATGAGGGCCTTTCCAGCGTCTGTTCAGAAGGGATGCATGCCGACGGCCGAGGCCGCGTTCTCGATGGGCACGGCAAAGCCGATGCCGATGAAGGTGCGTTGTTCGGACGGGTTGAGGATGGCGGTGACGATGCCGACCACCTCGCCGTCCATGGTGACCAGGGGCCCGCCCGAGTTGCCGGGGTTGGCCGCCGCGTCGAACTGGATCAGGTTGCCGATCTGCTGCTTGCCCTCGTGCGAGCGGAAACTGCGCCCGAGCCCCGAGACCACGCCGCTGGAAACCGAGGGGCCGATGCCGAAGGGAAAACCCACAGCCACCACGCCGTCGCCGGGCTGCAGATCGGCGGTGGAGCGCAGGGTGGCGGCGTGCAGGTCGTCGGGCAGCTTCTGGGCCTGCAGCACGGCCAGGTCGTTGTGGATCTGCGCGCCCGTCATGTGGGCGCCCGATCGGGTGCCGTCATGGAAGGTGAGTTCGATGCGGTTGGCGCCGGCCACCACGTGCAGGTTGGTGAGGATGACGCCGCTGTCGACGATGACCACGCCGCTGCCCAGGCCGTGTTCCTTCTCTTCGCCGTCCTTGTCCGTCACGAAGCCGGCGACGCGCACCACCGAGGGTGCCACGGCGGCAGCGGCCCGGGCGGCCGGGGAGGGCAGGTTGGCCGTCTCCAGCGTCTTGAGCACGGCCGCGTCGATGTCCTTCTGGGTCAGGCGGCGTTGTGGGGTGGCCGGAAAGAAGGTCTGTACCAACAGCGCCAGCAGGGCGGCCAGGGCCAGCCAGCGCCAATGCTGCTCCTGCCAGCGCGGCAGTCGCTCGCGCCAGCGACGAGTGGAAACGAGAGGGGTGTCGTCCGCAGCAGGCAAGGCCGGGTCTGGCGCGGCGGCGGGGCCGCGCGGCGAACGGCTGTACAGGGCAGGCTGGCGCATGCGTACACCTGGGGTGTGAAACCGCCGGGGCGGCGTTGATCAGACGGTAGCACGGCTGGCCGTTTTTTGCATGCGTACCGACCCGCGGCGTACCGCTGTTTGCGGCATCATCCGTTTATGACTGGATGGATCGACACCCATTGCCACCTCGATGCGCCTGAATTCGCCGCCGACGTGGCCGCCGTGCGGGCCCGTGCACGAGAACGGGGCGTGGTGCATTGCGTGCTGCCGGCCGTGCAGGTGCCCCACTTCGCCGACGTGCGCCGCCTGGCCCATGCCTTCGGCGACAGCTATGCCCTGGGCATCCATCCGCTGTACGTCAAACAGGCACAGGACGAGGACCTGGCACGCCTGGACGCCGCCCTGGCCGAGTACCGAGACGACCCACGCCTGGTGGCCGTGGGCGAGATCGGGTTGGACTATTTCGTGCCAGAACTGTCTGAGAGACCGTTGCGCGAGCGCCAGGAACACTTTTATGTGGAGCAGCTCAAGCTGGCCCGCAAGCATGGCCTGCCGGTGATCCTGCACGTGCGCCGATCCGCGGACATGCTGCTCAAGGGCCTGCGCGCCGTGGGGAATGGCAATCCATGGCAGGGCATCGCCCATGCCTTCAACGGCAGCCTGCAGCAAGCCCAGGCCTTCATCGACCTGGGGCTCAAGCTGGGTTTTGGTGGGGCGCTGACCTACGAGCGCGCGCAGAACCTGCGCCGGCTGGCGACCGAGCTACCGCTGGAGGCCATCGTGCTGGAGACCGACGCGCCGGACATGCCGCCGCATTGGCTGTACGCGACGGCAGAGCAGCGAGCGGCGGGGGAAGCGCAGGGGCGCAACGAGCCAGGGGAATTGCCGCGGATTGCGGAGGTGCTGGCTGGATTGCGAGGACTGGACCCGGCAACGCTGGAGCGACAGACGCGCGAGAATTCAAAGGTGGCCTTGCCGCGCCTGCAGGCGGCGAGCGCAGCGTCGGCATGAGTTCTCGACGCCTGCATGGCCTGCCGCCGCTGGTGGGCCCTGGGACCCGACTGCTCGTCCTCGGCAGCTTCCCCGGCATCGCTTCCCTGCGGGCGCAGCAGTACTACGGGCATCCGCAGAACCATTTCTGGAAGATCCTGCAGGCCTTGTGGCCGCAGCATCCTCTGCCTGGACCGGACGCGTATGAGCGGCGTTGTGCCTGGTTGCTGGCACGCGGCGTGGGCGTCTGGGACGTGTACGCGAGTTGCGAACGCGAGGGCAGCCTGGACACGGCCATCCGCAATGCCGAGGTGAACGACTTCGCACGCCTCAAGGCGCACTGCCCGCAGCTGCAGTTGATCGTGCACAACGGGGGTGAGAGCTATAAGCACGCGAAGCGGGTGCGCGGCAGTCTGGGCGTGGACCATTTCCCGCTGGTGAAGCTGCCGTCCACGAGTCCGGCGAACGCGAGCTGGAGCTTTGAGCGCAAGCTGGCGGCCTGGCGGGAGGCGTTTTTGCAGGCGGAGTTGTTGTGATTCGTTAGTTTTTTTGACTGGCGTCGCTTGATCTGCCCCCCACTCATCCCCCCGCCCTTCTCTACCCCCGCCGGGGTAGAGAAGGGAGCCTGGATTTTGCTTTTGGCTTTCTGGCTACGCTTCTAAGGTGAGTGAGGTCGCGATACGGGTTGGAGCGCCTCGATTGCCTGCTAACGGTCGTAGAGAACTCAAAGGAATCTGAAAACCACGGCTGGCTGCTGCGCCAGCCAGCAACGAGACAGGAAGACGCAGCGTAATCTTGCCTCGTGCACGGCAGGCCGCATGCGGCTACCGTTCTGGGCGTAGCGATCAGCCACTTTTGACTACGACCGTAGATCCGAAATTCAGGCGCCCCAAAAGCGGTGGCGGCGTCACGCGTCGTAGAAGCGTAGCCGGCGCGCCCAGGTCAAATCAAGGCCCCCTTCTCTACCCCGGCGGGGGTAGAGAAGGGCGGGGGGATGAGTGGGGGGCAGACCAAGCGACGCAGTCAAAACTCGCAGCCATCGTGCAAAAAAGTCAAAGCGATAATCCTCCCACCTTGACCAAGAAGCACCCCCCCCTCCCCGAAGTCCAGTTCTCCGACGAGGGCCCCATCCGTCATCTCCACCTGGATTCGATCTGGATCCAGGGCTCCATGGACACGCGGGACCCGACGCGCCTGGTGCACGAGTACATCCAGCGCATGATGGCCTGGACCTTGTTCGTCGAGCCCGACACGGTGGCGAAGCGCCAGGCCATGCAGCTGGGCCTGGGGGCGGGGTCGCTCACCAAGTTCTGCGCCAAGGTCCTGCGCATGAAGACCACCGCCATCGAACTCAACCCGCAGGTGTTGCACGCCTGCCGCGGCTGGTTCAAGCTGCCGGCGGACACGGCGCGCATGCAGGTGATCCTGGCCGATGCCGCGCAGGAAATCCAGAAGGCCGAATGGTTTGGCACGGTGGACGCCTTGCAGGTGGACCTGTACGACCACGAGGCCGCCGCGCCGGTGCTCGACAGCGCCGAGTTCTATGCCCATTGCCGCCGCCTGCTGACGGAGGAGGGCTGCATGACGGTCAACCTCTTCGGGCGCTCCTCCAGCTACACGAAGAGCGTGGACAAGATCACCGCTGCCTTCGGCAAGGAGGCCGTCTGGGCCTTCAAGGCGACGCGCGAAGGCAACACCGTGGTGCTGGCCCAGCGCACGCCTTCGCGCCCGACGCGCGCCATGCTTGCCGAGCGGGCCGAAATCATCCAGACTCAGTGGGGCCTGCCGGCGCCCAAATGGCTGCGCGGCTTCAAACCGATTGCTGACCTGTAAACACCCATGAGCGCCCAGCCCAAACTCAAGAGCCTGTCCAAGTCCGAGCACGTGGGGCCGGTGGACTGGCGCCGCCTGGTCGAGTGGCTGCTGGCCGACGGCGTGATCGCCGAGGATGAGGCGCAGCGCACCATCGCGCGCTGCTCGCAGGCCGAGAGCGCCCAGCATCCGCTGCTGCGCCTGGCCAGCGTCTCGATCCGTCGTGCCGTGGACCACAAGCCCCTGGACGTGGAAAGCCTCACGCAGTGGCTGGCCGGGCGGGCCGGGCTGGATTACCTGCGCATTGACCCGCTCAAGGTCGACGTGGGCAAGGTGGCCGACGCCATGAGTGCGGCCTACGCCGAGCGGCACCGCGTGCTGCCGGTGCAGGTGCTGCCCACCGAGGTGGTGGTGGCCACGGCCGAGCCCTACATCACCGATTGGGTGGGTGAGGTGGAGCGCCAGACCCGCCGCAGCGTGCGACGTGTGATCGCCAGCCCGGGCGAGATCACGCGTTACACCGCCGAGTTCTTTGCCCTGGCCAAGTCGGTGCGTTCGGCCATGAAGTCGGGCAGCGGCAATACCGGCTCCAGCTTCGAGCAGCTGGTGGAGCTGGGCAAGAGCAACAAGCAGCTCGACGCCAACGACCAGAGCGTGGTGCAGGTGGTGGACTGGCTGTGGCAGTACGCCTTCGACCAGCGCGCCAGTGACATCCACCTGGAGCCACGGCGCGAGCAGGGCGTGATCCGTTTCCGCATCGACGGCGTGCTGCACCCGGTCTACCAGATGCCCATGGGCGTGCTCACCGCCATGACGGCGCGCATCAAGCTGCTGGGCCGCATGGACGTGGTCGAGAAACGCCGTCCGCAGGACGGCCGCATCAAGACGCGCAACCCTGGCGGCGACGAGGTGGAGATGCGGATTTCCACCCTGCCCACGGCCTTCGGCGAGAAGATGGTCATGCGCATCTTCGACCCGGACACCACGGTCAAGGACCTGGCCGAGCTGGGGTTCAGCCCGCACGACGCGCAGCGCTGGGAGGCGCTGGTCAAGCGGCCGCACGGCATCATCCTCGTCACCGGCCCCACCGGCTCGGGCAAGACCACCACGCTGTACTCCACGCTGAAGCGCGTGGCCACGGAGGAGGTCAACGTCAGCACGGTGGAAGACCCGATCGAAATGATCGAGCCGGCCTTCAACCAGACCCAGGTGCAGCCGCAGCTGGACTTCGGTTTCCCCGAGGGCCTGCGCGCGCTGATGCGGCAGGACCCGGACATCATCATGGTGGGCGAAATCCGCGACCTGGAAACCGCCGAGATGGCGGTGCAGGCCGCGCTGACCGGCCACCTGGTCTTCTCCACCCTGCACACCAACGACGCGCCATCGGCCATCACACGGCTGATGGAGCTGGGCATCCCGCCCTACCTGCTCAATGCCACCGTGCTGGGTGTGCTGGCGCAGCGCCTGGTGCGTACCCTGTGCGCGCAGTGCAAGGTGCGCGACGAGGCGGCCACCAGGGAGCACCTGGCCGAGATGGTCAAGCCCTGGAACATCAGCGGCGGCTACAAGCCCTTCAAGCCGGTGGGCTGCGTGGACTGCCGCATGACGGGTTTCCAGGGACGCATGGGCCTGTACGAGCTGTTGGTCATCTCCGAAGCCTTCAAGGACAGGGTCAGCAAGGAGCCCAACATCGAAGCGCTCAAGCGCCAGGCCGTGGCCGACGGCATGCGCCCGCTGCGCCTGGCCGGTGCACTGCGCGTGGCCGAGGGGCTGACGGTGATCGATGAGGTGCTCGGCGCCACGCCGCCGCTCACCTGAGTCAGGCCGCTGCCTGACCTGCGCCTGACCGGTGCACCGCTACGGCGCACACCGGTCCTCAACCTAGGGTATTCCCTGCTGGCTGCCCCGTGCTACCGGGGGAGGCATAGGTGTAATCCACATCCGGCATGAGCGTTATTCCGGGGCAGAATCCCGTGTGTTTCGGGCGCGGCCCGTAGGAGACAATTTCGTGAGATTCATCAAGAGTGAAAAAGATTTTTACTCCGGCCTGATGTTCACCATCGTGGGTGGTGCATTTGCCATCGGGGCAACCACCTACAACATCGGCACGGGCGCCCGCATGGGCCCCGGTTACTTCCCGCTGCTGCTGGGCATCATCCTGGCCGCCCTGGGTGCGCTGATCATGTTTCAGGGCGTGGTGTCCAAGTCGGAAACGGGCGACAAGCTGGGCGGCATGGCCTGGCGCCCGCTGCTTTACATCATTGGCGCCAACGTGCTCTTCGGCATCCTGCTCGGCGGCCTGCCCAAGTTTGGTATCCCCGCCATGGGCCTGATCGCTGCCATCTACGGGCTCACCATCACGGCCAGCCTGGCCGGCGACGTGTTCAAGCTGCGCGAAGTGCTGATCCTGGCCACCATCCTGGCGGTTGTCAGCTATGGTGCGTTCGTGAAACTGCTCAACCTGCAGTTCCAGGTCTGGCCTGCTTTCATCACGGGTTGAGGAGTACAAGACCATGGAATTCGAACTTTTCAACAACCTTGCGCTGGGTTTCGGTGTCGCCTTCACCTTCCAGAACCTGCTGTATGCCTTCATTGGCTGTCTCCTGGGCACGCTGATCGGCGTGCTGCCGGGCGTGGGCCCGGTGGCCACCATTGCGATGCTGCTGCCGGCCACCTATGCGCTGCCGCCGGTGGCTGCGCTGATCATGCTGGGCGGCATCTACTATGGCGCCCAGTATGGCGGCTCCACCACCGCCATTCTGGTGAATCTGCCGGGTGAATCATCCTCGGTGGTGACCGTGATCGACGGTTACCAGATGGCGCGCAAGGGCCGCGCCGGTCCGGCGCTTGCTGCGGCCGGCATGGGTTCCTTCTTTGCCGGTTGCGTGGGCACGCTGATCCTGGCCGCTTTCGCGGCGCCGCTGACGGAAGTCGCCTTCAAGTTCGGTCCGGCCGAGTATTTCTCGCTGATGGTGCTGGGCCTGATCGGCGCCGTGGTGCTGGCCTCGGGCTCGCTGCTCAAGGCCGTTGCCATGATCATCCTGGGCCTGCTGCTGGGGCTGGTCGGCACCGACGTGAACTCGGGTGTGGCGCGTTACTCCTTCGACATCCCGGAGTTGACCGATGGCATCGGCTTCATCGTGATCGCCATGGGTGTGTTCGGCTACGGCGAGATCATCGCGAATCTCTCGCACCCCGAGGACAAACGCGAGGTGTTCACCTCCAACATCACCCACATCTATCCGTCCAAGGAAGACTTCAAGCGCATGGTCCCGGCGGTGCTGCGTGGCACGGCCCTGGGCTCGATGCTGGGCATCCTGCCCGGCGGCGGCGCGCTGCTGTCGGCCTTTGCGGCCTATTCCATCGAGAAAAAGACCAAGCTCAAGCCGGGCGAGGTGCCTTTCGGCCAGGGCAATATCCGCGGCGTGGCCGCGCCCGAAGCCGCCAACAACGCCGGTGCGCAGACCTCCTTCATCCCGTTGCTGACGCTGGGCATTCCCCCCAATCCGGTGATGGCGCTGATGGTCGGTGCCATGACCATCCACAACATCCAGCCCGGCCCGCAGGTGATGACCAGCAACCCCGAGCTGTTCTGGGGCCTGATCGCTTCCATGTGGATCGGCAACCTCATGCTGATCGTCCTGAACCTGCCGCTGATCGGCATCTGGATCAAGCTGCTGTCCGTGCCCTATCGCTGGCTGTTCCCTGCCATCGTGCTGTTCTGCGCGGTGGGCGTCTACTCCACCAACAACAACACCTGGGACGTGTGGATGGTGGCCATGTTCGGCGTGATCGGTTACGGCTTCATCAAGCTGGGGGTCGAACCCGCCCCGCTGCTGCTGGGCCTCATCCTGGGGCCGATGATGGAAGAGAACCTGCGTCGCGCGCTGCTGCTGTCGCGTGGTGACTGGAGCGTGCTGGTCACGCGTCCCCTGTCGGCTGGCCTGCTGGCTGCGGCGCTGTTGCTGCTCATCATCGTGACGCTGCCATCGATCAAGTCCAAGCGCGAGGAAGCGTTCGTCGAGGACTGAGTTTTCAGCCCTTCCCCGACCAGAACGGCACCCATGGGTGCCGTTCTTGCCTTTCCGGAACCCCCTTCAGAGGAGCGACCCAGATGAAGTTCAAAACCCTGCTCGGCCTGCTGGCCGTCGGTCTGAGCCTGTCGGTCTCGGCCCAGACCTGGCCGGCCAAGCCGGTGCGCCTGGTCGTGCCTTTTCCCGCGGGCGGCGCCACCGACATCCTGTCGCGCGCGCTGTCCCAGGAGCTGGCGAAGAAGCTGGGCCAGTCCATCGTGGTCGACAACAAGCCCGGCGCCGGCGGCACCATCGGTGCGCTGGCCGCGGCGCAGGCCCCGGCCGATGGCTACACCCTGCTGCTCACGACCTCCAGCACGCACAGCATCGGCCCGGCCATCAACCCCAGGATGCCCTACAACGCCGAGGCGGACTTCACGCCCATCGTCTATGTGGCCAGTTCACCGCAGGTCATCCTGGTGCCCATGAGTTCACCGGCCAGGACCCTGCGCGAGTTCATCGAGCATGCGCGCAAGAACCCGGGGCGGCTGAACTACGCCTCCAGTGGCAACGGCACCATCTCCAACCTCTCCACCGAGAACTTCAAGGCCCAGTCCGGCACCTTCCTCGTGCACATTCCCTACCGCGGCACCGGCCTGTCGATTGCCGATCTGATCAGCGGCAAGGTCGACGTGCTGTTCGACTCCGTGGTCTCGGGCATGCCGCATGTGCGCGACGGCAAACTGCGTGCCCTGGCCGTGACCAGCCCCAAGCGCAGCACGCTGGCGCCCGAGCTGCCGGCGGTGTCCGAGCTGCTGCCGGGCTTCGAGTCCGTCACCTGGTTCGGCGTGTACGGCCCGCGCGGCCTGCCGCCCGAGATCGTGGCGCGCGTCAATCAGGCAGTGAATGCCGCCCTGGCCGAGCCGGAACTCAAAGAGCGTTTTGCCCGTCTGGGCGCTGAAACCACCGGTGGCACGCCGCAGGCCTTCGCGGCCGTGGTGAAGGCGGAGTCGGTCAAATGGAAAAAAGTCATCACCGAACGAAAGATCACCGCGGATTGATGAAGCCCCCCTGTGTCGCCCCTGAGGGCGCCTTCCCCCGGTGGGGGACAACGCCAGCAGCCCGGCGAAGCCGGTTCTGCGGCGTTCTCGAAAAAGCCCGTGCGTTCATGTGAATGAACGGAGCAAAACAGGACCCATGACATCATGAACTTCAACTACAGCACCCCCTATCCCAGCACGCGCCTGCCCGTCTTCGCGCGCAACGTCGTCTCCACCTCGCACCCGCTGGCCGCGCAGGCCGGCCTGCGCATGATGCAAAAGGGCGGCAATGCGGTGGACGCGGCCATTGCCGCGGCGGCGGCCATGATGATCTGCGAGCCGGTCAGCAACGGCCTGGGCAGCGATGCCTTTGCCATCCTCTGGGATGGCAAGGAACTGCACGGCCTCAACGCTTCCGGTCGCGCGCCGCAGGGCTGGACACCCGAGTACTTCAAAAACAAGTACGGCGACGGCGCCAAGACACCCCCGAAGCGCGGCATCGACGCCGTCACCGTGCCCGGTGCCGTGGCCGGCTGGGTGGCCTTGAGCGAGCGTTTCGGCAAGCTGCCCTTTGCCGACCTGCTGGAGCCGGCCATCGAGATCGCCGAGCGTGGGTACCTCATTCCCGTGGTGGTGCAGCAGAAATGGGCTGCCGCCACGCCCGAACTGCAGGGCGTGCCGGGTTTTGCCCAGTCCTTCCTGCCCTGGGGCCGTGCGCCGCAGGTGGGTGAGCTGTTCCAGTTCAAGGCCGCCGCGCGCGCCTTGCGCGCCATCGCGCTGACCAAGGGCGAGGCCTATTACCGTGGCGAGATTGCTCAAGCGCTGGCGAAATTTGCCGCCGAGTGCGGCGGCGTTCTCAAGGCCAGCGACCTGGCCGCCTACCAGCCGGAGTGGGTGCAGCCCCTGGCCAAGAATTACCGCGGCTACACCCTGCACGAGATCCCGCCCAATGGCCAGGGCATCGCCGCGCAGATGGCCCTGGGCATCCTGGACAAGTTCGACCTGGGTTCCCTGCCTGTGGACAGCGTCGATTCGCAGCACCTGCAGATCGAGGCCATGAAGCTGGCCTTTGCCGATGTCTATCGCTATGTGGCCGAGCCCTCGGCCATGCAGGTGACCCCCGCGCAAATGCTCGATGACGCCTACCTGGCCAGTCGTGCCAAACTGATCGACATGAAGAAGGCGCAGGACTTCAAGGCCGGCAACCCGGTCAAGGGCGGCACCATCTACCTGACGGCGGCCGACGAGAACGGCATGATGATCAGCTTCATACAGAGCAACTTCATGGGCTTCGGCTCGGGTTGCGTGGAGCCGACCTTCGGTATCAGTCTGCAGAACCGCGGCCACGGTTTCAACGTGGACGCCAATGGTCTGAACACGGCCAACCTGGTGGCGCCGGGCAAGCGGCCCATCCATACCATCATCCCGGCCTTCCTCACGAAAGACGGCCAGCCGGTGATGAGCTTCGGCGTGATGGGCGGCAATATGCAGCCGCAGGGCCATCTGCAGACCCTGGTGCGCATGCTGGACTACGGCCAGAACCCGCAGACCGCCTGTGACGCGCCGCGCTGGCGCTACAACGCGGGCTTCGAGATCAACGTCGAGGCGACCATGCACCCGGCTACCGTGCAGGGCCTGTCGGCGCGCGGCCACCGCATGGAGGTCATCAACGATTCCTACCAGGACTTCGGCGCCGGCCAGTTCATCTGGCGCGCCGGCGACCCCAAGGTGCAGGGTTACGTGGCCGCGAGCGACGCGCGACGCGACGGGCAGGCGGCCGGTTTCTGAGCTTTCCGACGTGCCGGCACAGAACGCTAGCAAGAACATAGCAACCGGTCTCATGCTGGCGATGGCGGGTGCCATCGCCTTCAGCGGCAAGGCCATCATCGTCAAGCTGGCTTACCGTTACGGGGTGGATGCGGTCACGCTCATCATGTACCGCATGCTGTTTGCGCTGCCGCTGTTTGCGGGCATGGCCTGGTGGGCCAGCCGCGGCCAGGCCGCGCTCACACGGCGCGACGGTTTGGGTGTGCTGGGCCTGGGATTTTGCGGTTATTACCTGGCCAGCTTCCTGGACTTTGCGGGCCTGGCCTACATCACAGCCTCGCTCGAGCGTCTGGTCCTGTACCTCACCCCCACCATCGTGCTGCTGATCGGCCTGCTGTTCTACGGCCGGCGCGTCAGCCGCGCGCAGCTGGGTGGCGTGCTGATCAGCTACGCGGGCGTGATGCTGGTTTTCGGACGTGAGGTCACGCTGGCCGGGGCCGACGTCGCCTGGGGGACGCTGCTGGTCTTCCTGAGTGCCGTCAGTTATGCGCTTTACCTCAGCTACAGCGGGGAGCTCGTGCAGCGCCTGGGTTCGCTGCGTCTCGTCGGCCTGGCCACCAGCGCGGCCTGTCTGTTCTGCATCCTGCAGTTTCTGCTGCTGCGCCCTCTGTCGGCCGCGCAGGTAGCGCCCGAGGTGCTCTGGCTCTCCTTGCTCAACGCCACGGCCTGCACGGCGGTGCCGGTGCTGCTGGTCATGATGGCCATCGAGCGCATCGGCGCCGGCGCGGCCGCGCAGGCTGGCATGGTCGGGCCGATGTCCACCATCCTCATGGGCGTGTGGCTGCTGGGCGAACCCTTCACCGGCTGGGTGGTGGCCGGTACCGTGCTGGTGCTGGCCGGCATCTTCGTCTTCAGCCGGGCTGCGCGCCTGCCCGCAGACTGAAGGCCTGGCCACGGCGACGACGCGACAGTCCACGTATCATTTCTTTCATTCGACTTTTACTCACAGGAAAACATCATGGATCTCGGCATCAAAGGCAAGTGGGCGCTGGTCGGTGGCGCAAGCAAAGGTCTGGGCTACGGCTGTGCGCAGGCGCTGGCGCGTGAAGGCGTCAACGTGGTCATCGTGGCGCGCGGCGCCGAGGCGCTGAATGCGGCGGCGGCCAGCCTCAAGGCCGAGGCCCCCGGCGTACAGGTGATCGCCGTGCCGGTGGATATCACCACGGTGGCCGGGCGTGAAGCCATCTTTGCCCAGCGCAAGGACTTCGACATCGTCGTCACCAATGCCGGTGGCCCACCGCCCGGCGACTTCCGCGACTGGGACCGCGAGGCCTGGATCAAGGCGGTGGACGCCAACATGCTCACGCCGATCGAACTGATCAAGGCCACGGTGGACGGCATGGCCGCGCGCGGCTACGGCCGCATCGTCAACATCACCTCCAGCGCGGTGAAGGCGCCGATCGACATCCTGGGCCTGTCCAACGGCGCGCGCAGCGGCCTGACCGGCTTCGTCGCCGGCGTGGCGCGCAATGCACGGATTGCCGCCAAAGGTGTGACCATCAACAACCTGCTGCCCGGTGCCTTCGACACCGACCGCCTCAAGCACACCATGGCGGGCGCGGCGCAGAAGACCGGCAAGCCCATCGAGGACATCGCCAATGCGCGCCGCATGACCATCCCGGCCCAGCGTTTCGGCACACCCGAGGAATTCGGCGCGATCTGCGCCTTCCTGTGCAGCCAGCACGGTGGCTACATCAACGGCCAGAACGTGCTGGCCGACGGTGGCGCCTATCCGGGCACGTACTGAGCCGGTCCGGCCCGGCGCGGCCCGTGGCCGTATCAGCGGGTATTCCAGCCCGTTTCGTAACCCGCCGCGCCGTGCGATGGCGCGGCTGAGTGGCGAGAGGCGTGTCCCTGCCTTATCCGGTGGGTTAAGGGTTTTCCCTTGCTTCCCTTAGAATGCGGATGCGGGTAACTGCTTTGCGCCGGTCACCTGTGTCCTTGGCGGGCGCCTGACGCAGGTCCTGCCAGTCAGTCCGACTACCCCCTGTGATCCCTGTCTGACCGCGCCTATGCGGAGGACGCGATATTCCGATCGCGTTTTGCGAACCGGGTGGGTCATGTCATGAATAGATGGAATTGAATGATGATGAAACAGAAGATCTCCTTGGGAGTTGCCGCCGCATGGCTGGCCGCGACCGCATGCGGCGCCTGGGCCGATACGTTCACAGGGGCCGGCTCGTCCGCCGCCGCGCCGATCTACCGCAGCTGGGGTGCCGCCTACGAGCGCGCCACCAGTCACAAGCTGGCCTATGACTCGGCCGGCTCATCGGCCGGTGTGCGCAAGATCAAGGCGCGCGAAGTGGCTTATGGTGCGACCGACGTCGCACCGACACGCGCAGAACTGGACCGGGACGGGCTGCTGGTGTTTCCGATCGCCATCACGGGCATTTCGCCCGTGGTGAACCTGCCCCGGATCGCCGACGGCCAGCTGCGATTGAATGGCACCGTGCTGGCGCGCATCTTCATGGGGCAAGTCGCCCAGTGGAATGCGCCCGAGATCGCCCAGCTCAACCCGGGCCTGGCCTTGCCCAATCTGCCCATCAAGGTCATCGTACGCAGTGACGGCTCGGGCACCACCTACAACTACACCGACTATCTGGCCAAGGTGCACCCGGACTGGCAGGCGCAGTTCGGCGTCAAGAACAGCATCACGTGGCCCGGACACTTCATCGCAGCGAAAGGCAGCGAGGGGGTTTCCACGGCGGTGCGCGAAACGGTCGGTGGCATCAGCTATGTCGATTTCGGTTATGTGCGGGACTACCAGCTCACCCCGGTGCAGCTGGTCGATGCCACGGGCGAATTCCTCAGCCCGTCCAGCGACAGCTTCCGCACGGCGCTGTCGGCCAGTGACTGGGTCAGCAGCGGCAACTTCACGACCACGCTGACGAACATGAACCGACGCGGTGCCTGGCCCATCACCATGGGAACCTTCGTTGTCGTGCCGCAGGTGGCCGAGAAGCCGCAGGATGTCCTGCCCGCCCTGAAGTTCTTCGCCTGGTCATTCATGCACGGTGACGAACTGGTGCAGCGGAGCAGTTTCGTGCGCTTGCCCAACCGCGTGCAGGCGGCGGCCTTCAGGATCATTGCGTCTGTCAAGGACAAGACCGGCAACCCGATCGGCATGCAGGCCACCGGGTTCTGACTGTCTGCCACCTTCAGCGCCTTGCCGACGACACCACGATGCCGCAGACGATGAGCACGAAGGCAGCGCCGTGGTACAGCTGCGGCAGCTCGCCCAGCAGGGCGGCAGACATCAGCGCCGCGAGCAGGGGCGTGAGGTTGCCGAAGAAGCTGGCGACCGTGGGGCCGGCGCGTTGCACGCCGATGCCCCAGGCGCGGTAGGCCAGCAGGGCCGGCCCCACGGCCACGAAGACCAGGGCAGCGGTCAGCGGCCAGCCCCAGGTGATGGATTGGTCCACCACAGCCCATTCGCCGGCGGCAAAGAGGGCCGACCAGACCAGGCCAAAGACGATTTGTGCCATCAGGAACGCCGCCCAATCGCCGCGGATGGTGTGCGGCTCGCCGCCCGGGCGCGCCAGCATCCAGCTGTAGAAAGCCCAGCAGATGGACGCGATCAGGATGTAGATGTCGCCCGGCAGCAGCTGGACCTGCAGCAGCGTGTCGAGGTGGCCGCGGCTGAGCACCAGCAGCACGCCGCTGATCGAGAGCAGGGCGCCCAGCAGCTGGCGCCTTGATACGGGCGCCGCAAAGAACAGGCGGCCGATGAGTTGCATCCAGATCGGCATGCTGGCGGCCACCAGGGTGACGTTGATGGGCGAGGAGGTCTTGAGGGCCAGGTACTGCAGGGCGTTGTAGGCGCCCACGCTGAGCAGGCCCAGCATGGAGAAGCGCCGCCAGTGTTGCCACATCCCGCTGTCGCGCTTCAGGACCCAGGCCGCCAGGGGCAGCAGGATCAGGCCGGCCAGCGCCCAGCGCAGCAGGTTGAGCATCATGGGCGGCACGAGTTCGCCCACCATGCGGCCCACCACGGCGTTGCCCGCCCACATCAGGGGCGGGAGGGTCAGGAGCAGGGCGGTGGAGGGGCTGAGTCGGGTGTGCATGGGTTGGCACTGTAGCAAGCCCCGGGCCGGGGCGCTGTCGTCCTGCTCGTTTGGCCCTGCTGGCGGCGGGCACTCGTATGCTCACGTAGAATTTTGCGCAACACAAGGAGACAGACATGAGCCAGTTCAAATCCCGCGCCGTGCGCATCGATCAGCACGGCGGCCCCGAAGAAATGAAGATTGCCGAGGTGATGGTGGGCGAGCCCGGCCCCGGCGAGATCCGCATCCGCCACAAGGCCTGCGGCCTGAACTTCCTGGACGTCTACCAGCGTACCGGCGTCTACCAGCTGCCCATGCCCCTGCAGCTGGGCATGGAGGCCTCGGGCATCGTCGAGGCGGTGGGGGAGGGTGTGACGCACCTGAAGGTGGGCGACCGCGCCGCCTACGCCAGCCAGCCGCCCGGCGCCTATTGCCAACTGCGCGTGATGCCGGCCAAGTGCGTCTGCAAGCTGCCCGACAACATCGACTTCGAGACCGGCGCGGCCATGATGCTCAAGGGCCTGACCGTGCAGTACCTGCTCAACAAGGTGCGTCCGGTTGAAGGGCTGCAGCCCGGCGATCACATCCTCTTCCATGCGGCTGCCGGTGGTGTGGGCCTGATCGCCTGCCAGTGGGCCCGCGCCCTGGGCCTGCAGCTGATCGGCACCGCCGGTTCGGCCGCCAAGTGCGAACTGGCCCGGGCCAACGGCGCGGCGCACGTGATCAACTACGCGACCGAGGACTTCCAGGCGCGCGTGAAGGAGATCACCGGTGGCAAGGGCGTGAAGGTGGTGTACGACTCGGTCGGCAAGGACACCTGGGACAAGTCGCTGGATTGCCTGCGCCCCTTCGGCCTGATGGCCAGCTTTGGCAATTCCTCGGGCGTGGTGCCGCCCTTTGCCCCGGGCAGCCTGGCGGCCAAGGGCTCGATCTACGTGACGCGCCAGACCCTGTTCACCCACATCGCCACGCGCGAGAGCACGCAGGCCATGGCCGACGACCTGTTCGCCATGGTGGGCAGCGGCAAGGTGAAGATCAACATCGCCCAGCGTTACCCGCTGGAGCAGGTGCAGCAGGCGCACCGCGACCTGGAAGCCCGCAAGACCACGGGCAGCACCATCCTGACGCTGTGAGCCGGGCGCTGCTGCCTTACCTGGACAGGACGTTCTAGCGCAGCAGCGTCAGCACCATGCGCGGCATCTGGTTGGCCTGCGCCACCATGGCCGTGCCGGCGTTCTGCAGGATCTGGGCGCGCGACAGCGCCGCGGTCTCCTGGGCGAAGTCGGCATCCAACACGCGTGAGCGGCTGGCCGACATGTTCTCGCTGCTGAGCTGCAGGTTCTGGACGGTGGTGTCGAAGCGCGACATCTGCGCCCCCAGCTTGGCGCGGGTGCCGCTGACGTAGTTCAGCGCCTTGTCGATCTGGCGCATGGCCAGGCTGGCGTTGTCGACCGAGGTGACGTCCACGTTCATCAGGCCCAGCGAACCCAGGTTCATGCCGCCGATGGCGGTGGCTATGGTCTGGCCCGCATTGGCGCCGACCTGGAAGCTCAGGATGTTGCCGGTGCCGCCGGCCTTGCCCAGCTCTTCCCAGGTCTCGGTGAAGCCCGAGAGGACATCGACACCGCTGCGATTGCCGAAGTCCTGGACCACGCTCTTGGCGGTCTGGACGGGGCCGCTGTCGACATCGAGGCCGCCGATGGCCCCGGTATCGCTGTTGCTGAAGTCGAAGCCGGCAACGAAACCGGCCTTGTTCGCATTGAAGTCGGTCACGAAGGCAGCCTGGCTGGCGTAGGCGCCATGGGTGGCATTCACGAACGCGTCGTTCAGCGTCTTGCCGGCGTTGTTGTGCAGGTACTGCAGCATGTCCTGCACGCCGTCGCCACCGGCTGCCTGGATCTTTTCATGCAGGTAGCGGATGGCCACGTAGGCCGACGAATAGTCCACGCTGCCGCCACCCCAGGCGCTGATGTTGTCGGCCAGCGTGGCGGCGATGCCGTCGGCCTGTACCCGCTCCTCGGCGCCGTGGATGAACTCGGCCGCGCCTTCGAGGAACCAGGTGGCGGTGCCGTCGTTGGCCAGTTCGCCCCAGCTGGCGCCGGTGGCCATGACGGCATGCACCATCTCGTGCGCGATGATGCGGTCGTTGTAGAAGGGGGCGTTGCCGCCGTTGGGCAGGTTGGGTGGCACGAAGTCCGCCATGTCGATCTGCATCTTGATGTCCGTGCCGGGCCCGCTGGCGCCCACGGACGATACGACCCGTGCGGCCGTGTTGCCGGCCGCATCGGTGAAGGTGGTGAGCTCGATGCTGATGGCATTGCCCTTGCCCATGATGCCGTAGGCCTGGCTGATCATGTTCTCGGCCACCTCCAGCCAGCCGCCCTGCAGGCCTTCGATGACGGCATCCTGGTCGGTATTGCTCAGGCCGGTCACCTTGTTGCGGCTCTGGTCGAAAACCTTGAGCGTGTTGAACTCGGTGGTCCGCCCGATGCGGTCGATCTCGGCGGCCAGCTGGTTGACTTCCTGTTGCAGGGACTGCCGGTCCGAGGCCGAGTTGGTGGCGTTGGCCGATTGCACGGCCAGCTCGCGGATGCGCTGCAGGTTGCCGGTGATGGTGGTGGCGGCGCCCTCGGCCGTCTGCAGCATGGAGATGCCATCGTTGGCATTGCGGATGGCCTGGTTCTGGCCTCGGATCTGGCTGGTGAAACGCTCGGAAATGGCCAGGCCCGCCGCGTCGTCGCGGGCGCTGTTGATGCGCAGCCCGCTCGACAGGCGTTGTATGGAGGTGGCAAAACTCGACTGACTCGTGCCCAGATTTCTCTGGGCCGTCAGCGACAGCATGCCGGTGTTGATGACCATCCCCATGACAGGTCCTGTGGCTCCAAGTCAATTGCAGATTCCCTGGGCGCACGGCCCAGGCACGGTTCGCCCGCAGGAAAGACCGCCTCTGCACTGTTTTCGACAACTGGCCGGGAAACTGGGGCTTTATTTTTGGATGCGGGAAAGCGCTGACACGACAGGACTAAAGCTCGTCGTCTTCGTGCCGATGGCTGCGCCAGATCGAGCGGCCCAGCCAGAGCGCGCCGATGCCCGCGCCCAGGAAACCCAGCAGGCCGAAGGCCGGCAGGCCCAGCAGGGTGGGGCCGCCACCCACCGTCATGACGATGGAGGAGCCGATGATGAGCGCCGCAATGATCAGCGCCAGCGAGATCCGGTTGGCCGCGCGGTCGAGCTGCTTGCCCACGTGGCGCAGCGAGCGGCTCTCGATGTCCAGCCCCATGCGTCCCTGGCGCGCCTTGCGCATGAGGCGGGAGAGGTCTTGCGGCAGTTGCTCGGCCACCTCCATCAGGCGCAGCCAGGAACCCCAGACGCGCCCTGCCATCGCCCGGGGGCGGTAGCGCGCACGCACCACCTGCTGCAGCAGGGGCAGGGCCTCGGCGGCCATGTTGAAGTTCGGGTCCAGGCCGCGGCCCAGGCCCTCCAGCGTGATGAAGGCCTTGATCAGCAGGGCCAGGTCGGCGGGCAGGGCCAGGTGGTTTTCGCGCAGGATGGCCGTCACGTCCACCAGCATGCGGCCCAGGCTCAGCTCGGCCAGCGGGGTACCGTGGTATTGGTCGAGGAAGGCCTCGATATCGCTTTCCAGCCGTTCCACCGGCACGGTCTGGCCGTCGCGGGTCCAGTCCAGCAGCACGTCCACCACCGTTTGCGGCTCGCGCTGAACCAGGCCCAGCAGCAGCTTGAGCAGTTGCTGGCGCCGGCGCATGGAGAGGTGGCCCACCATGCCGAAATCGATGAAGGCGAGCCGGTTGTCCGCCAGGTAAAAGACGTTGCCCGGGTGCGGGTCGGCGTGGAAGAAACCGTCTTCCACGATCATCTTGAGCACGGCCTGCGCGCCGCGCCGTGCCAGCAGGCGACGGTCCAGCCCGGCCTGGTCCAGCTGGTCGAGAGCGTGGCCGGCGATCCCCTCTACGTAGTCCTGCACATTGACGCGTTCATGCGTCCAGGCCCAGTGGATGCGGGGGATCTGCACGAAGGGCAGTGCGGCCATGTTGCGCGCCAGGCGTTCGGCATGACGGCATTCGCTGGCCAGGTCGAGTTCGCGTTGCAGCGAGCGGCCAAACTCGCGCAGCAGCTGGCGCGGGCGGTAGGGTGCAAGCGCCGGCAATTCGATTTCAGCCAGCGCGGCCAGGCGGTCGAGCAGGCGCAGGTCGGCCTCGATCACTGCGCGGATGCCGGGGCGGCGGATCTTGACGACGACCTCGCTGCCGTCCTGGAGCTGGGCGCGGTGCACCTGGGCGATGGAGGCGGCCGCCAGCGGCTCGGGGTCGAAGCGGGCGAACACGGCCTCGGGCTCGCCGCCCAGATCTTCGCGCAACTGCGCGCGCAGGGCGTCCAGCGGCAGGGCCGGCACATGGCTGTGCAGTTTCTCGAATTCGGCGATCCACTCGGGGCCGAACATGTCGGCCCGGCCGGCCAGGATCTGGCCGAGTTTCACGAAGGTGGGACCCAGTTCCTCCAGGGCCTTGCGCAGCTGCACGGGCGGCGGGAGGTGGGCCAGGTCGGCGGCGTGGTCCCAGTGCAGGCGGTGGCCGGCCTTCTCCAGCACATCGGCCAGGCCCCAGCGGCGCACCAGCTCGCCCAGGCCATGGCGCACCAGCACGCCGGCGATCTCGTTCAGGCGCCCCAGATTGCTGCGCCTGACACCGTGGACCGCTGAAGTGTTCATGGTCGGAGCGTGTCAGGCTGCTGGACTCAGGCGCGCGAGCGCCGTACCCGCAAGAGCTCGTCGAGCAGCAGGAAAATCACGCCGAAGGTGATGGCGGTATCGGCCACGTTGAAGGCCGGGAAATGCCAGCGGCCGATGTGGAAGTCCACCATGTCCACCACGTAGCCGTGCAGCAGGCGGTCCATCACATTGCCGATGGCGCCGCCCAGGATGCAGGTCAGCGCAAAGCAGAACAGGCGCTGGCCGGCATGGGTGCGCAGCAGGTAGATGATGAACACCGCAGCCACTGCACCGATGCCCACGAAGAACCAGCGCTGCCAGCCGTCGGCGCCGGCGAGGAAGGAGAAAGCCGCGCCGCGGTTGTGCACCCGCACGATGTTGAGCCAGTCGGTGATATAGGTGCTCTCGCCCGGGTGGTAGTAGGCCAGGATCAGCACCTTGGTGATCTGGTCCACCACCAGGATCAGGAAGGCCAGGCCCAGCCACTGCAGCAGGCCGGCTGATTTGATCGCGCGACCCATCAGGCGATCTTCCGGCTTTCACCGGCGCCATACAGATTGCTGGTGCAGCGGCCGCACAGCGTGGGATGGGTCGCATCCACGCCGACGTCGTCGCGGTAGTGCCAGCAGCGTTCGCATTTGAGCTTTGTTGATGGTTTCACAAAGATCTTCAGAGCGCCACCTTCGCTAAAACCAATGTCAAATTCGTCATCGTCTGTCATTTCAACTAACTCAGAGCCTTTGCTGGCAACAAGAGTCTCTGAAACAATTAGGACGAACTTGAGGTCTTCGCCTAGTGTGCGCAGCAACTTAAGATACTCGCCACTTGCCAGGAACTGGACAGTCGCTTGTAGGGATGCCCCCACCTTGCCCTCGGCACGCAAGGCTTCGATGTCCTTGTTCACCGCATCGCGGATCTCGCGGATGCGGGCCCACTTGGCCAGCAGTGTTGCGTCGGGCTGGCCCAGCTCGATATAGGTTTCCATGAAGATCGATTCGGACGAGCCGATCACCTGCCAGGCTTCCTCAGCTGTGAAGCTCAGGAAAGGCGCCATCCAGCGCAGCATGGCCTGGGTGATCTGGTACAGCGCGGTCTGGGCACTGCGGCGCGCCAGCGACTTCGGTGCCGTGGTGTAGAGGCGGTCCTTCAGCACGTCCAGGTAGAAGGCGCCCAGGTCTTCCGAACAGTAGACCTGCAGCTTGGCCACCACGGGGTGGAATTCGTAGACCTCGTAGTGCGCCAGGATCTCGGCCTGCAGCTCGGCGGCGCGGCTGAGCGCGTAGCGGTCGATCTCAAGCATCTGGTCCAGCGGCACCGCGTCCTTCTTCGGATCGAAGTCGCTGACGTTGGCCAGCAGGAACTTGAGGGTGTTGCGGATGCGGCGGTAGGTGTCTACCACACGTGCCAGGATCTTGTCGTCGATGCCCAGGTCGCCCGAGTAGTCGGTGGCGGCGCACCACAGGCGGATGATCTCGGCGCCCATCTTCTCGCTGACCTGCTGGGGGGCCACGACGTTGCCCACGCTCTTGCTCATCTTGCGGCCCTGGCCGTCCACGGTGAAGCCGTGGGTCAGCAGGCCGCGGTAGGGCGCGCGGCCGTACATGGCGCAGGCGGTCAGCAGCGAGGAGTGGAACCAGCCGCGGTGCTGGTCGTGGCCTTCGAGGTAGAGGTCGGCCTCGGGGCCGCTCTCGTGGCCGGCGCCCGGGTGCGAGGTCTTGAGCACGGTGGTGTGCGTGGTGCCGGAATCGAACCACACTTCCAGGATGTCGGTGCTCTTGCTCCACTGCGCCGCGTTCGTCTTGTCGCCGATGCGCTGCAGGATCTCGGCGGTGGAAAGCTTGCTCCAGGCTTCGATGCCGCCCTGCTCGACGACGTCAGCCGCCAGGTCGATGATTTCGGGCGTGCGCGGATGCGGCTCGCCGCTGTCCACGTCGAGCAGGAAGGGCAGGGGCACGCCCCAGCTGCGCTGGCGCGAGATGCACCAGTCGGGCCGGTTGGCGATCATGTCGCGCAGGCGGGTGCGGCCGTTCTCAGGGTAGAACTTCGTCTCGTCGATGGCGGCCAGGGCCAGCTGACGCAAGGTCTGCGGCGCCTTGTCCTTGGTGAAGATGCCGGTGCCCTCGTCCATGCGCACGAACCACTGGGCCGCGGCGCGGTAGATCACGGGCGTCTTGTGGCGCCAGCAGTGCGGGTAGCTGTGGGTGATGTCCTGGGTGGCGAACAGGCGGTTGGCGTTCTTCAGCGCCTCCAGCACCACGGGCACAGCCTTCCAGATGTTGAGGCCGCCGAAGAGCGGGAAATCGGCGGCGTAGGCGCCGTTGCCCTGCACCGGGTTGAGGATGTCGTCGTAGGCCATCCCGTGCGATACACAGCTGTTGAAGTCATCCACCCCGTAGGCGGGCGCCGAGTGCACGATACCCGTGCCGTCTTCGGCCGTGGCGTAATCCGCCAGGTACACGGGGCTGAGGCGGCGGTAGCCGGCATCCACGTCATACAGCGGGTGCTTGAAGTGGATGAGGCCCAGGTTCTTGCCCGCCGTGGTGGCCAGCACCTTGCCTGTGAGCTTGAAGCGCTCCATGCATTTCTCGACCAGTACGGCGGCCAGCACCAGCAGGCCGCGTTCGGTCTGCACCAGCGCGTATTCCAGCTCGGGGTTGAGATTGAGGGCCTGGTTGGCGGGGATGGTCCAGGCGGTGGTGGTCCAGATCACGGCATAGGCCGCCTGGTCCAGCTTGGGCAGGCCGAAGGCGGCGGCCAGTTTCCCGGGCTCGGCGCATTCGAAGCCCACGTCCAGCGTGCTGCTCTTCTTGTCCTGGTATTCGATCTCGAACTCGGCCAGTGACGAGCCGCAGTCGAAGCACCAGTAGACGGGCTTGAGGCCGCGGTAGACAAAACCCCGCTCCATGACCCGCTTGAAGGCCCGGATCTCGGCGGCCTCGTTGACGAAGTTCATCGTCTTGTAAGGGTTGTCCCACTGGCCCAGCACGCCCAGGCGCTTGAAGTCAGCCATCTGGCCGGCGATCTGCTCGGTGGCGAAGGCGCGGCTCTTGGCCTGCATCTCGTCACGCGGCAGGTTGCGACCGTGCAGCTTCTCGATGGCGTTCTCGATGGGCAGGCCGTGGCAGTCCCAGCCCGGGATGTACTGCGCGTCCAGCCCCAAGAGCAGCCGCGCCTTGACGATCATGTCCTTGAGGATCTTGTTGACCGCGTGACCGATGTGGATCTGGCCGTTGGCGTAAGGCGGGCCGTCATGCAGGATGAACTTGGGCTTGCCGTGGCGCACATCGCGCAGCTTCTTGTACAGGCCCTGTTCGTTCCATGTCTTGACCCAGCCCGGCTCGCGCTTGGGCAGGTCGCCGCGCATGGGGAAGGGGGTGTCGGGCAGGTTCAGCGTGGCGCGGTAATCAACTTTGTCGGTCATGGCAAACTTTTCGAAAGACGTGGCGGCCCAGAGGGGCGGGCGAGAGGGGGCTTGCGCTGGCGCGGGGCAAGGTGCGCCGGTGGTGCCCCGTCAAATTCGCCGGGCAAACCAGGCGCGTGCAGCATCGCAGTCCTGGGTGATGCCTTGGGTGAGGGCATCCAGACTGTCGTATTTCAGTTCGTCGTGCAGTTTGTGCAGCAGTTCCACGCGGATGATTTTACCGTAGGCCCCCTCGGCGCCCAGGGCGGCCGGCCAGTCCAGGCAGTGCGTCTCCAGCAGCACCCGCCCGCCGTTCACATCGGTCGGGTCCAGCGAGGGCCGCACGCCCAGATTGGCCACGCCGCGCAGGGGCCGGGCATCCAGGCCATGCACCAGCACGGCAAAGATGCCGCTGGCGGCCGGTTTCCAGTGGGTGAAGCGCAGGTTCAGGGTCTTGAAACCCAGTTCGCGCCCGAGCTTGCGCCCGTGCAGCACGTGGCCTGAGATATGGTACGGGTGGCCCAGCAGGCGGGCCGCATCGTCCATGCGGCCCTCGGCAAGGGCCGAGCGCACGGCCGAGCTGGAGACACGCAGGCCATGGACCTCGTAGCTGTTCATGCGGGCGACGTCGAAGCCTTTCTGGGTGCCCGCGGCGTCCAGCAGGGCGTAGTCGCCCGCGCGTTTGGCGCCGAAGCGGAAGTCGTCACCCACCAGGGCGTAGCGCGTGCCCAGGCCGCGCACCAGCACATCGTCGATGAAGGCCTGCGGGGAGAGCGAGGCCAGGCGGGCGTCGAAGGGCAGCACGATCACCTGGTCGATGCCGCAGCGTTGCAGGTCGGCCAGCTTGTCGCGCAGGGTGGCGATGCGTGCCGGGGCCAGGGCAGCGTTGCCCGTGGCGCCGGCAAAGTAGTCGCGCGGATGCGGCTCGAAGGTCATGGCACAGCTGGGCACGCCGCGCTGCGCGGCCTCGCCGCGCAGCAGCGCCAGCATGGCCTGGTGGCCGCGGTGTACGCCATCGAAATTGCCGATGGTCAGCGCACAGGCCGGGGCGATGCCGGGGTGGTGGAAGCCGCGGAAAACCTTCATGGGTGGGGTCGCTGGTATCTTTTTGATAGCGGGCCAGGCTGTAAGCAAAAGCAAAGCCGTCAAAGGGTCGTCAAATCAGGGTATATTGTGTCCGAATGGCGAGGCAGCCCCCCCGAGGGGCTGTCGCAGACGCAAACGTTCCGTTTGGATGGTTCTCGTAACCGGTCAGGAGGCGTGTTTTGAAGGTCTTGAAGCTGTCGGCCCAGGGGCTGCCCCAATCCTGGATTTCGCTTGAGGAAGCGGTGTTGCACTACGCCGCCGACGAAGTGCGATGGGAGGCGGGGGGCGAGATTGCCGTGTTCCATGGCGGCCACAACGCCATCACCGGTGAGCAGTCCGTCATCACCGTCAACAGCATCATCGGCACCAAGGGCGTGCCCAGCATCAACCCCTTCGACCTGCGCCCCAGCCTCACCAACAGCAAGCTGTTCACGCGCGACCGCAACGTCTGCGCCTACTGTGGCGTCGACCACCACGAGACCGAACTCACCCGCGAGCACATCATCCCCTTTGCCCAGGACGGCCAGGACCATTGGATGAACGTGGTGACCGCCTGCCGCTTATCCCTCCCAAATTACTTACTACTTTGCCGTAAGCGTGAGTTCCGCTTACTGAAGGGGCGAGTTCGGAGTCGTTTTTGGACTGGTAAGGCTTACGAGTACGCTTTACGAGTACGGGCCTATGGCCGGCTTGCTGCAGGCCAGGTGTGGGGTCACACATGAACGAACTGTTCTTGGCTATTGACAGCACTGGATACCCATCGCGCTGGCTTTCCTGGCAGGACGCTGTTACTCACGAGGTGCTGGGTAAAGTGTCCTATGGCTTCGGCGACTTCGAGTTCACCTTCACAGGAGGCAAGAACCGAGACACGGGGCTGAACTCGCAGGTTACGTTGAAGAGCATCTTGGTGATGCACGGGCGCAATCGCGTTGCAGCGCACCACGCGACGATCCCGTTATCCAACCACGCACTGTTCCGGCGGGATCGATTTACGTGCGCCTATTGCGGCGACGTGCACACGCGTGGTTTGACCCGGGATCACATCGTCCCGCTTTCGCGCGGCGGTACTGATGCCTGGCTTAACGTCTGTGCGTGTTGCTCTGCTTGTAACCTTCGCAAGGGGGCCAGTTTGCTCGAAGAGCTGGGTTGGGAGTTGTTGTACCTGCCGTATGCACCGAACCACCAGGAGGGCCTGCTGCTTCAGAACCGACGCATCCTTTGTGACCAGATGGAGCTTCTCAAGACGATGCTTCCAAAGCATTCGCGCCTTGCGATGTGAGCTACTCGATCTTTGTCCTTTGTCCGCTCTAAGTCGAGTTCTAGGTCTACATCATAGTGGCGACGGGCTCTATGAGCAGGGTGTTAGGAGTGAATCGAATGATGCAACCGCCGGCGGCCGAGGCATTGGTGTGTAGATCTGCTTCAGATTGCGCCGCTGTTTCCGCGATTTTGTTGCCTCGATTCCTAGCCAGGTGGCTAGCTTCTCAGCGTAGGGATCGAGCTTGCTTGGACTGGCCCGCTTTGCATATGTGGGCTCGGTCTCATCCGACCGCAGGTACTTCTTCACTGTGTTGCGAGCCAGGCCTGTACGCCTGGAGATCTCGCGGATGGACATCTGTTCTCGCAGTGCCCAACGCCTGATGACATTCAATGTCGCCACGTCTATCACTCCTAAATTCCCCCTGCTTCTAAAACTTGCAGGGTAGGGCCTACGTGGGTCAACTTTGGATGGAAATCACTGTCCTAAGTGGGTCAGATTTCAACGGAATTCAACACGTTTACCTCAATTTCCTTCCTTGCCGTTGGGCTGCTTCACGAGCATTCCACAGGAAACCGGCAATGACCAACATCGCCATCAACAACTGAGCAATGACACCTTGCAAGGATGGATAGATGCCCAGCAGGTCGATACGTGGCCCGTTGAACAAGGACACGTCAAGCCATCCCGCTTCCTGGAGACCGGCAACGCCCTTGCCTGTAAGCACTACCGCCAATACGGCAACCAGCATTGAGCTCCACGTGAAAAATTTACCAATGGGCAGGCGTGCGCTGAAACGCAGCATGGCGACTCCGACGACAGCCAGGATAGCAACACCAGTGACCAAGCCGCCCAGCACGGCCTGATGGTTCCCTTGCTCCCACAATGCAGCGTAGAACAAGATGGTCTCGAACACTTCGCGATAGACAGCGATAAAAGACAAGCCGAACATGAACCAGGCAGATTTGCGGCTCAATGCCGCGGACAGCTTGTCGTGAATGTACTTCTGCCATGCGCCGGCCATGCTCTTCTGATGCATCCACATCCCGACGCTCAGCAGAACAACGGCAGCAAAGAGAGAGGACAAGCCTTCTGTGATCTCACGGCTGGCGCCGCTGATACTGACAAAATAGGTCGCGACGCCCCAGGTCACGACGCCCAGCGCCAACGCACCGACCCAGCCTGCATGCACATAACGCAGCATGTCACCGCGCTCGGCCTTGCGGAGGAAAGCGATCATGGCCACCACCACCAGCAGGGCTTCCAGACCTTCGCGCACGAGGATGGTCAGGCTGCCCAGGAACGCGGCGGTTGCATCCGCGCTGGAGCCGAGCAGCTCATCGGCTTCCTTGAACAAATCATCAATGTCCTTCACCTGAGCCTGGAGTTCAGACATCGCCGCTTTGCTGGCGAGCAAGGAGCGGTACTTGCCCATCGCTGTTTCAATACGGCCCATCAGAGCCGAGTCTCGTGTCGCCAGCGTGGGTTCAATGGGCTCCACACCGTCCAAGTAGGCCGAGAGCGCCAGATCCGTAGCTAGCCCCATTTGCCCCTTCTCGACGGCAGCAAGGCTTTGTGCCAGCTTCTGGCGGGCCACGTCGAAACTCAGGGCGCGTTTCTGAACAACGGCTTCCGGGTGCATGTGCAGATAGGCCATGGTCAGCGATGCGGGCTCGTCACCTACTTGCTTGGCCAAGTCAGCTTCGGTCATGCGCGACAGCGCATCCAGACTGGTCAGTTGGGCGCGCACGGCGGCGTTCTCGGTCCAGACCTTTTGCCCCGCAGTTGCCTCACTATTGCTGTGCGCGAACTGGCCGATGAAAAATGCCAGTGCCCACCGGTCAGCTTCGGAGATCGTGGTAAAGCCGGGCATGGCCGTGCCTTCGATGCCTTGGCTGATCGCCTGGTAGAGAGCAAATGCGCTGCGCTCTCTGGCCCGGTCTTTGTCGGTGAAAGCAACCGGGCGCGGTTCCAGCTTAAGGCCCAGGAGGCCATCACCGTTACCGGTGGCACCATGGCAGGCAGCACACTGCGCTTGATATAGCGCAGTTGCCTGCGCCACCAAGGGCGGGGTAGCTGGAGAAGAGGGCACCGGGTAAGCAGCAAGCAGATGGTTGGCCAGTGACTTCGCCAGAGCTGCGACTTCCTCAGAGTTCTTCTTCGCTTCTATGGCAGCAGACAGTGTCTGCGCTTCTGCCACCAGGGTGGCACGTTCGGGATGAGGCTCAAGCGCGCCCAGTCTGGTCTGACTCGTCTTGGCAAACTCGCGCATCTCTTCGAACTCAGGGGCACTGATGACGACCCCATCCTTGACTGCGCCCGAATAGTCCACAGCAAGGTAGTCCAGCAATTGCCAGATGCGTCGGACATCGGCCTCTGCTGCGTTAGCAGTCATGGTGAAAGACAGCGTCAGTGCGCAAAGCAATAAAGCGCGGACCCGGAACCACGAGGAAAAAGCCATGAAAACGTGACCAAAAATGGGAATCATTTTAGCCCTCGGGAAAACACACGATGCACCACTCGGACCAGGGCAGCCAGTGCGCCAGTGACGAGTTTCAGCAATTGTTCAAGGCCCAGGGCATCACCTGAAGCATGAGTCGGCGTGGGGAGTGCTGGACAACGCGGCGATGGAGAGTTTCCCTAGCGGCGCTTTTTGCTTGGCAGACGCGGGCGCTTGACCCACATCCAGATGCCGCTGATGCCCAGCCCGGCCAGCACCAGGCCGCCCAGGCCCACGAGCACGGTGAGCAGCACACCACCGAGTTCACCCGTGTGCAGCGGGTAGATCACGGTGATGATGCGGCTGCCCGTGTCCAGCTCGTTCCAGCGGTAGGTGGAGAGCACCTGGCCCGTGTAAGGATTGAGCCAGACCGAGCTCAGGCCATTGGGGTGAGTGTCGTCAGCCACCTTGAAGCGGATGCGCACGGGCTTGTCTGCGGCGCCCGGTGTTTGCACATAACCCACCATGGCATCCGGAAAGCGTGTGCGCGCAGTGGTAACCAGCTCGTCCAGCGGAACCCGCGGGCCGTTGACCGTGTGTTTGGCCAGGGCCGGAGCCTTGACCTGGGTTTGTCCGGCCACGCTGCTCACGGCTGCGCGCAACGGGAGCCAGGCCATATAGGCGCCGGTGACCACGCTGACCGCGATGAGCATGCCCAGCAAGGCACCACCCGTGCGGTGCAGGTCGAACAGGGCCACGAACCAGCCACGCTTCAGGCGCACCTTGAAAGACGGCGGCCAGCGTTGCGGCCACCACATCAGCAGGCCTGACATCAGCAACACCAGGTAGCTCAAGGCCACGGTGGCCAGCAGGGCGCGCCCGGCGTCGCCCAGCAGCACGGTGCTGTGCAGTTCGAAGATCAGGTTGTGGAAGCCCTCGGTCTCGCCGCGCCGGCCCAGTTCGCGGCCGGCGTCATCAAAGAAAACCATGCCGTCCCAGGTGCCTGAAACGAAGACGCGCAGGCTTTCACCGGGTTCACGCGGGGGGCGGAAGGTGAAGTTGGCCCCGGGGCCGAACTCCGCCGCCAGGGTGGCGCGCAGTGATTCAAGCGAGGCGGCGGGCAGGGCTGCGGCCAAGGCCGGCTGCTCGAAAAGATGTGCGTTCACCCACTGGTCCAGGGGTTTGGCCACGGTGAGTACGGCACCCAGCAGAGCATTCAAAGCCAGGAGCCAGCCCAGGGAGAGGGCCAACCAGGTGTGTGCCTTCATCCAGAGGCGGCGGGTGGTGGGAGTCAACATCTGTAATGTAAAATAATGCAAATCATTCTTATTTAGATTGTTGGAATTCTATGCGCAACTTGCATCTCTCCCTGACACCCCTGGCTTTGGCCACCCTCACCCTGGCCTTCAACGCCCAAGCTCAGGACGCAGCCTCGGGCGGCACGTTGGGCGAAGTGAAGGTGACGGCCGATGCGGTGGGCAGCTTCGGTTCGAGCAATGTGCAGGTCGGCGCCTTCCGCGACCAGGACCCGCTGGACGTTCCCCTGACCAACAACGTGGTCACGCGCGAAGTGCTGGACGCACAGGGCACCAACACCTTGTTCGGCGCCTTGCGCAACACGGCCGGCGTGACGCGCTCACAGCTCAGCGGTTCAACCTACGACAACATTTCCATCCGCGGCATCCTGGTGGAGAACCGCGGCAACTACCGCCTGAACGGCTCGCTGCCCATCATCAATCTGATCGATGTGCCGCTGGAGAACAAGGAACGGGTCGAGGTGCTCAAGGGCGCTTCGTCGATGTACTACGGCCTGGTGCCGCCCAGCGGCGTGGTGAACTTCGTGACCAAACGCGCAGGCAGCACACCGATGACCAGCATAGCGACCTCGCTCAACAACCATGGGGCCGTGGATGTGCATGCCGACATCGGTCGCCGTTTCTCCGACGACAGCATGGGCCTGCGCATCAATGCGGTGGCCGGCAAGCAGGAGACCGGCATCAACAATTACGAGGGCGACCGCAACCTGGTCTCGCTGGCCTATGACTGGAAGGTGACTCGCGGTTTCAACCTCAAGGTCGATCTGGAACGCTACCGCAAGAGCGTGAGCGAGCAGGCGGCCATCACCCTGCCCGCGGCGGTGGGCGGTGTGATCACCCTGCCGGACGTGCCCAACAACAAGACCAATCTGGCGGGTGCTTGGCAGCGCTACGCTGCCGAGGCCACCAACGCGCTGGTGCGCGGCGATCTGGTGCTCAACGACGACTGGTCGCTGGTGCTGGAGACCGGGCGGGCCGAAACCGTACGTGACCGTCGGTATTCCGCCTTCACGCTCAACAACATGGCCACCGGTGCCGGCACGCTGGCGATTTCCTTTGCCGATGGCCAGCGTTATGTGAACAACAACCACCGTGTGGAAGTGACCGGCAAGGTGAACACCGGCGCGGTCCAGCACGAGCTGACGACGGGTTACACGCACAACGAGCGCTGGGCTTATTCGGGTACGTCGGGCACCGGCTCGAACGTTGCCCAGAACCTGTATAACCCGGTGGAGATTGCCGAGATATCGAAGGTGATTGCCACGCAAGGCGCCATCACCACCATCACGGACAAGGGTCTCTACACCTACGACCGGATCGCGCTGAACGAGCAGTGGCAATTGCTGGCGGGCCTGCGGGCGGTCGACTACACAACACAGAGCACCAGCTCGACCTACAACGCCACCAGGGTATCGCCGAATATGTCGGTCATGTTCAAGCCGCAGACGGACACCTCGCTTTATGCGAGTTACCTGGAAGGCCTGGAAGAGACCGGCACGGCGCCGGCCAGCCGCGCCAATTCGGGCGAGATCCTGCCGCCGTCGGTGAACAAGCAGTATGAGTTTGGCCTCAAGTCACGGGCCTGGTCCAAGGTGCTGGCGCAGGCGGCGGTGTTCCAGATCGAACGCCCGCAGACCACGGTGGACGCCGGCAACAACTTCGTGCTCGGCGGCATGAGCCGTTACCGCGGCCTGGAGCTGTCGGCCAGCGGCGAGATCGGCTCGCAGTTCGGCGTGGTGGCTTCGGCGCTGTTCCTGAATGCGGAGATCGTCTCGGTCGGCACGACGAATGCAGGTGAACTCGGCAAGACGCCGGAGAACACACCGCGCCAGACCTTCAGCCTCTTCGGCGAGTACCGCCTGAAAGACACGCCAGGCCTGGCGCTCAATGCCGGTGCCTACTACGTGGGTGAGCGCCCCGTGAACAACCTGAACCAGGCTTGGTTGGCTGGCTACACCACCTACTCGGTGGGCACGCGCTACCGCACCAAGTGGGATGGCCGCAACGTGACGCTGCAGGCCAATATCGACAACCTCACGGACGCGAGCTACTGGGCCACGGCCGGTAACGGCCTGCTGGGCACGGGCGCACCCCGCACGCTGCGCGTGGCGGCCAAGTTCGATCTCTGAGATGGACGGGCGCGGCGCTCAGCCGCGCTGGCCGAGCTTGCGGTAGACCGTGGCGCGGCTGATGCCCAGGTTGCGCGCGGCCTAGGCCGCATTGCCGCGGGCTTCCGAGCACGCATCGTCGGCGTCACGCCATCCTTACCCCATTTAGAAGATCAGTTCGGCCAGCGTCAACGTGAATTCGAGCTTTGGCTGAGGGAAACCTATCCAGCCAAAGCCGGAATACCCCGTTGGCTGGTATTGGACGATCGCGAGAGTTACTTCGATAGGGGATGTCCGAATCTCGTGTTGCTCCCGTATGTCCACTTCGGTGGCACTGACCTGGAGCGATCGGCCATGGGCTGCTGCGGCAGCGCATATGTCTGACGTTACAGACTGACGTTGGATGCAACGAAACACCGTGATCGGGACAATCCGAGGAGCATATGCTTGCCGGCGATTGGACACGAATTCTGTAGCCCGGGTTACGAGCGGCTGGGGCGAGAAGCCCATGAAAAACCTCATGGATATTGATTCCATGCGGATATGCTGGGCAAGCAGCATTCGATACTGGAAAATCTAGCCATGGGCAGAGTCGAAACCAATGCCAAGCTTGCCGAACGGCCTAACACCACCCGTAGCTACGCCTTGACCAATCAAAAAGGCTCCGGTGATTGCCACCGTCATCAGGGCACTGATGTTCAGACGGCCCTGTCGCAGCGCAGTGAAGCCCTTGCGATAGGTGGAGAAATCAGCCAACCAGATGGCCGCCGCCAGGGCCATGCCAGTGCCTTTGAATAGCAACGTTTCGGGGGCAAAGAAGTCCAGAAACTCTGCCGAGATTGCCAACAGCAGAGAAGCGCCCATGCACTACATCCCTTCTGCCATAGGGGCATGGTCATCGTCTTGTCCTTGTATCGCTACGGGTTGGGGATCAAATCCGGCCTGCGGATGGCGTCCAGTGCGCTCGGCAAGACGTCAGCGGGCGCATCGATACGCAAAGTGCGCGCTGACAACTGGAAGCCCAGACTCCGTACACCGGCAATGTCCGCCAGCGCATTTCGGATTTCGCCCTCCTCGGAAGCGCAATCCATGGTCGGGATGCGAAAAACCGTGCCTGCTGTGCTGGACTGTTCGGCCTCAACGGGGGCAGGTGCCGGCGTGGCGCTGCAAGCACTATTACAGGCGCAGCAAGAAGCCGTGTCTTGCTCTAGGGTTTGCGGTAGTTTCATTTTCACTCCTTGCTGGACTCTATTTGAACCCTGAAGCGGCTATAGAGTCAAGTTGCTAAGATACATAACCCTAAACGCCTGTCGGCCTTACCATGCTTGAAGCTCTGCGCGTCTCTTTTCTGTTTGTCCTCACCGCCGTTGCGGAGATCGTCGGGTGCTACCTGCCTTGGTTGGTCTTGGTACAGGGGCGCACACCTTGGCTGCTCCTGCCTGCGGCGCTGGCACTGGCGTTTTTTGCCTGGCTACTGACACTGCATCCGCAAGCCGCCGGCCGCACCTATGCCGCCTATGGCGGCATCTACGTGGTGGTGGCGTTGCTGTGGCTCTGGCGCGTGGACGGCGTCACGCCCACGCGCTGGGATATGGTGGGTGGTGCCATTTGCTTGCTGGGAATGGCCTTGATTGCGTTCCAGCCTCGTGCCGTTGAGGTTTGACTCTTGGAGTTGCCGCATGAAGATTGGTGATCTTGCAAAACTGACCCAAACCCAGGTCGAAACCATCCGCTACTACGAGCGCGAAGGCCTGCTGCCCGAGCCCGACCGTACTGAGGGCAACTACAGAATCTACGGCGCGGCACATGCTGATCGACTCGCCTTCATCCGTCACTGTCGAAATCTAGACATGACCCTGGATGAAATACGGCAATTGCTACGCCTCAAAGACGATCCCGCATCGGACTGCGGGGATGTAAATACACTCCTGGATGAGCACATTGGCCACGTGGCCAGCCGGATTCGGGAGTTGCGAGCGCTGGAGAAGCAGTTGAGAAACCTGCGTGAGGGTTGCTGTGATGCGCAGGCGACAGCGAACTGTGGGATTCTGAATGAGCTTTCCCGCACACCCTCCACGATCAAGGCTAAAAGTGTGGGGCACGTTCACAGGACACACACAGGTGGTAAAGCAGCGCCTTAGGCGTGGGTTCCGCGGTTGAATTTGACAAGACCGAACGATGTAGTTTGACTCTGTAGCGGCTTCAGGGTTTCAAATAATGACTCTGAAAGAAACCAGACCGTGCCGACAGAGGGAAAACTATGGCTACGCATCGGGACCCCAATTTATCTGCTTACCGCCCTGAGATCTTCTCGTCACTGCTCAGCCAATATGCAACCATTCCGGTACCTGTTCCACACCATGCTTTCACTGACGCAGGTGCGAACAACCTTGCATCTTCCGAGGCTCGGCGTGCTGGAGGAGTGTTACACCGCGGGGGCGTCTGATACGGGGTTGACCCCGGACCGAGGGAATCCTGCGGAGCGCAAGCCCTAGAGGATTCGGATTTGCAATTTCCAGAACGACGATTTATTTTGTAACTCAGAAAGGATGAACAATCATGAGTATCTTTGACCGACTTTTTGGTGGCCACCATGGTGGCCGGGGTCATCATGGCAAGGGCTACTACCCTCAGCCTGGTGGAGGTAGCGGTGGTGGAATGGGCGGCGGCGGCGGTGTTGCTTGCCCCAGCTGTCGAACGGTCAATAGCGCAGGGGCGCAGTTCTGCCAGCAATGTGGCACGTCGATGAAGCCCGCCGCGTGCACGCAATGTGGCACAACCTTGCAACCTGGCGCCAAGTTTTGCGGCCAGTGCGGGAAACCCTCGGCTTAAAGCGTCGCCGTCAACTGCATCTATAGATAGAGAAAAGCCCTTAGGAACAAAGCCCATTCTGTTCAAGGGCTCTCTTCAATATAATCAGATCATGCGCCGCTGGCTGTCAATTCTGCTGCTTGTCCTTCTGCCGCTCCAGTTCACCTGGGCGGCAGCTGCGGGATATTGCCAGCACGAAAAGACTGTCAAGGCGTGGCATATCGGTCATCACGAGCATCAGCACCAAGACGATGCTGGCCAGGCGCATGCCAAGGTCAAGACATCGGACGGTGCCCTGGGTGCCAAGCTAGCCGATACCGACTGCAATGTTTGCCACCTGAGCAATGTGCAGCCCGTGCTCATGGTTGTCCCGGTTCTATCCGAGATGCAGGGCATTGAAATCCAAAACACACTCGCGGGTCTATTCTCGACTCGCGGCCCCGATCTCCCAGAACGACCCAATTGGCGCATCGTCTGATTCGACGAGCGCGCTTTTTGCAGGCATCTTTCTTTTCTTCCTGACCTGATCACTGCTGCTCTCGTCGAATCCTCCCGGCTGTTTGTACAACTCTGGAGAATTCGATGCGCAGATTCTGTGTGCCGTTGCTATGCACGGCACTGCTCCCCACATTCGCCCTTGGGCAGGTCACGACGCCTGCCTCAAGCCCTACAAGTATTTCTGTCCAAAACCCGGCCACGAAAAGCGCCGGGTTGACACTCGAGATCGCGCTTCAAACCGCGCTCCGCCAAAACCCGCAGTTGCGGATCGCCGAGCTCGAGGTCGAGGCCAACAAAGGTGCGGTTCAGCAGGCTCGAATCATTCCCAACCCATCGTTGGGGTTTGAGCAGCAGGACACAGGTAGGGCTACTCGCCAAACCACGCTCCAGCTGAGCCAGCCTATTGAATTAGGTGGCAAGCGATCTGCCCGCATGGAGCTGGCCAACAGCGGCCAGGAAGTGGCCATGGCCGAGCTTGCAATGCGGCTGGCTGAATTGCGAGCCGTGACAACGCAAGCATTCTTTGAGGCCTTGATCGCGCAAGAGCGCGTCAGGGTTGCCGAAGAGTCCTTGAAGATTGTTGCCAGCGGAACCGCAGCCACGGCTCGACGGGTGACGGCGGGGAAGATCTCCCCGACTGAAGAAACGCGTGCCAGGGTCGCAGAGGCCAATGTGCGGATCGAGCTGCGTCAAGCCCAAGCCGACCGGCTTGCGGCGCTTCGCTCGCTTGCTCTTGTCATGGGGTCACCGACCAACAGCATTGATCAACTCGATGGCCGGCCGGAGACTCTGCCGATCCCGCAGGGGAATGAAGCGATCAACGATCGCCTCATGAAATCCCCTGTGCTGCGACGGGCCCAGGGCGAGGTGCGCAGAGCACAGGCTGCCTACGAGCTCGAACGGGCACGCCGCATCCCCGATGTCACGGTCAGCCTGGGCGCTGTCCGCTCGCAAGACTTCGGGCGCGATCAGCCCATCATCGGTCTCTCTATTCCCCTGCCGTTTTTCGACCGGAATCAAGGGGCACAGCTCCAGGCATTGCGTCGACTGGACGCTGCGCAAGTGCAGGCCGAGTATGACGAGGTGCGCCTTCGCTCGGAGGTGCTGCAAGCGGCGGACCAACTGCAGGCGCGCTCGAGTGAGGTTCAGGCGCTGCAGCAGGAAGTCCTTCCCGGAGCCCAGAGCGCGTACGAAGCGGCAAGCCGTGGCTTTGAGCTCGGCAAGTTCGGTTTCCTGGATGTCTTGGATGCCCAGCGCACCTGGCTGCTGGCACGAACACAGTATTTGAATGCTCTTGGCGAGGCACATCGTGCGTCCGCGGAGCTTGAGCGTCGACTCGGATCGGCGAACGACCGCCCCGAAGTGGGTAATCAACCGTGAGTTTGAACATGAAAATCAAGACTGATCTGATCTCGCGCGCGAGCGCAACCCTGGGCAAGAAGCAGCTGATCGCGATCGCTGTGCTGATCGCATTGGGAGGCATTGGTGGCGTTGCCATCATGAGCTCCGGCTCCGGCAAATCGGGCGCCCCAGAAGCCCATGGCCATGGACACGACGAGGCCAAGGGCCACGACGACGGGGAACACCATGGCGAATCCAAAGGCGGTGATGGCCACAAACATGCCGAAGGCCACGGCGACAACGAGCACCATGAGGAAGGTGCAAAAGGCCCCAACGGTGGTCAGACGCTGACAGATGGTGACTTCGGACTCGAGGTCCTGCTGGCTGAGCAAGGCGGGGCACCCCGGATGAAGCTGTGGCTCTCCAAGAAGGGCAAGGCCTTGGCAGCGGACAAGGTGAAGGTGACGGCTGAGCTGACACGACCGGGCGGCGATGTCGAGAAGATCACCTTCAAAGCCGACAAAGACGTACTGGTCAGCACGCAAGCCGTCGAAGAACCGCATGCCTTTGAAGGCATGGTCATGGTGCAGGCAGACAAAGAGTCGCTCATCTTCCAGCTGAGTCAGAAGGAAGGCTTGATTGCGATGACGGACACCCAGATCAAGACCGCCAGTGTGGGCGTGGATACATCTGGCCCGGCCACCATTCGTTCGACGTTGCAACTGCCTGGCGAGATCCGGTTCAATGAAGATCGAACCGCGCACGTGGTTCCACGTGTCGCCGGGGTGGTTGAGAGCTCTCCTGTCGCATTAGGTCAGCAAGTTCGCAAAGGAGAAGTCCTGGCTGTCATCAGCAGCCCGGCCATATCGGAGCAACGCGCCGAGCTCCAGGCGGCGCAAATGCGCCAGCAGCTTGCCCGCACGACGTACGAGCGTGAGAAGAAGCTCTGGGAAGAGAAGATCTCGCCTCAGCAGGACGTATTGCAGGCAGAACAGGCTCTGCGCGAGACGGAAATCGCCGTGGCCAATGTTCGCCAAAAGCTGCAGGCTGTCGGCGCCAGTGCCAGTGCCAGTGCCAGTGCTGGCGGGTTGAACCGTTATGAGCTTCGTGCGCCATTTGACGGGATCGTCATCGAGAAGCACATCGCCCTGGGCGAGCAGGTTCGCGAAGACACCAACGTTTTCACCATCTCCGATTTGCGAACAGTTTGGGCTCAGATCAATGTTCCGGCCAATGACCTGCCGATAGTCCGTGTGGGCGAGAAGGTCACGATTCGGTCTACCTCGTTTGACCAATCCGCGACCGGGACGGTGGCTTATGTCGGATCCCTCATCGGAGAACAGACCCGTACCGCACAAGCTCGTGTCACCGTCAAGAATCCCAAGGCCATCTGGCGCCCCGGGCTCTTCGTCAATGTCGAGCTCCTGGCCAGCGAAGCGTCCGTTCCTGTAACCGTGGCCAGCGATGCGATCCAGACCATGGGAAACAAGACGGTGGTGTTCCTGCGCACGCCCACCGGCTTCATTCCGCAGCCCGTGCAAGTGGGCCGTAGCGACGGCAAACGCGTGGAAATCGTCAAAGGCCTGCAGCCTGGCGCCAAGTACGCCAGCACGGGCAGCTTTGTCGTGAAAGCGGAGGCCGGCAAGGGCTCTGCAAGCCACTCGCACTAATCAGGATGCACAACCATGTTTGAACGCATTATTCGTTTTGCAATTGATAACCGATGGCTCATGATGCTGGCCGTCCTGGGCATGGCCGCCTTGGGCATCTTCAGCTACCAGCGCTTGTCGATCGACGCTGTGCCGGACATCACCAATGTCCAGGTGCAGATCAACACACAGGCACCAGGCTACTCCCCACTGGAGACAGAGCAACGGGTGACATTTCCCATCGAAACCGTGATGGCGGGTTTGCCCGGTCTGCAGCAGACGCGCTCCCTGTCACGGTACGGGCTGTCGCAGGTGACCGTGGTGTTCCAGGACGGCACGGACATTTACTTCGCACGGCAACTGGTCAACGAGCGTATCCAGAGCGCTCGCGATAGCCTTCCGAAAGGTGTCACGCCTGCCATCGGCCCCATCTCGACAGGCTTGGGTGAGATCTACCACTGGACAGTCGAAGCGCAGGATGGAGCCAAGAAGCCCGACGGCAACCCCTATACGCCAACCGATCTGCGAGAGATCCAGGACTGGATCATCAAGCCGCAGCTGCGAAATGTGCCCGGTGTTACCGAAATCAACACGATCGGTGGCTTCTCCAAGGAATATCACATAGCGCCAGATCCGATCAAGCTTTCCGCTTATGGTCTGACGTTGACTGATCTTGTTGGAGGACTTGAGCGAAACAATGCCAACGTCGGTGCAGGCTATATCGAGCGCCGCGGCGAGCAGTACCTGATTCGGGCGCCCAGCCAGGTTCGTTCGATGGAGGACATCCGCAACGTCGTCCTGCGAAACGAGCGTGGTGTTCCGGTCCGTGTCCGTGACGTCGCTGTCGTGGAGATCGGCCGGGGGCTCCGCACCGGTGCAGCGACAGACAACGGACGTGAGGTGGTCCTTGGGACGGTCTTCATGCTGATCGGCGAAAACAGCAGAAAAGTGTCACAGGCTGTTGACAAGAAGATGGTCGAGATCAACCGCAATCTGCCCGAGGGTGTGCATGCGGTGACGGTTTATAACCGTACGATCCTGGTCGACAAAGCCATCAATACCGTCAAGAAAAACCTTCTTGAAGGCGCCATTCTGGTGATCGCCATCCTGTTCCTGTTCCTCGGGAATATGCGGGCAGCCATTCTGACTGCCATGGTGATCCCGCTGTCGATGCTTTTCACCTTCACGGGGATGGTCCAGCAGAAGGTCAGTGCCAACCTGATGAGTCTGGGGGCCCTGGACTTCGGCATCATCATTGACGGCGCCGTCGTGATCGTCGAGAACTGCGTTCGCAGACTCGCCCATGCTCAGGAAATCGCTGGGCGAAAGCTGACACGGGAAGAGCGATTCAATGAGGTCTTCTTGGCGTCCCAGGAGGCGCGGCGTCCTCTTCTGTTCGGTCAGCTGATCATCATGATCGTGTACCTGCCGATCTTCGCATTGGCAGGCGTCGAAGGAAAGATGTTCCACCCGATGGCCTTCACAGTCGTGATTGCCCTGGTCGGCGCCATGATTCTTTCGATCACCTTCATTCCCGCAGCCGTTGCACTGTTCATCGGCGACAAGGTGGCCGAGAAAGAAAACCGGGTCATGGCCTGGGCCCGCAAAGTCTACGAGCCTCTGCTGGACCGTGTGATGGACGCCAAACCCTTGGTGCTGACCTTTGCCGCGGTAACTGTTGTCCTGTCTGGGCTGCTCGCAACCCGACTCGGGAGTGAATTTGTTCCCAGCCTGAATGAGGGGGATTTTGCGGTTCAGGCGTTGCGCATTCCAGGTACCAGCCTGACGCAATCGGTCGCGATGCAGCAGCAGCTGGAATCCACGCTGAAGGCCAAATTCCCGGAGATCGAGCGTGTGTTCGCAAGAACGGGTACTGCCGAGATCGCGGCGGATCCCATGCCGCCCAACATCTCGGACAGCTACGTGATGCTCAAACCGGTGACTGAGTGGCCCGAGCCGCGTAAAACCCGCGATGAGCTGGTTGACGCGGTCAAGGCTGAGGTTGCCAAGATGCCTGGCCAGAACTACGAGTTCTCCCAGCCCATCCAGCTCCGGTTCAATGAGCTCATCTCGGGCGTCCGTGCAGACGTGGCCGTCAAGGTGTTCGGCGATGACATGGACGTCCTTAATGACTCGGCCCAGAAGATCTCTGTGCTGCTACAGGGCATCCGAGGTGCTTCCGAAGTCAACGTCGAACAGACCACCGGATTGCCTATGCTCACGGTGAATATCGACCGCCAAAAGACGGCCCGATACGGCCTCAATGTGCAGGATGTCCAGGACACGCTTACCACTGCCATCGGTGGGCGCGAGGCTGGACTGCTGTTCGAAGGTGATCGACGATTCGACATCCTGGTCCGTCTCCCTGAGCACCTTCGCTCTGACGAGGATGCGATCAAACGCTTGCCGATTGCTTTGCCCAAAAGCGGCGAGTCCACCCAGAGATTCATCCCGCTGAGTGAAGTTGCCGATCTTTCGTTGGCGCCGGGACCTAACCAGGTGAGCCGAGAGGATGGCAAGCGCAGGGTTGTGGTGAGTACCAACGTCCGTGATCGTGACATTGGTTCATTTGTGGCCGAAGCGGAAGAGCTTATACAGCAGAAAATCAAGCTTCCCAGCGGCTACTGGATGAAATGGGGCGGTCAGTTCGAGAACCTGCAGTCCGCAACTCAACGACTCAAGGTGGTTGTCCCAGTATCCCTGTTGCTGGTGTTCACGCTTCTGTTTGTCATGTTCGGCAACGCCAAGGATGGCTTGCTGGTGTTTACCGGTATTCCATTTGCCTTGACCGGCGGGATCATCGCGCTCTGGCTAAGAGACATCCCTCTGTCCATCTCGGCCGCGGTGGGATTCATTGCGCTGTCTGGCGTCGCGGTTCTCAACGGTTTGGTGATGTTGTCGTTTATCCGGAATCTGCGTGAAGAAGGATGGCGACTCGATCCTGCCGTCCGGGAAGGAGCTTTGACGCGACTTCGCCCGGTCCTTATGACCGCGCTGGTGGCTTCCCTTGGCTTTGTCCCGATGGCCATTGCGACTGGGACTGGAGCCGAGGTTCAGCGCCCTCTTGCGACAGTTGTGATCGGCGGGATCCTCTCCTCAACGGCATTGACGCTACTGGTTCTGCCCGCGCTGTACCAGCTGGCACACCGACGAGACAAAGAGCCGGTCGCCAGTCCTGAACGAACTGTATCCACCTAGGCCGCAAGCAATAGATCGGACACGCAGCTGCGCCATGGCCAGTCTCCCAGTGAGCCTGTCAGCTGCTGTGTGGTCTCTCTCAACCTTCCCCAAAGAATTTCATAACCCACCGAAAGGAAATGACATGAAAAATCATCTTATGCTGGTTAGTGCCGGTCTTTTCGCCTGGTCGTCGGCCACATTGGCCGCGACCGATGATCACAAGGGCCACGATCACGGTCCGAAAACGGCAAGCCATGCGCATGCGGAAAAGCCTATCCACGGCGGCGTGGTCAGCGTCGTCAAAGACGTGAACTACGAGCTGGTTGCCAAGGCCGACTCGATTGCCCTGTATATGACTGACCATGGGAAGGCTATCGAATTGGTGGGTGGAGCGGCAAAGCTGACGATCCTGTCTGGTGGTGAACGCTCCGATGTAACCCTGGCTCCGGCTGGCGAGCGCTTTGAAGCCAAGGGCAATTTCAAGCTTGGCGCTGGAGCGAAAGTCGCAGCCCAAGTCAGCCTGCCAGGCAAGGCTGCTGTCGCAGTTCGTTTTACCCTGAAGTAATGCTGAGGCCGGGCGCCACAAGGCGCCCGGTACACGCATGCATTTCAAACCAGATGTGCTTGAGTCAGAGTTCGCGGTGGTCTATAGAACGCTTGCGATCGCTGTCCTCGGAGTCATAGCCGCCTACTGTATCTACCAGTGGTATTTGGAGCGGCGTCGACGTGACGAACGACGTTCGCACCGACGAGTCCGCAAAAAAAGAAGACGGTGATTGATGAGGTATCTGGCAGATATGAGATCTCTGATCACAGTGCGTTTGAAGCTCAAATAAATGAAGCTACTAGTTGTTGAAGATGAGGCGAAACTCGCTGCCTATCTGCACAAAGGTCTGAGTGAAGAAGGCTTTGTCGTCGATGTGGCGAACAACGGCCTGGATGGCCTGCATCTCTCTGTCGAATCTGACTACGACGCAGTCTTGCTGGACAGGATGCTTCCAGGCCTTGACGGATTGGCGCTCCTTGCTGCACTCAGGCGCGTGAAATCCACGCCCGTGCTGATGCTGTCGGCCCGGCAACAAACGGATGATCGAGTCGAAGGATTGCGTGCCGGTGCAGACGACTACCTGGTCAAGCCCTTTGCATTCTCTGAATTGGTGGCCCGAGTTCACGCTCTGCTGCGTCGAACGCAAACGGTGCAAACCAGCGGTGCTGAGACAACACTGAAGCTTGGGGAGCTTGAGCTGGATTTGCTCCGCCGAAAAGCGAAACGAGCACACCGTCCACTAGATCTGACGACAAAAGAGATTCAGCTTCTGGAGCTTTTGCTTCGTCGCTCAGGAGAGGTTCTGTCACGTACAGAGATTGCCGAACGGGTCTGGGATATGCATTTCGACAGCGGCACCAACGTGATTGATGTTGCAGTTCGTCGACTCAGAAGCAAGCTGGATGCGCCCTTCGAGCGGCCCATGCTCCATACGGTTCGCGGCTTCGGCTATATCCTGGAGGAGAGAGACGCATGAGTACCTCTTCCGTATCCCTGGGACGCAGGCTGGGGAATGGCCTGGCACTGCAAAGTTTTGCCGTTCTTGCCATCGTCTGTCTTGCCGTTTATGGTTGGACCTACCTGGGCTACAGATCCCAACGTAGCGACTCGCTGGAGCGTCAGAAAATCCAGCTGGAGCATCTGTTTTCTGAGGCTCGGGAAGACCGATCCGAGCAACTGCTGAGGCACAAGCTGGATGACATGCTGGTGGGGAACAACCAGTTGGCGATCGAGATTCTCAAAGAGGACAAGACGCCGTACTTTCAGCGTCGAATGGCGATTCTGGACGCGTCTGGGGAGATGCTTCAATTTTCACTTCCATCGCCAGGACAGGATGGCATTCTCTGGGACATCCGTCTCAGCCTCGATACGAAGTCGGAAGTCCTTGTGCTGAAGAAGCTCGCTGTGTCGTTGATGGCGGCCGCGATGGTTGGGGCGCTTTTGATATCGGTCGGTGGCTATGTTCTGGTCCGACGGGGCCTGCGGCCGTTGCGGAACCTGATCGAACAAACGCGCTCGCTCTCGATGGAGATCAGGGACCAGCGGCTGGATGGTACTGGCCAGCCGGCTGAAGTGGAGCCGCTGGTGTCGCACTTCAATGAGTCGCTGGACCGGCTACATCGCGCGTATGACCAGCTCGCGTCATTCAACGCGGACGTTGCCCATGAGTTGGCCACTCCCTTGACAACACTCATCGGAAGCACTGAAATCGTCCTGCGAAAGCAACGAAACACAAACGAACTACGCCAGGTACTGGAGTGCAATCTGGAGGAGTTTCAGCGGCTGACACGGATCGTCCAGGACATGCTGTTTCTGGCTCGTGCCGACCACGGGGCATCTGCACGTCGAAAACCACAACAGAACCTGACTGCACTCATGCACAGAGTATCGGCATTTCACGAGGCTGAGATGGAGGATCGGCAGCTATCGGTGGTCGTCAGAGGGGGAGCATCGATTGCGATGGATACCGCATTGGTAGAGCGGGCCTTGTCGAATCTGCTGTCGAATGCGATCCGCTATGCGACACCCAAGTCCGAAATTCAGATGGTCGCAGAGATCAACAGCAGTGAAGCGACAGTTCAGGTTGAGAACTTCGGGGAGCAGATTCCCCCGGAAAGACAGAGTCAGATATTCGACCGGTTCTATCGCTCTGATGCGTCCAGGTCAGACGCCCATTTGCATCATGGGTTGGGCTTGTCGATCGTGGCCGCCATTGCGCGCATGCATGGCGGCCGAACCTTTGTTCAGTCTACAAGCCAGAAGACTGTCATTGGGCTCACCCTGAGAATCCCAGCGCGTGAAGTGGCTCATTCCGAGAATTCAGTTCAACAAACTCTTGCATACAACATCAAGGAAGAGTGAATCATGACCAATCTACAGAAGATCTCTATTGAGATTCCGGTCTTACTGTCGAATGTTCCTGACCATCAGGACAGCTGCGTCCAGCGACTGATTGCCCTCCTGCAGGCCAAGCCAGGAATTGACAACGTACACGTCAAACTGGAGTCAGGCGAGGCGCTGCTGTGCATTCACTATGACCCCGAACAGCAGTCACTTCAGCGAGTGAGGGAGCTTGCGGAAAGCGTCGGGGCAACCGTCACCCAAAGGTTTGGCCATAGCCTGATGGAAGCCGAACCCATGCATGCTCGCGTTGCCCGACGACTGAGCGACGAATTGCGGGAAATTCCCGGCGTGGTCGAAGCAGAAGTCGCGCCGTCCGGTACGGCTCGAATCGAATATGACCGTGATGTTGTGAGCGAAGATGCCCTATCCAGTCGGCTAGGTCGGCTTGGGTTCAGCCCAATCAGCCCATCTGTGAGCTCAGGCGCTGGTCACGCGTCGCCCGCGATGGGAGATCACGACCATGACCACGATCATGAACACGGAAAGTCTGAAGAGAAGGATCAGAACCACTCCCACGGCGGCTTGTTTGGTGCGAACTCCGAGCTGATTTTCTCGCTGCTCTGTGGAGCATTGGTTCTGCTGGGCTGGTTTTTGCAGCGCCAGCAGCTGATCAACGAGACAACTGCGACAGGGATCTTCATTGTGGCTTACCTCTTCGGGGGGTACTACACCCTACAGGAGGCAATTGAAAACCTGAAAATCCGCAGGTTTGAGATCGACACATTGATGTTGGTCGCTGCGGCAGGTGCTGCTGCACTGGGCGAGTGGGCGGAAGGGGCCCTCTTGCTGTTCCTCTTCAGCCTGGGGCACTCCCTGGAGCACTATGCGATGGGACGCGCCAAGCGAGCCATCGAAGCCTTGGCAAAGCTGGCACCTGAGACGGCCCTGGTGATCAAGGGCGATCAGATTGTTGAGGTCTCCGTGACCGAGCTTAATCCTGGCGACTTGCTCCAGGTCAAACCCAATGAGCGGTTACCGGCTGACGGTATCGTCGTCTCTGGTTTTAGCAGCGTCAATCAGGCACCGGTCACAGGCGAGAGTGTCCCGGTCGACAAACAACCGGTCCAGAACCCACAGACGGCCTTGGCGATATACGACAAGCTGGAGGCCCAACACAGAGTCTTCGCCGGCACGATCAATGGCTCAGGCGCACTGACCGTGATGGTGGCACGTCGAGCCAGCGAATCCACGATGGCGCGTGTCGTCCGGATGGTGACTGAGGCACAGACTCAGCGCTCGCCCACACAGAATTTCACCGAGAAATTCGAGAGAGTCTTTGTTCCTGCTGTCCTGGTCCTGGTCGTGATTCTGCTGGGTGCTGGCCTGGTCATTGATGAGCCATTCAGCGCAAGCTTCTACCGGGCCATGGCAGTCCTGGTCGCGGCCAGCCCATGTGCCTTGGCGATATCGGTTCCCAGTGCGGTCCTGAGTGGTGTCGCTCGAGCTGCGCGCAGCGGTGTGCTGATCAAGGGTGGCGCACCCCTTGAGAACCTTGGGACGCTCACTGCCATTGCTTTTGACAAGACTGGCACCCTCACTGAGGGAAAGCCTCGCCTGATTGATGCATTCCCAACCAAGTCAGCCACGGAGGCAGAGCTCTTAGCTGTCGCCCTGGCGGTTGAGAAGCACAGCGACCATCCTATCGCCTCCGCCATCGTCGAAGGAGCATCTACCCGGCTTGGCGCCGAGCATCAACCGCTGGAGGTGCTGGAGGTCACAAGCATCACCGGGCGAGGCATCCAGGCACAGATCGGGGGCGAAGCGGTTCATATCGGCAAGGCCACCTTGTTTGACGTAGTGGACGGAGCGCCGTTGTCGGATGAGGTGCGCGAGATCAATAACTTGCTCATCGGAACGGGTCGCACGACCATGATTGTTCGAAAAGGGGCGCGTTACCTGGGCGTTCTGGGGGTGATGGACACGCCGCGGCCGGCAGCTCCGTCAGTGATGCGCGAGCTCCAGTCCTTGGGGATTAAGCGACTCATCATGATCTCCGGGGATAACCAGCAAGTTGCCGATGCTGTTGCAAAGTCGGTTGGACTGACCGAGGCTCAGGGTGACCTGATGCCGGATGACAAGGTCAAAGCCATCCAAACGCTTCGAGGCACTGCAGGCAAGGTCGCAATGGTGGGTGACGGCGTCAATGACGCGCCGGCGATGGCGAACGCCACGGTCGGCATCGCAATGGGCGCCGCGGGCTCTGACGTGGCTTTGGAGGCTGCGGATGTGGCCTTGATGGCGGACGACCTCAGACAGCTTCCGCTGGCTGTAGGCCTGTCCCGTTCAACCAGTCGCGTCATCCGGCAGAACTTGTGGGTCAGTCTGGGCGTCGTTGCCGTTTTGATTCCTGCCACGATCCTTGGGCTCAATATCGGAACGGCGGTGCTGTTCCACGAGGGCTCGACGTTGATCGTGGTTGCCAATGCGCTGCGATTGCTTGCGTTCAAAGGTCGGACCCAGGAGAGCGAAGCGTCTGTTGCTTGAAGCCATGAGGAAGACCTGATCGCCTCTGGCGCCGCAGTAACAATTTGTCATTCAGATGTAATCCAAGCTCATCGCGTTAAAGCCTAGTCTCTCGGCAATCACCCAGCGTGGGTTGCGCTGGGGCCGGATTTGAAAGGTATGTCGATGGGATTCTTCTGCGATTTATGCGGCAGGCAGATCGTCTGATCAAGGGCACATGTCAAGCTCAGCCAAGTTTCTGCCGATCAATGGCGCTGCTGGAGCCGCTGCTACCGATGAGGAGTGGCGCGGCAAGGCTTTGATCCTGCGTGCGCACAGGCAAGCCCTGATTGCGAGCAATATTGCCAATGCGGACACCCCTGGCTACCAGGCCAGGGATTTCGATTTCAGCGACGCCATGCGAGACGCCATGAAGCGGCTGCCGGGTCCGGCGCTCCAGGCGACATCGGCAAAGCATGTCGGAACGACAGCTCCAGCAGTCACAACTCAAAGCACGCTGGACTTTGCTCGCTATGTCGTGCCTTCGCAGCCTAGCTTGGACAACAACTCCGTGGACATGGACAGGGAGCGAGGGGTCTTCATGAAGAACGCCATCCTGTACCAGATGTCCCTCAGCACGTACGAGGATGAATTCAAGGAGTTCAAGCTAGCGGCCTCGGATCCACGGCGTTAGCGCACTGAACACGCACTAGAAATCCATTTCTAACTCCATATCCACATGACAAATATGTAATGCAAATGACCGGCTCCTGCTAGGACGAGATTCATACAGTCCATATGCGCGCTTGATTCGAAGTGCGCAGTTTGAAAAACCACTTTGAAAGGACTTCCTATGAAAACCGCTCGTACCCTCAGCCTGGCCGCCCTGACGCTCGCTGCGATGATCCCGCTGCAAAGCATGGCTTCGCATGAGGTCTTCCGCAACGGTCAATCCCTGTACGGGCAGTCGGCTACCAGCGCCGCACCCGCACGGACCATCGATCTGACGAAGGCTCAAAGCGTCAATGTCCAGTACGGCGAGACCGTGCTCTTCAAGGGCGCCGATGGCAAGCAGTTCTCCTGGACCTTCAATGGCCTGGATCAACGGCTTGTCCAAGTTGCGGAAATCGCCCCGCGTGACTTCAGCGCGGGCCAAGCCACGGTCGTGATCGGCCGCGATCCCCAGATCAGCTACTGATCTATGACGTGCTCGTAGGACTGCCGGCTCTGTCCATGATCATGGACCATGACATGGACAACGGCAGTCCCGAGTCACTCGTCTTGTCAGGAAGGTCGACAGGGCCCCCCATTTTCGGTGCCAGCGCTATTCAGGCATGATTGAGACAACCAGTGCCCCCTTCGGTTCAACGCTAGACTTCACAGATGGCTGCTGGCCATTAGCTATGGTCGTCTCTCCGCTCGTCAGCCTCGCCGTATCGCGTCTGCCAAGCTTCTTCTGTGAGCCCCGACGCTTCCCGGTATATTGTCAACTCACGAGCGTCCAGCACAATCTTGCCGTTGATGGTAAACCGGCCACGTACACCCTTGTACTGGCGCGTACTTACTAGATGATCCATCAGTTTGAGCAGCAGTCCTCGCAGCTCGATTGAGTTCGGGCCGTGCGATGGCTTGGGCAGCTCGGGCTTGATGGCCGCAGTGGCGTCTGATTCCTTTCGGATGAGCCCGTCAATGTCGATGCCCGGCCGCAGGGATTTAAGCAGCGCTCGAAGGCCGTCGTTTTCCCGGGCGACCCAGCGAGCCGTGCTTTCAGTGTCCCGTATGCGGGCTTGGAGGACCGGGTCGCGCACGGTGTCGGCAATGCTTTGGGTGCTGCTGGCCGACCGAGGGGTGGCGGCCTGTTCGGCAACTCTCAAGCGGATGTACTCTCCCAATTGGGAGCCTTGGTTTGCCACCGTGGAATATGCCGGTCCATCGGTTCCGCAGCGGCGGACTACTTCCGCAACCGAGATACGTACCTTGTCTTTTTCCATCCAGTCACAGACCTCTTTGATGAGTCGAATGTTCTCCCGACGCAAGCTGTTGCGAGAACCAGAGACTTCGTCAAAAAGCACGTCCGAGGCGCGCCGCGTCATCTTGTGTGTTGGCTTGGTGGTCATTCTGGTTACTTAGCTTTGAGGCGGCGTTTGGTTTCGACCATGGCTTGGACCGCACCACCGGACAGTAGAGATTTCAAGTCGCCCTGAAGGTTGGGGATACTTTGGAGCTGGGTTTTTCCCTCGAGCAGGGCGGTGGCGTCAAGCGGTGACGCCGTCGCACGCTGCATCAGCTCAATCGTCAGGTTTGCGGCTGCGAGGCGTTGCGAGTCGTCCAGCTTAAAGAACATGGAAGACAGTTCGCGTTCGTCATTAATGGCCAGGAACTTCCCGACTGCCAGTTCTATGTCCTGGTGAGCACTTAGGGCCTCGTCGGTGAAATTGGGCAGGATCTCCGCGCAGGTCGACAAGAAATGCTTGAGTTCGAGCTCGGTCGCTGGCCCATACCCGAAGTTAGCTTCTCCTTTGTCATGCTGCTTGAACAGCACGATGGATTCGGCGCGCTTGGAAGCCTCCTTGGCAGTACGCGCCTCACGGTACGCATCGAGCTTGCCAATTGAACTCTCGTAGAAACGCATCCGGTGCCACCACTCTGTGAGCATGTTGTTGAGCTGCCGCTCTTCGATGTCGTTCTTGCCGCGCAGCAGGTCAGCCAGACCGGCGTCGCCAACGTCTTCGGCATCCATAATCTTTTCGCGGCTGGAGGCCAGAGAGGCCACCTTGTTGCGAATCTTCATGATTAGCTGGTTGCCTTCGATGACTTGGCCGATAAGGAACGCAGGGCCGGTAAGCCAGAAACGACACTGCGGACAGGATGGACCTCGATCGCCAACAGGAACTGGTTCAATGCGGCCCTTGTCGGTCAGACCGCCTTCCTCGCAGCGGGTGCCGGGACAGATGCCAGAATGCCGAACCTGGATGAGGCCGATATTGTCCTGTAAGGCGTCGAAGCCGGTGTAGCTATCCTGGAAGTCAGGATTGGAGAGCAAGAATGGTTTTAACTCTTCAATCTCGCTTTCCAGCAAGCGTGGTAGTGGCCCAAGGCTGTCTCCAGCGCGCTGCTGGGCCTGCGTCATTGCCCGACGCACTGCACCGGGTGTCGGTGCATCGTACCAAAGAGTCATGATGTAAGTGGCGTGGCCAGCCACATACTCTGACACGATGTTCAAGGGCACGCCTCTATCAAGCAGATCAGTGATACCGGAGACTCGCAGGGTATGCAGGTCATGAATGGCTACTGGGTAGGCATCGTTTTCCGTTCCGGGTTTGACCAGTCGAATGCGATGAGCTTCGCTGGTTGAGCGGGCGTTGATTCGGTTTTGTACCTCAAGAGACAGGCGACCCCAAAGCCGCGTCAGCTTCTGTTTCGATACAGGCAATGACTTGTCATGAACACGGTCAGTCACAGCCGGGTCGCGAAACAGGCAGTAGAAGCGGTGCTGTGAATCGATCCATTCTGTTGGAGTGTTGCGATGCCCCTGGGCATCTTCAATAGTCTGTGTGTTCGGGTGTGGCGCGTAGCGCTGTATCCAGTCTCGCTGGTACCTTAGGTGTCGCAACAGATCATCGCTCACCCAAGGAATGGCATACCCATCCTCGCTGGTCTTGTTGACGCTGATCCACATTCCCACAAGTTCGGGATCGGCTGTCAGACCGGACGGCATTACCTGGATAAAGCCCTCTCGCCGTCCAGTTTCCAGGCGACCGTTGATGGGTAGCTGGTTTGGATTAGGGATCATTGTCGCGCTGTCGAAGTCGTAGATGAAGGCATCGCCTTCGCCCGAGTCGAGCAGGCGCCCCTGAAGGCCTCGAAGGGGTAATGACAGCAGCGTATACAAACACAGAGCCGTGCTGGGGCACCAAACGCGTTCCAGTTTCCTGGTGCCTTGATTCACCAGAAAGATCCAGTCCGTGTTCCATTGCTTGGCCCAGCCATAGTCGTCGGCGACGAGTACTTGCCGCATCTCTGCCATGGTGTCCGCGGCGATTGATTTGCGCGTTGTACCTGCTCGGTATTCAACTGCGAAGCGGTCGAATTTAATATCAATTGGGTTTGCGAACCAGGGCGTGTCCCGAGGATGCCCTTGATGTTGGGCGCGTAGCTGATCCTGAACGAAGCTGAAGAACTGACTCATTTCCAAGAGCTTGATGTTTCGCGTGTCAGGACTATCGAAACGGCGACGCAGATTGTTGCGATAGCACGGACTATGGTCGGTATAGTCGTTGATGAGCGCACGCAGTGTTTGTTCAGGCCGCTGTGGTGGCCTCTCTACTTCAGCTAGGAATTGAATGAATTCAATACAGGCTGTTTTGCGAACGACTCCCGATGCCGGCGCATTGGTATTGCTGCGTATAAACGCTGACATTGCATCACCCCAGGCTGTGAGGTGCGGTAAGCCTTCAAGAATTGTGTTCAGTGAAGCAAAGTCATCAAGCGAGACTTCATCGAGTGCGCGAACTAGCGGTGGCTGCCTCGGTGCATCTGGGTGCTGGCTGTTGTGTAGCATCAACATGGCGTTGTATGCGCGTCGCGCATATCCAACTTGTCGATGAGAGTCTTCTCTGCCGTTATCAATCAATTCGAGACAGCGCGAAAAAAGCGCGGTGCTTGATTGGGAAATTGATCGTAGGGTCGAACTGACGACTAGGAATTTCGCATACTTTGACGAAGCCGTTGGGGCCGCGCCACTCCTCATTAGGTCGCTCGTCGCGTTCATGATTGCTTCGACCTCAGGCGGACCAAACATAGGATGAAGATAGCGCTTCGTGTTGCTCCTATGCATGAGAGCGTACATCTCGTTGGTTCCGCTTTCGCCCGATATGAAGGGGAAGAGAATCCATCCTCGCGCAGCGGCCATACCGAGGTATTCAAAGACACGCGGCTGGTGGAAGCCGGGCTTCGGAGTGCCAAGCGTATAGTCTGACTCCGCGATTCCAGAGAAAAGCGTATTGGTCAGGCGTCCAAAAAAGTCCAACGTAGAAGCCGACTTGCCGAGTTCATGTCGAAGATACCTGTAGCCCGTTTGATCAATTTGGGTGTCCTTGTACAAAGCGAGCATCTCGCCTATGCTCGTGGGCTTGAGTGGCTGCACGAGGTCGCGTTGTTCAGCTAAGCTCATGGATTGAACGCGTTCGATGGCTCCCGCAATCATGGATTCGCCCAACAGATTCATAATCGCTGCAGACGGTAGCGTACGAAGTTTCGGGTGCTTGATTTGCAACGCCTGGATATAGCTTTCCCTTCCGTTGGTGGGAGGCTCCAATAACTCAGTCCAGCGACCCTCTAAGCGTTTGATTCCATACTGCTCGATGGATTCCTCCAGATCTTCGCGCGTTGGGCTAGCGATGAGCAGGAACTTCAGTTTGTTAGTGTTCAGGAGGACGGACTTTGCGATGCCATCGGGCGCCGGATACATCTCTGGTGCTGCGTCTGTCAGATATTGATAGGTCATCGGGTTTTTCTTGTGAGAGTCTTCGTGTCGATCTGACCAAACGCAATACTTCCAAGCTTCAAGGTGTGTGGAAGCGGTTCTAGCCTTGCATCTGCAAATCCCTTAGCTACTTCCTCTCGCTCTGCCGCGCTGTGTCCGGTGCGACCCTCGATCTGTGCCAGTGCCTCGGCCCGCTTAAGAGACTTGGCTGCGGTTCCTGGGCTAATGTGGGCGTATACCGCCGTTGATGAAATCTGGACGTGTCCCATCCACTTTTGAATCAAAAGCAAGTCGGCTTTCAATACATCAGCACAGTAAAACCCGTAGAAGTGCCGGAGCGAATGTGGGCCATATCCTTTTAGACTGACACCATGCTTCTTCTCAACCCGCCGGCGCGCAAGGTCGAATTGCTTTTCAACCGCTTTGATGGTCAGCGGCTCGCCGTCTTGCGCAACGAAGTAGTATGGATGACTGCGTTTTGGCACAGCCGCGCGAGCGCCATGCAGGTATTGGCGATGCAGATGCAAGAGGTACTGGCCGCCGTCGCGGATCCAATATATCTCTGAGCTGCGAGAAGCTTCATTATCGAATTTAATTCCCTTCCAGCCTGCGGCACTTCTGTTGGCTCCATGCTCTGTCCGAGGCAGCAAGCCAAACATCGCGCGCAGATACTCACGCCGTTGCCCATTAACAGGGGTGTGAGCCTGATTGGTCCAGGTCATGGGCGAATAGGATGGATGTTTAAGAACGATATGCAGTTCATCCTCACGCGCGGCTACGTCCTGCAGGAACAAGTGAAGCATCTCTGACAGGCGTCTACCGCCATACGCCAACACCCCAAAAAGAAATTTGTCACGCGGGTTCTTAGTCTCATCGATGAGTTTCTGGACAAGGTGCGGTGGAAACGGTTTGTACTGCTTGAGCCCTACGGTCTGTCGCTTACGACCTCCCGTTTTTTTTCGCGATCTGGACTTTGTGTGGAACAGCAGGCTCTTCTCTGCATGGGACAGGCTGATCCAGGACTCGCGGCAGGCCTCGATAAACTGTGCTTCTCCAGTACTCCAGAACGGCGAGCTGGTGTCCATGACGAACTTGACGTAGTCAAAGATAGCGGCACGTGTGGTCAGGTACTGCTGATTGCTGGCTGGTCGCCATCCGAGCACTGTTCCATGATCAAACTCGGTAAGGAAGTCTTCCAGAAAGCTGCGCAGCTTGCCTGGGGTCAGGGCTGGCTCGTTACTAACATGCTTGTAATAGTCGCGCAGCTTGCCGATGGCGACCACTGCCTTCGAGATCGCCTCATAACTAGCGTTGCCCTGGAGCTGCACGTAGCGCGCGAATTTGGCAATACTCGTGGAGATAACCGGATTTGCTAGGTCGTCCAATTCGATCACTACGGGCAGAGTCTGTGCGTCCGCGGCGTCGATGGATAAATGAACTACGGCATGAGTGGTGAGAGGGGCAAGCATGTCCTCAAATCGTAAACCAGTAGGCGGGGATAACTAGCTTGTGGTGCTGGCATTTTTGCTATATCTTTGAACCCATCCTTTCTGACAGGAGAATTTAACTGGTAACTTCTACTTGGTGGGGATATTGCCGCGCCTGCAACCACCGCAAGAGCAGCCGCACGCCCGAGCAGGCCGGTATGCCCCTGCTCTACGCCCCCTACATCCCCAGCCTCTGGGAAGACTTTATCCTGCGCAACCGCCGCATCCTGGCTGACCAGATGGAGTTCCTGATGGCGCATGTGCCACGCTCATCGCGCCTCTTGATCAACTGATCCCCGGGGATCGTCAGGCCGCTGGCAAGCTTCTCCGCTACCATCAGCGCTCATGACAACCCAGCGTCCATTGCGGGTCCTGGTGACCGACGACGATCCGATCCAGCTGCGCATCGCCGCGCGATTGCTGCGCGAGCTCGGGCATTCCGGCGCGCTGGCCAACAATGGCCAGATCGCCCTGGACATGCTGGAGCGCCTGCCCTTCGACCTCATGCTGCTGGACCTGAACATGCCGGTGCACGACGGCCTGGCCACGCTGGCCAGCCTGCGCGAGCGCCGCGCCCGCGGTCAGGCGACCCTGCCGGTCATCCTGGTCAGCGGCAATGACCTGGCCTCGAACTGGTCCTACTATCGCGATGCCGGTGCCAGCGCCTACCTGGTCAAGCCGCTGGACATCAAGGCCCTGGAAGCCGCGTTGCTGCAGCTCTGAACTGCCATGGAATTGCAGCTGGCTGTTCGGCGCTACCTGTTGGTATCGTCCACGCTGTTCGTGCTGGGCTTGCTGGGCCTGGCCTATGCGCTGGTGGGGCAACAGTTTGGCAATCTGCTCACCCGCGAGGTGCTGCTGGCGACCGGATTGAGCCTCTTGCTGGCGGGTGGCTGGCAGTTCTGGGCACTGGCCATCACCCAGTACCGTGCTGACCGGCAATCGGATGCGCTGGCCAGCCAGCTGGAAATGATGGCTGCCGTGGCCCAGCACACGGGTAGCCCCGTCATCGTGACCAACGGCCGCCACGAGGTGGCCTGGGTCAACGAGTCTTTCTGCCGGGTGACGGGTTATGCCGAGTGCGAGGTGTTGGGACAGCGGCCTGGCGGCCTGCTGCGTTCGCCTGCGGCAGACCCCGGCACCCTGGCCCGGCTCGACGAGGCGATCCGCAATCACGCCGGCATCGACGTGGAGGTGCTGCATCGCTATCGCGATGGGCGCGACCGCTGGGTGCGCATGCTGCTGTCGCCTCAGCGGGATGCCGAGGACAATTTCACGGGCTTCGTGGCCGTGCTGGTGGATGTCGACGCGCAGGTCCTGACCCGTGAAGCCCTGCGCAAGGCGCTGAGCGACAACCATTCCCTGATGCGTACGCTGGACGAGCAGGCCTTCGTGTCCGAGACAGATCGCGACGGCACCATCACCCGCGTCAATCGCAGGTTTGCGCAGATCAGCGGCTACAGCGAGAGCGAACTGCTGGGCCAGAACCATCGTCTGCTGAATTCCCGCGTGCATCCGCCGCAGTTCTGGGCCGAGATGTGGGACAGCATCCGCCGTGGCGAGTCCCGCAGCGAAGAGATCTGCAATCGGTCCAAGGACGGGCAGCTCTACTGGCTGCACAGCCTCATCGTGCCCTTCGTGGGGCCTGGCGGGGACGTGGAGCGCTACGTCGCCATGTCCCTGGACGTCACGGCACGCAAACAGGTCGAGGAACAGTTGCGGACCAGCCAGCAGCTGCTGACGCGCACCAGTCGCATCGCGGGCATCGGTAGCTGGCATGCCGACCTGCGTACGAGCGAGCTCCATCTGTCGGACGAGTGCCGCGCCATCCTGCGTCTGCCGGCAACCCAGGACAGCCACATCGACGACATCTGGCGGCGTTTTGATCCCGAGGCCAGCGCCCGGGCGCGCGAGCAGTTATCGGCCATGACCCGTCTGGAGCGGCTGTCGGTGGATCTGGTGGCACGCATGCCGGCTGCCGAGCCTGGGCAGGCGCTGTGGGTGCGCCTGGTGGCCGAGATGGATTGGCATGGCGCCCAGACCGAACGCATCATCGGTGCCGTGCAGGACATCACGGCACAGGTCGGGGCCCAGCAGCGCATCGAGGAGGAGCAGCGCATCCTGCGCGGCGCCATCGAGGCACTGGGCGAGGCCTTTGTGCTGTTCGATCCCGATGACCGGCTGGTCTATTGCAACGACATGTACCGTCAGCTCTATGTGCCCATCAAGGACGAGATCCATGTCGGCGCTGCGTATGAAAGCATCGTCCGGGCAGCCTCCGATGCGGGCATCTTCAAACAATTGCAGGAGGACAAGGAAGGGTCGGTGCAGGAGGCACTCAGCCTGCATCGCATGCCGTACTCCGACCGGATCCGCGAATTGCGTGACGGACGCTGGCTGCGCATCATCGAAGGCTTGACGGCTGACAATTACCACGTCGGCTTCCGCATCGATGTCACCGCCTTGCAGAACGCCCTGATGGCGGCCGACGCCGCATCGCGAAGCAAGGGCCAGTTCCTGGCCAACATGAGCCACGAGATCCGCACCCCGCTCAATGCCGTGCTGGGTCTGTTGCAGCTCTTGCGCTACACCGTACTGACCTCCGAGCAGGGCGAACTGGTGCACAAGACGCATACCGCGGCGCGCTCGCTGCTGGGCATCCTCAACGACATCCTCGACTACTCCAAGGTCGAGGCCGGGAAGATGGAGCTTCATGCCGAGCCCTTTGCGGTCAGGCAGTTGCTTCAGGACCTCTCCGTGATCCTTTCGGGGGCGCTGGGTGAGAAGAAGCTCGAACTGCTCTATGAAATCGATCCGCGCATTCCGCCCGTGCTGGTGGGCGACGCCCTGCGTCTGAAGCAGGTGCTGATCAACCTGGGTGGCAATGCGATCAAGTTCACGGTGATCGGCCAGGTGCGTGTGGCGCTGACCCTCGTGCGCCAGGACAACGAGCGGGTGCGGATCCGGTTCTCGGTGCAGGACACCGGTATCGGCATCCCCCCGGACCAGCGACAGCACATCTTCAGCGGCTTCTCGCAGGCCGAAGCCTCGACCGCACGCCGCTACGGTGGTACCGGCCTGGGCCTGGCCATCAGCCAGCGGCTGGTGGCACTGATGCAGGGCGAGATCACGCTGGACAGCACCCCGGGCGCCGGCAGCGTGTTCGCTTTTGAAGTCGATTTTCCGGTGGCGGCGATGGCGGTGCCACCGCGCCTTGCACTGGGCGGCGGCGGTCACCCGGCGGCCGCGCCGCGGCTGTCCGGCTTGCGCCTGCTGCTGGCTGAGGACAATGCGCTCAACCAGGAAGTGGCGCTGGCCATGCTGGAGCGCGAAGGTGCCCAGGTGGTGGTGGCCGGGAACGGGCAGCAAGCGGTCGACCGGCTGGCGGCGCAGCCGCAGGGTTTCGATCTGGTGCTGATGGACGTGCAGATGCCCGTGCTCGATGGCCTGCAGGCCACGCAGCAGATCCGCCAGCGCCTGCAGCTGCGCGAGCTGCCCATCCTGGCCATGACGGCCAATGCCATGTCCGCTGATCGCGAGGCATGTGCCGCCGCGGGCATGAATGCCCATGTGGGCAAGCCCTTTGAGCTGGATGAGCTGGTCGCTCTCATCCGGCAACATACCGGCCGGGCGGCCGGGGGTGTGGCCGACAGGCCGGCAAGCGAGCCGGCCGATGCCGATGCCGATGCCGATGCCGATGCCGATGCCGATGCCGATGCCGGGGCCGGGGCGTCCGTGCTTGAGACGGCGACTGCCCTGCGCCGTCTGGGCCAGGACGCCGCCCTGCTGCAGCGCTTGCGCAGCGCTTTCGTGCCGGCGACGGCCGAACTGATGCGCCAGACCCGGCAAGCGGCAGCTCAGGGAGATTGGGCGGCGGCTGCCGGCTGGGCACACCAGCTCAAGAGCAGTGCCGCATCGGTGGGTGCAGAAGAACTGGCCCAGGCCGGTGCCGTCGCCGAGCAGTATTGGCGTACGCCAGCGGCTGTTGCGGATGCGGCGAGGTCTGCCGAGCTGCTGGGTGCGCTTGATGTCGCCTGGGGGCGGGCGCAAGTTGCGCTGGGCCATATGACTGCAGCGGCGCCTGTGTCTGCCCCGCAGGCCGTGGCGAGCAGTCCAGGGAGTCTGCTGGATCGTCTGGTGCAGCTCGAACCGCTGCTGCAACAGTCGGACATGGCGGCCATCGACCTGCATGAGGCGTTGCTGGAGCGATATGCGCAGGTGCCGGAGCTGGCTGTGCTGAACCTGGCCATGGCGCGGCTGGACCTGCCGGCTGCGGCACGGGAGGCAGTGCGGCTGATCCAGCAACTGCAGGAGCGTGCCGCAGAAAGCGGAAATGGGGCTTGAATCCGTGATTTTTCCCGGCTTGACAATTCAACGCGCCGGCTGAAAATGTCCTCTAGCAGTCGGCAGGGGTGGATCGATCCGGCTGGCCCGATCAACCACCTGGTACTCACGCGATGCGCAAGAACCTCCCAGTCACCCAGAACGGATACGACTTTCCGGCTGACCAGACGTTGATCTCGGTGACGGACCTCAAGGGGCGGATGACCTACTGCAATACCAACTTCATTGCCGTCAGTGGTTATACGCGCGAGGAGTTGATGGGGCAGCCGCACAACATGGTTCGCCACCCGGACATGCCCGAAGAGGCCTTCCGCGACCTGTGGGACACCATCCAGGGCGGCCTGCCCTGGTCCGCGCTGGTCAAGAACCGGCGCAAGAACGGCGACTACTACTGGGTGCGTGCCAACGCCACCCCCATGCGCAAGGGCTCGGAGATCGTGGGTTTCCTGTCGGTGCGCACCAAGCCGGCTGAGCAGGAGATACAGGTCTGCGAAACGCTCTACGCCACCATGCGCGCCGAGGCGGAATCCGGTCGCCTGGTGCACCGGCTGCAGCGCGGGGTCCTGATCCGCGACGATCTGTTCGGGCGCCTGGGGCGCTGGCTCAGGCCCGGCCTGCGCAGCCAGCTGGTGCTGCTCAGCGCCTGGGCGGCGCTGGGGCCGTTCGTCTGCGCCCAGCTCGCTGCCCCGCACTGGGTCACGGCGCTGGTGTCGGCTTTCACGGTGGCTTCCGCCTCCTGGATGGCCATGCGCCTGACGCTCAAACCGCTCAAGGACGTGGTGGACCTGGCCAACCTGGTGGCCAGCGGCGACCTGACCAGCTTCATCACGGTCAAAGGCAAGGACGAAATCGGCCAGTTGCAGCTGGCCCTGGCCCAGCTGGTGGTGTCGGTGCGTACCGTGGTGCGCGACGTGCGGCATGAGGTGGCCAACCTGCGCGGTGGCACCCAGGAAATCGCCGCCGGTAACCAGGACATGTCCTCGCGCACCGAGTCGCAGGCTACCAACCTGGAGCAGACGGCCGCCTCGATGGAGGAGATCAACGGAACGACGCAGCAGACCACGCAGCTGGCGCGCGATGGTGCCGCCGTGGCGCGCGAAACCTCGGCCGTGGCGCATCGCAGCCACGAAGCGGTGCTGGCCGTGGCCCAGACCATGCAGGAGATATCGGACTCCTCGCGCCGCATCGGCGACATCATCCAGGTCATCGAGGGTGTGGCTTTCCAGACCAACATCCTGGCGCTCAATGCCGCCGTGGAAGCCGCGCGTGCGGGTGAACAGGGGCGCGGTTTTGCGGTGGTGGCGGCCGAGGTGCGTGCCCTGGCTCAGCGCACCGCTTCCGCCGCCAAGGAAATCCGCACGCTGATTGAAGAGTCGCGCGAGCGCGTGGACGCGGGGACGACGCGCACGGCAGATGCCCGGGCCCGCATGGACGAGGCCATGGCCTCGGTCGAGAAGGTGGCGAATGTGCTGGAGAACATCAGCCATGCCACCGCCGAGCAATCGGTGGGGGTGTCCAAGGTCAGCACCGCCTTGGTCGAGATGGATGGCATCACGCAGCAGAACGCCGCCATGGTGGAGGAACTGGCCGCGGCGGCCCAGTCGCTCAACGGACAGGTGCAACAGGTGCACGACTCCATCCGGGTGTTCCGCCTCACCGATGCCGACGTCACCCTGGCCGAGGTCGATGCCGTGAGCCTGCGCAAGGAGAACCGTGGCAGCACGGGAGAGTTTGACCATGACGAGGCACTCAAGACGCACCAGCAGTACAGCATCACGCTGCGCAACGCCATCCTGCGCAAGCTCAGCCTGGACGCCGACAACCTGCGCCGGGACGACTGCTGCCAGCTTGGTGAGTGGCTGCGTGGTCCTGGTGGACAGCATTCGGCGCACAAGACGGGTTTCACCGAACTGCTGCGTCATCACCGCGAGTTCCACCTGGAGGCCGGCAAGGTGGCCGACGCCATCAACAGCAAGCGCATGAGTGAGGCCCAGGCCATGCTGGAGTCCGGCCAGTCTTTCTACCATGCCGCCCGCGGTTTCATGTCGTCGTTGCAGGCCTTGCACAAGAACGGCTGAGTACCCGCCCCGCACAAAATGCAGAAGGCCCGCAACGCGGGCCTTCTGCATTGGGAAGAGCCTGAGATCAGGCGAAGACGCCGGCCGTCTCCTGCATGCGGGTCGACACCTCGCCGAGCTGATGCAGGCTGTCGCCATATGTCATCTCCAGCTGCGTCAGCTTCTTGAAGTAGTGGCTGACGATGTATTCGTCGGTGACGCCGATGCCGCCATGCAGCTGCACGGCCTGCTGGCCGACGAAACGCATGGACTGGCCCAGCTGGACCTTGGCGCGCGCCATGGCGCGGCGGCGCTCGTCAGCCGGGGCGTTGAGCTTGAGGCTGGCGTAGTAGCTCATGGAACGCGCCAGCTCCAGCTGCATCTTCATGTCAGCCGCGCGGTGGCGCAGGGCCTGGAAGCTGGCGATGGCCACGCCGAACTGCTTGCGCGTGTTCATGTAATCCAGCGTCACGGCCAGGGTCTGGTCCATCACGCCCACGGCTTCGGCGCACAGCGACGCGATGCCGATGTCCACCGCATGCTCCAGGGCGGCAAGACCCTCGGCCGTGACGAGTTGTGCTGCGGCCTGGTCCAGCACCACGTCGGCGGCGCGGCCGCCATCCTGCGTGCCGTAACCGCGAGTGCTCACGCCCTTGGCGCTGCGCTCGACCAGGAAGAGGGCGAGTTTGCCGCCCGCCATGGCCGGCACGAGGAAGGCGTCGGCCTGGTCGCCGGCCGGCACCATGTTCTTGGTCCCCGACACGGTCCAGCCGCTGCCGGCCTGTGTTGCCGTGGCGGCGCACACATCCAGGCGATAACGTGCCTTGCGTTCCTGCTGGGCCAACACCACGAGGGCCTCGCCCGAAGAGATGCGCGGCAGCCAGCTGCCCTTGAGTTCGGCGCCAGCGTAGCCGGCCAGTACGGCGCCGGCGATCAGGCTTTGCGCCAGCGGCTCCAGCACGATGCCGCGGCCCAGTTCTTCCATGACCACCATGCCTTCGATGGGGCCCATGCCCAGACCACCGTCGTCTTCGGGGATGTAGAGACCACACAGGCCCAGCTCGGCCAGTTCATTGAAGGCCGTGCGCGAGAAGCCTGGTGTGCCTTCCTTGCCGGCTTCGATTCCGCGGCGGCGCTCGAAACCGTAGCCCTTCTCCACCCATTTGTGCACGGCGTCGCGCAGTTGCTGCTGATCGTCGGTGAAATCGAAATCCATGTTCTGTCTCCTGGCGCTCAGCCGAGAATCGTCTGAGCGACGATGTTGCGTTGAACTTCATTGCTGCCGCCGTAGATGGTGGTCTTGCGCATGTTGAAGTAGGTCGAGGCCAGTGGGGCGTTGGCCAGCACACCGCCGGGGTAGTCCCCCTGCCAGCCGGCTTCCATGGCCTCGCGGATCAGGGGCAGGGCGTAGGGTCCGGCGGCCAGCATCATGAGTTCGGCATAACGCTGCTGGATCTCGCTGCCGCGGATCTTGAGCAGGCCGGCGATGTCCAGCGAGTTCTTGCCCGACTTCTCGGCAGAGAGCACCCGCAGCACCAGCATCTCCAGTGCCACCACGTCCACTTCCAGCTTGGCGATCTCGTCGCGGAAACGCACGTCCTCATACACGCCCTCGGCCTTGGCGATGCGCTTGAGGCGCTCCAGCTCGCGCTTGGCGCGGTTCACATCGGCGATGTTGGTGCGCTCGTGGCTCAGCAGGTGTTTGGCATAGGTCCAGCCCTTGTTCTCCTCGCCGATCAGGTTCTCGGCCGGCACCTCGACGTTGTCGAAGAAGACCTCGTTGACCTCACACTCGCCGTCCAGCAGCTTGATGGGGCGCACGGTGACGCCCTTGGATTTCATGTCGATCAGCAGGAAGGAGATGCCGGTCTGCGGCTTGCCTTCATTGCTGGTGCGCACCAGGCAGAAGATCCACTCGCCGTACTGGCCCAGCGTGGTCCAGGTCTTCTGCCCGTTGACGATGTATTTGTCACCGCGGCGCTCGGCGCGGGTCTTCACCGAGGCCAGGTCCGAGCCGGAGCCCGGCTCGCTGTAACCCTGGCTCCACCAGACTTCGCCGCTGGCGATGCCGGGCAGGAAACGTTTCTGCTGCTCGGGGCTGCCGAAGGCCATGATGACCGGGGCCACCATCACCGGGCCGAAGGGGATGACCCGCGGCGCTCCGGCCAGCGCGTTCTCTTCTTCGAACAGGTGTTTCTGGATCGCGTTCCAGCCCGGGCCGCCAAACTGCTTGGGCCAGCCCCAGCCCAGCCAGCCCTTCTTGCCCAGGATCCTGGCCCAGCGCTGGTGGTCGTCGCGGGTCAGCTGCAGGGCGTTGTGCACCTTGTGCGAGATGTCGGCCGGAAGGTTCGCGCGCACCCAGGCGCGGATCTCCTCGCGGAATGTCTGTTCTTCGGGGGTGAATGCCAAATCCATCACGGGTCTCCAGGTAATCCTTCGAGTGAGGGCGCAGCGCCTGGCGCCATCTCAATCCACGTTTTTAGCACGGTCGTTCGTTTGCGGCTGTCCAGGTGGCGACATGCCGAGTTCCGCGCACAGTTGCTCGACGGTGGCACGCAGTTGCACCACCTCGGCTTCCAGCCGTGCCAGGCGCTCTGCCGTAGGGCCGGTGGCGCTCTCGCCCGTTGCGGGGCTTGCGCCCGCAGCCTGCTGCTCTTCGACCGGGCCGCACAGCAGGTGCGCCCAGCGTTGTTCCCGCGTGCCTGGCATGCGGGCCAGCTTGATGACGAGGGGACCGCCTTTTTCGGCCGGGCGGTCTTGCAGCTCCTCCAGGAAACCTTCCACGGAGGAGATGTCGGCAAACCTGTACCAGCGCTCGGTGTTGAGGCGCAGCTCGCCTGCGGTTTGCGGGCCGCGCAGCATCAACAGCCCGAGCAGCACCGCCGATTGCTCCGGCACGCCGATGGCGCGCTGGACGTTGTGCTCAAAACGCGCCGTACGCCCGCCGCTGACTTCGCGTACCAGACCGAGCGGCTTCAAGGTGTCCAGCGCGGCAGCGACCTGCGTTTCGTCGAGTTCCATCAAGGGTTCGCGGCTGGTCTTCTGGTTGCAGCCCAGCAGCAGCGAGTTGAGCGTGAGCGGATAGCTGTCGGGCACGGTGCGGGCTTTTTCCATCAGGGTGCCCAGCACGCGCGCCTCCACGGTACTGAGGGTCGATGGCTGGGGCAGGGTGGAGGTGCTCGGGGTCATAATTCGTGCCGGTATGAAGAACATCGTCATTTTGATCTCAGGTGGCGGCTCCAATATGGCAGCCATCGTCCAGGCCGCCGAGCGCGAGCACTGGCAGACCCGATGGGGCGGGCGCGTGGCCGCGGTCCTGAGCAACACGGCTGATGCCAAGGGCCTGGTCTTTGCGCGTGAACACGGCATCGCCACCGCCGTGCTGGACCACAAGGCCTTTGAGAGTCGCGAGGCGTTTGACGCCGCCATGATGGCCGCCATCGACGCACACCAGCCGGCGCTGGTGGTGCTGGCCGGCTTCATGCGCATCCTGACGCCGGGCTTTGTCGAGCATTACGCCGGGCGCCTGCTCAACATCCACCCCTCCTTGCTGCCGGCCTTCCCGGGCCTGCACACGCACCGCCGCGCCATCGAGGCCGGCTGCAAGTTCGCCGGTGCCACCGTGCACCAGGTCACGGCCGAGCTGGACCACGGGCCCATCCTGGCGCAGGCCGTGGTGCCCGTGCTCCAGGACGACGATGAGCACACCCTGGCCGCCCGCGTGCTGACGCAAGAGCACCTGATCTATCCCCGCGCCATTGCTGATTTGCTACAGAAAATATAGCATCAGGTCTTCGGCGGAGTGCTTTCTCCGACCCAGGCAAAACGCGGCTGGCGCACGCCCTCGATCACCACCTCCTCGCCGAACATCGCCGCAGGCCGCACCCACAGGCCGCGCTCGCCATAGAGTGCGCGGTACAGGGTCATGGGCTCCAGCGTCTCGCTATGGCGCACGGTGCCCAGCACCTCGTACATGAGATTCTTGTAATGCCGGTAGAGGCCGGGGCGGGTTTCGATCAAGGGGGGGAGTTTTTCTTCTTGCATTCGGTGGCCTTCGCGCGATGCGCTACGGTATGCGCCTTGGGGCGGCCCGGCGGCGCATGGGACAATCCTAGACCAAGTTCCAAAGAACGAGATATGCACCCCCAAGCCCTGCTGGACGTCTGTACCGAACTGGTCCGGCTCACCCTCAAATTCGACCACCCGGCCGATGCCATCGTTTCGCGCTTTTTCCGCGACCACCGTGGCCTGGGTCCGCGTGAGCGCGCCACCCTGGCCGAGACCGTCTACACCGTGCTGCGCAAGAAGCTGCTTTTCGAGAAGCTGGCACTTTCGGGCAGCGGGCCCAGGGAGCGGCGCCTGGCCATTCTGGGCTTCTACGGCCCGCGCGACTTCATCAAGAGCGTGCTGACCGAGCAGGAAAAGCAGTGGCTGGACCAGTGCGACCAGGTCAAGCCGACGGAATTGATGGATCTGCACCGCCACAACCTGCCTGAATGGCTGGTGCAACCGCTGAAAGACCAGCTGGGCGCAGGTTTCTGGCCCCTGGTCGAGAGCCTGAACCTGGGCGCGGGCCTGGACTTGCGTGTGAACACCCAATTGGCCAAGCGGGAGGCGGTGCAGAAGGAATTGCAGGCGGCTGGCATAAAGTCGGTGCCCACTCCGTTTTCACCCTGGGGCCTGCGCATCGAAGGCAAACCGGCCCTGAACAAGCTGGACGTCTTCACACGCGGCGCCATTGAAGTGCAGGACGAGGGCTCCCAACTGCTGGCCATGCTGCTCGATGCCCACCGGGGCGAGATGGTGGTGGACTTCTGTGCCGGTGCCGGCGGCAAGACCCTGGCCATAGGCGCGGCCATGCGCAGCACGGGCCGGCTCTACGCCTTCGACACCTCGGCCCATCGGCTGGATGCGCTCAAGCCCCGGCTGGCACGCAGCGGCCTGTCCAATGTGCACCCGGCCGCCATCGCCCATGAGCGTGACGAGCGCATCAAGCGCCTGGCTGGCAAGATCGACCGGGTACTGGTCGACGCGCCCTGTTCCGGCCTGGGCACGCTGCGCCGCAACCCGGACCTGAAATGGCGCCAGAGCCTGCAAGCCGTGGAGGAAATGACGGTCAAGCAAGCCGCCATCCTGGCCAGCGCCGCACGCTTGCTCAAGCCCGGCGGGCGCCTGGTCTACGCCACCTGCAGCGTGTTGCCCCAGGAAAACGAAGCCATCGCCAAGGCTTTCAGCGCGATCCACCCGGATTTTGAGCCGCTTGACGCCGGTCAGCTTCTGGCCGATCTCAAGGTGCCCGGCGCCGAGCGCCTGTGCAGTGGGGGTGAGAATGGTTTGCGTTACCTTCGGCTTTGGCCTCATTTGCATCAAACGGATGGCTTCTTTGCCGCAACTTGGCAAAAAAAGTAGCCATTTGACTTGAATTAAGGTTTTCCGCCTAAAGCTGGCCAGTGCTGGTCAAAAGAGGGTGGAGCCCTTAGAATTGACGCCACAGGCCCGGCTGCTTATTTAAGGCCGGACTTATTAATATTCACTACGTTGAGAGACTTCTATGTTCTTACCTGAATGGGCTGTGCTGAATGCGGCCATCGATTGGCTCGCGCACGGCCTGTTGGATCTGAGCTGGTGGCAGACCGTCCTGGTCGCCCTGGCCTTCACCCATATCACGATTGCCAGCGTCACCATCTTCCTGCACCGCCACCAGGCGCACCGTGCGCTGGACCTGCACGCCATCCCCTCGCACTTCTTCCGTTTCTGGCTGTGGTTGACCACGGGCATGGTGACCAAGGAGTGGGCTGCCATCCACCGCAAGCACCACGCCAAGTGCGAGCAGGCCGAAGACCCGCACAGCCCGCAGGTCTACGGTATCAAGAAAGTCTTCTTTGAGGGCTCCGAGCTGTACCGTGCCGAAGCCAAGAACCAGGAAACCATGGCCCGCTACGGCCATGGCACCCCGGACGACTGGATCGAGCGCAACCTCTACACCCGCTACTCCTGGCAGGGCGTGGGCGTGATGATGATCATCGACCTGATGCTCTTCGGCGCCGCTGGTGCGGCCGTGTGGGCCCTGCAGATGGCCTGGATCCCGATCACGGCAGCCGGCATCATCAACGGCATCGGTCACTACTGGGGTTATCGCAACTTCGAGGCGCCTGACGCCAGCACCAACATCTCGCCCTGGGGCATCATCATCGGCGGCGAGGAGTTGCACAACAACCACCACACCTACCCGACCTCGGCCAAGCTGTCCGTGAAGCCCTACGAGTTCGACATCGGCTGGATGTACATCAGCATCCTGAGCGCCATGGGCCTGGCCAGGGTCAAGAAGACCGCGCCCAAGCTGGCCCTGGGTGACATCAAGCCCGTGGCCGACGACAAGACCCTCGAAGCCCTGATCGCCAACCGCTACGAGATCATGGCGGGCTACGCCGCCGGCATGCAGCGCGCCTTCCAGCAGGAAGTCGCTTCCCTCAAGGCCCGCAGCGCCGACACCGCCGTCATCAAGGCCGCCAGCCGCTGGTTGCACCGCGACGAAGACAAGGTGCCCGCCACCGTGGCGCCCGTGCTGGCCCAGGCCCGCGCTGCTTCTCCGGTCCTGGACAAGATGGTCACCATGCGCGAAGAACTGCGCCAGCTCTGGCTCAACACCTCGCTGTCGCGCGAACAACTGATCGCCGACCTGCAGGCCTGGTGCCATCGTGCTGAGGAAAGCGGTATTGCCGCGTTGCAGGAGTTCTCGATGAAGCTGCGGATGGCGCGCGCCTGAGACGCGTCACCTGCTTCATGCCCAAGCCCGCCGCGTGCGGGCTTTTTCTTTGGCTGGGCTGCGCATGAAAAAAGCCACCCGCAGGTGGCTTGTTCAGGATGTGCGGAACTCGCGGAAGGCGTCGTCGTCGATCTGCGCCAAGGCGGCGTTCAGGCCTTCGGCCAATGCGACAGCCTCCGATGACAGGCCGCGCCGATCCGAGCTGTGCGGGTCCGCGCCGTCGAGGGTGTATTCCCAGCCGAAGGTGCCGTCGCTACGCGCTACCGAGGTCACCACGATGGCTTTGTCGCGGTAGACCTTGGTGCGCGTGTTCACTTTTTGCTTTTGCCGATCGACAGCAACTCGGCCCCCACACCCGCCGACAACAGGCCGGTGCTGGAGTAAATGCCCAGCTTGGCACGCGTGTCCGTGATGTCCAGGTTGCGCATGGTCAGCTGGCCGATGCGGTCCAGCGGGCTGAAGGGCGCGTCTTCGACCTTCTCCATGCTCAGGCGCTCGGGCGCGTAGGTCAGGTTGGGACTGATCGTGTTGAGGATGGAGTAGTCGTTGCCGCGGCGCAGCTCGAGGGTGACCTCGCCGGTGACGGCGTGGGCAATCCAGCGCTGGGCGGCTTCGCGCAGCATGATGGCCTGCGGGTCGAACCAGCGGCCCTGGTAGAGCAGGCGGCCGAGCTTGCGGCCGTTGTCGCGGTACTGTTCGATGGTGTCTTCGTTGTGGATGCCGGTCACCAGTCGTTCGTAGGCGATGTGCAGCAGCGCCAGGCCGGGGGCCTCGTAGATGCCTCGGCTCTTGGCTTCGATGATGCGGTTCTCGATCTGGTCGCTCATGCCCAGGCCGTGGCGCCCGCCGATGCGATTGGCTTCCAGGATCAGTTCAACAGGGTCATTGAACTGCACGCCATTCAGGGCGACTGGCTGGCCTTCCTCGAAGCGCACGGACACTTCTTCGCGCTTGATGACCACGTCGTCCTTCCAGAAGGCGACACCCATGATGGGGTTCACGATCTTCATGCCGGAGTTCAGCTGCTCCAGGTCCTTCGCCTCGTGGGTGGCGCCCAGCATGTTGGAGTCGGTGCTGTAGGCCTTCTCGGCGCTCATCTTGTAGCCGAAGCCGTGCTGCGTCATGAAGGCGCTCATTTCAGCGCGGCCGCCCAGTTCATCGATGAAAAGCTGGTCCAGCCAGGGCTTGTAGATCTTCAGCGCCGGGTTGGTCAGCAGGCCGTAGCGGTAGAAGCGCTCGATGTCGTTGCCCTTGAAGGTCGAGCCGTCACCCCAGATGTTGACGTCGTCTTCCTTCATGGCGGCCACCAGCATGGTGCCCGTGACGGCACGGCCCAGGGGCGTGGTGTTGAAGTAGGTGGCGCCGGCGGTGGTGATATGGAAGGCGCCGGACTGCAGCGCGGCGATGCCTTCGTGCGCCAGTTGGCGGCGGCAGTCGATCAGGCGGGCCAGCTTGGCGCCGTACTCCATGGCCTTGCGCGGGATGGCGTCGTAATCGGGCTCGTCGGGCTGGCCCAGGTTCGCGGTGTAGGCATAGGGCTCGGCGCCCTTGAGCTTCATCCACAGCAGGGCGGCACTGGTGTCCAGGCCGCCCGAGAAGGCGATGCCGACCTTCTGGCCGATGGGGAGGTTTTGCAGGATGGTGGCCATAAAAGATGTCCAGTATTGTTTTCGAAAGCGTCGCGAGGAGTCGTCAGGCGAGGCGCGGGTGCCCGAAGAAAACCGGAGCGCACTTGAGGTGCGTGAGGATTTTCTTCGGGCTGCAACGAAGCATCACGACTCCGCAGTAGCTTTCATCAACCGAAGTGGCAGATGTAGTGGTACGGCTCGGTGACGCGGATCTCGAAGCTCGAGTTGCCCGGCACGCTGAACTTCTGGCCCGCGGCAGACTTGACCCAGGCGTCCGAGCCCTTGAGCTTGTACTCACAGCTGCCGGCCACGCATTCCATGATCTCGGGTGCGCCGGTGTTGAAGGTCAGGGTGGCGGGGAGGACCACGCCGACCGATTTCTTGGTGCCGTCGGCCAGCGTGATGCTGTGGCTGACGCATTTGCCGTCGAAATAGACATTGGCCTGGGTGGTGACGGTCACGCCGTTGTAGTGCTGGGTCATGGTGTGGTGCTCTGTTTGCAGGGGCGAATCCCCGATTTTAAGGCAGGGGGCTGTCGGCCCCGCCCTGGAGGCGTGCTTGCCAGTTGGCAGCGTCGAAGCCCACGGTCATATCCTGCTCGTTCCATTCGACGACAGGGCGCTTGATCACGCTGGCCTGGGCCAGCATCAGTGAGCGCGCGCTCTTGGTATCGATGACGGCCGCCCTGGTGGCATCGTCGAGCTTGCGCCAGGTCGTGCCCTGGCGGTTCAGCAGCTTTTCCCAGCCGGCGCTGGCCAGCCAGTGGTCCAGCCGGGCTTCGGGCACGCCCTGCTTCTTGAAATCGTGGAACTGGACCTCCACCTGCTGTTCAGCAAGCCAGGCGCGCGCTTTTTTCACCGTGTCGCAATTCGGGATGCCATAGAGGACGACGTTTGTTTTCATCGATATTGCCTGTCTGAGAGCTGGAGTGGTTCACGCATTTTCGGGGAACGCCGTCGAACCGCCTTTGCCGGGCCGCTGACGTTATCCCCTTGAGGGGAAGACGGCGGAGCCGGCTCAGGGGTGTTTCCGTTATCCGCGACAATTCTCCCGTATGAACACGCTTTCTGACTGGCTGGCCCACTGCGAGCGCCTGCATCCCAAGACCATCGACATGGGGCTGGACCGCGTCAAGGCCGTGGCCCAGCGCATGGGCCTGCGCTTCGAATGTCCGGTCATCACTGTGGCCGGTACCAACGGCAAGGGCTCCACCTGCGCCATGCTGGAGTCCATCCTCGGCCAGGCGGGCTACCGCACCGGGGTCTACACCTCGCCGCACCTGGTGCACTTCGAGGAGCGTCTGCGCCTGCGGGGGGAGATGGTGAAGGCTGACGAACTGCTGCCCTGCTTCGCGCGCGTCGAGCAGGCCCGAACGGCCGGGGGCGACGAGATCTCGCTGAGTTATTTCGAATTCACTACCCTGGCCATCCTCGACTGCATCGCACAGGCAGGCGTGGATGTCGCCATCCTGGAGGTGGGCCTGGGCGGGCGGCTCGATGCCGTCAACATACTGGACGCCGACTGCGCCATCATCACCAGCATCGATCTGGACCACATGGAGCTTCTCGGTCCCGACCGCGAGAGCATCGGTCGCGAGAAGGCCGGCATCATGCGCACCGGGCGACCGGTGGTGGTGAGCGACCCCGTCCCGCCGCAAAGCGTGATCGATCACGCCGCTGCCATCGACGCCGAGCTCTGGCGCTTTGGCCGCGACTTCAATTATTCGGGCGACAAACAGCAATGGAACTGGGCCGGCCGGGATCGCCGTTACAGCGGCCTGGCCTACCCGGCGCTGCGTGGCGCCAACCAGCTGGTCAATGCCTCGGGGGTGCTGGCGGCCCTCACGGCGCTGCGCGAGCAACTGCCGGTGACGGCCCAGGCCGTGCGCAATGGCCTGGCCTTCGTGGAGCTGCCCGGGCGCTTCCAGATCATCCCGGGCCAGCCCACCCTGGTGCTGGATGTGGCGCACAACCCGCATTCGGTGGCGGCGCTCACGGCCAACCTGGACGCCATGGGCTACTACCCCACCACCCATGCCGTTTTCGGCGCCATGGCCGACAAGGACCTGGCGCCCATGCTGGCGCGCATCATGCCTCTGGTGGACCGCTGGTATTTCACCGATCTGCCCACCCCGCGCGCGGCCCGTGCGGCCGATCTGCAGGCCAGGTGCCAGGCGCTGAACCCGCGCGTGGCAGGGACCTCCGCACTCTTTGCCGACCCCCTCTTGGCCCTGGGAGCCGCCATCGCCGCAGCGGACCCCGCTGATAGAATCGTGGTCTTCGGATCGTTCTACACGGTCGGTGGCGTTCTGAAGGAAGGCGTGCCGCGCCTTCAAGCCCAGCATCTCAAACCCTGAACCGCAGCACATGGCCTTTTTCAAGTTCCGCAAGGGTGGCGACGATCAGACGGCCCCTGCCGCGCAGCCCGAGAGCGTGGAGGTGCTGCGCCGGCGTGCCAAGAACCGGCTGATCGGTTCGGCCATCCTGGTGCTCATCGGGGTCATCGGCTTCCCCCTGCTGGTGGACAAGCAGCCCCGCCCGGTGTCGGTCGATCTGCCCATCGAGATCCCCGACAAGAACAAGGTGCTGCCGCTGACCACGCCCGCTGCGCCGCCGCCAGCCGCCGTGTCCGACGCCGCGCCGGCGCCCTCGGCTGCCGCCTCGGGCCTCGTCGCCGAGCCCACCCCGCCGCCGGCCAAACCCGCCGCCAAACCGGCTCCGGCAGCCAAGGCCGAGACCAAACCAGAACCCAAGTCCTCCAAGCCCGAACCCAAGGCCGAGGCCAAAAAAGCCGACACCAAGAGCGCCGCCGAAACCCGCTACGTGGTGCAGGTCGGCTCCTTCGCCGACGAAAACCGTGCGCGCGACGCGCGCAGCAAGATCGAGCGCGCCGGTCTCAAGAACTACACCCAGGCCGTGGAAACCAAGGACGGCAAACGCATCCGCGTGCGGGCCGGGCCCTTTGCCAGCAAGGCCGAGGCCGAGCGCGCTGCCGAGAAGCTCAAGAAACTCGACCTGCCGGGCACGGTGCTGAGCCTGTAAGGACATGGCCATCGCCGTACTCGACTGGATTTTCATCGCTGCCGTGCTGGCCTCGATCGGCCTGGGCGTCTGGCGCGGTTTTGTCTACGAGGTCATGTCGGTGCTGAACTGGCTGCTGGCCTTCGTGTTGGCCCAGTGGCTGGGGGCCGATGTCGGCCGCCAGTTGCCGATCGACAGCAGTTCGGAGGCCCTGGTCCAGATCATCGGTTTTGTGCTGGTTTTTGTGGTGTCCGTGTTCATCGGCGGTTTGATCGTGTGGGGCATGCCCAAACTGATCGAGCAGGCCGGCCTGCGCCCGGTGGACCGGGTGCTGGGCGGCGTGTTCGGCCTGTTACGTGGGTTCATCCTGCTGCTGGCGCTGACCGTGCTGGTGCTGATGTCGCCCTTGAAAAATCAAGGTTGGTGGCGTGAGGCCAGGGCCCCGAAAGTGTCGGTGGAAGCGCTGAAATTGCTCAAGCCGGTGCTGCCGCTGAGTGTGGGAAAGTATTTGCCTTGAATTGACAGGGCAGCGCACGGACAGGCCGTGTGCACCCGACTGGAAGTGAAACTATGTGTGGAATCGTCGGCGTTGTCAGCAACGCACCCGTCAACCAGCTGATCTATGACTCGCTGCTGCTGCTGCAGCATCGCGGGCAGGATGCGGCCGGCATCGTCACCCAGCAGGACCGCAAGTTCTTCATGCACAAGGCCAAGGGCATGGTGAAGGACGTGTTCCGCACGCGCAATATGCGCGCGCTGCCGGGCAACTGCGGCCTGGGCCAGGCGCGTTACCCGACGGCCGGCAACGCGTACAGCGAAGAAGAGGCCCAGCCCTTCTACGTGAATGCGCCCTTCGGCATCGTGCTGGTGCACAACGGCAACCTCACCAATGCGCAGGCGCTCAAGGCCGAGCTGTTCAACACCGATCACCGCCACCTCAATACCGAGAGCGACTCCGAGGTGCTGCTCAACGTGCTGGCCGACGAGATGGACAAGGCCACCCGCGGCAAGCCGCTGCGCGTGGGCGATGTGTTCGTCGCCGTGCGCCAGATGCACAAGCGCCTGCGCGGCTCCTACGCCGTCATCGCATTGATCGCCGGCCATGGCGTGCTGGCCTTCCGCGACCCCTACGGCATCCGTCCGCTGTGCATGGGCCGCAGCCCGGACGGCACCGTCATGCTGGCCAGCGAATCCGTGGTGCTCGAAGGCACGGGCCATGTGTTCGAGCGCGACATCGCTCCAGGCGAGGCTGTTTTCGTCGATCTGGAAGGCCGTGTCAGCGCCCTGCAGTGCGCCGACATGCCGCAGCTGCACCCCTGCATCTTCGAATACGTCTACCTGGCCCGTCCGGATTCGGTCATGGACGGCATCTCGGTCTACCAGGCACGCCTGAACCTGGGCGAGACCCTGGCCAAGCGCGTGGTCTCCACCGTGCCGCCCAGCGAGATCGATGTGGTCATCCCCATTCCCGAATCCAGCCGCCCCAGCGCCATGCAACTGGCCCAGCTGCTCGGCCTGCCCTACCGCGAGGGTTTCGTGAAGAACCGCTACGTGGGCCGCACCTTCATCATGCCGGGCCAGGCCGTGCGCAAGAAGAGCGTACGCCAGAAGCTCAACGTGATCGGCAGCGAGTTCAAGGGACGCAACGTGCTGCTGGTGGACGACTCCATCGTGCGCGGCACCACCAGCCGCGAGATCGTGCAGATGGCCCGCGAAGCCGGCGCCAACAAGGTCTACATGGCCAGCGCCGCGCCGCCGGTGCGCTTCCCCAACGTCTATGGCATCGACATGCCCACGGTGGAAGAGCTGGTGGCGCACGGCCGTACCGTGGAAGAAGTGCGCCAGATCATCGGCGCCGATGCGCTGATCTACCAGGACGTGGACGCCATGAAGCATGTCATCGGCAAGCTCAATCAAAAGATCAATGGCTTCGACGCCTCGTGCTTCGATGGTGTCTACGTGACCGGTGACATCCAGGCCGAGGACATCGCGCGCATGAATGCCAGCCGCGTCAAGGGTGGCGAGGACGATGCCGACACCTCGCGCCTGGCCCTGCCCAACCACCAGGGGGACTGAGCGGATGAGCAGCAAGGCCAATAGCAGCAAATCCCGGCCCGAAGGCCTGCGCCTGCAGACCCTGGCGGTGCGCGCGGCCGTCGAGCGCAGCCAGTACGGCGAAAACTCCGAAGCCCTGTACCTGACCAGTGGTTATGTGCAGCCCAGTGCGGAGATCTCCGCCCGCCGTTTTGCGGGCGAAGAAGAGGGTTATACCTACGGCCGTTCGGGCAATCCGACGGTGAGCAGCATGGAGCAGCGCCTCGCGGCACTCGAAGGCACCGAGGCCTGCATGGCCACCTCGTCGGGCATGTCGGCGATCATGCTGATGTGCTTCAGCCTGCTCAAGGCTTGCGATCACGTGGTCTTCTCCCAGTCCATGTTCGGCTCGACGATCAAGCTCATCGGCTCGGAGTTCGCGCGCTTCGGCGTGGAGTCCACGGCCGTGCCACAGACCGATCTCGCGGCCTGGAAGGCCGCGATCCGGTCCAACACGCGCCTGTTGTTTGCCGAGACGCCCACCAATCCGTTGACCGAGGTCTGCGATATCGCGGCATTGGCCGAGATGGCGCACAACGCCGGGGCTCTGCTGGCCGTGGACAACTGCTTTGCCACGCCGGCGCTGCAGCGCCCCGTCGACATGAGCGCGGACATCGTCATGCACTCCGGCACCAAATACCTCGATGGCCAGGGTCGTGTGATGGCCGGTGCCCTGTGCGCGAGCGAGAAGCTCGTGATCGAGAAATTCCTGCCTGTGCAGAAAAACAGCGGCATGGTGCTCTCTCCCTTCAACGCCTGGATCGTGCTCAAGGGGCTGGAGACGCTGGACCTGCGCATGCGCGCGCAGAGTGCGCTCGCGCACGAGCTCGCCGAGTGGCTGCAGTCGCATCCGTCCGTGGCCCGTGTGTACTACCCGGGCCTGGCCTCGCATCCCCAGCACGCCCTGGCCATGAAGCAGATGTCCGGTGGTGGCGCTGTGCTGTCTTTTGACGTCAAGGCCGGCAGCCCTGAGCAGGCGCGCGCGCGCGCCTTCCACGTGCTGGATGCGCTGCAGATACTTTCGCTCTGCACCAATCTGGGCGATACCAAGACCCTGCTCACGCACCCGGCCAGCACCTCGCACGGCAAGCTGTCCGAAGCGCAGCGCCAGGCCGCTGGCATCGGCCAGGGCCTGATCCGTGTGGCCGTGGGCCTGGAGCATCCGCAGGACGTGCAGGACGACCTGCTGCGCGGCCTCGACACCCTGTCCTGATTTTTTGTGAACTGATTCCGTGACCCAACGCGTACGCACCCGCTTTGCCCCGTCGCCCACGGGCTTCATCCACCTCGGCAACATCCGCTCGGCCCTTTACCCCTGGGCCTTCGCGCGTGCCACGGGTGGCGACTTCATCCTGCGCATCGAGGACACCGACCTCGACCGCTCCACCCAGGCCGCCGTGGACGTCATCATCGAAGGCATGGCCTGGCTGGGGCTCACGTATGACGAAGGCCCGTTCTACCAGATGCAGCGCATGGCGCGCTACAAGGCGGTGCTGGCCGAGCTGCAGGCCGCCGGTCATGTCTACCCCTGCTACATGAGCGTGGAAGAGCTCGACGCCCTGCGCGAGCACCAGATGGCGAACAAGCTCAAGCCGCGCTACGACGGCACCTGGCGCCCCGAGCCCGGCAAGGCCCTGCCGCCGGTGCCCGCGGGTGTGAAGCCCGTGCTGCGCTTCAAGAACCCGCAGGGTGGTGCCGTGGTCTGGGACGACAAGGTCAAGGGCCGCATCGAGATCAGCAACGACGAGCTCGACGACCTGGTGATCGCGCGCCCCGACGGCACGCCCACCTACAACTTCTGTGTGGTGGTGGACGACATCGACATGGCCATCACCCACGTGATCCGTGGCGACGACCACGTGAACAACACGCCGCGCCAGATCAACATCTTCCGGGCGCTGGGCAAGGCGCCCCCGGTCTACGCCCACCTGCCCACCGTGCTCAATGAGCAGGGCGAGAAGATGAGCAAGCGCAACGGCGCCAAGCCCGTGACCCAATACCGTGACGAAGGCTATCTGCCCGACGCCATGGTGAATTACCTGGCGCGCCTGGGCTGGAGCCACGGCGACGACGAGATCTTCAGTCGTGCACAGTTCCTGGAATGGTTCGACCTGGACCACCTGGGCCGCAGCGCTGCGCAGTTCGACGAGGCGAAGCTGCGCTGGGTCAACGCCCAGCACATGAAGGCCATGGCCGATGATGGCCTGGCGTCGCTGGTGGCCGCGCAACTGCTGAAGCGCGGCATCACCGCCGACGAGCGCCTGCCCCGCATCTGCGGCCTGTTCAAGGACCGCTGCGATACCACCGTGGTGCTGGCCGACTGGGCCCAGGCTTTTTATGGCGACTTGAGTCCGAAGGCCGAAGACCTCAGCCAGCACGTGACGGATGCGGTGAAGCCGGCCTTGGTGCAGCTCAAGGACAAGCTGGCCGCCTGTGCCTGGGACAAGGCCAGCATTGCCGCAGCCATCAAGGAAGTGCTCACCGCCGCGGGCCTGAAGATGCCGCAGCTGGCCATGCCGGTGCGCGTGCTCGTGCTGGGCACGCCCCAGACGCCTTCGCTGGACGCCGTGCTGGAGCTGTTGCCCCGCGAAAAAGTTCTGGCCCGTTTGCAAAGGGCCTGAATTTCAGTCTATAATTCGAGGCTCGACGCGATGGTCCTGAAAAATCATCGAAGCGAAATGGGGGTATAGCTCAGCTGGGAGAGCGCTTGCATGGCATGCAAGAGGTCATCGGTTCGATCCCGTTTACCTCCACCAATTTCTCGTCGAGTCGGAAACAGTCCAGGTTTTGACCCTATCGTCTAGAGGCCTAGGACATCACCCTTTCACGGTGAGTACCGGGGTTCGAATCCCCGTAGGGTCGCCAAGTTTTGCCGCACTTGGCCTGCTTGTCTCTAGCAAGCAGGCAAAACGCAGCAACTGGAGTGGTAGTTCAGTTGGTTAGAATACCGGCCTGTCACGCCGGGGGTCGCGGGTTCGAGTCCCGTCCACTCCGCCAATATTGATAAGGGTTAGCAGGTAAGTACCTGCTAACCCTTTTCTCTTTTTCGGCCTCCGTGTCCTAGCGGTGTCCTAGATTTCCCGAGTCCTTCAGCTGTTGCGAAAACAGTCTTCACAGTTGGTCAGGGTCGTGTGGCGTATGGCGCTCACGCTGAAGCCGGATCTAATCGAGAAAGCTCGCGTAGGGCGGCCCAGACGGTCCGAACAAGACAGCGTGCGTCGATACTCGCGCCATGCTCGCATTCACCCAAGAAGAAGCCGACAAGATCACCGCGTACATGAACTGGCAAGCACCCGACTTGATCGTCGAGTTTGTGCAGAAGGTGTACTCCGAGAACGTCCTCAGTTCGACGCACGATGTGTGGGATGTGCACACCAACGTGGACCGGTGGTGGGTCATCACGGGGATGACCAACCTCTATTCGCAAGAGCAGTTCCCGAACATGGACCTTGCGCTGACTTTCCACATCGGTCTGTGTCTGCGCATCCCGATGAACCATCGCTCCAAGTTGGAGGAGCTGCCAATTGAGCCCTTCGGGGAGTGCTATCGCTACCTCGAAGAAGCGTCCGAGGCGGTACGACACGCGCACGAGGTCGGCGACTACCAGGCAGTCGGTGTGCGATGTCGCGAAGCGCTGCTCTCGTTAGTCGGCGCCGCGCAAACTGTCATCCCTTGGGCGTCTACCGAGGAGAAACCGAAGCGTGCTGACCTGAAGGCATGGGCCGATCACATTTGCGCGACGGCACTGCCTGGCGCAACGCACGAACACAGACGGCATCTCTTCAAGACGCTGCTGGAGAGCGCGTGGAAGTTCGTCAACTGGCTAACCCACAGCAAGAAGTCGAAGTGGCATGACGCAGAGGCCGCCTTCTCGATCACTGAGCATGCTATTGGGAACTGTTCGGCCGTGGTGGTGCGACTGCTGCGGAAGGTGCCCGAGGAGTGCCCCGCCTGCGGTTCGCATCGTCTGTCTCCGCATCGTGGATTCCACGAGGATTTCCCGGAAGACGAACTGGAGTGGCCGGCCTGCGACAAGTGCGATTGGATGGGCGAGCCCGTGCTGATTGAAAAAGTGGCGCGTGAACCTGAGGAGGACAGCCCCTCGCCATCAGGCGAGCACGTCCTGCCGACCGTGCCGCTGAGAACGCTGATGCGCCCGAAGGGCAGTCGCGACGACACCGAAGAGTAGGCCTGGACGATGAGCTATGACACCACAGTTGAGGGCTACCTGAAACGTTGCAAACAGCGTCGTGATGCCGGTAGTCTGCAAGACCTCTTGTACGCAGCCCTGGAGCTTCGATTGGGGGTCGAGATGCGTCTGGCGGAAAGTGTGCAGGCTGTTGACGGCTTGACAGTTGCGCAGCGCCGTCAGTGGAAGGTCGTCCATCTTGCAAACACGCTACAGACTGTCAAGTGGAGCAATGGAGATGACGTTCTGGTGATGCTCTGTCACTTGAAAGACCCGGACGAGACCTTTGAGCTTCACTACTTCCCGGTGACAAAGCGGCTGACAGAAACAGTCGGTCGGCTGGGAGACTTCCTTCATCGAAACGAGCGCCTCGTGTCGGACCAAGCAGCTGTGCATAGGGAGTTGACTACACTTGTGAAGGAAGGCTACGGCGACCTGTTGATGGCAAGCTCAGGTGAGCTTCTCGGCCTACCGCAGCTTGACCCCAAGACGGGCTCATTGAATGTGATTTTGAAGTTTCCCAATGGTGATCCGCGGGCGGCGGCATTGCAGGAAGCGTTCAAGAGTGGGCGGCAGTACCGCATCGATTGGGTCACGATTACGCCAGTAGGTCAGCCCACTTTCTACGACGCAGAACCGGCAGCTGCCGCGTCAGACTCGGAAAGCGCCTGAGAAGGGCAGTCCGGCCAGCCTGTCACCCTTCACGTCATTCGACCATCTATGCGATCCGCGATCCACGCTTGTACTGCAGTTTCCGACCATGTCGCAGCCCTCTTTCCGGCTTTGACTGATCGTGGAAATACGCCTCTTTGCATCTGTTCATAGATCGCTGAACGCCGAAGTCCTGTCAGGCGTTCAACGTCAGGAAGTCTCAAAAGTCTGTCAGGTGCGCGCATTTTCGTAGGTGGCAATTGCTGAACAGACACTACGCCAAGCAGCGTCAGCGCCTCGTGCAGCAGCTGTGCGGCTTGCAAGGTTCGGTGGACTGCGGAGTCCGTAGCACTTGTCTCTTTCGACGCGCAGTCGTTGTGGGCTCGCATATGGCAGTCCTTTCGTCCGTCCCGCGCTGGCGTCCGTTGCCGTTGCGGTATGTCCATAGATTGCCGTGGATGCCTGTGGTGCCCAACCTACTGCAGCAAAGCGAATCGCGTGGAGGCGTAGCGGTCCCACTATTGAGCTGGACTCAGGGATCTCGTTGTCTTGGTTCGCATGGCCTTGAACGCGCGATCACGCGCCATGAAGGCCTCCAGCATATGCGGAACAAGTGAGGCCGCATCAACTCGCTCTCCGTAGGTCTGCGAATGCTGGGTCGCATAGCGGTCGAGCATCGCCTTGAGGTCGGAGGGGATGGTGATAGTGAGCTTCACTTTCGTTGCCTTGGGCAAGGGGCCGAGGCGGAGCTTGGTTGCGCTCATTGCGACGATCCTCTCTGAAAAAACAACGGCTGATAGGGCCGCAGCACCAGATCCTTGCTGACCATCACCCGCATGGGAAACCCGGGCCGGATCGTCAGCGTCGGCTGGATGCTCATGTTGCGCTTGGTGATCTCCTGCCCGACCTGGTGCACCGTCTCCTGCGCGCTCTCACGCCCCGCGATGACGATGCGGTTGCCATCTGTGCGGTTCTCAGGCGCGGCCAACTCGGCACCAACGCCCAGCAACGTAGACAACGCAGCGCCAGCCAGGATGCGGTCCCAATGCCAATCGACACCATCTTCAAGCCCGGCGTAGCCCGCAGGGTCGATGCCGGGCAGGCGATCCAGCGCCACCGACGACGTGTCAGGCAGGATCAACCGCGTCCACACCAGCAGCACGCGCCGCTGGCCGAAGGCCACCTGGCTGTCGTAGCGGCCGATCAGGCGCGAGCCCTGTGGAATCAGCAGATGGCGGCCCGTGGCGGTGTCGTAAACCGCTTCCGACACGTTGGCGATGACTTGCCCAGGCAGGTCGGAGTTGAGCCCTGTCACCAATGCCGCCGGGATGATGGTGCCTGCCATCACCTGGTACGGCGACGCCGGCAACTGCAAGCTGCCAAGATTGCGCGTCGAGGTGTCGCCAGCCTTGGTGATGAACGCCTCCTTCTGATCCTGCTGGTTCTGCATGGCCGTTGGATCGGCCGGCTGCGCAGGGGGAGCAGTGGTCCCCATCGGGTTGAACGGCTGATTGCCTGAAGCCAATGTCGGAGGATCAACGACGGTCTGCGCGGCGCCCGGCTTCGGTCCTCCGCCACTCGCACCGCTTCGGAAAAACACAGACGACCGGGCCGCCTCTTCGGCCGCCAGCCGCTCGGCCTGCGCCGGATCGACGCCGCCGCCCGGCGGCCGCGTCTCCATCGGCTGCTGCGCCTTGACGATAGCCGGACCCAGGTCGCCGGGCAGCGGCTCGCCCAACACTGGCGGCCCATGCTTCACGGCGGGCGGAATACCCGCATAGTCCTTCGGCAACTGGTCCATGTTCTCGGCGCGTGAGACGCGATCGACGTTGTACAGCTCGGTGGCGGGATTGCGCTGGCGCTTGTTCGACTGCAGCGACCACAGGGTGCCGCCGAGCACGGCGGCGGCCAGGACGCCGGCACCGAGAGCCAGCACACGGCGGTTCAAGCGCGTGACAGGGCGAGGCGAAGCGCGCAAGGCCACGGATTCGGGTTCGACCTTCGCGGCCGACGCTGGCGCTTCATCGGGGGATGTGCTCATGTTCAGTTCCTCCGCGTGGCGCCCGCTCCGACTCCATCCGTGCGCTCGATGCGCACCACCTGCGCCTGGTCGCCGCCCAGCCGCAGTTCGGCCGCGCCGAACAGTCGGTCCACAACGTAGTATGGGGAGCGGAAGCGGTAGTTCACCAGTTGCCCATCGCCTCGCGGGCCGATCACAAAAAGCGGCGGCAACTCGCCCTGCGCGATACCACCCGGGAACTGGATGTAGACGCGCTCCCCGTCGTCGAAGGCGCGCAGCGGCTTCCACGGCGGACTGTCGCCGCTGACGACATAGCGGAACCTGATCTGCTCCAGCGTCATGCCGGTTTCCACCGGCGCGCTGGCCTGGGCTTGCTGCACCTGCTTCTGTAGGGCCAGCATTCGGTCCTTCGGGTAGTCCCAGGACACAGAAGCCATCCAGGCCTGCGGCGTGGAAGAGAGTTCGAGCAGATAGGTACGACGGTTGGTCGTCACCACCAGGTTGGTTTTCAGGCCAACGCGCGTCGGCTTCACGAGGATATTCACGCGCAGCGACGCACCCGCCCCGCTGGCCGTATCGCCCACGATCCAGCGAACCGTGTCACCGGCCGAGACCGTCACCAGCTCCTCGCCTTGCTGCAAGGCGATGACGGTCACACGTCCAGGGCTTGTGTAGACCTGATACAGCGCGCCGTCGGCGTAGGGCCAGACCTGGATCGCGTTGACATAGCCCTCGCGCGTCGGTGCGATCCGGGCCTCCATGTTGGCGCGAGAGACGCGCAGCTTCTCGTCCGCGGGTTCAGGTGCCACCTTGGCGTCGGATTCGTTCGGCAGTGCCTTCATCTGCTCGGGCAACGGCAAAGGCTTCGGCACCTCAACTACTTCGATGGGCTTCGGTGGCTCCGGCAGCGGCTGCGCGGCGACGGCAACGGGGTCGTCCAGCGAGATCGACGGCGGCGGCTTGCCCTGCGTGGCGCAGCCAGCGAGGACCAGCAGGATCAACGGCAGTACGGATTTACGGAGATGTGTCTTCATGGCTTTGTTCCTTTCATTGCATCGGTGGCTTCGAGTTCACGGCTCCAGGACAGGCCGTTGACGTAGATGCCCAGTGGGTTCTTGCGCAGGCGCTGCTCGGTGCGCGGTGGCTGCAGCACCACCGACAGCACCGCCGTCCAGCGCTCCGTCCCCGACGGCGCGCCGTTGGCATAGCTGCGCTCGATCCAGCGCACCTGAAAAGACGTGTCGCTGGCCCGCACCACGCTCGTCACCTCAACGGCCACCGAGCTTTGGCCGATGCGCGAGAAGGGATCGTTCGCCCGCGCGTAGTCGTTCAGCGTCGCGGCGCCGCGGTCCGTCGTGTACTCGTAGGCTTCGAGCCAGTTCTGCCGCACCACGATCGGGTCGATCGACAGTGAACGCACGTCGGTGACGAAGCGCGCCAAGTGGTGCGCAATCTGCGCGTCATTGGGCTTGTAAGGCGAGGCGGCTTCGCCGACGGCGCGCACTTGGCCGGCGTTGTCCACCTCGATAACGAATGGCGTCACGATGGATTGGGCCGAGCGCCACACGAGGCCGCCGGCCATCAGCAGGGCGAGCGACAGGCAACCGAAGGCCATCAATCGCCAATTCTTGGCCTGCACGCGCGCGCTGCCAATGCGCTGGTCCCAGACCTGCGCGGCGGCCTGGTAGGGAGTGACGGGCTCGGGAGTCTCCGAGTACCGCACCTGGGGTCGTTTGAATCGCATCTGGATCTCCTAAGAATTTGAGTCATCGCGCAGGCTCGGACTGGCACCGCTGCCGCCTGCATCGCCCGAGCGCAATGCATGCGCGGTTGTCGTGGCTGCATGCGTGATCTGCTGTTTGCGGCGCATCTGCTTAGCCCATGCGGGCTCGGCCGCTGGCGTTCTCGATTCGCCTGCGTCCGTCGCCTTGGCTGACGCGGGTGCAGCGGCATCGGCGACAAAGTTCCCCACGCCGTCCTTGACCGCCTTGGCGCCGGACGCCACGCGCTGACCTACGGCGCTGGCGCCGCTGCGTGCAACGTTGGCCAGGCCGGCGCCTGCCGCGCGCATGCCGCCAGCACCCGATGCCGCGGCACCGGCCTGGTAGGTCGCTTGCGCCCCGCTGGCTATAGAACTGGCGGACCGTGCAGCGGCGGCGCCCCCACCGATAGCAGCACGCGCAGCACCCGGCGCCATGCGTGCCCCTGCGGCCACCGCCGAACCGGCGCCCGCCAAGGCCGCACCGCTGGCAACAGCCAGACCCGCAGCGCCCAGCACGGTGCCCGCTGTCGCCCCTGCGCCAAGTTGCGGCGCACCCGACACCAGACCTGTCGCAATGCCCGGCCCGAAGATGCCCAGACCCAGCATCGCCAGCGCGGCCAGCATGATGACCAGAGCGTGGTCGATGGACGGTTCGGTGCCGGGAGGCACCGTGAACTCGGTGAACAAGCCCGTGCCGATGCCCACAATCACGGCCAGCACCAGCACCTTGATGCCCGAGGACACCACGTTGCCCAGCACCCGTTCAGCCAGAAACGCTGTCTTGTTCCACAGCGCGAACGGCACCAGTACGAAGCCCGCGAGCGTGGTCAACTTGAACTCGATCAGCGTCACGAAGAGCTGCACCGCGAGAACGAAGAAGCTCACGATCAGCACCAGCCAGGCCAGGAACAGCACAGTGATGACATCGAGATTGGCAAACACCTCCGGAAAGCCCGTCAGCTCGCTGATCTGCTTCATGATCGGCGCGCCGGCCTCCACGCCCACGCGCGCCAGCCGCCCTGGCTGCAACAGTTCACCCTGGGTCATCGACGAACCGGACGCGACCAGCCCGAGCCCGGCGAAGGACCGGAACACAATGCCCGACAGGCCGTTGAAGTTGTTCAGGATGAAGGCGAAGGCGCCGACGTACAGCACCTTCTTGACCAGCTTGCCGATCACGTCGTCGCCACCGCCGCCGCTCGCATTGCTCATCGCCCAGAAGAGGCCTGCCAGCGTCATGTCGATTGCGACCAGCGTGGCCGTGAGGAAGCCCACCTCACCGCCCAGCAGGCCAAAGCCGGAATCGATGTAGCGCGAGAAGACGTCGAGGAACCGGTCGATAACCGACAGGTCATTCATCGCTCAGTCCTTGGCTGCTGGCGCTGAAGTTGCGGGGGCCGGCGTCGCCGGCGTGTGATTCGGCCCGCCGCTGCCGAAAAAGCGCCGACGTGTGGCCTCGGCCACGGCGTTGCACTGGGCATCGCCGATCCTGGCCCGGTCCACCTTGCACTGCGCGCGCAACTCCTTCAGGCGCTCGGGATTGGCCACCAGCGATTCGACCGACTCGAAGGGTGTGGGCTTGCCACAAGCAGCCTGCAGCGCTGCCAGCACCACGATCAAGAGCTTCCGCATGCGTCCTCCCCCTCAGTTGCCGTAGAAGTTGACCGTGCGCGGCGTGTACGGCGTGCCGTCGCCCTGGAAGCGCCGACGTACCTCGCGCGCGCGCTCCTGCACCGCCACCTGCCGCGCCTGCTCCAGCGCCGCCGCTCGGTCCTGCGTGATTTGCAGTTGCTGGGCCTGCATCGCTTGGCGCGACTGCAGGGCCAGGAGCTGGTTGGTCGCCTGCATCGCTTGCAATGCACCCGTGGCCGACTGACTACGGTTCACCAAGTCCGTCAAGGTCCGCTCGTCCGATGTGAAGTTCTGCACTGCTTGCGACTGCACCTTGGTCGCGGTCCGCAGCGCTTCGAGCGAATGGGTCCAGCGCGTGCGCGCATCGGTCGCCATCTGCGTGCCAGAGATCGCCGCCGAATACGACTCGGGATACAGCCGACGGAAATCCGTCTCCATCTGCGCAACGTTGAAGGCCAGGCCCTGGCCCTGCTGAATCAACTGGTTCGTCGCCGACAGGGCGGCACGCAGCTCGTTGAGCGCGCTGAAATCCAGGCTGGTCAGATTGCGCGCCTGGTTCATCAGCGACTGCGCCTGGTTCTGCAGTTGCTTGATCTGGTTGTTGATCTGCTCAAGGGTGTTGGCGGCGGTCATGATGTTCTGCGCCAGATTCGTCGGGTCGATCACGACCCATTGCGCATGCGCGACGGGCACAAGCGCCATCAGCGACGCCGCAGCGGCGGCGAGTAGGTGTTTCTTCATGGTGAGTTCTCCTGAGGTGATAGGGGAAAGGACGGAAACGACGGGATGAGGTTGGCGGCCCAGTCGAGGCCGCGACTACGCAGCCAAGCCGCTGCGAAGTCCGGGGAGGCGGTGCCAGCGGACACTGCGTCCAGGGCTCGTTGGTCTTCGGGTGTGGAGGCGCCAGCGAAGGCCAGCGCCACCGGCCCAAGCCCAAGGTCGAAGACACGGTTGCCGAGCCGCGACTGGTAGTAGTAGTCCCGCATGGGCTGTGCGGTCGCGACGATCTCGATCTGCCGGCCGTTGAGCCCGAAGCCTTCGTAGATCACCCGAATCTGCGGCTCGGTCGCTTGCGGGTTCGGCAGGAAGATGCGGCTCGCGCAGCTCTCCACGATGGCCGGCGCAATGGTCGAGTCCTTGATGTCTGCGAGCGACTGCGTCGCGAAGATCACGGAAACATTCTTCTTGCGTAGCGTCTTGAGCCACTGCCTAACGCGAGAGGCGAACACGGGGTCATCGAGGAACAACCAGGCCTCATCGAGGATCAGCAAAGTCGGAGCGCCATCGAATCGTTCGTCGAGGCGCGCGAACAGGTAGCCCAGCACCGCCAGCACGGCCGCCTTGCTGTGCATCAGCTCTTCCATCTCGAAGCCCTGCACCGACGCGGAGCCGAGCCGGTCTACGTCGGCGTCTAGCAACTTGCCGTGGGCGCCACCCAGCACGTAGGGCTGCAGGGCTTGCCGCAAGGCGTTGGATTGCAGCAGCACTGACAGCCCGGTCATGGTGCGCTGCTCCACGGGCGCACTAGCCAGGCTGTTGAGCGCGGACCAGACGGCGTCTTTCTCGGGCGGGCTTACGGCGATCCCTTCCTGAATCAAGCGCCCTTCAATCCACTCGGCCGCCCAGGTGCGGTAGCGGTCCCGGTCGATGCGCGCCAAAGGCTGGAACGCGATGGCGCCGTCGGTGCCGAGGTCGTAGTGCTCGCCACCGAGCCCAAGGATGGTGGCTCGCATCGAGCGCCCCATGTCGAAGGCGAAGATGCGCGAACCCGGGTAGCGGCGGAACTGCATCGCCAGCGTGGCGAGCAGCACCGACTTGCCCATGCCGGTCGGCCCGACGATCAGGGTGTGACCCACGTCGCCGATGTGCGTGACCAACCGGAACGGCGTCGCACCGTCGGTGCGGGTGACGATCAAGGGCGGGCCGTCGAGATGTGCATTGCGCTCCGGCCCAGCCCACACGGCCGACACCGGCATCATGTGCGCCAGGTTCAGCGTCGAGACGATGGGCTGGCGCACGTTGGCGTAGGCATGGCCCGGCAGCGAGGACAGCCATGCGTCAACCGCATTCAGGGTCTCGGGAATGGTCACGAAGCCCCGTCCCTGAATCGCCCGTTCCACCGCGCGCAGCTTTTCGTCGGCTGCGGTCGCGTCGGCGTCGAGCACCGTCACTGTGGCCGTGACATAGCCGAAGGCCACTTGGTCGCCGCCCAGCTCTTGCAGCGCCGCGTCGGCGTCTGATGCCTTGTTGGACGCATCCGAGTCCACCAGCGGGCTCTCCTGCTGGAAGATCGTCTCGCGCAGCAACGCGACGATATTCTTGCGCTTGGCGAACCACTGGCGGCGCAGGCGGCGCAGTTCCTTCTCCGCTTCGGCCTTGTCCAGGCACAGGAAGCGCGTGCTCCAGCGGTAGGCAAAGCCCAGACGGTTCAGGTCATCCAGCAAGCCCGGCCAAGTCGATGCCGGAAACCCGCGTACCGAGAGCACCCGCAGATGCTGATTCCCCAGCATCGGCGCCAGGCCGCCCACCAATGGTTGGTCAGCCAGCAGCGCGTCCAGATGCATCGCCACCTCGGGCACGGCGACCGCATGCCGGCGCGTGGACACGCAGCCATGCAGGTAGGTGAGGGTCTGCGTGTCGTCAAGCCACGATGCCTCCGGCATCACGCCTTCGAGCAAGCCGAAAAGGCGTTCGGTTTCGGAGACGAACGCTTCAAGCCGTTCGCGCCAGTCCACACCCTCGGTGCGCTTGTTCTCGTACAGCAGCCGGGCGGCACGGGCCGTCGATTCCTCGGGCGGCAAGTACAGCAATGTCAGGTGGTAGCTGCTCTCGAAGTGACTGGCGTCCTCTTCGAACGCGGCGCGGCGTTCTTCATCGACCAGCCAGGACAGCGGCTCCGGGAAAACCGATTCTGGGTAGTCAGCGGCTTCACGGCGCTCGGCGTCCACGAACAAGGCCCAGCCGGAGCCAAGACGCCGCAGCGCGTTGTTGAGCCGCGCCGACGTAGCGATCAGTTCGCCCTGCGTCGCACTATCCAAATCCGGCCCGCGGAACCTTGCCGTGCGCTGGAATGAGCCATCCTTGTTGAGCACGACTCCCGGCGCCACCAGTCCGGCCCACGGCAGCCAGTCGGCCAGCAAGGCGGGGCGTTTGCGGTATTCGGTGAGGTTCAACATCGTGACCTCACACGTCCAGCAACTGCCGGTGCTTGATGTGGCGCGCGAAGACCTGCATGAACTGCGGGTCCAGGCGCGCACCCCACACAGCCAGCGAGTGCCCGACGATCCACAGCACGAGGCCGGGCAGCCAGAGCTGCAGGCCCAAGCCGACGGCGGCGGCCAGCGTGCCGTTGGCGATCGCCACCGTGCGCGGCGCACCGCCCAGCAGGATGGGCTCAGTCAGCGACCGGTGCAGCGGCACCTCAAAACCGGCGATGGTCCCGGTCGCGCTCATGCCATGACCGCCCCGCCCGTGAAGCTGAAGAAAGTCAGGAAGAAGCTGGACGCGGCGAAGGCGATCGACAGCCCGAACACGATCTGGATCAGCTTGCGAAAGCCGCCGCTGGTGTCGCCGAAGGCCAGCGCGAGGCCCGTGGCGATGATGACGATCACCGCGATGATCCGCGCCACCGGCCCCTGGATGGATTCGAGCACCGATTGAAGCGGCGCCTCCCAGGGCATGTTCGAGCCCGCTGCGTGCGCGGGAAGCGCCACGGCCAGCAGCAGTGCAGCCGTCGCAGCAATGTGCAGAAACGGTTTTACGGGAATACGTGCAGTCGTCATGAGGGATCTCCTGTGGAGGAAGGGTTGGACGGAGGAAGGGACGGGAAGGAGGACAGCTCGGCATCGAGCTGGTAGCCGTGGCTGTCGTGGCCGATGACGCGGGCGATCTCGCGCACGCGGCGCGAGCGGCCGCGGCCGGCGATGAAGACGATGACGTTGACCGCCTCGGCGATCAGGACGCGCGGGACGGTCACCGACACCTCTTGCACCAATTGCTCCAGACGCGTGAGTGCGCCGTGCGCCGAGCCGGCATGCACGGTGGCGATGCCGCCGGGGTGTCCGGTACCCCAGGCCTTGAGCAGGTCGAGTGCTTCGGAACCCCGCACCTCGCCGACAACAATGCGGTCCGGTCGCAGCCGCAAGGTGGCGCGCACCAGGTCGGCCATGCTGCTCACGCCCGGTTCGGTGCGCATGCCCACATGGTCGTCGGAGCGGCACTGAAGCTCTACCGTGTCCTCGAGGATCAGCACACGGTCGCGCGTCTCTGCGATCTCGTCGAGCAAGGCATTGGCCAGCGTGGTCTTGCCGGTGCTGGTGCCGCCCGCGATGACGATGTTCAGGCGCTCGCGCACCGCGCGGCGCAGGAACGCCGCCTGGTCCTCGGTCATCACGCCGTCGGCCACGTAGTGGGCGAGCGTCATGACGCGCAGCGCCCGCTTGCGGATCGCAAACGACGGCGCACGCACAACGGGCGGCAGCACGCCCAGGAAGCGTTCACCCGTCTCGGGCAATTCGGCCGACAGAATCGGTGCACCCGCATGCACCTCGGTGCGTACGTGCGCGGCCACCAGCCGGATGATCCGCTCGGCCACGGCCGGCGGCAGCGCCGCGCCGGTGGCTTCGCGGCCAGTGCCGAGCCGATCCACCCAAAGCGAGCCGTCCGGGTTCAGCAGCACTTCGACGACTTCGGGGTCCTCCAACGCCGCCGCGATCTCCGGCCCCATGGCTGTGCGCAGCATGCGGATGCGCCGCTCCAACGAGGCGTCCATGGCGTTCGGATCAGGCAGGTTCACGAGGAACCTCCAATGGCGTCGGCACCGGTCCCCGACTGGGCATGCGCCTGCGGCGGGTCAGCTTCAGCGGGTCCAATGTCCTCATGGACTTCGCGCACGAGGCTGCGCCCGCGCTGGATGTGGCGCGCGAGCTGTTCGATGAACTGCACGTAGCGGGCGCGCCCCTGCGCGCGAGCGGCTTCCTGCTGTCCCTCGGGCACAGGGATCGAGACCGTCAGGAAATAGCGGATGTAAAGCGCCACCGTCTCGATCAGCACGTTCTGGTCGCGCTCCAGGCGGTCGAACTGCCGAGAAAGCCGGTCCAGGCGTTTGGCGATGGCGGCCTCGCGCTGGTCCTCGCCGTCAGGTGAGAGGAACGAGGCCAGCGCCGCAGCGATCACGGCGGACTTCGACACGCCCTTGTGCGCCGCGATCTGGTCCAGACGCTTCGCGTGCTCCGGCTCGATGAAGATGTTCAGCCGGGCGCGGGTCATAGCGCGATCCCGTCATCAGGGTCCAGTGCGGCCAAACGCGCGGCGCGCATCAATTGCCGGTCCACGTCTTGCGGCCGCAGCGGGACGTCGGCTTCGTCATCAAGCACCAGCAGGCCCTCGCCGTCAGGCACCGAGGGCGCATCGGCGGTGAGATCCAGTTCCGGTTTGACCTGGTGGCCACCCTCGTCGGCAAGGCCGCCCGCATCGCCGCCAGAGGAAGTCGACAGTGCCGCCAGGGGTGGCAATCCGCTCCAGTCGTCCGAGCGCGTCGCGGGACGGTCCGCGTACGCGCCGGCAACCAGCACGGGCGCGGGCAGGACGCGCGTGGTGAAGTTCCGGTCCTGGTAGTACCGCAGCTTCTTCGCCTTGATCGGCGGATGGCCGGAGACCATCACCACCGCGTCGTCCGGCGGCAACTGCATCACCTCGCCAGGCGTGAGCAGCGGACGGGCCGTCTCCTGGCGCGACACCATGAGGTGGCCGAGCCATGGCGCGAGTCGGTGTCCGGCGTAGTTGCGCTGGGCGCGCAGCTCGGTCGCCGTGCCAAGCGCCTCGGAGATGCGCTTGGCCGTGCGCTCATCGTTCGTCGCGAACGCGATGCGCACGTGGCAGTTGTCCAGAATCGAATGGTTTTGGCCGTAGGCCTTGTCGATCTGGTTGAGCGACTGGGCGATCAGGAAGGCACGCAGGCCGTAGCCGGCCATGAATGCCAGCGCCGACTCGAAGAAATCCAGCCGCCCAAGCGCAGGGAACTCGTCCAGCATCAGCAGCAGCTTGTGCTTGCGCGCAATGCCGTCCGAGCCGTCCAACGACTCCGTCAATCGCCGGCCGACCTGGTTGAGGATCAGCCGGATCAGCGGCTTGGTCCGGCTGATGTCCGAGGGCGGAACGACCAGGTAGAGCGAGACCGGGTGCGCGGCCGAGATCAGGTCGGCGATGCGCCAGTCGCAGCGCGACGTGACTTCGGCCACTGTCGGGTCGCGGTACAGGCCCAGAAAACTCATTGCGGTAGACAGCACACCCGAGCGCTCGTTGTCGCTCTTGTTCAGCACCTCACGCGCGGCTGAAGCGACGACGGGATGGACCTCTTCACCTAGATGCCCGGTGGTCATCATCCGGTGCAGCGTCACCTCGAATGGGCATGCCGGATCGGACAGGAAGTTGGCCACGCCGCGCAGCGTCTTGTCTGCGCCGGCGTAGAGCACGTGCAGAATGGCCCCCACCAGCAATGCATGGCTGGTCTTCTCCCAGTGGTTGCGCCGCTCCAGCGCGCCTTCCGGATCGACCAGGATGTCAGCGATGTTCTGCACGTCCCGGACTTCGTGCATGCCGCGCCGCACCTCGAGCAGCGGGTTGTACGCCGCCGACTTCGCGTCGGTCGGATTGAACAGGAGGCAATGCGAGGACCGCGCGCGCCATCCCGCGGTGAGGTTCCAGTTCTCGCCCTTGATGTCGTGAATCACTGCCGAGCCTGGCCAAGACAGCAACGTCGGCACGACCAGGCCCACACCCTTGCCGGAGCGCGTTGGGGCAAAGGCCATCACGTGCTCCGGCCCTTCGTGGCGTAGGTAGTCGGCGTCCTTGTGCGCGGTCTTGCCAAGGAACACGCCTGCAGGCCGTGTCAGGCCAGCTTCGGTGATCTCCTCACGCTCGGCCCATCGAGCGGAACCGTAAGTTGTGACCTGCTTGGCCAACCGGGAGCGCCAGACCGCCATGCCGATGGCCGCGGCGGTGGCGAGCATCCCACTCGACGCGGCGATGACCCCGCCGCGCTCAAATACCTTGGGTGCGTAGGCATCAAAAAAGTACCACCACTCGAAGAGCTTCCACGGCTCATACACCGGCAGGCCCGAAACGTCGAACCACGGTGGCCCCAGCCTGGCCTGGTGGCCCAGCGCATACGCCGTCCACTGCGTGCCAGTCCATAGGCCGCCTAGGGCGACACCCAGTACCACAACAATCTGTCCGAACAAAATGCCGGTCGCACCCCGGGTCGGCATGGGCATCTACTCCTTCGCGTCTTGATTCCTGCGCGCGCGTGCCACAACGCACCGCTTGCCCGAGTCTGGAATCGAGTCGCCAAACCGCACACCCATCGGGGCGTGATGGAGCGTGGTGAGGAGTACGCCGACGGAAATCGCCGCCTCGGACTGGATGAAATGCAGGCGCTTCAGCCCGGCAAACTCATCAGCGGCTATTAGCATCGCGAGTTATTCGCGATATGTCTAAAGCCGATGACGCCAAATTGCGCACCACCGCTGCGACAGTTGTAACGATCACTACAAAGTTTTCGCGTTCGCAACGAAACGTTGTAACGCTTCGGGTAAGCCAAAGCGCTGATGCTTGTGCAGCACGAACGTTGTGATGCGCTCATCCTCCCTCAGCGGCACGGCCAACACGTCGCTGCGGCACAGCGTCGCGATGTGGCCCCCATCTGCGAGGCCGACGGCCAGGCCTGCGGCGACTCGTGTGACGTAGCCGGTCAACGTACTAGCTTCTCCCGCGAGTGTGGGTGTTGTCGTGTGCCGCTGCACGATGGCCCGCATCTGCTGAAGAAGACCTGGCTGCCGTTCGGCATGACAAGAAAGTAGCGGAAAGGCCAGCAGTTCGGCAATGGGAAGCACTGTATGGGACGCTAGTTCGTGCCCCGTAGGAAGCAGTGCCATGACCGGGTAGCTCCACGCTGGCTGTTGCGCAATGGCGTCGTTGTCCGGCAGGCCGAAGGAAAAACCGGCATCCAGCTCCTCACGCTCCAGTGCGTTCGCAAGCTCGGAAGCGCGCATCTCCATCAACTCCAGCGGAACCTCCGGCGTCGACTTGCGCCATTGGATGAAGCACTCGGACAACTTCGGCTGTGCGATGCCATCCGCTATGCCTATGCGCAGTGGTGCGCGGAAACGGGCGTCTGTCTCGCGCACGGCGCGATAGGCGCGTTCGATGCGGATGAAAACCTTGCGTGTCTCTTTCAGTAGGCGCAAACCGGCAGGGGTCAGATGTAGCTTGCGAGGTCCACGAACGAACAACTGCAAGCCAAGCCGGTCTTCGAGATCACGGATGGTTCGTGAGAGCGGGGTTTGATCAATGTGAACGCGTTCCGCAGCACGACGGAAATTGAGTTCCTCTGCAACAGCGACGAAGTAGCGAAGGTGTCGTATCTCGATCATCGGCACTTCCTCGGCCAGCTACTAGGAGGGGCAGAGCAGCGCTCCCGAGAAGCACGACGAGCGAAGTGACGAGGCGTGACAGAGACAGCAATGCGGATCATGGTCCTTTCCTCCTTTCAGTAGTTCCTTTCCAAGTGCCGGCCTCTTCGTGCCCCGTTGATTCATTTCTGACTGCATGCCGGTTGACGCTCGACTTCAACTGTTGACGGATCCTGCCGGCACACGAGTCGGTGGCCCTCGCCACTGCCGAGGATCTCGACGGGCGCTCGATGCGGCTGCAAAGGGCTTCAAGACAGGGCGCAAGGTCTCTGCCTTCGAGCACAGCCAATTGCCGCGACGCGCGGCCGGAATCAATGATGGCTTCATTCGATCACGAGAACGCACATTCGATTCGGTTCCTAAAACTAGACGGTGGCGATGCGCAACAGGTTGGTGGTGCCGGCCCTTCCGAACGGCATGCCAGCGATGATCACGAGCGTCTGGCCGGGACTCGCGAAGTGCTCCCGCTGGGCCACCGCGCAGGCGGTGCTGGTCGACTGCGCGACATCAGCCACGTCCGCGATGTGCACCGAGTGCACGCCCCAGACCAGCGTGAGCCGGCGCGCTGCCTCCAGGCTCGGGGTGAGGCTGAGCACCGGTGCTTCAGGACGCTCGCGTGCCGCCCGCAGGCTGGTGAGACCGGAACTGGTGAAGCAGACGATGGCGGCCGCCTTGAGCAGCGAAGCCGCGTGCCGCATGGCGCAGCACACCGCCTGCGCAGCGTCCGATTTCCCCGGCACGGCAGGGGTGTGCGAGGCGTCGATCAGTTGCCGGTACAGCGGATCGGCTTCGGTGCCTTCGATGATGCGGTTCATCATCGCGACCGCGGCGACGGGGTGCTTGCCGGCGGCCGATTCGGCGGAGAGCATGACGGCGTCCGAACCGTCGTAAATCGCCGTCGCGACGTCGGAGGCCTCGGCCCGCGTCGGGACCGGGCTTTCGATCATGGATTCCAGCATCTGGGTGGCGACGATCACCGGCTTGCCGGCGGCGCGGCAAGCGCGCACCACGCGCTTCTGAATGGCGGGCACCTGTTCGGCCGGCATCTCCACGCCGAGGTCACCCCGGGCCACCATCACGGCGTCGGTCTGCGCGATGATTTCGTCTAGGCGGTCGATCGCAGACGGCTTCTCGAGCTTGACGACGATGCGCGCCCGATCGCCGATGAGTGCTCGTGCCTCGGTGACGTCTTCGGGCCGCTGGACAAAGGACAACGCGATCCAGTCCACGCCGAGATCGAGTGCGGTCTGCAGGTCTCGCAGATCCTTGGGCGTCAGCGCCGAGATCGGAAGCAGCACGCCGGGTACGTTGACGCCCTTGCGCTCCGACAGGCGGCCGCCCACCAGCACGCGGGTGACCGCGCTCTCCCGGTCGCACTGTTCCACCTTCAGGCGCAGGCGGCCATCGTCAAGCAGCAGTTCTGCGCCGGGCACGAGCGCCGCGAAGATCTCGGGATGCGGCAAGTTGACCCGCTCGGCGTTGCCTGGATGGGCGTCGAGATCGAGCCGGAAAGTCTGGCCCTCGACCAATTGGATCGGGCCGTCGGCAAAGGTGCCGACCCGCAACTTGGGCCCTTGCAGGTCGGCCAGCACGCCGATCGGATGCCCGGTCTCCGCCTCCAGTTCGCGCAGGATCACCATGCGCGCCGCATGGTCCGCGGAGAGGCCGTGGCTGAAGTTGAGCCGGAACACGTCCACACCTGCGTGGAACAGGTTGCGGATGGTCTCGCGGTCGCTGCTGGCGGGGCCCAGCGTGGCGACGATCTTGGCGCGGCGGTTGCGATGTATGGGCATGGTGAGGGTCTCTTGAGGGATCAGCGCCGCGCGTTTGCGTCGCTTGGGTGCTGCGGGTTTCTTGCCCCGGCATCGATGAAGATGGCGCGGAAGTCGTTCACGTTGGTACGTGTGGGTCCGGTGACCACGGACGCGTTCAGGGCCTGGAAGAAACCGTGGCCGTCGTTGTCGGCAAGCGAGTCCGCAGGGTTGCGACCGAGCGCCCAAGCACGCGACAGCGTGTGCGGATCGATCTGCGCACCGGCGATGTCTTCGGAGCCATCGACGCCGTCGGTGTCGCCCATCAGGGCGTGGATGCGCGGATGGCCGTCGAGCGCAATGGCCATCGACAACAGGCACTCCACATTGCGTCCGCCTCGGCCCTGGCCGCGCAGGGTGACCGTCGTCTCGCCGCCGGACAGAAGCACGCAGGGCGGGCTGAAGGGCTGCGCATGCGCGGCCGTGTGCAGCGCGATGCCGGCGAGCACCTTGCCCACGTCGCGCGCTTCACCCTCCAGGGCGTCGCCCAGGATGAATGCGCCAACACCGGCCTCCCGGGCCACTGAGGCGGCGGCTTCCAACGCCAGCTGTGGCGTGGCCACCATCCGGATCTCGTTGCGCGCGAGGCGCGGGTCGCCCGGCTTGACCGATTCGGCGCGACCACTGTCCAGCGCAGCCTGCGCGGCTGGCGGCAGGGCTATGCCGTAGCGCCGCGCGATGGCGAGTGCATCTGCACAGGTGGTGGGATCGGCCGCTGTGGGCCCCGAGGCGATGTCCATAGGCCGGTCGCCGGGCACGTCGGACAGCAGCAGCGTGATGACGCGCGCAGGATGGCAGGCTGCGGCCAGCCGGCCACCCTTGATCGCCGATAGATGGCGGCGCACGCAGTTCATCTCGCTGATCGTCGCGCCGCTGGCGAGCAGCGCGCGGTTCACGGCCTGCTTGTCCTCGAGCGTCAGGCCTTCGAAGGGCAGGGGCAGCAGCGCCGACCCACCGCCCGAGATCAGGCACAGCACGATGTCCTCGGGCCGCAGGCCGTCCACCACCTCGAGCATGCGCTGCGCGGCGCGCAGCCCGGCGGCATCGGGCACCGGATGGGCCGCCTCGACAATCTCGATGCGGGAGCAGGGCGCACCGTAGCCGTAGCGCGTGACCACCAAGCCCGACAGGGGACCGTTCCAATGGGCTTCGACCGCCTGGGCCATGGCGGCCGATGCCTTGCCCGCACCGATCATCACCAGCCGGCCGCCCTGCAGCTCTTGCGGCTGCGGAAGGTGGGGCGGCACGTACAGCGCCGGCTGGGCAGATGCGACGGCCGCGTCGAACATGCGGCGCAGCAATGCCGCCGGCGCGGATGTCGTCATGCCTTCTGGCCGATCTCGATGTTCGCGAGCTTCTCGAGCGCGCGCACCAGCGCCGAATGGTCCCAGCCCTTGCCGCCATGCGCGGCGCAGGCGTTGAAGAGCTCCTGCGCCATGGCCGTGTTGGGCAGCGACACGCCCAGCGCGCGGGCACTTGCCAGGGCCAGGTTCAGGTCCTTCTGGTGGAGCTCGATGCGGAAGCCGGGTTCGAAGGTGCGCTTGATCATGCGCTCGCCATGCACCTCGAGGACCTTGCTGGAGGCGAACCCGCCCATCAGCGCCTGGCGCACGCGGGCCGGGTCGGCGCCGGCGCGTGCGGCGAACAGCAGCGCCTCGCCCACCGCCTGGATGTTCAGCGCGACGATGATCTGGTTGGCCACCTTGGCGGTCTGCCCGTCGCCGTTGCCGCCCACGAGCGTGATGTTCTTTCCCATCAACTCGAACAGTGGCTTGATGCGCCCGAACACGGCCTCGTCGCCGCCGACCATGATGGACAGCGTCGCGTTCCTGGCGCCGACCTCGCCGCCGGAGACCGGGGCATCGAGGTAGTCGCAACCCTTCGCATTGATCTTCTCGGCGAAGGTCTTGGTCGCGATCGGCGAGATCGAGCTCATGTCGACCACGGTCTTGCCCTTGCCGAGGCCGGCGGCGATGCCGTTCTCCGAGAACAGGGCCGCTTCGACGTCGGGCGTGTCCGGCACCATCGTGAAAATGATGTCGGCGCGCTCGGCGACGCCGCGCCCGTTCAGGCACTGCGTTGCGCCGGAGTCGGCGATCTCCTGGGGCATCTTGCCCAGGGTGTAGACGAACAGCTGGTGGCCCGCCTTGATGAGATGGCCGGCCATGGGCGCGCCCATGATGCCGAGGCCGACGAAGCCGATCTTGAGCGTGGGGAAAGTGGAAGTCACGAATATCTCCTTGGTATCGAATGAGGTTGCTTACTGCGCGAATTGCTGGCGCCAGCCCAGGCCGGCTTCGGTCGTCGCGGCCGGCTTGTACTCGCAGCCGATCCAGCCCGCGTAGCCGAGGCGGTCCAGTAGGGCGAAGAGAAAGGGGTAGTTGATCTCGCCGGTGCCGGGCTCGTTGCGGCCCGGGTTGTCGGCGAGCTGCACGTGTCGGATCAGTGGGAAGTACTTCTGCAGCGTTGCAGCCAGCTCGCCCTCCATGCGCTGCGCGTGATAGATGTCGTACTGCAGGAATGCGTTGTCCTCGCCGACCTCGACGAGGATGCTGGCTGCCTGCACGGTGTGGTGCAGATAGAAGGCCGGGATGTCGAGGGTGTTGACGGGCTCGATCAACAGGTTCAGTCCGGCCTTCTTGAGTTCTCGCGCGGCAAAGCGCAGGTTGTCGACGAAGGTCTGGCGCAGCACGCCTTCCGGCACGCTGGTCGGAGCCTTGCCGGCCAGGCAGTTGAGCTGCGTCACACCGAGCGCGCCTGCGTACGCGATGGCGCGTGCGACACCGGTGCGGAACTCGTCGATCCGGTCTGGCAGGCAGGCGATGCCGCGCTCGCCCGCCTCCCAATCGCCCGCGGGCAGGTTGTGCAGGACCAGCGTGAGGCCGTTGGCATCGAGCCGGCTGCGGATCTCCTGGGCCGGCCAGGCGTAGGGGAAGAGGAACTCGACAGCCTTGAAGCCGGCCTTGGCTGCGAGCTCAAAGCGATCGAGGAAAGGAACCTCCGTGAAGAGCATGGTGAGGTTCGCCGCGAAACGAGGCATGGTGATACTCCGTGGTTGTATGAATCAAGGCGAAGTCCCGCTGCGGCCGCAAGGGCCCCGCCGGAACTGGCGTCGAATGGCCGGCCTACTCGAGCAGGCCGGCTTCCGCGAGGCCCTTGACGCCCTCGGGATGGCGGCAGTCGATCTCCTCGAATTCGACGATGTTGTCGATCTCGGTGCCCATCGCGATGTTGGTGACGCGCTCGAGGATCACTTCCACGACGACCGGCACCCGGTGCTTGCGTGCGAGCACCTGCGCCTCGCGCAGTGCGTCCTGCAACTTGGCGGGATCTGTCACCCGGATCGCCTTGCAGCCCAGCCCAAGGATGACCTGTACGTGGTCGACGCCGTAGCCTTGCAGCTCGGGATCGGTGACGTTCTGGTTCTCGAAGGCCAGCTGCACGCAGTAGTCCATCTCGAAGCCGCGCTGCGCCTGCCGGATGAGACCCAGATAGCTGTTGTTGACCAGCACCTGCACATAGGGCAGGTTGAACTGCGCGCCCACGGCCAGCTCTTCGACCATGAACTGGAAGTCGTAGTCGCCGGACAGGCCCACGACCGTCTTTTGCGGATCGGCCGCGACCACGCCGAGCGCCGCCGGGATGGTCCAGCCCAGCGGCCCGGCCTGGCCGCAGTTGATCCATTGGCGTGGGCCGTAGACATTCAAGAACTGCGCGCCCGCGATCTGGGACAGGCCGATGGTGGACACGTAGATCGCATCGCGCCCGAAGGCCGCATTCATCTCGGCGTACACGCGCTGCGGCTTGACCGGCACGTTGTCGAAGTCGGTCTTGCGCCGCATCAGCTTCTTGCGCTCTGCGCAGCGGCCGGCCCATTCGCCGTAGTCCTTCAGCTGGCCGGCCGTCTTGCGCTCGCGGGCGACCTGGACGAACAGCTCCAGCGCCGCCTTGGCATCGGACACGATGCCCAGATCGGGGTTGAAGATGCGTCCGATCTGCGTCGGCTCGATGTCGACGTGGACGAACTTGCGGCCCTTCGTGTAGGTCTCCACGGAACCCGTGTGCCGATTGGCCCACCGGTTGCCGATGCCCAGCACGAAGTCGCTGGCCAGCAGCGTGACGTTGCCGTAGCGGTGGCTGGTCTGCAGACCGCACATGCCTGCCATCAGCGGGTGATCGTCAGGGATCGTGCCCCAGCCCATCAGCGTCGGGATGACCGGCACGCCGGTCAGTTCGGCGAGCTCGACCAGCAACTCAGAGGCATCGGCGTTGATGATGCCACCGCCTGCCACGATCAACGGCTTGGACGATTCCACGAGCATGTCGAGCGCCTTCTCGATCTGTTTGCGCGTCGCTGCGGGTTTGTACACGGGCAGCGGCTCGTAGGTATCGATGTCGAACTCGATCTCGGCCATCTGCACATCAAAGGGCAGATCGATCAGCACCGGGCCGGGTCGTCCGGATCGCATCAGGTGAAAAGCCTGCTGGAAGGCGCGCGGGACGAGCGCAGGTTCGCGAACCGTCACTGCCCACTTGGTCACCGGCTTGGCAATGGACTCGATGTCGACAGCCTGGAAGTCTTCCTTGTACAGGCGAGCGCGGGGCGCCTGGCCCGTGATGCACAGAATCGGGATGCTGTCGGCGCCGGCGGAGTACAGACCTGTGATCATGTCCGTGCCAGCGGGACCGCTGGTGCCGATGCACACGCCGATGTTGCCGGCCTTGGCGCGTGTGTAGCCCTCGGCCATGTGTGAGGCCCCTTCGACGTGCCGCGCCAAGACGTGGGCGATCGACTGCCGCTCACGCAACGCTGCATAGAAGGGGTTGATCGCGGCGCCGGGTACACCGAACGCCTGCGAGATACCTTCCTTTTCCAACACCAACACTGCGGCCAAAGCCGCCTTCATCTTTGCCATGTGATTCTCCTGCCGAGTCAAGGTCTGTAAGCCGAGATCAATAGTCCCTGCTTCATCGATCACATGGAAGGCATATTGATTGAATGACGTTTATTCCACCATAGAATACCCAACTCGAATAAGTCGAGCATCTAATCCTGCATGGACCGAATACAAGCGCTTCGCCTGTTCACGCGGGTCGTGGACCTGGGCTCATTTAGTCGGGCAGCCTCGGAATTGGGCATTGGTCAGCCTGCTGCAACGAAGCAGGTGGCACGCATGGAGAAGGAACTCGGCGCACGGCTGCTGCATCGCTCTACGCAGGGCGTGACGCCGACCGAAGTGGGAACTCTTTACTACGAAAAGTGCAAGATCATCGTGCACCACGATGAGGAAGCGCGCTCCGTGGCGATGCTGATGCAGTCACAGATTCAAGGTGTTTTGCGAATCAGTGCATCAATCGCATTTGGCCGGCGCGTGTTGGCGCCGATGGTGCTGAACTTCATGCGGACCCATCCTCGCGTGCAGATCGAACTCAGCTTTGATGATCGGTATGTAAACTTGATAGAACAAGGCGTGGATGTGGCGATCAGAATGGGCAGGCTAGCCGATTCATCGCTTGGCTCTACATATCTAAGCGTGAGTCCGTGGCTGGCTGTGGCGGCTCCAGGGTACTTGCAGAAGAGAGGCATTCCGATCATGCCAGATCAACTGGGCACGCACGATGCACTTGTCTACAGCACAGCGCAAGGAGATGCCATTTGGCACTTTACAGGCGATCACAAGAAGACGTTGGCAATTCCAGTGACCGGACGCTTGCGGTCGAACAACTTGTCGGTTTTGCTTGGCGCCGCATGTGACGAACTTGGCGTAGCTGTCTTGCCGCACTACGTGGCTAGTGATGCGCTGCTCAGCGGCGAGATTGTCTCAATTCTGGACGATTGGAGGCTACCAATTCAGGAAGTGCATGCGGTGTATCCCTCACCAAGGATGGTGCCAGCGAAAGTGCACGAACTCGTCGCCTGGCTCAAAGGGACGTTTACGGACAACTGGTGGCGCTCTGGTGTGCGTGACCTACGTTCAATCGCGGCCGCACCAGGTGGCGGCGATCGCACACAGACGCAAGAAGCGGCTTTAACGGGTGCTATAGTTTCAATGCGTTCAACGTAGTCAATCCTGAGCCTACGCGCGCCGTGCGAAGTTCGCGTTCCTAAAACACATTGCATAACCTTGACGAACGATGCGTTCAAACGCCTTCCTAAGGGACTTGCAATTTGCATTCTGAAGACGGCTGGATCGCAGAGGCGGCTCTGCTGGAATCTTGCGGAGCCTAGCTTGCCTCGACGCTCATGCAGCTTTCGGCGAAGTTGCCGATGGCGTTAGCAATCGGTTGCTCGGTCGGCAACACAGCCATGCTGACGCGTTTTGTCAACGACAGCTGCATCGGGACGCACAACAACACGGCCGAGCACGCTCTGCGCTTACTAGCAATGGGCGGAAAATTGCACTGGCAATCGGACGTCAAGGGCCAGGGCGTCTAAGTAATCCTTCAAACCACAATTGCAAGATTAGCTTTATACGAGGCTGCACGGCTCGCGTAGTCTGCCGCGCTAGCAAGCAACTTGGCAACGTCTTCATCACGAAGTTGACGCACCACTTTGGCAGGTGCACCCAAGATGAGCGAACGATCAGGAAAGACTTTGCCCTCTGTAACGATAGCGCCGGCGCCGACAAGGCTATTCTTCCCAATTATGGCCCCGTTCAATATAACCGCTTGAATGCCGATCAGCGTTCCCTCCCCGATAGTGCAACCGTGCAACATCGCCTGATGGCCGACTGTGACGTTAGCGGCTATTGTTAACGGAAATCCGGGGTCGGCGTGCAGCACAGCGCCCTCCTGAACATTGCTCGCGTCGCCGACTTCGATCGGCTCGTTGTCGCCGCGCACTACGGCACCGAACCAAACGCTCGCACGTTCGCCCAGTTTGACTTGGCCGATCACCGTCGCCTCGTTTGCGACGAAGGCTGAACGTGGAATTTTCGGCTCGTAACCGCCAATACGGTAAATAGTCATATGTATGCTTGAAGGTTAGTGCTGCTGCAGTCGCGAATCTCAAGTACTTGAGCAGTTTGATTTAGCCGTTCGACGACCTTGCTTGTTTGCTGGATCCCAACGAGCACGAGCGCTTGCACGCCAGAGGCGCATAACATGCCGTCTTCTCCAGAATCAACGCAGCTAGCGCCTTTCGTCCCTGCCGTGCTTAACTCTTGCTGTTTGAAATGCAAATCGATCGTACAAGATTGACGCTTGTTCGGAAGTGTTGTCCAGCGCATTACCAATATTCTTCAGTGGAATACCAACAGCCCCCAACAGCCCGTCAAAATATGTTTTCAATGCCGCGGTCGAATTCAACCGCGTTCCGTCTCGTTTTGCGTAATGGGCTGGATGAGTCGTACCGGTCGCGTCGTTCGCCAGAAATTCGTTTGGCTTACGAGACATCAAGCTTGATTGCGCAAGAGTGCACCTTGGGATTCCTCCGGTTTCCCGGACACATCGAATGACCTGATGTGTTCAGGAGGCAGGTATAGCCAAGGACGAGACGGACCTTTACGGACGAGTTCGAATGCGTGAGCCGGTGAAGCTGGTCAAGCATCCAGGAGCGAGCCCGACATCCTCAACGCACATTTGACACCGGATTAGCCGAACTGGAAGGCTGGGGAATAGACTTCATCGGGGCCGCTGCAGTGCTGTCACGAAACACCATTTGTGCTTCGAATTGCGATTGTGCAAGCTTTGCTCCGGCCATTCCGCTGATTTTTGATGCCAACAAAGTTGCGGTCGTTTCTCCGATATATACAGGATTCGACTTCACGGTAGTTAAGGTCGGAGTGATCAGCTCCGCCAATTGCCAGTCACCGAATCCGGTAACAGAAACATTGTTGGGTACCGAAATATTAAGTGCATGGCATTCAGCGATTGCGGCCGCAGCTACAAGGTCATTGCTGCACATTAGCGCAGTAGGAGCGGCATTGCCCCGCAATAGCGTTCTCGTCGCATTACGAATCGAACTGGTTGTGTAATCCGTAGGGAGGACTTGATCGCCGTGAAGCGATATACCTGCACTGACCAAAGCATCTTTGATACCATCTAGACGCTGCTGCAATATATCCTGTAGTCCGAGCGGGCCTGGAAGCACGGCAAAATGCCGATGTCCAAGCTCTATCAAATGCTCCGTCAGATGGCGCATTGCCAGTCGGTTGTCATATCCAACAACGGAGTGCGATCCTGTAGGGTCGATCGCCCACATCAAAACATAGGGAATATTCTGGCGATGAATTAACGGGATCAATTCCGGATGATGCTGCGCGCCAATCATCACAAGTGCTTCAACCTGGCGTCCAAGAAGCGCGCGCGCGCACTTCATTTCAGTTTCAGCATTGTTCCGATGGCAAGTGAGCAAGACATTAAAGCCCTGATGGTTGAGTCGTTCCTCAAGAACGTCCACTGCTTTCGCATAAAGCTCGTTCATCAATGTCGGTACCAAAATCCCCACAGTAAGGGTTCTGCCGACACGAAGCCCGCGTGCGGAAGCAAACGGTACATAGCCCAGCTGCGAAATCGCCTGCTTAACCCGTCTTAGCGTATCCGGGTGCACTCGGTCTGGATCGGAGTAGCTCCGCGAGACGGTGGTGGTGGACACCCCCGCCAGCGCGGCCACTTGCTTGACGTTTATCATTCCTCATTATCACCACAGATGGCGTTGGCTTTTGCCACACACGGCCGTGCGTTGGGTGGCAAGACGGCTGATGATGAGTAGGGAGCTAACCCACACCATCGTCCTTCTGGACCGCCGCCGGCGTGGTGATAAGCATGGAACCCGGTTGCCGACGACTACTCTTCGCTGTTGGTTGCCACGAGCGCGGCGTCCAGCAGTTCGACCCAATGCCGCACCGGCACTATACTGCCGCTCTGCAAGTGCGCAATGCAACCGATGTTGGCCGAGGCGATGGCGCTGGGCTGCAGCAGCTGCAGGTGGCCGAGTTTGCGATCGCGCAACGGGTACGCAAGTTCGGGTTGCAATACCGAATAGGTGCCGGCGGAGCCGCAGCATAGATGCGCCTCGCTCTTCGCCACCTGCACGTCGAAGCCGAGCGCACGCAGGTTGACTTCGACCCCACCGCGCAGCTTCTGGCCGTGCTGCAGGGTGCAGGGCGGGTGGTAGGCCACCACTCCGGCCGGGGCCTTCACGCGAGACTTCAGCGTCGGCACTAGGTCGGGCAGCAGCTCGCTGAGGTCGCGCGTGAGTTCGCTGATGCGCCTCGCCTTCAGCGCGTGGGTCGGGTCGTCGCGCAGGATGTGGCCATATTCGCGCACGGTGACGCCGCAGCCCGAAGCGTTCATGACGATCGCCTCCACCTCGCTCCGCTCGACCAGCGGCCACCATGCGTCGATGTTGGCGCGCATCTGCGCCATGCCACCGTCCTGGTCGTTGAGGTGGAAACTGACCGCGCCGCAGCAGCCCGCCTCTGGCGCGATCAGGGTCTCGATGCCGGCCGCGTCGAGCACGCGCGCTGTCGCGCTGTTGATGTTGGGCATCATCGACGGCTGCACGCAACCGGCCAGCATAAGCACCTTGCGGGCATGTGTGCGCGTGGGCCAGCAGCCAGCGTCCTGCTTCGCGGGCACCTTGGCCTTTAGGACCTCGGGCAGCAGGCCGCGCACCGACTGGCCCAGCTTCATCGCGGGGCCGAACAGCGGCGACGGCAGGGCTTCCTTCAGCAGCCAGCGCGTGGCCGATTCGAGCGCCGGGCGCGGCACCTTCTGGTCGACGATCTTGCGGCCGATGTCGACCAGGTGCCCATACTGCACGCCGCTCGGACAGGTACTCTCGCAGCTACGGCAGGTGAGGCAGCGGTCGAGGTGCAACTGGGTTTTGCGGGTCGGCGCCTGGCCTTCCAGCACCTGCTTGATCAGGTAGATGCGACCGCGCGGGCCGTCGAGCTCGTCGCCAAGCAGCTGATAGGTCGGGCAGGTCGCGGTGCAGAAGCCGCAGTGCACGCACTTGCGCAGGATGGCTTCGGCTTCGCGGCCGTCGGCACTGTCGCGGAATTCGGGAGCGAGTTCGGTTTGCATGACGGCTGCGTTCTCAGTGGTGCGACGACACGGCGGTCGCGGCGTGGGGGGGGTGCCCTGCGGCCTCCGCGGCGGGCACCGCGCCGAGTCGGCGGCGGTCGAAGATGCAGTGCGGATCGAACTGCAGCTGCAGCGCGTGCTGCACGCGCGCCAGCACCGGCGCGAGCGGCTCGAAGCGCGGCACCGTGTGCGCGCCGCCGCCGGCCGGCGTGTGGAACAGCGTCGCATGGCCTCCTTGGGCCTTCGCCGCGGCGCGGATCGCCGCGTCGCTCTGCCCCGCCGCGCGCCGGTACCAACGCTGGCCGCCGTGCCATTCGATCCACGGGGCCTCGCCGTCGAGCGCGAGCACCGGTGCGGTCTGCGGCACCGACACGCGCCAGAGCGCCTGCCCCGCATCGCGCGCCTCGGCAAACCACGGGTGCTGCTGGTCACGCACCGACTGCCAGGCGGCTGCGGTGCGCTCGGGCGCCTGCCGCTCGCTGCCGAGGTGACGGCAGGCCGCCTCGACCGCCGCGACCGCGCCGCGCAGCCGCAGCGACAGGTAGCCCACGCCCGCGCGTTCGCGCCACAGGCTCGCGTTCAGCGGAAGCGGCTGGCCGCCCCAGGCGTTGAGCAGGCGCAACGCGTCGGCCTGGGTGCATTCGAACTCGAGCGTGGCCTCGGCCGGCGCCACCGGCAGCACCTTGAGGCTCACCTCGGTAACCACGCCGAGCGTGCCGAGCGCGCCGGCCAGCACGCGCGAGACGTCGTAGCCCGCGACGTTCTTCATCACCGTGCCGCCGAAGCGCAGCAGTTCGGCGCGGCCGTCGAGCAGCTCGATGCCGAGCACGTGGTCGCGCACCGCGCCGACGCTCGCGCGCGACGGGCCGCCGAGCCCGGCTGACAGCATGCCGCCGACCGTGCCGCCGGACGCGAAGCGCGGCGGCTCGAACGCGAGGCACTGGTCCGACTCGGCCAGCGCGGCCTCGAGTTCGTCGAGCGGCGTGCCGGCGCGCACGGTGACGACCAGCTCGCTCGGTTCGTAGCTCGTGATGCCAGCCAGCGGCCGCGTGTCGAGCACCTCGCCCACGGGCGCCTCGCCGTAGAAGTCCTTGGTGCCGCCGCCGCGGATGCGCAGCGTGGTGCCGTCGGTGGCCGCCGCGCGGACGCGCTCGGCCAGAGTTTGCAGAGATGTGTCCATCGCGCGGCCTCTCAGAAGCGCGGCAGGTCGGCGAACGGCGCGGGGCGACCGGCGCGGAACACCTGCTTGCCGTATTCGGCGCAGCGCTGCAACGTGGGGATTACCTTGCCGGGGTTCAGCAGGCCGCGAGGGTCGAAGGCGCGCTTCACGCCGAACATCGCCTCGTTCTCGGCCGCGGTGAACTGCACGCACATGCTGTTGAGCTTCTCGACGCCGACGCCGTGCTCGCCCGACACCGTGCCGCCCATCGCGACGCTGGTCTCGAGGATGTCGGCGCCGAACAGCTCGCAGCGGTGCAGTTCGTCGGGATCGTTCGCATCGAACAGCACGAGCGGATGCAGGTTACCGTCGCCCGCGTGGAAGACGTTGCAGCAGCGAAGGCCGTACTTCTTCTCCATCTCCTGGATGGCCAGCAGGATGTCGGCCAGGCGCTTGCGCGGGATGGTCGAGTCCAGGCACATGTAGTCGGGGCTGATGCGGCCCGACGCCGGGAATGCGTTCTTGCGGCCGCTCCAGAACTTCAGGCGTTCTTCCTCGTTCTCGCTCACCGCGATGGCGGTGGCGCCGCAGCCGCGCAGCACCGCGCTCATGCGGCCGATTTCTTCCTCCACCTCCTCTGGCGTACCGTCGGATTCGCAGAGCAGGATCGCGGCGGCCGACAGGTCGTAGCCGGCGCGCACGAAGTCCTCGACGGCGGCGGTCATCGGCTTGTCCATCATCTCGAGCCCCGCCGGGATGATGCCGGCCGCGATCACCGCTGCCACCGCGTCGCCGGCTTTGCGCACGTCGTCGAAGCTGGCCATGATGCAGCGCGCCAACTGCGGCTTGGGCACCAGCTTGACCAGCACCTCGGTGGTGACGGCCAGCATGCCTTCGCTGCCGACCACCAGCGCCAGCAGGTCCAGGCCGGCCGCATCGAGCGCCGCGCCGCCGAACTCGACCGGCTCGCCGTCGGCCATGAAGCCGCGCACGCGCAGAACGTTGTGCAGCGTGAGCCCGTACTTAAGGCAGTGCACCCCGCCCGAGTTCTCGGCCACATTGCCGCCGATGGTGCATGCGATCTGGCTTGACGGATCGGGCGCGTAGTAGAGACCGAACGGCGCGGCGGCCTCGCTGATCGCGAGGTTGCGCACGCCGCATTGCACGGTGGCGGTGCGCGCGACCGGGTCGATATCGACGATCCGGTTGAACTTGGCGAGCGAGAGCGTCACGCCCTGCGCGTTGGGCGTCGCGCCGCCCGACAGACCGGTACCGGCGCCACGCGCCACCACGGGCACGCCGAGGCGATGGCAGGTGCGCAGCACGGCCTGCACCTGCGCCTCTGTCTCAGGGAGCGCGACCGCGAGCGGCCGCGCCCGGTAGGCAGTGAGGCCATCGCATTCGTAGGGCGTGGTGTCCTCGTCCTGCCAGAGCAGCGCATGCGAGGGCAGGTCCGCCTGCAGCGATCGAATTGTTTGTAATTGATCCTCGGGACGGGCTGGCTCTTCTGCGAAGAGAGCACCGGCAGCCCAAGGTCTAACGTTCCGAGCCACGGAGCTAGCCATCAGATTTGAACCTTGATCAGCTTGCCCAGTTCCGAGAAGTTGCGCGTGACCGTGAAGCCGCACTCTTCCATGATGGCGAGCTTGGCATCCGCGGTGTCGGCGCCGCCGGAGATCAGCGCGCCTGCATGGCCCATGCGCTTGCCGGGGGGCGCCGTCACACCGGCGATGAAGCCGACGATCGGCTTCTTCATGTTGTCCTTGCACCAGCGCGCCGCGTCGGCTTCGTCGGGGCCGCCGATCTCGCCGATCATGATGACGGCATCGGTTTCCGGGTCGTCGTTGAAAGCCTTCATCACATCGATGTGCTTCAGGCCGTTGATCGGATCGCCGCCGATGCCCACGGCGCTGGACTGGCCGAGGCCGATCTCGGTGAGCTGCGCCACGGCTTCGTAGGTCAGCGTGCCGGAGCGGCTGACCACGCCGATGCGGCCCTTGCGGTGGATGTGGCCGGGCATGATGCCGATCTTGATCTCGTCGGGCGTGATCAGGCCGGGGCAGTTCGGGCCCAGCAGCAGCGTCTCTTTGCCGCCTGCTGCGACCTTGGCCTTCATCTTGTTGCGCACTTCGAGCATGTCGCGCACCGGGATGCCTTCGGTGATGCAGATCGCCATGTCGAGGTCGGCCTCGACGGCTTCCCAGATGGCAGCGGCAGCGCCGGCCGGCGGCACGTAGATCACCGACACGGTGGCGCCGGTCTGCGACGCGGCTTCCTTCACCGAACCGAAGATCGGGATGTTGAAGATCGACTCGCCGGCCTTCTTCGGGTTCACGCCCGCGACGAAGCAGTTCTTGCCGTTGGCGTATTCCTGGCACTTTTCCGTGTGGAACTGACCGGTCTTGCCGGTGATGCCTTGCGTGATGACTTTGGTGTCTTTGTTGATATAGATCGACATGACTGTATTCCTTAGGCCTTGGTCTTAACCGCTGCAACGACCTTCTGGGCCGCGTCCGCCATGGTGTCGGCGCTGATGATCGGCAGGCCCGACTCGGCCAGCAGCTTCTTGCCTTCGACTTCGTTGGTGCCCTTCATGCGCACCACCAGCGGCACCTGCAGGTTCACGGCCTTGCAGGCCGCGATCACGCCGGTGGCGATGGTGTCGCACTTCATGATGCCGCCGAAGATGTTGACGAGGATGGCTTCCACGTTCTTGTTCTTCAGCATGATCTTGAAGGCTTCGGTCACCTTCTCGGGAGTGGCGCCGCCACCCACGTCCAGGAAGTTGGCCGGCTCGCCGCCGAACAGCTTGATGGTGTCCATGGTGGCCATCGCAAGGCCTGCGCCGTTCACGAGGCAGCCGATGTTGCCGTCGAGCGAGATGTAGGCGAGGTCGAATTTGGAGGCTTCGACTTCGGCCGCGTCTTCCTCGTCGAGGTCGCGCAGCGCGACGATCTCGGGGTGACGGAACAGCGCGTTGCTGTCGAAGTTGAACTTGGCGTCCAGCGCCATGACCTTGCCCTTGCTGTCACGGTTGAGCGGGTTGATCTCGACCAGCGAGGCGTCCGTCTCCATGTAGCAGGCGTAGAGCTTCTTGAAGATGTCCACGGCCTGTGCGGTGGAGTCGGCCGGGATGCCGATGCCGTCGGCGATCTGCTTGGCTTGCGCGTCCGTCAGGCCGTCCTTGGGATCGGCGAAGACGGTGATGATCTTCTCGGGCGACGAGTGCGCGACTTCCTCGATGTCCATGCCGCCTTCGCTGGAGGCGATGAAGGCCACCTTCTGCGTCGCGCGGTCGGTCACGGCCGAGACGTAGTATTCCTTCTGGATGTCGGCGCCGTCCTCGATGTAGAGGCGGCGGACCTTTTGGCCTTCGGGGCCGGTCTGATGGGTCTTGAGCTGCATGCCGAGGATGTCCCCGGCGAGCTTCTTAACGTGGTCGATGCTCTTGGCGACCTTGACGCCGCCGCCCTTGCCGCGGCCCCCCGCATGGATCTGGGCCTTGACCACCCAGACCGGGCCACCGAGTTTCTGAGCGGCCTCGACCGCCTCCTGGACGGTATAGGCCGGAATGCCGCGCGGCACCGGCACACCAAATTTGGCAAGGATTTCCTTGCCCTGGTACTCGTGAATCTTCATGACGGTTCTCTCGTGCATAAGGGCAGATGAACTGCCATGTAGCGCCAATTTCACGAGCGTTTACGCGTCCCACAGCGCGTGAAATTAGCGGCATTAAAAGACTAAGTTGCCAACGCAAAAAAATAGGGAGAAATTTTCTGAGCTATTTGGAAGTTTCTAGCGACAAGGCAGGCTAATCAATCCAACCTAATATTGGCTCGACTTGCAACCGCCTTCCATTTTGTGACCTCAGAATGCAAAAACGTTTTGAAGGCCTCCGAACTTCCCCCCACGACTTGGGCCCCTTGAGCCCGCAACTTCTCTGCCACATCAGGCGCAAGAAGGGCTTCATTCATGTCGTTATTTATCTTGCCGACAATCTCCCTCGGGGTACCGGCTGGAACCATGAAACCACCCCACGAGACAGCCTCAAATTCGCGCAAACCCAACGCTTCCTCCACGGTCGGAACTTCAGGCATCGACGGCAATCGCTTCTTGCTGGTAACAGCAAGCGCCCGAAGCTTTCCGCCTTTTACCTGAGGTGTGGCAGCAAGGGCAGTAGGTAGCGCGACTGCTATTTGCCCTCCCATTACATCAGTGAGGGCGGGGGCGTCGCCTTTGTACGGCACATGAAGCATGGGCACCCCGACAGACGAGAAAAGCAGCTCGCCAGCTAAGTGGCTCCCTGATCCATTGCCAGCGGAACCAAATGAAAGCTTGTTCGATTTGTCCCTGGCAGCGGCAATCAATTGAGTTAGCGATTTATACTGCGAGTCTGTAGCAGTGACGATCACAAGCGGCACAAACGTAGACAAAACGACTGGCTCGAAATCCTTCAGAGTGTCGTAGGGGAGCTTTGCATAAACCGCTGGATTGATGCCGTTCGGGCCTAAATTTGCCATCAGTATTGTGTATCCATCAGCAGGGGATTTTGCAACCAGTTGATTTGCCACAATGCCATTAGCTCCAGGGCGGTTCTCGATAATTACCGGTTGCCCCCAAGCTTGCGTCAGTTTTGCACCGAGAAGCCTCGCCGTAACATCCGACGCGCCTCCTGGCGGATAAGGAAGAACAATTTTCACTGGCTGACGTGGCCAGTCGCCCGCGTTAGCGACCAATGAAATCACAGCTAATATTGCGCATGAAATAAAACGACTGAATCCGTTCATAGTTGTCTCCTGATTTAAATTGAAGGGTCCTACACTGTTCCCGCTGCTCTTAGGGCGTTGACTTTTTCCTCAGTCCAGCCAAGTTCATTGACAAGGACCTCATTCGTATGCTCTCCAAGCGCAGGGGGCGCGCGGCCATAGTCCAACTGGGACCTCGAAAACTTGATGGGATTCGCGATCTGAGGCGCTTCCGCCCCTCTGGAGTGCGGCAGATCGAAGAGCATCCGACGTGCCACGACGTGTTCATTGGCTAGCGCTTGAGGAATACTGAGAATCGGCCCTGACGGAACTCCGACCTTTTCCAAACGCTGCAGACATTCCGCGATCGAGAGTTTCGCGAATGCAGCGTTCAGCTCGGCAACCAAAAGAGTCCGATTTTTCAGACGGTCGGCATTTGTGGTAAACCGCCCATCTTTTGCCATTTCGATCAGCCCCAGCGCCTGACAAAGCGCTGTGAATTGCCTGTCGTTCCCGACTGCCACGATGAAGTCGCCATCCAGCGCAGAGAATGACTGGTATGGGGCAAGGTTCGGGTGCGCATTGCCCCAGCGCCTCGGTTCAGTTCCTGACACGAGGTAGTTGGAAGCTTGATTGGCAAGCCATGCGACCTGGGTGTCAAGCAAGCTCATGTCGATGTATTGGCCTTTGCCGCTGGCTTTCCTTTCCATCAATGCACTGAGCATTGCCACGGCTGAATACATTCCGGTCATCAGATCAGAGATGGGCACCCCGCATTTTTGCGGACCTCCACCGATCTGCTCATCACTTTCTCCGGTGATGCTCATCAGTCCTCCCATGGCCTGAATGACGAAATCGTAGCCTGCTCGATCTTTATATGGACCCGTCTGGCCAAAGCCAGTAATTGAACAATAAACGAGGCCCTGGTTCGATCCACTCAACGATTCGTAATCCAAACCGTAGCGTTTCATATCGCCGACTTTATAGTTCTCGATAAATACGTCTGCTTTCATTGCCAGCTGACGCACCAGGTCTTGCCCCTCTGGTCTGCTGATGTCGACAGTAACCGAACGCTTGCCACGGTTAGCCGATAAGAAATAGGCAGACTCGCCGGTCAGCGGCCCGTCATTGCCATGGAGAAATGGGGGACCCCATCCCCTTGTGTCGTCGCCGCTTACCGGCCGTTCTATCTTGATCACGTCCGCACCCAAATCGGCCAGCAGCTGGGTACTCCAAGGACCGGCTAGGATCCGGCTGAGATCAAGAACTCTTATTCCCGAAAGTGGGCCTGTCATAATTTGATCTTTCGATACCTTCTCTCAACTAGGATCAAAGAGAACGCCTGGGTTGAGAATTTGTCTGGGGTCCAGTGCGTGTTTGGCGGACTTCAGCACGGTACAGAACAGTTCCGGCCGTTCCTTGTCGTACCACGGACGGTGATCTCTGCCGAGTGAGTGGTGGTGAGTAACTGTTCCACCAGCATCGACCATCGCTTGTTCACCAATTCGCTTGATGGCCATGAACTGCTCCGCAAGTCGCGACTTGTCGCCGTATGCAAACCATGTGAAGTAAGGGGCGGGTCCATCTGGATAAATATGCGTGAAGCGACAAGTAACGGACCCCGGTCTGCCTGTAACTTCACGGATCGCGCGATGGGTTTCGGCCTTGACGTGTTCCCGCAAAGCGGCGAAGCGCTCCCAGGTTACGGCCGTTTCCATCGTTTCGCGCATGACGCCTCGTGCAATGGCGTATTCACGCAGATAGGGACCTCGCAGGAATTTCTGCCTCCAGCTATTGGCGCCGGCGTCGGCAATTTCGGCGCTTTTGCTGGAGAGACTTTCTGTCTCCCATTTGCCGCCAAAGCCGGCGCAAATTTCGAGTGCCCTTGCCATCCAGTGGTCAACGGGGTGATCTGCCGATTCAAACCCTAGTACCAGAATGTCGTAGGTACCGTCGCTGGAGCCGGTGTATTCCGCCTCTTCACGTTCGATAAGTCGGGCATTGGCAGGATTTAGACCTGATTGCGAAAGAACTCGGACGGCTTCGACTGCCTTGTCGTAGTCCGTAAATTTGACTGCCGTCATTGCGCGATGAGTAGGGCGCTTGTGCAGGCGGATCCATGCCTCCGTGATGATTCCCAGCGCTCCCTCGGATCCCAGGAAAAGCCGATCCGGATTTGGACCCGATCCGGATACCGGGAATCGCTTGGACTCGACGTTGCCCGATGGTGTGACGACCTTCAGGCTTTGGACGTGATCGTCGATCTGTGTGTAAGCCGTGGCAAAGTGTCCGGCGGCCCGCGTTGCAATCCATCCGCCCAGCGAGGAGAACTCCCAAGCTTGGAGGAAAAAGCGCATGGTGAGCCCGCTGGGCTTGAGCTGCTTCTCAAGGTGTGGGCCTAGCACGCCGGCCTGGATCCGGGCCGACTGCGACGTCGCGTCGATTTCAAGCACCTTGTCGAAGTGCTTCATGTCGATCGACACCGTGCCGCGGTATCGATCGTGGTCGGGCGGGTTGACGCCGCCCGTCACACTGGTGCCGCCGCCATAGGGCACTGCGGCCAGGCTGTTCGTTCCACACCAGTCGAAGAGATCCACTATGTCTTGCTCGCTTTGCGGGTAGGCGACAACATCCGGTGGGTTACGAAACTCGCCGCGGATGGCCTTGGCCACATCGACCGTTCCCGCTCCATAGGTGTGGTACAGCCGGTCATATTTGTCGGTTGTGCAGACTGAACTCAAGGCGCCTGGAACCTTGATGCGTGGCTCTCTGATAGCAATCTTGTCGAGTGTGGGAAATGGCACGGCCTCAAACTTTTCGACGCCTAAGAGTCGTGTCCATGCGGTTTCAAATTCGCCGATCTCGGCGGGAGTAACCGCGTCGTCTTCGTAACCCCACCCGTAAAACTTTCTGCGACGGTCTGTCATAAATACACCTTCTAAAGTTGATGGTAACGATTGCACAAGTGAGCGAGGAACGCGATCTCTTAGCACTCAAAGACACATAGTTCAAGCGATGCAATCGTTACCATTGTAGAATCATCAGAAGGCGTCAAACTCAGGGTTTACCCTTAAATCCTGCTAGCATGACGAAGGGATGCGCGCCTTACCCCATAGCGGCATCAACGTGCCAAGCGGAAGCCTGCACCATCGGCACCTATGCATAAGGCATCGCATCCACGGGGAAAAACCATTGGAGCCGTCGCGCGTCCGAGGAGAGCCGATGTCACAGCATCGGCGTCGGTCTTTGTTTTTCAAATGCCAGGATCGCGTTGCCGCCCAAGCAGCCATGTCGATGACCCCCCAGTCATGACGACCGATAAGTGCTGCCCCAATCGCTGCTCGATAACTGGGCGCCACGGCACCAGGCTGAAACCCACGCCATCGTCGAGCACGGCGAAGCGGCCGCTGGCGAGTTGTATGCTCTGGCGATAGAGACCGTCTACGCGCGAGTTAGCTTGCACTGGACGATAGTTGTGTCCTGTCTCTCCCTCCAGCGCCCTGCCGGCAGCCGCCAGATCCTGCTCGCGCAGGGTTGCAAGCAGATCGTTCACGAGAACTGCGCGCTGGTCACGCCATTTAGCAAGTCCCTGTGTGGCAAGAAAACCTACACGCTCGCGCATCGCATCCCGCACTTGAGCCCCAAAGCCTTGGCCGGCCAAGACCGAACCGTCGCCCACTAGCCGCTTGTCCAACCACGTGGCGCCGATGGCGCGCACCTGTTGATCAATGGGCAGATGCGATCGCAGCTCGATCACCAATCCAGCATTTTTCTGCTTGTCATGCGCTCGAGCCTTCTGCAGCAAATCCCGCGGCACCTTCCAGACCCCATCGGCGATGCGCTCCACGATACCGGCGCGGCGCAGGGCTTCAAGTCGGCGCACATGCGCATCGACGGTTGACTGCGGGTAGCGGTCGTTGGCATGCGTTAGTTGCACCAAGTGGTCGGCCGTCTTGTAGAGGCCGCCTCTCGCCACGGTGGCGATGCTGCGGTCCACCGGCTTCTCCTGGCCCGGCGGCCTCGCCTCCACAATGCCGTGTAGGGGCAGTTCTGCGAGGTCGGGACCGGCTGGCAGATTCAGGTAGTGCGCCCGCCCGTCGATGCCATCGACCACCAGGTAGCCCCGGTCATGCAGTTCGTCGACCAGGCCCTTGCCCGCGACCCGACCGATGAGCGTGTAGGTCGGCCGCTCATCGACCACGCATTCCCGCCGCTGGCCCTTGAGCGCACGGCGCACCGTCTCCAGCGCATCCTCGCGCTGGCCCATGGCGTCGAGTGTGGCCGCCATCCCAGGCTGGAGCTTCCAGCGGTTCGCATTCATCCTCTCGGCCAAACCCATGCTTTCGAGCCGCAGCAGCCGTGCCCGCAGTGCGTTCTGACGCTCCCGGGCTTGCGGGTTGCCCGTAAGGTCAATGCCATCGGCACCAGCTTGCCGGATTAGCGCCCGGTCCAGGCTGGTGAGCCGCTGCTGGTCGACCTCCCGCAGCAGGCTCTGGCGGATTTCCGCCTCGGTGCGCGGTCCCAGCCATTCCGTGGCGATCTCGCTGGCGCGCAGGCGCATGCCGTGCGCCATGTAGTCGGGGGCGATCACGAGATCCCTGCTACTGGCGCGCCCGCCCGTGTGGCCGTTCAGCACGATGTGGGTGTGCGGATTGTCTGTGTCCCAATGGTCCACGGCTACCCAATCCAGTCGGATCTCCAGGTCGATCTCCATGCGGCGCATCAGCTGGCGGGTGAAGGCTTTCAGGTCTTCCAGCTCCAGCCCGTCCTCGGCCGATACGATGAAGCGGAACTGGTGGCGATCGTTCTGCCCGCGTTCCTGAAAGTCCTTGAGGTCGGTCGCATCGGTGTCAGCGCCGTAGGCCTGGCCCTTTTGCCCCTCGCGTGTGACGCCGTCGCGCTCGATGTAGCGCAGGTGCACGGCCACCGAGTTTGGGCTGGCGCGCTGGAGCACGACGAAGCGCGACTTGACGACAACACGCCGCGCGTTCGGCCCTAGGCGCTGGCCGGCCACAGAGGCCGCGACGCGGCCGCGTCCGAACTTGCTGGCGGGTCTGCCAAGGCTCTTGCCCGACGGTTTTGCGCCGGTCTTCGACACCTGCTTGAGCACCTGCGAAACGAAGCGCTGCGAGCGCGGTCCACCGCGCGACTCCGGCGCCGCGGGCTTTACGCGAAAGCGATCTTCTTCATTGGCAGCCACGAAGACCCCAACGCACCTCAGCGCAGCGCATCGGAAACGGCGCGCGGCAATCGCTGCTGCACTGCTGATTCCAGCCTCTGCGCGGCACGCGCAAGACCCCTTGCGGTGCCGCCGCAACCCCTCGTGCAGACTGGCTTGGAGGGGCGCGGCGTGCCACCCCTTTTATCTGGCCCTCCGTCTCCGCCTTCCGCATCCGCTCCCGGCTCCGACCTGCCGCCAGCCGCGCACCGAGTGCGCAACGCTGCCCGTGAGGCAGCGGCGGTGCAGCGCGTGCTGCACGCTGTCGACGGGCTCCCTGCACGACGGAGTGCTGCGCGAGCGCATGCCCAGCTACGGTTCGGCGGCATGTTTGACGACGCGATAGGGCAGGGCTCATGGCGTGCTCCAAGTCCACAGCGGTCTCGCGATGCCGAGCACGGCAGAGGCGGCGATGGGGCCGAAGTAGCGGCTGTCGAACGACGCCGGATTCGTATCGCTGAGCAGGAATAGTTCGCCACCAGCGAGAGGGCGGCAATGCTGCCAAGCAGGCAGTGGCCGGCGCGCGCCGTCATGTGCGCGTGCGATCGCCGCCACCGCGCCATCAATCAGCACGACCTGTTCTCGAACACACACCGACTGCGGTGCGATGGCGCCGATACGCTTGAGGATCGGCACGCCGCTCGGCAGGTAGCCGCGTTGTCCTGCGAAGGCCGCTACGTCGACAGGGAGGCGGGCCAGCACGATGCTGCCGACGTGCAGCGCAACTCCGCTGTCGATGCTGCCGACCCGGTACCAGCCGCGCGGCACGCTGTTCGTCGGGTTGTAGACCACGAACGCACGTTCATGCACCGTCATCGGCATGAAGGCCGGCGCGCACAGCACAGCCAAGCCCACGCCCATGCCGGCGAAAAGTACCCGCCGGCTCATCGCAGCGCCCCGCGCACAAGATGCGCCGCATGTCGCTCGCTTGTGTAGTCCGGCAGCGGCTGGCGTGCAGCCAGCCGGTTGCCAGCGGTGTGCCAGTACGTGGCGGCAACCGCTGCCGGTTCGATGCCCAGCGCTTCGATGGCGTCGATCACTTCGAGCACTGCCTTGACCTGCTGCTCGCCATCGGCGCGCAGCAGGATGCGCGCGCCAGGCACCACGCCGGCGATGCGCTGTGCGCCATCGAACGGCATCGGTGCTTGCAGCACCATGAGCTGCCAGAGCGCCGTGCCGTAGTCGTTGCCGATCCATTTGACGCGGCAGCACACCGCGTTGGGCTCGAAGATCGCGACGCGCCGCCAGCGGTCCAACGTCGTCTCACGCACCGGCTTGCCGAAGCGCAACCAGACGTTTACGCGATGCTCGACGAAAGCGAGCGAGATCCGCATATGGACGGGCCGTGGCGGTAGCACGGCCTGCGCGGTGATGGGCAGCAACTGCATCACGGCTGGCCCCCACCGTATTCGCGCTCCAGCAGCTCGCGCAACATCTCGGCCGCGGTTACGCCGCGTTCGAATGCGATCACCTTGATGCGCCCCCGCAGCGTCGGTGTCACGTCGATGGTCAGTCGAGCGGTGTAGATCGATGCCCGCGCAGCGACCTTTGGCGCGTCGGCCTGCCGCACCCAAGTCGACGCAGGATCGGCAGCGGGCTTGCGTCCGATGGACGCACGCTTCGGCGCACCTGATGACGCAGGCGCCGTCATCGCAGCGTCTCCCGCACAGCCTGCGCCAGCGCCGCGATCTCGCGCGCGGCGGCGCACTTCGGCGCGGCTTCGCATGCGAGCCGGCCGGCGGCCACGCTGTCGGCGAACACGATGCGCTGCGAGACTTCGGCCTGCAGCGCGGCAAACGGTTGGTCGGCCAGTGCTGCGCGTGCTTCGCGGCCGATCACGGTGCCGACCACGCGCCGGTTGATGACGAAGGCCGCGCGAAGCTGAGGTCTGAACACGCGGGCCTCGGCGATGAGTGCCACCATCTCATGGCTGGCCCAGACGTCATACGCGCTCGGTTGCACGGGGATCAGCACCAGGTCGGCGGCCAGAAGCGCGGAGCGTGCGAGGGCAGCGACGCGGGGCGGCCCGTCGATCACGACGAAATCCGCTTCCAAGGCGATCTGGGGTGCTTCCTGATGCAGCGAGTCCCGGGCCAGCCCGAACACGCCGTAGAGCCGTCCCTGCCCGTTCTGAAGCCGCCGTTGGGCCCAGTCGAGAGCCGAGCCCTGCGGATCGGCATCGAGCAGCGTCACGCGGCTTCCCGCCATCGCCAGCTCGCCGGCCAGGTGCGTGGCAAGGGTTGTCTTGCCCGCGCCGCCTTTCTGGTTGAGCAAAGCGATCACCTTGCCTGGCCGGTGTTCCCTTTCTGACAAGCGGTATTCGGCTGTTTGGGCTGTGCGGACTGCCTCCGCCGCAGCATTGCCCGTCTTTTGAGCAACCGCTGTTCGCGCGCGCGTGAATTCCATTTATGTATCCCTTTAGATGTTTAGGGAGGCCCCCAACCGTTGCTGGGCGCGGCCTGCGGGCTGATTGGCGCCGGTGATCCACCGATGTTTGCGCCGGTGATCCACCGAGTCCCGCGCCGGTGATCCACCGAGCCCGTCCCCATGACATCCACAGGTTCTTCAACAGAAGCTGTGGATAAGTCGGTGCTCCCGGCGTTGTCGGTGCAAGGGCGGAAGGCCAGCCACTCGATGCCGCCACTGCGTTCGATGGACAGTCGGTAGCCCGGCAGCGCCTGGCGCAGTGCGAGGCCGCGCACATGCGCGGCGAAGTCGCGGGAGCGCTGGAGCGCGCCGGACTTCAAGTACAGGTGACGCATCTCGAAGCGCCATCCACCCGGCTGCCGCCCGCCGTGCTTGCGCACCAGCCGATACAGCCATCGTTCGATGCCGCCTGAAAGCCGGAAATACGTCGGATCGAGCGTGAGCACCAGAGCCTCGTCCATCACGCCGGTGAAGAACCAGTCGGCCAGGATCAGCTCGATACCGTCTGAGCGGCCGTCCGGCCGGATGTATTCCTTCCACTCGTTGATCCAGGAGAAGCGGTGCACCCGCTTGCCGCCGTTCGGGCGCTCGCGCTGGCGCAGCGTGGTGGCGACAGTGGTGGACTGCAGGCGGTCGAGTGCGGCGCGTAGCGCCAGGTAGTCGCTGCGGCCGGTGCCGCGCTCCGCAAAGCGCAGGATCTCGTAGGGCGTGGCCACCATCAGGCGCGAAGGCGCGATGCCTTCCTTCTTCGCCTGGATGATCTGGCTGGCGGCCCAGATCAGCACATCGGCGTCCCAGATGGTGGCGATGCCGTGCTCGGGCACGCCCTCGACGGTGAGCGAGATGCCTCCGGCCTCGAAGCGGATCGGTACGATGCGCGGCGACTTGGCCAGGGAGAAAAAGGGGTAGGCCATCAGGTCCTGCGCATCGCGCAGCGCCATGTCGCCGTGCGGCAGCGCGCGGAACAGCGTGAGCTGTTCGCGTTCGCTCAGGCGCTTCGACATGCGGTGTTGCCCCTAAGCTCGTCAGCGGACGGAGTCGCGCTGTACGTAGCCGGGGTCCGAAGTCATGCCGTAGGTGTGACTGTCGGCCCAGGCGCGCAGGTCGGCGGCAGCGTAGACCACGCGCGCGCCGAACTTGCGAAAGCGCGGACCACCACCGAGTACCCGCTGCTTCTCCAAGGTGCGCGGCGACAGCCGCAGGAAGGCGCCGGCTTCGTCGGTGGTCAGGAACTCGGGATTGGCCGGCGCAGGCGAAACCGCGGCAGGGTGCGGCGCAGTTGCTGCGGCCGTGCGGGAAGGGAAAGAACTGCCAACTGCCATGACGGACTCCATCGCTGTCGATGGGCCGCAAACCATTCGCGGCCCGATGGAGGCAGTCTCGGGAACCAGGCCCGATCAAGGCAGGGAGAGATTCAGCGCAACGGTTCGTCTCCGGGGTGGGTTGCTGCGGCATGCGATACGCCGGCAAGGGCCAGATAGCCGCCGTTCATGAGCGCCTCGGCACGGCGCAGCAGGTGCCGCACCTGCGCACGCAACTCGCCATCCTCATGCCAGCGCAGGACGACGGCCTCGAGGCCGAACAAGGCCTGGGCGATGTCGCGGTGCGACGCGCCTGCCTGCGAGGCATCGAGCGCCTGCAGAGCGCGCAAATGCAACAGCGCGGCGCGGGTGACTGGTCGTGCAGGATTGACCTGCAGCGCATGACCTTCCAGGGCCTGCGCCTGCGCGTTGAAGGCGTCAAGCTGGCCACGCATCTGCGGAGCCAACGGTACGGCGCTCGCGTAAGCGGTGCCGTCAGCCAGGGCGCCCGACAGCGACAAGCGCATGCGCTGGGCGCCGAGGTCGGCAGTCAGCGCCAAGTCGGGGCCATCAGGCGCCAGGCGCTTGCGGCCGGGGATTCGCCACAGGTCGAATCGGCGGGCTGCTGCATTATTGGCGTGCGCAGCACGCACATGCAGCAAGCCGTCAGAGGACGACAGCCACAGCGGCTGTGCATTGCGCCCGTCCGTGTCCGGATCTTCGGCGCTGTCGCAACCCCCAGCGTGCGAAGGACACCACGCGCTTGCGGCGCGCCCAATCCGAGCGGTAGCCCGGATGGCGGCGCAAGTATTCCCACGCAAGTGCCGAATCGTCGAGCTCCAGCGCGTAGAGGTAGGCGGCCGACACGCTCCATGGCGCGCGGGGCAAGTCTTCGGGGTTGGGTTTCAACATGCAATCCTCCTTTGGAAGAGGAACGCTGCCAGAGGCGAGGGAAATCAGGGTCGCTTTTGCGGCGACCCTCCGTCGCGCGATCGGCGATGTTGCAGCAACGCGTCAGTCGTTGATCGAACCGTCGCGCTGCGCGTCGGCCAGGTAGCTCGACAGTGTCTGACGCGGCTTGAAGTGTGGATCGGCCACGATCCGCATGCCGCGCGGTCCGCGCACGCCTTCGAGGGCGGACAGGCTGACCCGGCCCAGCTCGGGACAGCCGGTGCCGGCGTCGCACAGGCCATACGCCTTGTCCCCGTCGGAATCGAGCTCAGTCAGCAGCCAGGCGGCCCCAGCATCCAGGGTGTAGAGCTTGACCACCGGCAGCGGATCAACGGCGTCCCCGCGCGCCCGCGCCGCGCCATTGGCCAGCAGCTGGTCTCGCTGTTCTTCGGTCAGGAAAGTCATGGTTTTCGCGTGAGGCCGTTAAATACTAATTCGCAGGTGGCATAAAGCAAGTCCCAGAAGCGACGACCAGGCGCTTCCTACCGGTCGCTAGGAAGCCGTCTTTTTCAGCAAATCAAACCGAAAAAACTGTCGGCGCAGCATTCTATGAGTTAAAGATAACGTGGTTTTAATTGCTTTAAAACGTAACGCTTCTGTTCATGCAGAAGCAGGGAATACAGCGCGGGCGGCCGACCGGCGCGACGACATTTGAGGCAGGCCCGGCACGGGCCTTTGGCGATGCAGTGCGCGCCTTGCGTACCGAGGATGGCGTTGCCCAGGAAACGCTGGCGCACCGGGCCGGCATCGAGCGTTCGCATATGGGCAAGATCGAGCGCGGCGAGCACATGCCGACCTTGGCGATGATCCTGAAGATCGCGCGAGCGCTCGAACGCAGCGCTGGCGAATTGATGCTGGAAACCGAAGCACGTCTGCCCAAGAAAGAGGGGTAGGACGAGATTGGCCGCCGACCGTCGCCGGCGGCCAATGCACCGCGACTAGACCGCGATGCGTCCGACGAGACGTGCCTCGCGCGCATACGCGCTCAAGCGCTTCTGCACCGCGAAGTGCAAGTCCCGTTCAATGGGAAGTCCGAGCCGGCCGCGCACAGTTGCGATTTCCGCCAGGCTGACCCACCCCAGCTCAGGGTAGCCCAAGCCCAGGTCGCACAGCCCGAACGCATGGTCATGGTCGTCCGGGTCAATCTCGGTCAGCAGCCAGGTCGCACCGGCGTCCGGTGTGAACAGCTTGACCACCGGAGCGGGATCGAAGTTTTCCTGCTCGAGGGACTGTCGGCCGTTGGCCAGCAGCTGCGCGCGTTGCTCGTCCGTGATGAGTTTCGTCATGGTCTTCTCCTTGGAAGGAATCAGGGCGGGATTGCCCGAGACCGAAGCAGCACGGCGCAGCGCAGCCGTCAGGGTTCGACAGACGGCCGCCAGGCCGCTAGCGTGCACAGCACGCGCAGACCTTGACGTCGAGAACGGCGTGATACGGTGCAGGGAACAGCAAGCCAGCCCTCCTTTTTGCCCCTGCTCCTGCAAACGCAGTGCGCAGCGCCCACAGGCGCGCAGGCGTCAGCGATGAAAGCCCGAAGGGGCGAGACGCCACCGGCGGCTCGATGCGCAGCACGACAGCGCGGCCGGCATCGCCGGAGACGCACAAAATCGTTTGGACTGAATGACGGATATGTGGAGAGTCGTAGAGCCAGCGATCCGGCATTCAACAAAACCTCCGAAGCGCAAAGTCGCCTTCACGAATCGCCGTTGAACCGTGGAGCCGCAAAGCCGTAAAAGAGGATTGGCGAGCAGACGCAGATACGGGTGTACAAAATTGGGAGTATCCGCAAAGCCGTGAATCAGGGGCGAGCCTGCGCCGGTCTGATGACGCGCAGCCCAACAGGGAGCGAATACGATGCCTGTATGGAAGCTCCCCAACAAGAAACCTCGGACGAACCCCTGGAAGTCATGCTCCGTCGGTCCGACGAACTGCACCAAGAGCTGCTGCACCTGCTCGACGGCGCCGAGTTCGATCCCTCACCTCGCGGCGAGGCCGCCTTCGGCATGTGCTCCGTGGCGCTCGAGCATGGACGCAGCCTGCGCGCCTTGATGGCGATGGGATTGGCCACGTCGGCGGTCGGCCTGATGCGGCTTCAGTTCGAGGCCTTGACCCGCGCCACGTGGCTGCAATATGCCGCCAGCGACCTGGCCATCGAGAAGCTCAGCGCACCGCTGACCCTGCAGAGCGAGCAGGCCGCGAAGAACCTCCCCTCGGCCAGCGAGATGATCGAGCAGATCGGCAAACGTGTCGGACCGAACGTGCCCGCGGCCGCGCATCAGATGCTTGCGCATTTCAAGGACGTGTCGTGGCACTCCCTGAACTCGTTCGTGCACGGCGGCATCCACCCACTGCGCCGCCAGTCCGAGGGCTTCCCGGTCGACCTGGCCCTGCAGATCCTGCGCAATTCCAATGGCCTGCTCACGATGACCGCCATGGCCCTGGCGGTCCTGACGTGGGACGAAGCCGTCGCCAAGCCCATGCGCAAGATCCAGCCCGCGTACGCCGACTGCCTGCCCGACCTGTTGAAATAGCGGTCTCGCAGAGGAGCAGCGCCCCGCCGAAGCGGGGCGCCGAGGGCGACGTTCAGTCGCCCTTGCTGCGCGACCAGATCAGGTTGTGCGCGCCGTCCTCGCCTTCGACCAGGCGGGCGTAGATCGTTGCCGGGAACGACGGGTCATCCAGGGTCACCGACAGGTAGGGGCGGTCCTGACGGCTCATCTTCTTCCACGCCGCGCCGATCTCGAAGTTGCCGGCGACGATGCGGTAGTCCGGAGCGTTCTCGCTCTCCTTGTCGTTGGGCACGATCTTGACCTTGACGTTGAGCGTCAGGGTGCGAACCATGCCGGTGTAGCTGTCGTTCTGTGCGGTGAAGGTGCCGATGTTGGCCATGATGAAGTCCTTTGAAGTTAACCAGGCCGCGCCCATCGCGGCCTTGGCGTGATCCGATGGGTGAGGGTCCGGGCGCGCCGCATCCCGCAGCGAAGCGAAGGGGCCGCAACGCAGTGAAGGACCGGGAGGAACGAGAAATTTGCCTCGCGAGGAAGACCGCAGGTCGGGGAAATTTGTCGGGCCGGACGGTTGCGGCGAAGAAGCCCGAGGCGGCGCGAAACAAAGTGCAGCGCCGCCGTGCCCTCGCCAGGATTCACGACAAATACAAGGCCGCTTTGGGTGTGATCCTGTACCGAAAGGACGCATGGCCCCAGCACCGTCTCCGCCGCAACAGCGTTTCCGGCACGGCCCCCGAAGCGATCCCAGTCCATGTCGGTCGCGCAACGAAAAAGGAGGAACGATCCCACCGCATCCGTGCTGCCAGTGGATCGGCATTTGCGGCGTGGAAGAAGCTGCGCATCGGAACGCTCTCTGTGAGCCACCGTCGTCTGGCGGACTATTCGCCCGCTTTATTCAGGACGGCTTGCACGACATTCGAGCGCGGCAAACTGCGTCGTGTCCGCGCTCCGCCACCGGCGGGGCGCCCACTTCTAGGTTCCAGGGCATTGGAGTGCCAATACCTTTGTCGCGATGCGCAACTCCATCTGCGCCCGCTGGACAGCCACCAGCGTGACAGTGGCTTCGCAGACGACCTCGTGCGCATCGTGGGCCTGAACGCGGAATGTGGCGCTCCGGTCCCCCAGCCGTTCGAGCCATCCGCGCAGCCGCAATGGCGACCCAGGCGGGATCGGTCCTCGATGGTCGATACGGATCGAACGGCCGACCACCACTTCGGCGACGGCATCGACGTGCTGCTGCATCTCACGAATGCAAATGGATTCGACCACCGCCACCAGGTAGCCGGTGGCAAGACATTCGATCAGTCGCTCCGCATACCCGCTTCCGTGCGGAAGCCGCGCGAAAAGCGACTTCGCCGTCTGGTCCACCGGCACGGTGTAGGACTCTTCAAAGAATATCTCGCTGACGCCTTGGTGGTTCATGGGGTATCCGGATGGGGTTGTCGAAGGCTCGATCAGCGCGCTGGATTGCAGGCGATCGGTGCTGTTCGATGCTCCCGTGACCAGCAGGCATCCCCAACCCACCGCAGCGAGCGCTGGCGTAAGGCGGCACGCAGGGAGCGTTGGGCTTGCGCGTTCCGGAAGTCAAAACGCGCGCGGCAGACCTGCCGCGCGCGTCGCGCCGATTTCTTGATCCCCGGCCTCGCGGCCGGGGAGTCATATGGATCACGCCGTTGCGTGCGCGTCCTCGTGGTTTTCGGCTTCGGCCTGCCCCTCAGCAATCGGTTCAGCGCCTGCAACGTCAGCCGGCGTTACCTCCGGGGCGCGGAGCATCGCAGGCAGCCAGCCTGTACCCGCCGCCAGTCGCTCGGCCTCGCTGGCGATCTGCGCCTTCTTGAGCTTGCCGAGCCGATTCACTTCAGCGGGCGCGAAGGCATGCACTCCTTCCAGTGCCCTGGCCTTGGAGACGTGGTCGAAGTAGCCTGCTGCGGTCGGCGTCCACCACGCGTGCATGTCCAGCCCGACTGCTTGCGCCAGCGCAGCAGCCGGGGCTTCGTCCTCACGCGAAGCGATGGCGGTCACCGTGAAACTCACGCACACTGCCAGCAGCGACAGCAACTCCTGCTGTGGCATTGCCAGCAACTCGGCGAACAGCGCATCCGGGTCGCTGGGCAGGCGCTTGCCCCAAGCCTCCCGCACCTGTCGCATGCCCACCGCAGCCGGTGCCTCTGCTACGTCCGGCGCGTACTGCTCCAGCCGGTCCTGCGGGTTGGCGGTGATGTTGATGGGCGAACCGTAGTGCGCGTCATGGATGACGCGCAACGCAAGCCGGTGCATCACGGCCACCAGCGCCACATGCGGATGCCGGGCGACCTCGGCCTGCAGGGCGGCGGTGCGATGGGCACTCAGGCGCTTGACCAGCTTCTCCGAAATGGTGAGCTTGGCCTCCTGCCGCCCGCTGCCGTCTTCGGCTTCGGCTTCGTCATCCGCACTGTGCCCGTCGCGTTCCTGCTCCCGCAACGCCTTGGCCTGTTCCTCGCGCAGCAGCCCGCGATGCACGATCACGCCGCCCATGCGGTCGAGTGACACCACGGCTCCCGCCGTCGCCATCCCGCGCGGCGGATAGACCACCAGCGTGCGCTCGAAGGCTTCCAGCTCATTGCCCAGGTTGTCCATCTCGTCCTGCATGGTCTGCGCCTGCTCGTCCGTCATGTCCTCGTTCTCGTCGTCCAGGCGGTCTTGCAGCTTGCGTTGCTGCGCTTCGAGCTTGGCGATGCGCTTGGCTTCGGCCTTGCCCGGCTCGCGCCGCTTGCTGCGCATCCGCTGGAACTGGTGCAGGTCCGCGTAGGTGGCACGCGGCGCCACGTCCACCCAACCCCAGCCCTCGGACTGCACCTGCTCAGCCACCGGCATGAGCCTATCCTTCGTCAGCGACTCCAGCAACGCTGCATCCGTGAGGAAGATGCCGTTCTGCTCGTCCGCGAACAAGTCGCGCCGCACAGCGCCGCCAGCCTGCTCGTAGACCTCAACGCCCACGAACTTCGCCAACGCATCGCGGCCCGCATCGATCTCTTCATGCGTGAGGTGGTCGCGCAGCGCCTCCGGGCTGCGCTGCCACTGCGGCGATTCATAGAACGCCGCCTCCTGCGCCGCATGGTCGTCGGTGATAGCAAGGGCCATCAATTGCTCCAGCGTCACGTTGTCGGCCCGGTAGTCAGCCAACAGGCGCGGCGAGACGTTGGCGAGCTTCAAGCGCCGCTGCACCACCAAGGGGGTCACGCCAAAGTCGGCGGCAATGTCCTCGATCGGTCGGCCCTCGGCCACCAGATCGGCGAAGGCCTCGAACTGGTCGGCCGGGTGCATGGCCTCGCGCTGCACGTTCTCGGTCAGGCTGACGGTGCGCGCTGCCGCATCTGACCCCAGCAGGCAGGCCACCTCAAAGTCCTTGGCGAGCTTGCGCCGCTTGACCAGCAGCTTGAGCGCGGCGAGGCGACGGCGACCGGCCACGACCTCGTAATGTTCGCCATCGGCGGCCAGCACCACGTTGAGGTTTTGCAGCAAGCCCACACGGGCGATGCTGGCGGCCAGTTCGGGAATGGAGGTGCCCCCGCCCTTGCGCACGTTGCGGCTGGAAGGCCGCAGCTTGGACAGCGGAATCAACAGCAGTTCCTGCGCAGCCGTGACGGCTGCGACAGCAGCGGCGATGGCGGTGGTTTCGTGAAGGGTAGCGGTATTCATATTTGAAAACTCCTGTCCCGTGCCGGGACGTTGAAAGTGAGAAAAAGGGAAGAAAAGGGGAACGGGTTCAAGGTGTCGGTGTCTGCATGCGCGGCTCTCCTGTGGTTTCCCACCCAAGCCGGATTCCAAGATTCGGAGCCCGGTGTTGGCTTCGGTGGGTTCGGCGCAGTGACCTGGGCTGGTCGCCGTTGCCGCCGTCTTTCCTGAGTTCATCGCCCGCGAAAAACCGGGCCGGCGGGGACGGGCCGTCAAGGAAACAAGCGCAGGGTTGGTGCGGCCCGCAGCCGCAGGCGAGGACACGGCCCTGCGCGCCTTGACGGCCAGGCACCGGCGGCTACGGTCGCGGCATCAGCGATGAAGGAGGGGAAAGACGGAAACCCGGCCACGGCCAGGGGAGCGACGAACCCACGGCCGCGCGGCGAGCGCCCCTGCGTGCCGCGGGCACGCCTGGCTGGAGGTGAACAAGCGCGCAGCGCGCATCGGCACCGTGCGCTGGCCGATCAGGCGTCGCCTGTTCGGCGGTATCGAGGGGCGCCAAGCCTGCGCGGCGGGGATTGGCTTCAGCCAGTCCCCTGGAGAACCCTCGATCACGCGCGCAGCGCGCACGATGACGAAGGAATTCAAGGGCCCTCAGGCCCTTTGTGTCACAGCAACCCGCGCTCCGCGAAGCTGAGCACGTCGCTGCCCGCGACGATCAGGTGATCCAGCACGCGCACGTCCACCAGCGCCAGCGCAGCCTTCAACGTTTGCGTCAAGTGCTCATCGGCCCGCGACGGCTCAGCAACCCCGGACGGATGGTTGTGCACCAGGACCAGCGCCGCCGCATTGCGCGCCAGCGATTCCTTGACAACCTCCCGCGGATAGACCGATGCTTGGCTCACCGTGCCGCGGAACAGTTCGACGTATTCGATCAGCCGGTTCTGCGCATCGAGCATCAACACGGCAAACACCTCGTGCTCCAACGCCCCGAGCTTGACCCGCAGGAAGTCGCGCACCACCTGCGGCGACGACAACACCTCGCGCCCCTGCAACTGCTGGCCCAGCAGCCGCTGCGCAGCCTGCAGCACCTCGCCGGCCTCGGCCGGCCGGTACTCGCCCGCGACATCGCGGACCAGAAGAACGGAAGAATCGAAAGAGAAGAGATCGTGTGCCATCGTCGGCTCCGTGAATCGGGCGGGATTGCCCGAGACCGGCACCAGCACGGCGCAGCGCAGTGGTCGGGGTTCGAAGACGGCCGCCAGGACGCAAGCGCACAACCGCAGGGCAGGGCGCGCAGACCTTGACGACGAGAACGGCGTGATACGGTGAAGGGAACAGCAAGCCAACCCACCGCCACACACCCCGTTGCGGGATTGGCAAGCGAAGCGCGCAGCGGGGACACGCGCGAAGGCGTCAGCGATGGATGCCGAATGGGCGAGACGCCGCCAGCGGCTCGATGCGCAGCACGACAGCGCGACCCGGCAATGCCGGGTGACGCACAGGTACGGATGCAGCTCTGACAGCGTCAGCTTGACCAGGTCTGCATCGAACCGATGGAAGCATCCAGCTTCTTCATCAGCGCGCGCAGAGGCGGGCTGTCCGGATAGTGCTGGGCCAGGATCTGCTTGACCTGTTCCAGACTGCCGACGTGAAGAGTGCGCTCGTCCGGCGAAAGGGTACGCGCGAACGACGATCCGGACTCGTGATAGTAGAGTTCGAAGAATTGCTCGTTGGGAAGCTCGGCATGGTTGTACTCACGCTGAGTCCACTCATCGAGTTCGCTGCGAATGCCGTTGACGCGGTTGTAGACGCCCTTGCGGTTGTACGAGGTCGCCAGCACCGACTTGAGCAGCTTGCCCACCTGTGCGTGCACTTCAATCGGCATCCTGCCTTTGGGGCGGCGCTGCGGGCCGACAAAGGTCTGCACATAGCCGACCGTGCTGCGCGGACCCCTCGTGACCTTGCGGGTCTCCGTCGCTGGCAGCTTGGCGGCGGCCTCATTGCGGGCGATGGTTCCAGGGCTGAAGAAAATCGGTGTGGAGGGCGCCGATTCGCCATCCCAGGTCGCTTCGACGATCGGCGCCGGCAACCGGTCTAGTGCGGCGACGATGGGAGCCAGCGGGACGCCCTTCGTCGGGTCGGCGATGAGATAAAGACGCGAGCCGCCATCTGGGTTGTACATGCCGGGCCACGATGGCTTGGCAATGTCGAATCCGTGATGCTCGGACCATGCCGCGCGCTCGGCAGCCCTGCTCTCGACGGCTGGCTCATAGGGTTCGTCAGCGAACAGGTAGCGCTTGGATTCGCGGTCGTACCAGATGCTGTAGTGGTCCCGGCCAGGTACGGCATTGCTGGACCGGCCGGCGGGAAATGCGCGGCTGTGGCTCTTGGAAGGCCGCAGCTTGGTCGTGTCCATGAACTGGAGCGTGCGCGCGGCGGCGCAGATCGCCCGGCGCGCCTGGGCCTGCGATTGCACCATGTCGCGGCGCGCCAGGTGGTCTGGGCCTTCCGGCTGGAAATGGGTCAGCGCGCGGTGATGGTCCAGCTGCGCCGGGGTGATCAAGTCGCTCCACAACGTACCGAGCCAGATGGCCAGCGTTTCGCGACCGCGGGTGTCCGACTCCTTGTCGCGCCAGTACACGGTGAGGTAGACACGGTGGCCCGGACGGGCGTTTGGACGATTGCCCCCGTTTTTCAGCACGTTTTGCGCGTGCTTGAGGTTCTGGAAGCCGGCCAATTGGGCGGCAACTTCCAGAGCGGGTATGTGTTTTATGCCTCGCTCGACCTTGATCGAATTGGCGAGGCGTTTGATGCCGTCCAGGGTGGACGGACGAATGGCTTCACTCGACATGACAATGCTCCTGAGTCCATGACGAAACGTCACCCGTCTGCCGCTTCTCGAACCCGAACATGACATGCGGGAAGAGAGGGAGTGTCGGCAGTGCTGTCAACAGCTTTGCTATGACGGGTGGCAGGCTCCTGCCCGAAGCCTTGGACGGATTATCGTCCAGGGACGGTAAAGTGTAAAATTGAATTCGGTTGCCGTCGCCTGCCGCACGCGCCCTTCGGGGTACGACGAAGACGGAGTAGTTTCTGAGCCCACCCATCCATGTTTGATCCCTTGGGCGGCCCGCAAAGCGTGCACCGGAATTTCGCCCGACGGAGATCGATATGGACACCCAAATGCTCAAGGTGTTCGCGGAGCGCCTGCGTGCGCACCTCGAACAACACCAACTTCACCTCAAGCACGGTCAAGCCCTCGACCTGATCGCCGCACTTCCGGGGCTTCGCAACTGGCCCGAGGTCAACGCCTTTCCTGTGCGAGTAGCGGCGGCACAAGTCAACGGCGAGTCGGCCGAACGTCTCGCCAAGCGTCTGGCCAGCCTCCACAACGTTACGCTCACGGCTGCAGCGCTGGTGCAGGTTCTGGAGCCCGCCGCACCGGCCCTTGGCCTCAGGATCTGGCCGGATGGCCCGGTGCCGGGCGTGTATGTGACGACATCGCGAGATGCCGTCGACGCCGCCATCGCCAGCTACGAGGCTGCTGCAGAAGGCGCGCTCCTCTACGCCGAGGATGCTGGCCGGTCATCCGACAGCGGCATCGATCTTGGGGAGCACGGCTTGTTCTCGAAGGGCATGGACCGTCTGCCGAGCGGCACGCTGGTGGTGGTCGGTCCTCTTCCGCTCACGCAAGAGTCCTGGAGCGACAACAGAGACCGCTTGAACACGGCGGCTGGTCTGGCCTACACCTCATCCTTGCGTATCGTCGTGCTGGTGGACACGCCCCTGCCGGAGAATCTGCACAGCGATATCGATCTGCTCCTCCGCCCCGAGGATGAAGGGCTGGACAGCGAGCCGGTGGATGTGCTCGGGGTAGTCACGGACACCGGTGAATTGAGGGTCGTTCAACCATTCGTCGAACGCCGCATGGCTCCTCCGACAACACAAGCCTTCACCACGACACAGAAGCTGCCGCAGGTGTTGGAGGACGCGCTCAGGCAGGGGGTGTCGCAGCGGCCTTATGGTGTCATCGTGCTCGGCGTCACTCCCTCCGACAAGCCACGCCGGGCACTGCTCGAAGCCGTGCTTCCGTTGACTGAGCATGCCGGTCCGGCCGTTCGCATCCAGCCGACCTTCCGCAGCGGGTACGGCAAAGACGATACGCCGCTCTCGCCACACTTCGCGGGCCTGGCGATCTTTCCGTCCGTCGAGAGCGCCTACGCGCATGGCTTCAGGCGCATGGTCATCGAGTCGTCCTACCACGGCGTATCGAAAGCCATGGCGGCGCGGGCTGGGGACGTGTGTTTCATGCTCACGTCGTATTCGACGGAGGTTGCCGGCGCCTGGATGGATGCCATGCCTCGTCACCAGGACTGGCCGGACGGCCTGGAATCCATCATCGCGCTGCTCTGTGTGGCCGACATCGAAAACAAGAAAGAGTCATTCGTTGTGTGCGACGCCTTCGTCGCCGGTGCGCCGTCCGCCCCGGAGGGCGCCCGCGTTGGCGCACTGATGGAGCACCTTGAGGCGCATCGCGTCATTCGGTGGCAAGACCAGTTGGAACCGTTGCTGGCAGAACGCCGGGTAACGGCGGTGCAAGCCAAGAAGGCCCTGCATCGTCATGGCGTGGAGAGCTACCTCGCCTCGCGGAAGGCCGCGGCCCTGTGAGCGTGAATCACATGGCCGGGGCCGACCGCAAGGACGCGAGCCTGCAGGCCTATGACGAAGTGGACGCTGATCGGGACAGCGGCACGAGCACGGGCCCGAAAGATCAGAGGCGTCAGAGCGATCGAAGCCAACAGGGACGAGGCGCCGTGGCTGCGCAATACGCGGCCTGGCGTGGTAGGAGGATGACTGAGATTTCGGACGAGCACGATTTGACCGACCAGCGAGACCCGAGTGGCCGTCGCAGAGAATGGGAAATGGGACATGCCGAAAGAGAGCAATGAGGTCAGCAAGCTCAAAACGTCATCCAAACCTCAAATGTTGACGAACAAGAGCGAGGGGCAGTTCAACTCAAGAGACTGGATCAAAGAGGGCAATCACTTGTTTGCGTCCTCCAAGGCGGCGCGTGCAATGTGGGTAGTGAAACGGCGCAAGCTCAAACGGTCGTTGAATGCAACGGGGAACTGGACACATGGAACGGGCATGTGGGCGGACCTTGAGGGCCTGCCCAAGGCTTCGCTGCTCCTCTTGGGCTATTCCGTCGAGATGTTCCTGAAGGCTGGTTTGGCGAAGGCCTATCAGGGGTGTAGCGAACAAATGTTCGATCGCGATGTGCGCCAGTTCAGCCACGATTTCAAGAAGCTGGCAAAGGAAGTGGCTTTTGATTCCAGCGAGCGAGACCGCAAGGATCTCGGCATCCTGAAGAAGATGGTGCTGTTCAATGCGCGGTATCCCATTAAGCCTCACCAGAGCGGCACGGCAATTCGCCAGCAGGCGGAGCGCATGCACCAGGTTTGGAACAAGTCCGAGTTCACCCGCATGCGGCAAATGGTCCTCCGGATCAGGGCGCATGTCTCAAGGATCGATATGGACAGTTTCAATCCATCATCGGTGGCCTCGATCAAGCTCGACGATGACGGGTACGTGACCTACAGAACTGGCGGACACTTGCCGCCCCGGGTGACTTTCAAGTACAGCACGGCGCAGCGCCAAGCCGGGGAGGACAATCTGAATGCTTTGCGGACCCTCGCGAAGGATGGCCAGTTGCTCCATCTAGATCACATCTGGGAGCAGGCTACCTTTCACGAAGACAACCTGCCCGAAGAGTGGCAGTCATCGGCTGGGTCAAGTGAGGCATCCTAGAAACGCCAGCCCGTGATATCTCGCTGGTCCTCTGCCCGAGCAGGAGCGCCGAGACGCTGCTTGCAGCCCGACGCGCAGGCCGCAGGGGCAGGCTTCACGAAGGCGCATTGAAGCGTGAACTCGGCCGACGAGAAAACGGAAAGTGCCGGCGACACTGCGGTTTTCTTATTTTCCACCCAAGAAGAGCGCGGCAAGCAGTCCCAGACCAATGGCGATAGCTGCCGGATTGATTGGCTTTTCCGCGACGACGTCGACTCCCTGCTGGCGCAGTTGCTGCTCATACTGATCGGCTGCATGCAGCACTTGGGCGGGAGAGAGACCTAGCTGGGCGCAGACGTTCCGCAGTTGCGACAGATTGAGTACCGACTCTCCCGACTCCAGGCGGGAATAAGCCGATTGCGACAGCCCAATAGCTTCGGCCAAAGCGCCTTGCTTGAGGCCGAGCTGCTCCCTTCTTTGCACCAGCAATCTACCGACCAAGGTAGGGTAGGTCACGACGGGGTTGGGCGTAGGGGTTGACTTCTCTTGCATGTATGCGTTTAATGCAAATATGTTCAAGCAGAGAATACCATGATTCCTCACCAATTTCATCAAGACATCTGGTCGCATCCGGCGGGCACGGTTATCCGCGTCAAACATGGCTGGTACGACCATGTCGCCATGCTCGGCGACCGCGCCGTAGCCGGAGAACGCAGCGTTATGGCCTTCTCCGCGCAGGCTGGCGGCTTCATGGAGCAGACGTACATGAGCTTTGCCCGCGGGCAGGCAGTAACCGTGGAGGGCTACCTGGGCGTGCTGCCTTCAGCGGTCGTCATGCACCGCGCACGGATGAAGCGGGGACAGGTCTACTCGTGGATGGCTTTCAACTGTGAGCATTTCGTGCGCTACGCGCATGGCGTTGACGTGGAAAGCCCACAACTTCGGCAATGGGCGTTCCTGGGCGGGGTCGCGGGCCTGCTGACCTTGGCGGCGCGCGCCTGACGTACAACTTGTGCCCTGACGCGCATGTCTTTCCATGAAGTAAGAAGCGGAGGCCGCTAGGGTGAATCTCTTCGAATCAGTCGTGCCGACAACCCGGCAGCATCCGAATTTCCAGAACCTTCTGCGCGTTGGAAACGGATTCACTCTGGACGTGTTGACCGATTGGGCGCGTGGGTTCGTCGATCGAGATGGCAAGTTCGTCGCCGAGTTTCAGACGACGTTCAACTCCAGCTTCTGGGAGTTGTACCTGTACGCAGTGCTGAAGAAGTACGGCATGCCCGTGGATTTCACCAAGGCGCGCCCGGACTTCTGCATTCCGAACATAGGCTTCAATATCGAAGCGACGGTCGCGTCGAATGCGCAAGACGCTGCTCCGGAGCACTCGCGGCTGGAGGAGGTCCCACCGCCGGATCTCAACGCATTCAACCTCCAGTCAATCATCCGGCTATCGAACAGCCTGGCTGCAAAGCATCGCAAGTACCTGGACTCCTATGCCGTGCTGGACCACGTGCAGAGTCGCCCGTACGTGGTGGCAGTCACCAATTTCGATCAGCCTTTCAGCTTCATGGCCTGTCAGCGGCCGATCGAGGCCGTACTGCACGGCTACTACGTCGACGAAGAGCGCTACATCGCGAGCGGCCGTCGCGAGGGACGGTTGGAAGGCGAGGCGCTGTCGAAGGTTTTCAAGGACAACGGGAGTCCGATCGAACTCGGCCTGTTCTCGACGCCTGCGTATCGCGAGGTCAGCGCCGTCATCTTCAGTGGCTGTGCGAACATGGGAAAGGTGAGGGCACTGTCATCCGACCCCAGTCCGGGCATCGTGTTCACCGCTTTGCGCCTGAATCCTGCATCGGACCAGCCGCACATCATCAAGGCGCCGAAGCGGAGCTACGCGGAGAATCTGCTCGACGGGCTGCGGGTCTACCACAACCCCTATGCGACGCATCCGCTGGACCCCACGCTGTTTCGCCATCCCAGCGTGTTTCAGTCGTACTATGAAAACGGCGATTGGGTCTATGAGCAGCGTGACGGCCAATTGCTGTTTCGCAGTGTCCTGACGGCGATCAGCGGCAAGGTTTAGCAGCGGTGTGCGCGAGGTTCTAGGCTCCGTCGCCATGCAAGGCAGGAAAAAGCTTGAATGCCGGCAAGACCTTCAATGTCAGCATCTCCCCCGCCCACGTCGCCAGTTCTTTGTTCGCTGAAGATGAGGCCTGCAGCAAAGCGATGTGGATGCGCCCTAGCAATGGCATTGAATCTGCTGCGATCGCGGCGTCGATCCAGTCGCCTGCCGCCGCGCCGTCGCGCATCAGGTACCGGAAAATGGAGAGTGTGATCGGCTCGATGATCCCCGCCTCGTGGCAAACCATCGAGCCGATGCCCGGCACATCATGGGTCGGTGCCGCGCGCATTTCGTGATCTCCGCCAGGCTTGCGCAAAACGATGGAGGCCGTGCCGACGATCAGCAAGATCCCTGGATCGACGCGTTGAAGGCCTTCGGGGGTCTCCATCGCGAACGGCACTGCTGCGAGGTGGGAAAGGATCAACCACTGGTGGATGTTTGTGTAAGTGTCGGAAAAGCCATCGTCGCCCAGATCGATGGTGTGCAGATGTCCATCGATGTCCACCACAGCAGTTCCGTCTTCCTTGAAGACCAACTCGACCAGCCCCACGCCGGGGAAATGGGTGGCGAACCGCCCGCCGGCGGACACCGGCTGACGCTCCGGTGGCGTCTCGAGCAAGGCTCTAATGAGATCGAACGACAGGCTGCCTGGCCGATGCACAGCGTCGGAGATCGCCTGAGCGGCAATCACGTCGCCGATCGGAAAATTGCTCGCTGCGCCGGCGATCCAGGTGGCAGCATTTTGCGCATCGGCCTGAACAAGTGGAACAAGTTCATCGGCCAGCAGCCGGGCCAACTCGCTGGCCAGAAGCTCCGGCAACCGAATGAATAGGATCGAGTCCCCTGAGGCATGTATGGCAGGCTTCACGAAACCTCGATCGATCAGCCAAGTCAACTCCGTAGCGTCCACATGCTGGCGCAGAGTCTCGCGACGAACGACGTTGATTTCAAGGGACTCCAGCATCAGGGAGGTATCGCGCTTTTGATCCCTGGTGTCGGCTAGCACGGCCTTCGCGATAGCCTTGAAAAGTCGACGCAGTTCATGATCGGTGAATCGCTCTCGCGCGTGCCGAATCAAATCCAGGCTGAGCAACGGCGGCAGTGCGACAGCAAGAGTCGGGGCAGCGCCTTCAATGCGTTCGATCACCTGCGCGCTCGTTGCTCGCAGGACCCAGGGCTGGCGGAATTCGGGGGTGGCCTGGGCGCCATGCATCAGTTCAATTCGATGCCCCCGCAGCACGCGTAGCGCGATCTGGAATTCGCGATCGTCCAGCGGTCCGACATGGACCTGTTGTGCGCGCCGCCCGATGGCCGATTCTGTCAACCCGTTGGGCGCTGTCACCAGCTTCCCGGCCACGGCATCGTCTACAGCGACGATGACGAAAAGGCCCGGCCCAAATGTCGTCGAAGAAAGGTCTTCGATCTCTCTGCGGGTATCGTTGTCGCCGGCATCGAGGCCATCGACCGCCAGCAGCAATCTGTGGTCGCTGGACTGTGATAGACGCATCAGCCAATTGCGCGCTTCCTCTCGCGTTACTGGCCACGCGAGTGAGCGGGCGAGCGCATCTGCGAGGGATTGCAGGATGCCTCCTGCTACTCCGGCTTCGACGTACAGCGTAGCGATGTTATCCAGCTGCGTCGTGCGGAGGCTTACTTCACGCAAGACATTGCTTTTTCCTGCCAGGGGAGCTCCTTCGACAAGGATGAGCTTGGCACCTCCGGTTGCACGTCGCAACACCTGAGCGGTAGCTTTGCGTGGAATCAGGAAGCCCCGAGCAAACGGGCGCGCGGGTTCATCCCAGGAGGCGCTGAGTTCTTCCATCGTTTCCGCGGCGGTAAGACGGACCGCCTGCATCCACACCGCAGCGTTGGTTCCCATCAAGGTCTCGATGGCTTGCTTCATGTCTGCAGCTGCAACCCGAGCGGCGCTGGTCACAAGAGCCTGAAATTCGTGTTCCGAGCGCTGTGTCGGTTGCCAGCGTTTGCCGCTGTGGGTTTCGATGAAGTGCAAATCGGTACCGTTGGTCACGACGACCAACGGGGGGGACGGGTTCAGAACCCGCGCGTAGGAAAGACCTTGTGCGTCGTCATCTGGTGTCAGCGGCACGCCGGCACGCTTAAGCTCCAGTACTGCGAGAGGACGATCACCGTTGTACAGAACGATATCGGATCGTGCCTCCGCCCGAGACGCTTCGGTGCCGTCGACATCGATCTTCTTGCGACCGAAGGTGAATGAGAACTTTGTCTGATGGCGGATGGACTTGGCTGGCAGCCAAGGGATTGCCAGCGCAATCGCGTGATGTATTTCCGCTTCGAGGTCCGCTTCCGTCGGTGAGGTCGTCAATTTCTTCGCGGTCATGTGGATGCATTGCCCGGTGTGGTTCTGAGATCTTGCGCTGAATCGACAGTCGGCGGGGCGCTGTCGTGACTTGCCGGATAGTTTGCGTCAAACATCTTCTCTTCGAGCCATTCGCACAATGACTCGACATTGGAGATGGCTTCCATCAGCTTCTCGCGGGGCACGTGCAGGCTAGGTGACATCCACAAGCCTGCTCCATCGCCGTTGTCATAGAGCTCTGCTTCCTTGTCGTTGAGAAAGAAGGGGCGTGGATGCCGGGCTCGATCCTGGTCTGCATGCGTTACGCGGAGCGTGGTGATGCTGTCCGGATGTTGATCGCGGTTTCGCGCAAGCACCACCTGCTCGATGATGGCGAGGTCGGCAGGGCAATCTTTCCAGTCCAACACCAGTCGCGTGGCAAGACACTGTCGATAGCCGCCGATCAGGCCATCGCGTTTGAAATCAGTCTTGAACTGGGCCTTGCACTGCAGCCCCAGGATTCGGTCCCAAGCGTTCAGGTAGAGCTGCAGTGATGCGGACAGCATCGACACGCAACTCCGCCCCGTCACTTCGAGCAGTTCGTTGGCTTCGATCCACTCGGTCAGAAATGCCGGCTCCGGATCCTCGCTGTAAGGTGGAACGAATGGCTCTTCTTCCGCCTCGATCTTTCGTATGGTTTCGCTGAACGGCTTCGCGGCCTGTTCGTAGTACTGGCGGATGAGCCGAGTACGTTCCTTGAGGAAGTAGAGAACGTCCATTGAGGAATTCCTATGCGGCGGCGAAGGCGGGTACTTGGTATCCGCTTTCTCGTTGATCGCCGATCAAATGGTCACCCGCAAGCGCTTGGCGCGCTCCTTGAAGGCGCGCTCTCCACCTTCGAGGATGTCGCACACGTGCTGCCGGATGAGCGGGTTCTCGAGACTACCGCTCTCATACGTGGTGAGCGGCAACTGGCCGGGCCTGTGCGGTCCGCACTGCGCGACGATCACCTGATCCGCATCGGTGTTCACCACCAAGTTGGCGTTGTGCGTCACGATCACGATCTGGCGCCGCTTCTTGGCGTCGCGGAAGCGATGCACCAGCTCTTGATAGATGGACTGAGGGTCCAAATTCTCTTCGGGCTGATCGATGATCAATGGTCGGTCATCTTCCGCATCGATGGCCAAATACAGTAACAGCAAGACGATGCCGCGCGTGCCAGGTGACAACTGCTCGATATCTACGCCGTCATACTGCAAACCGTAGCCAACAGTGATGTGATCGGTGCTGTACAACCAGTCAGAGATGTTGCGCGCCCATGCGCGGAACTCGGCGTTTTCCGGCATGTGGGTCCGGAGCGCCGCCTCATTGGCCTTGACGAAATTGAGCAAGGCCGTGGCGGCTTGCGCAGCGTCACCGGTTGTCCATGCCGCCATCAGCCCGGCGCGCGCCGACCGCAGCAACTCACCGCGCCCCTTGAACGGGCCGTTGGTCCGCAGATCCAACAGGTCCTCACCCTTGGCGGCCCACTGCGCCAGATCCACATTTCGACGCACCGAGAAAGACAATTTCGACAAGGAGCCCGCCGCCTCTTCGATGCGCGCCTTGATGGGCGCGTAGAGATCCGCGAGTTCCAGCTCCTCCTCAACGATGGCTTCGAAGATGGCGGCATAGGCGCCGCGCCGCGCATCGACCAGCGCGCGGATGCGCTCGTCTGCACCCTGAATGCGTTCGATCTGCTGGAGCACCTTGGTCAGCGCGGTCTCGGCCTTGGTGATCTTGTCCGAGAGGGTGGTGAAGCGTTTGGCGTTCTGCGCGTCGACACCAACCAGCGTGCGCAGGCGAGCGAGCTCCCGCTCAAGGAGCGAGAGCGATTGATCCGCGAGGTTGACGTCGACGGGGATCAGCGCGACCGTCGGGTCGGGATTGGCTGGAGGCACCGGATCGGTTTTGGCAGGGCCTCGCAGCGCGGCCACCGACAGGTTCGCCTGTTGGATGCGCTCGGTCAGCAGCGTGTCAACCGGGCCGGCATAGTCGAGCCTGAAGGCTTCCCAGTCATTGGCACTGAGGCCGGCATGCTCACGCTCTTGCTTCATGTCGGCGAGCAGAGATGGCGCCTGGCGGGTGCGGAAGTCGCGCACGTCGTCTTGCAAGTGAAGCAGGGCCTGGTGTCGGCGCTTGGCTTGGTCTACGAGTTGTCGCTTCGCATCGACCGCGAGCGAAATCTGCTCATGGCGCCTTGCGCGGTCTTCGTTGCCCTTGGCAACCAGCGACTTGCGGTCGGTCTTGTCCTTGTCGATCGCACGCTTCTTCTCGTCCCGGTCCTTCTCAAGCGCCTTGAGGCCGTCCTTCTTGACACGTTCGTCGGTGAGGTCTGCGGACGCCCTGGTCAGAGCCTGTTGCTGGCGTTCACGCTTCTGGCGCGAAGTTTCCAGCCGAAAGCCCAGCAACTCCTGGAAAGAGTCGGCGCCTTGACGTTCGTTGAGCGGATGGGCATTGAAAATCACACGTTCGATCTCGGTGACCAACGCATCGTTCAAGCCTTCCGCCGAGCAGAGCTGGTCAACGAACTGCTGCGACAGGTACTGGACGTAGGGGCTGGCCAGGAAATCCTCCATGTCGGTCTGGGTGAGTTCGTTGCCAGTCTTTTCGCCAGACGCCCATTGCAGCTCGGCTTTGCTGTCACCGAGGTGCTGTTTCGCGCGAAGGATGAAGGAGCGCTCGTTCAAATGAGGAGAGAGCGCAAGACCGCCTGCCGCAATGAGATCGGCCAAGGCGGTTTTCCCCGAACCCCGCGCACCGATCACGGCAACCAGTCCCGCGTTCAGCTGAAGGGCACCATTCGCGATCCAGGGCGCGTTCGTCACAGACAGCGAGTTGATGGTGTGGCTGTCCAATGCGCCGCGCGGTGGCTCGGTTCCGATGGAAACACGCTCTTCGGGTTCGATGCAGGCCTGGCGTAGCGAGTCAAACATCAGGTCGCCCTTGATCCAGCAGCGGCGGTCGCCGTCAGGCTGCCCGGCCTTGGCGAGCGAATGTGCATCCGACCCGTGCAGGCAAGGCTTGCATCCGTTGTACTGGCTTTCGAGTTCTTCGACGGTGGCCGACTCCTTGCCCAGCCAGAAGCGGACCTGTTTGGGGTTGGCGCTGAAGATGATGTGGGCAAGGCCCTCGACGTTCTTGCGCTGCGCCGCGAACGAGGCGGTGGCGTCACGCAGACCAGAGGTCCCGTCCTTCTCTCCGCCAGCGACGGCGATCAGGGTGTTCTTCTTGATCCACTCGTTTTTTGACCATGCCTGCTTGAGCTGCTCGAAGTTCACCTTGAACTGGTTGGCACCTTCGGACCGGGCCGCCTCGTCGTCTGTCAGATCTGGTTTATGGGCGCGGCCTAGGCGGATGAGGTCGCTGCGTTGGCAGCGGTAGGACTCGCCCAGGTAGGGGAACTCGAACTCCAGCAGGAAGCGCTTGATCCGGTCGATGTGGTCGGCATCATGCGGCGAGAAGAGCAGGTGGATGTTGACCGCCGATGCCTTCGCGGTTTCGATGCCAAGTCGCAACTCGACGTTGGGGAATATCAAACCCACGCCAGACAAACGCCCGCGGCGTTTTTCGTCGACGACCTGCTCGTAGCGTTCAATGCCGAAGTAGTCGGTGATACCCATCGCGCGAATCGGCGGGTTCGACGCCTCGATGGCGTCCAGGAACGCTGCCCAAGGATCTAGACCGGCGTACTGGTCGTTCAGGGCGGTGCCCGGCGTGTGGATGTGAGGGTCCCAGCGATGCCAGATCGAGCCTCGTTTGCTTTGTACGTCGAACATGTCGGCCATGGGTCCTCTTCAGTGTTCTTCTGAGGAGGGACGTACCCCGCCACGCTCCCGTCGCAGAGCGACAGGAAGCGCGTAGATCCGGCCCTCAAATGCCTAAAATACAGGGCATTATCAACTTATTTGCCTAATTTGGCGATTTTCTTCCGAGTGCCTGGCTTGCGCTCCATGTGGCAAAAGCCTAATATAGCGGGCGTTGAGTACAGAGAATGCCTAATTTCATGAGCAAATTCGTGATGCCACTGCAAGCCACCGAGCGGGTTGCCCAGCTGGGTCAGCGCATCCGGGTGGCGCGGATTCGGCGCGGGTGGTCGGTCGCCGATCTCGCCAGCAAGGCGGGTATCAACCGAAACACCCTCACGGCGCTGGAACTCGGTAAGCCAGGTACGGCGATCGGCGTGTGCTTCACGGTACTGTGGGCACTCGGCCTGGACAAGTCTCTGGACCCTGTTGCGGATCCCGACAGCGATCTCCACGGCAAGGCGCTCGAAGCGTCGCGCCGCCCTACGCGGGCGGGCAAGGTCCGGAAGGCGAGCGACGACTATGACTTCTGAGCGCGAAGCCTATGTCTACATTCAGCTACCCGGCACGTTGGAAACGGTGCCGGCAGCGCTGCTCAGGGTGCAGACGCTGCCCGACGGCATGCAAATAGGGCGGTTTCGCTACGGCGACCGCTACCTTCAGCGCCAAGAGGCGGTTGCACTCGATCCGTTCCAGCTGCCTCTTGCCAAGGAAGTCTTTGAGTTCACCCAGCTCAAGGGGATTCCCGGTGCGGTTCGAGACGCCGGTCCCGACGCCTGGGGACGGCGGGTGATCGAGCACAAGCTCGAGCGCAGCGCGGCTGACCTCCAGGAAATCGACTATTTGCTACATGGTCCGCAAGACGGGGCAGGGTACCTGAGCTTTGGGCTGAAGGCCGAACCGCCCGCGCCAAAGCGCCAGTACAACCGCACGCACCAGTTGGCCGAGCTGATCGCGGCCACGCAGGCGATCGAAGAGGGGCGCCCAGTGGCCGCCCATCTGCTCGAACAGCTCGATCCTGGCACCAGCATGGGTGGTGCGCGGCCGAAGGCCACGATCGAGGACGCGCAAAGTCTCTGGCTCGGCAAGTTTCCCGCTAGAGATGACCGCTTCAATCTGCAGCGGGTCGAATTTGCGACGCTCGACTTGGCTCGGAGATGCGGCTTGAACGTCACACAATCCCGGCTGGAGACGGTTGGCGAGAGCGACGTGCTGATGCTGCAGCGGTTCGATCGCGATTACACCGACAAGGGTTACCTGCGTTTCGGTCTCGTCAGTGGCCTGACAGTGCTCGACTGCGGCGATAGCCACCTGGACCGGGAACGTTGGTCCTACCCGCTGCTGGCCGACAACTTGCGCCGATGGTCTGACAAGCCGGAAGCTGACTGTGCCGAACTCTTCAGGCGGATGGTCTTCAATGCTGCCGTGACCAACAACGATGATCATCCTCGCAACCACGCTCTGCTGCGCAGGCAAAAGGGATGGCGGTTGTCGCCGGCCTACGACCTCGTGCCCGCGCCCGTAGTGAGCCTGGAGAGGCGCGATCTGGCGTTGACTGTCGGCGACTACGGCCGCACGGCCAGTCTCTACAACTTGCTGTCGCAGGCGGGGCGCTTCGGTTTGTCGGCTGAAGAGGCACGCGGGCAAATCGCTCGACTCGTCGACACCGTCCGGCATTGGCGCGAAAGCTTCTTCGCCTGTGGTGTCTCGGCAGAGGACATCGACTACATCGCCCCGGCCATCCTGCCTGACTGCTTCTTCTTCGAAAGGCGTCCCGATGCGTGAGGCGCCATGTCGGCTTGCATCTTTGGCCACGCCAACATGCCGTTCGAACCCATCCTCTCACGACATCGAGATGTCATGAGTAGCCCCGCGGACAACTACAAGGGCTTCACGGACTTGGCCACCGCTCAGGTCGAAGGCACCGATTACCGAGTCCATGTGCGGGCGAACGCCGGTTCGACCGTCGCCGTAATAGCCCCCCATGGGGGCAGCATCGAGCAATACACATCGGACGTTGCACGCGACGTTGCAGGGGCGGACTTCAATCTCTACATCTTCGAAGGAATTCGCCATGCCGGCAACTATTCCGCGCTTCACCTGACCAGTCATAGGTTTGATGAGCCGCGATGTCTGGAGTTGCTGTCCAGCTGCGATCACGTGGTCGCGTTACACGGATGTGCTGGCGACGTTCAACAGGCCCTTGTCGGGGGCCTAGACGAGCCCTTGAAGGCCGCTGTGGCGAAAACCATCGCTGATCTGGGTATCGATACCCGGCTGCGGGGGCACCAATTCCCGGCAACCGATCCAAAAAATATTTGCAATCGTGGGCGCCGCGGCGTTGGCGTGCAGATCGAGATGACGATGGCGCTGAGGCTGCACGGGCCGCGAGAGGCGATCTCTGCGGCCATCCGGTCGGTGTTGCTGGCGTTGCCGGCGGTTTAACTGGGGAGGAAGAAACAAATGATTCTGACCGACAACGAAACCAAAGTTGACTTGCTCAACAACGAGGCGATAGCCAAGACCATCATCGAACTGTTGCGCGAGAAACCGGACCATCCAGTCACGATCGGTGTCCACGGCGATTGGGGCGCTGGGAAATCCAGCGTCTTGGAGATGATCGAGGCCGGGTTCTCGGGTCAGGACGATGTGCTCTGCCTGAAGTTCAACGGTTGGCGCTTCCAGGGGTTCGAGGATGCCAAGATCGCGTTGATCGAGGGCATCGTGACTGGCCTGGTCGAAAAGCGCCCCGCATTGACGAAGGCTGGGGGTGCGGTCAAGGATGTTTTCAATCGCATCGATTGGTTGAAGGTCGCAAAGCGCGCAGGTGGTTTGGCGGTGACCGCATTCACCGGCATTCCGACGCCGGACCAGATTGGTGCCGTTCTGGGGACGCTCGAAGGCATGTTTGCCGACCCTGGCAAGCTGGCGACGAAAGAAAACCTCACGTCCGCCATTGATGGCGTGAAGGAAATGTTGAAGCCTGCGGAAACCAAGAACGTCCCAGAGGAGGTCGAAGCCTTTCGCAAAGCCTTCGATAAGCTTCTGAAGGATGCGGGCATTAGGCAGCTCGTCGTGCTGATCGATGACCTTGATCGCTGCTTGCCAGATACTGCCATCGAGACGCTTGAAGCGATCCGATTGTTCGTGTTTACCGCGCGCACCGCGTTTGTGGTCGCCGCCGATGAGGCGATGATCGAGTATGCGGTGCGCAAGCACTTTCCGGATCTACCCGAGACCACGGGCCCGCGCGACTATGCCCGGAACTATCTGGAAAAACTGATCCAAGTGCCGTTTCGCATTCCGGCTTTGGGTGAGACCGAGACGCGCATCTACGTGACGTTGTTGTTGACGGGCGCGGAGATCGGCGACGGGGATGCTGCCTACTCGAACCTCATCGAGGTGGCGCGTGAACGCCTCAAGCGTCCTTGGGCAAGCGGTGGACTGGATGCAGCGACTGTCAAGGCGGCACTTGGGGAGAAGGCCGAACAAGCCAACAACGCGCTCGCCCTCAGTGACCAAATCGGCCCCATCCTTGCGAGTGGGGTGAAGGGCAACCCGCGCCAGATCAAACGATTCCTGAACACCCTGTTGCTCCGGGAACGGACGGCAACGGCACGGGGGTTCGGCGATGACATCACGTTGCCCGTATTGGCAAAGCTGATGCTCGCCGAGCGTTTCATCCCCCGACTGTTCGAGCAGATCGCATTCGTCGCGGCAGTCCATCCGAAAGGCTTCTGCGATGACCTTGAGGCGCTAGAGAAGAGTCTGGCCGCGGACGGTAAGACAAGCGCGCAAGGAACGAGCAAGGGGGCGAAGCCACCGGACTCGCCTGTGCCCATCTCTGACAACGCTGTTCTGTCGGAGTGGAAATCGTCTGATACGGTTTGTGATTGGGCCCGCGTGCAGCCAACTCTGTCCGGCGTCGATCTGCGTCCATATTTGTTTGTGACGAAGGACAAGAAAGACTACTTCGGGGCGGTGTCGGTGTTGGGGCACCTAGCTAGCGTGGTGGAGAAGCTGTTCGGCGGGAAGATGATGGTTCAAGGTTATGAAGCCGAGTTGAAGCAATTGGCCCAGCCAGAGGCAGACAAGGTATTCGAAGCCGTGCGCACTACGATCATGGGCACTGGGACCTTCGACACGATGCCACCTGGCGTCGATGGCCTCATCGTCTTGGTGAAGGCTCAGCCCGGACTGCAAGGGAAGTTGCTCGACTTCCTGGAGGCTTTGCCGAGCAGCAAGTGCGGGCCATGGGCCGTGCGCGGATGGCAGGGTGTCATCAAGGATCCGGATTGCGTCGCCCGCCTGACCAAGCTGTTGACGGATTGGAGCAAGGTAACGAACAACCCCACGCTCAAAGCGACCGCTGAACTGGCGCTCAAAGACACGAAGGGGGTTCGCTGATGGGAACTTCGACAGCGTACGGCGGCCCAGGGGGCGGGACGCCACTGATCCCCTCGTGGTTGGGAGGTGCTGACGGTGGGGCCGCGCCGCCAGCATCGCCTGCCGGAGGTGATGGCTCTGCAGGCGACGGCGTTTCACCTGGTGACGGAGGCGCGCCGCCCATCGCGCCGAGCCGCCCGTCCATTCCTGCAGCCGCTGACCCTCAACGCTTCTCCGGCGCACGCAATAGTTTCACGCGGTTTGCCGGATCGGGCGGTAGTGACCGGGTCAACTTGGGACGTGCCGTCTCTCGATATGTGTCCACGTCGGCGGGTGGTGCGCGCCAAGCGGCGCAACGCATGGGGGCCTCGCGGGGCTCTGGTGCGAGATTGCTGGGCTTTCTTGCGGATGCCCAAGCCAGAGGCGTGCGTGAAGCGCTGCGCTCGCTGGACCTCGAGTCGCTTGCGGGGAGACCAATCCAAGAAATCTTTGTCGGCTTGGCCGATTACATCTGCCCAGGAGCCGGCACAGTCGACGAGGGAATCGCGCGAGAAGCCTATATCGAGACGATCATCGAACTAGCCACCGAGGGGTTGACCGATCTTTCGACCTTCACACCCGACCAGATGCAAACCGTGTTCGAGTTGTATGCGACGCATGCGATCGAAGCGCGCATTTGCAACGACATCGGCACCAAGGCCGTGACCATGCCCACGGATGTGCAGGCTGCCCACAAGGTGGAAGCGCAACTACGTGACTTCATCCGTGGCGGAGTAAGTGATGCGCTCACGAGGGCGCGCGCCGAATCGCCCAATCTGACCCCGGAGCGTATCCAGTCGTTCGTGGACACGGTGTACGAATCGGCGTTTTCGATCCTCCAGACCCTCGGCCAAGCGGAGGCAGATCAATGAAACGGCAACTTCTGGCCGGCCGCTTTGGCCCTGACGATCAAGTCGACATCCCCATGGCCGCGGACGAGCAGCGGACCTTGCTTCAAATGGTCGCTGGCGAAAAGTCGCTTGATCACGGCATCGGGAGCGCTCTCACAAGCTTGAAGAAGCTGGGCATCTTCCCGTCCGAGATTGGAATTGACCTATTGGTCGTCGCAGCGCATGTCCATGCAGCCGACACCCGCATCTCCCGTGCCGAGCAGTCGCAGGACTCGTGGACCCGGGAGATTCGTTTGGTCGTGCCAGTGAGCGATCCGACGCGTTGGACCGCCGCGACTCCAACGCTGACGAAGGCCTTGAACTTCCTGACTGGTGACCGCTGGACGGTCGGGTATAGGGCGCGTCCGCACAGATTCGCCACTATCGCCAGCGATGCGCCTCCCACCCTACTTGCGCCGCCGTTCGACTCAGTGAGCCTGTTTTCGGGCGGCCTGGACAGTTTGATCGGTGCCATCGACTTGCTGCATCGCGGGTCGACTCCGCTGTTGGTGAGTCACTTCGGCGAAGGCGCCACCAGCGATGCTCAGGGCAAGCTCTTTTCCGGATTGAAGAAGAACTACGACAAGTCGTCTTTTGAGCGTCTGCGTGTTGGCATGACGTTCGATGACGGGCTGGTCGAAGATGTCGGGTCGGAGAACACCACGCGCGGGCGTTCGTTCCTCTTCTTCGCGCTTGGGGTATTTGCCGGGACCGGCCTGGGCAAGGATTTCACTTTGCGCGTGCCCGAGAATGGGCTGATCGCCTTGAATGTTCCGCTAGATCCATTGCGCTTGGGTTCGAACAGCACACGCACCACTCACCCCTACTACATGGCTCGCTGGAACGACTTGCTCTCGGAGTTGGGCATCAACGGCCGCGTTGAGAACCCGTACTGGGATAAGACCAAGGGTGAAATGGCATCGGCTTGCGAGAACCCCGCGTTGCTGGCCAGGCTCGCGCCAGACTCTCTGTCTTGTTCGTCGCCCACGAAGGGGCGCTGGCAGGGGCTTGGCATCGAACATTGCGGCTACTGCCTGCCGTGCTTGATCAGGCGTGCTGCCTTGGACAGGGCTTGGGGTCCCGGCAAAGATGAGACGACCTACACGGTGTCTGATCTCCGTGCCAAGGCATTGGACACCCGAGAGTCGACGGGTCAACAGATACGGTCTTTCCAATACGCCATCGAGCGTCTTCGTGGACATCCGCAGCTCGCGAACCTTCTCATTCACAAGCCCGGCTCACTGACCGACGAAGTCGCGCGGTTGGACGAACTCGCTGATGTTTATCGTCGTGGCCTCGACGAAGTTGCACGCTTGATCGATGGTGTCGAGACAAGGCCAAGCTGATGCTGGATCGCTCATGACCGCCGCAGCAGGGCTTGTGGATTTCCACTGCCATCTCGACCTCTATCCGGACCACGAAGCTGCGGTGCTGGAAGCGGACCAAGCGGGCGTCTTCACGCTGGCAGTAACGACGACCCCGAGGGCCTGGCCGCGCAACCATGAACTGGCGCAGCGCACGCGACACGTGCGCGCAGCACTCGGCCTCCATCCGCAACTGGTGGCCGAACGGGCCAATGAACTGGATCTGTGGGACAGGCACCTGTCAGAAACGCGCTACGTTGGTGAGGTCGGCCTCGATGCTGGTCCGCGCTTCTACAAATCGTTCGATCTGCAGAAGCAGGTGTTCCAGCATGTCCTGCAGCGCTGCGCCGAAGCTGGCGACAAAGTCGTCACGGTGCATAGCATCCGTGCCGCGAAGGCGGTTCTTGACCACGTTGAGGCGTACTTGCCATCCGCGCGCGGCAAGATCGTGCTCCATTGGTTCACGGGAACCAAGAGCGAAGCGAAGCGTGCGCTTGATCTCGGCTGCTTCTTTTCGATCAATGCTGCGATGCTGGACAATGAGCGCCACGCGCCGATGGTCGGGGTCATTCCGCTGCACAGGTTGCTGACTGAGACAGACGGCCCGTTCACGAAGACCGGTGAACGGCCATCGAAACCGGCGGACGTGTCGCTCGTGGTTGAGGGCCTGGGGCGTCTGCACGGGCTACCGGCTGTCGAGGTCGCGGCCGCTGTTCGCGAGAATTTGCGAAGCTTGCTCAAATAGCCCGTTGAGGGGAAGAGGCTTGTCTGGTGGAGACGGTAGGCTTCGATAGTTGACGATGGATGGGCTGGAGTAGCCGTCCCGCAAACCGAGTCCATCTCCCGCGCCAGCAAAAGCGCTCGTTTTTCGACGGTAGAAGTGACGGTAAAGTACGATGCAACGACCCCTCAAAGCAAGCATTCATGCGGGTTTCCGGCCCTCGGAAACGATTGAGTGGGCTCCACGTCGTAGGGCACAGCGCGGTGGCGTTGCCGCGGCTCCTGGCTAAGCCGCCCGCTGCAGCGGCACTACGTTGCTGGCCGTCAAGATCGCATCAAGGCGCTGACCGAGTAGCCTCCATGCCTCACGCTTTTCTTCGGCGTAGTCATGATGCAGATAGTGCCTGCGCACTTTACTGCCCGGCAACACGTGATTCTGGCAGCGATCAATTACGTCTGGGCTGACGCGCAGCGCCTGCATCATCGTGGAGGCGGTTCGGCGCAGATCATGCGGCGTCCATTCCCCGTTCTTGCCATCAGCCAGCACCAGCGAGTCATCGTTCCTTCGATGCGCGAGTGGCTTGCGGTTCTTGAACCGGGTCTGGCGGTCGCCGACCTGTTTGCTGACACTTTTGACGAAGACGTGGCCTTCCTGTTGGCTGGCAGGGAAGCACCAATTGGCTTTGCCGGTCAGTTCATGCAGCGCTTTGAACTGTCGCAGCGCGAAATCAGATAGATAGACCTGCCAGTCAACGTGCGTCTTGGTGTTTTCGCGCGGAACGAACCAGGTCGCCTTTTCAAGGTCTACGTGCTCCCAGCGGGTTTGGAGCAGTTCACCAATGCGGCAGCCGGTCCCGAGACAGATCCACAAAGCGAACTGCGTTTCTCGCAGTACCGGCCTGTCTGCGATCCGCTTGTCCTTCGCAGCCTCGTAGGTGGTCGCCATGCTGGCGAAGATGTCGCGAAGCTCCCCGATCTCATTGGCAGAAAGGGTGCGTTCACGGATGCCCGGCTCGTAGCCTTGCGGTACGACCTGCTTCAGTTCGACCAACTCGGCCGGGTTGCCATGGACCAGCAGCAAGCGCCAGGGCTGGCGCTTGATGGCCCAGCGGAACATCTGGCGCATCTCTGTCAGCATGCGTTCCGCAGTTCGGGCTCGTCCGCGTTTGCGCCCGACGTTACGAAGGAGGTCGAGTAGTTGGGCGTCGCCGAGTTCGCGCACCGGCGTGTCGCCGATGGTGGGCAGGACGTCCTTCTCGAAAGTCCGGCGAAGTTCGGCGTTGGCGTCCTTACGGCTCACGCCGTCGGCCAGCCAGGTCTCGAACAACGTGCGGAAAGGAGCATTAGCCGCCAACGCTGCAGCCTTTGCTTCTGCGGCCGCACGATCGGCTTCCGCGCGCTGCACCTGAAAATCGACCCCGTCCCGCGCGAGCGACTGAATGCGCGCGTTCTCCGTCACCGCCTGGGCGAGCGACATGTAGCCATCAGTGCCGCTGCTGCCATATGGACGCGGTAGGCGAGCTTGGATCTGGTTGCCAGCAACGACGTAGCGCACGAGCCATGTCTTGGTGCCGTCCGGGGCCACGCGCAGGTAGAGGCCGCGGTCGGCCGTGACCTTGTAGCCGGCGTCCTTGGGCTTGAGCGCTTCGATGCCGCGTACAGTCAGCTTCGCCATTTCCGTGTCCTAGCCGTGTCCTAAAAATCGGTGGATTTCAGTGTATCCAGCCGAACGATCGCGGACAAGAAAACGATATAAGCTATTGTTTTGTATGGGTATTTTCGATCCTGGGACGTCCAGGGAAATCCGCAATTACTCACCTGTCACGCCGGGGGTCGCGGGTTCGAGTCCCGTCCACTCCGCCAACACCTAAAAGGGCTAGCAGGTACTTACCCGCTGGCCCTTTTTCTTTGCGCCTCCCTCTGAGAACGAGGTTCTGACGCAGGGTCGCAGCATCAAGAACCGTGTAATGATGCCGTGTGACCAAAGCAATCTTGACCAAGTTTCCGGGCGTTCACCGCCGAGCCGATTCAGGCATCTACCAATTCGGACTCAGGGCACCAGCCGATCTTCTCCAGCATTTTCCGAGCGGCTGGGCCATTCGATGTTCGCTGCGAACGGCTGATCTGCGTGAGGCCAATACGAAGGCCAAAGCACTACAGGCTGATTGGTCCCGCAAATTCGATGAAATGAGAACCGGGGAATCTCAACCTCTCAGTGTCGAGTTGCCTGTATTACGGCGTGAACTGCTGGCCAGATTTGAGCGGCTGCTTACAGTGGTTGATGCTCAGTGCAGCAGGGTATCGGGTGCTTCACGTCCAGAGAAGATAACGTCGCTCAAGGAACACATTTGGGATTACCGAGAGGCCTTGAAGGAGGGGACTGTTCCAGAGTGGGCTGAGGAACAGCTAGACAAAATGGGCTACGCAAGGAATCCGCTTGTTGATGCCGAATTGCTGGCCCACATCGTGTCAATGTACGAGGTTCGTTTGGAGGCGCTTACAGACGTGAGTCGTACCTTCCCCGTAAGAGTCGAGTTACTCAAGCGCAGGCGAGAATTGCTGGGGTCGCTCACGCAAGATGTGCTCTTACAAAACCGGGAATCCTCCTCCCGCCGAATCGTGGAGACTGGTCATACGATAAACGATGCTTTGAATGTATGGCGGCAGATACAGCGATCCGAAAAGACGGCGGGGACCTTTGCCCGCCATGCACAGCAGTTCGCGGACATGATGGGTGACCCGTTTCTAGAGTCAATAGACAAGACGGGAGCAATCGAGTTCAGAGACAAGCTCCAAGAATGGGCAATCAAGAACCGAAAGACTGCAAATACTGCAGATAACGTTTTAGTGAGTGTCCGGGCCTTAGTGAACGTCGCTAGGGATAAGGGATGGATTTCAGGGAACCCATTTGAGCGCTTGATCGTAAAGGTCGGTGGGAAGGAGTCAGTGGGGCGAGAGCCCTGGACGCACTCTGAGTTGAAGGTGCTCTTTGACGATCCAATTTGGACTGAGGGGAGACTACCGACTGAGCGCAAAGCGGGCGGTGCGGCAGCGTATTGGATCCCCCTAATTGCTTGTTACACCGGGGCGCGAGTCAGTGAAATTGCCCAGCTTTGGACGGACGATCTGGATATCACACTGGGTCAAGAGGTGATCGAGTTTCGCTCAGATGCGGAAAGGGCTCAGAAGCTCAAGACAAGCGGGTCTTGGCGTGCTGTGCCGATGCATTCCGATTTGGTAAGGCTAGGCCTGCCGGAGTATGTGAGGTCCTTGCAGGAGGGGCATCTGTTTCCACTTTTGCCTAGAAATGGGCAGAACGGTGCGGGCGGACAGTTCTCAAAATGGTTCGGTGATTTCAAAAGCCGGAAAGGCTTCAAGACGCACAGCAAATCAATGCACTCATTTAGGCATCTTGTGGCGTCTGAGCTTCGGCTTTCTGGGGCGCAGGAGGCGCAGGCTGATGCGATTATTGGTCACGCAGGTGACGGAATTGGGCGCAGGGTATATTCCGCGACCATCCGAAGAGAAGCGGAGAGGTTGAGACCAGTCATAGAGTTGTTGAAATTTCCTCTGTCGCAGTTGGCCCGTGTCAGCAAGAGATGAGAGCCAGTCAATCTAGATGGGGACATTCTGGGAAGACAACAGCAAGCTGGGTAGTGGAGACTTAAAGTCTGGACTAAGAAGAAATAGATGCTCCACCGCGGTTCTGGAAGTTATCTGCTTCGCCCACTTTAGTGTCGTAAGTTGATGTTGCGTTGCGCGTGCTGCGTCTAGTGCACGATCTTCCTGATGCAGGAACAGAACAACGGACAAATCTATGGACTGGCGCCCGTGAAGTCGGCAAATCTTTTGAAGAAGCCGGGCAAAACTGCGAAAGGTGGTTTGGTCCATCTCTTGCGCCGGGTCATCCAAGCAGATAAGAGAGTTCCTGAATCGTCCCGATGACAAATAGCGGGTGAAGAACCAAGCCAAACCAAGAATATGGTTCTCTGCCTCATTAAATATGTGGCGCACTTCAACTTGTCGAGAGTCTGTGCCAACAACGACTTTGAGGGATTCGGCGCCTCGTTTTGTCTCTGCAACCATCTGTGGTGTATCTACGAGATTCCACCTCGCCGGCGTGAGTGTCATGGCTAACTCGTTCCATACCGCTTCCAAGGTGCGGGGAAGATGTCGCTTGACTATTGAAAGACATTCTTTGTCGACCGTGTCGCGAATCCTTGCCCACCGTGTCGGCAAGTCCCAGAGGGCAGATCCCCGCGCATTCTCGGTCTCAACAGATTTCCAAAGCTGTTTGCCCACTTGTACGGAGTCATTGGATATAGGGAGTGGTGGCATCGCGAGAAGCGAATCGATCATTTGCATGTAGTCTGAAACGACGTGACCGCCTTTCAGTTCGCTTTCCAGCGTGGCGTAACCTTCGCTGTCTAAGCCAAGCAGTTTGCTTAGATGTGTTCTTCTATTTTCGGATATTGGGCACTGTCCAAGTCGCGTTCTGCTCTTTTCAGTTGCACGAAGTTCAGCTAGCTTGTCGGAGTATTCTTTCCGCGCTGTTTGAATCTTCTTGTCCAATTCATCCGATATTTCCCGAACAACGTTCAAAATCCCACCCCGCTCGTGATGATCTGAATGGCATGTTGGGCAAGTGTCAGGGTGACGCTCTATCCACGATGGGAGCAAGGTGCTTGAAAGTTGAATAAGGTGCTGCCTTTGATCACTCAAACTCGTTCCGATTGATTTGAGGTCATCTAGTTGTTTCCGAAGAGAGGTCAACTCGTCAGAACTTGCCTCCTTTATATCTATAGATACTTCAAGTGGCGATTGACTACCAAGCCATGCCTGCCAATTTGTCAGGTCTTCAGAAATCTCTGAGCGCTGTTCAGCAAGGGATCGAAGTTCAGACTCAATTGAATCTATCAAATTCTTGACAGAATGCAGAACTGAATCTCGTTCCTCAATCCACAGCGAAATAGCGGACTGGCATTCATCGGTGGCGCCGAGCGCCTCCATGCCGATCAGACGCCGAGCCAATGTTTCACGTCGCTTGTTCCCATCAACGTCTAACCAAATTGCTGCGAGAGACTGCGCAGCAATTCTTTGACTTGGCATGAGCTTCGCAAATGCCTCCAGCCAATGTGCAATTTGTTGCGAGCCTGGTGGTACCTGCTTCAAGAGAAAGTGATCTATAAGCTTGGTGAGTCGACTGTCCGAGCGAGTAACAGACGCCATGATTCCAAATTGGCGCAGCCAGTCTTGTCGCTGACCATTGGCAGACTGATACTCGCGCTCGCAGTAGCTCTGTAGAGTTTGGGCCAAGCGCGAGTAGCCGCTGAGCACGGTGAGTCCTAGTGACTTTCCAGATTTGGAAACGAATTGTCGAGCATCCTCTTGTGCCAAGAGCGTTCCGTCGACGAGTTCCAGGTCCGCATCCGCCTTGATGAGGTCGTTCTGTTCATGGAGTGGAAGTCGCTCTCCATCACAGATGATCCGGGGGGATGTATTTGTGTTGAACGGGGATAAGACTGAATCAAAATACTTTTGTATGGAAGGTTGTCTTATGTCTTTGTCGTAAAGATATTGGCTCATTCGCCTGGATGTGCCAGCTACCGCCAAGCTCACTCCCTCAAAAATGCTTGACTTTCCCGTCCCATTTGGTCCGTAAATGATGTTGATGTTTACGGGCCTCTGAGAACTTTTAAGTTGTAGCTTGAAGTCGGAGATGTTTCGAAAATTCTCGATCTCAATCGAACTGATTTTGCGAGGTCGATCAGGTAGGCTTCCTCTTAACCCTGTGGGACTCTCCGTTCGAACCTGAGCAATCATTCTGGTAACAAGCTCCTTGTCGGCCGATTCTTTGAACCGACTTGGAAGCTGATCCAAGACGACTTCTATTTCCGCATCTGCGGTCAGCCATGCATGCATTTTGTTTGCCGGCAGCTGTAAAAGCCCTCTGCTGGAGAGCAGAAGCTGAGGCAACTCGCGCCCAGCCGCGAGTTGTATTGCAAGAGCCTTTTCGTCGGTATAGACAATTCGATCTATTGCAATTTCTTCTGTGAATCCACTTTCCGAGCGCAGGTTCTGTATGGCGTTGTCCCATTCCTCCACGCACGCGGATTGCACGAGAAAGATCAAGGAGATTGTCCAACTTCCATATTCGTCGGATCGGCCTTTCTGCAATCCACTTCTTGGAAGCAGTTGTGAGCATTCCGACAAGGCTTCCTGAATCTCCCTGGCTACGACGTTTCGCGTTTGAGAGGCCTCTGAGAGGACGATGAATTTGAACCAGGTGCCGAGATCGGCATCAAGGAATTCCGCAATTTGCGATTCGGTGCGATGCGGGTATAGCCATACCGCCGAAGAAGTTGGGTCCGGACTATTCGCTAGCGTTATGCCAAGTTGTTTTTGGTACTGGTCTTTGAGCCAGCTCTCAAGTGTTTCAAGGATGCTCATGTTTCACCTCACAGGTCGCTAAGTGATATCCACTCGATATTCGACAGCGTTGCGTGTTTAACGTTGCGGGACAGTCTTGATAGCTCGTAACGCCAGTTTTGCATATCAATATCCGTTGGGGCTGACGGATTTATTTCGTGGTGGAGACCCAGCATAGATAATTTCTTGATTCTTCCTTGATATGCCCATTGACGACTTTCTGCAAGTGGTTTGAGTGCCGCGAGGCTTTGCTTGCTGCCTGCACGCCATGAGGGAACTGGAACCACTAGATGTAGATTGGTTTCGTCCCATAGGGCCCCGGGGTACTGCAAGAAATCCCATTTGTGAATTGTTTCTTCTTTGTCGCCAAGATGTACGAGAAGGTTCGATGCGGCGATCAAGTCGTTGCGTTTTGTATGCTGATAGTCCCAAGGAATATGTTCGTCTCTTCGGTGGGTCGGGATTGCTTTTGAACTGATCGGTTGCCCGAATATGAAGGATTGGCTCTCGCTGTTAAAGCAAACCATCGACCAGACGCCTAGGAAGTTGTCAAACCACTCCATCAGGTATCTGAGCTTCTCGTCGTTCGTTTGTGGGTGGCGATATCGGTCTAGCCAATTTTTAAGAACGAGGGCGTTCTTCTCGTCACTGACGTTTTGCAAGCATGAGAGGCCGTGCAAAGTCTGCATCCAAAGAAACAGATCATCAGTTGTGAATTGGTTAGGGTGTTGATCTGAGTGTGTTTGGCAAACAGTATCGGCCCGAGTTTTCCCGTACGCATCGATTAGCCTGCTGTGGCCATCGTGGTTGGGGTAGGGATCAATGATCGTGATCCCAGCACCGGCATGTCTCTTGGTGGCCGAAATCCGAAAGAACTCCTGAAGATACTGCTCGGATGCCCTCCAGCCGGCAGCAATTAGCGAATGTTTAGAAAAGCAATCTTCAAGCTCCGTTTTGACGTTGCCAGGTTGCCCCTTGAGGCGTTGTTCCAATTCGTCCTCTGTAAGGACAAAGGTTCCATCACCATCTAAGAGCGCCTTAACGCAACCATGAGGCTTATAAACGACGATTGTCTGAGCGTCCTGATTCGTTATCGAGCCAGTCGGCGTCCAAGACTCATACCAGCGAATCCAAGTTGGGGGAAGAGGCAAAGGACTTGTCTCCTTTTCCTTCCGGCTACCAATCCCGACGCTGTTTAACGCACGCTCTAGCCAGATGTCCCAGTTGAGGGACCATAGCGCATACCATCGCCCCTCTCTTGCAAGTCGTGCGATTACCCGATGGCGTCCGGTGGTTCCTCTTAATGGGACCCTAGCATTGGCAGTCCAGCAGGGGTCGTTAGTGACTTCTAGGACTTGGGCGATTTGGTATTTTGCTTCAAATTCTTTGCTTCCAAGTTTCAAGAGCTCTTCGTAGACTTCGCCAGCCCACTTGTAGAGAGCCTTTTCCTTATTTGTGGCCAGATCCATTAGTGAGCGTGCAGGAACCCCTAGTTGCTTTTCAAGCTCTTTTTGCTTGGATGCGACCATGCAGGCAAGATCACTCGCCAGGGGTACCAATGAATGAGACATCCCGGCTCCGATGAGTAGCGTCGGACGTATCGGGCTGGGGTTTGTAATGCCGACTACCTCAGGAAACTGATGCGGTGGCGTTGCTGACATTGAGCGTGACTCCCGTTAACGCCCGCGTGTCTATGGCCCTTGTGCCAAGAGTGCTCGTGTTGACTGGGGCAAATATTCTTTGTGTACGTGCTCGACTATACAAACCTTGTTCGATTCAGAAGCTGAGATGAAAAATTGTTGTGATTTTGCGAGGCCCCAGTCCAACCAGCTAGCCTGATAGATCCCCCATTACCCTCACCGTAGTGCTATCCCGCGTGAGAGGAGAGTTCATAAACGACCGTTTCCGGACATACCTGAGTGTAATGTACGGAAATTAGCTTGCGGTTATTTTGGACATGTCTCATGATACGGACGTCCTTTTTGTACATGGAGTCGAGTGATGTCTCGTGTTTTCGCCTATTGCCGTGTCAGCTCGACTGAGCAGACCACGGACAACCAAATTCATGAAATTGCCGCCGCAGGCTTCAACCTGTCCCCGCAGAGGATCATTGCCGAGACGGTTTCCGGGTCGGTGGCAGCCCAAGAGCGCGAAGGGTTCGGCAAGCTGCTCAACAAGCTGGAGGCCGGAGATGTTCTTGCGGTGACGAAACTCGACCGGCTTGGACGGAACGCAATGGATGTCCGTTCCACCGTTGAGATGCTGGCCGGTATGGGGGTGCGGGTCCATTGCTTGGCCCTGGGTGGGGTGGACCTTACAAGCCCAGCCGGAAAGATGACCATGGCCGTAATTTCGGCTGTAGCCGAGTTTGAGCGTGATTTGTTAATAGAGCGTACCCAAGCGGGTCTCAGCCGCGCCAAGGCCGAAGGAAGGGTCTTAGGCAGGCCACAGAGCCTTTCCCCAGACCAAGTGGTAGAAGTGAAAGAGAGTCTCTCTAGGGGGCTTCCTGTGGCTGCGATTGCAAGGGAATTCAAGACCAGCCGCCAGACGGTCATGCGCATTCGGGACGCTGAGCCTGTATCTTGATTCGGTACAGATTCGGTGCATATAGAGATAAAAGTGCTCGCCAATTTCCCTGGGTGCCGCGCATCTATCGCCTGACGAAGGCAGCGAAGCGAACCGGAGTCAGAGTACTCCCCCTAGGATTGACCACAGAGTGCCCAGAGCAGGCCGTAGATAGCTAGAGTCCGAGAGTAGACAGAAACCCAGGCTACAAGAACTAATGGAGTGAGGTCACCCCCTTAGAGTTACCTTATAGAGACGCGGAACCCACAACAGCGGCAACTAGGAGCACTACCTCTAGGCCGTGAATAGGGCAAGACTAAAACAAGCGTTTCCACCAAGGTATATTGAGATGGGGTGAAGTTCTCGTCGCCACCTCTACGAAGTACGGAATGGAGAACTTCACTGCGTCTTGAAGACTAGGGTGATAGTCAGGTCCAGGAAACTTACTGCTCGTGTCTATACCTCGAATTGAACAGAAAGTCTTTCCACCCGGTTCTCGTGTGATGACAAAAGAGCCAAGCGGTACGGGTTGGCCATCATGGGAGTAGCCGACAGATGCAGATGCAGCGTTAGGCATAAAGCCTTCGTTGACTTCTAGCCAGCCGGGTGCTTTCGCTAGTTCTCCAATTTGCTTAGAGAGCGCATCCAGAATAGCCAATTCCACAAAAGTCAGGACTTCTTTTGCACGATCTTTGCCCGGGTCTTCTGTGTTAGTCGCTGTCTCAACAATTCCTTTTCGGCCTACATCAACTACTGCTCCGGCAAAGATTGCTGCATATTTCACTGCATCTGCAAGCGTCGGATATGCCAGTTGAGGACCCAGTTGCCCATTGTCTCCACAAGAGGTCGGTGAGAACACAACGCTGTTATTGAAGGGGGCGGACTGAATCTGAGCCACGGGAGTTAACCCGGAGCCTCCAGGCCGTGCCACCTCAACTACAACACCAGCGAATCGACCCCCGTGGCCCAGTTGAAGAGCAATCTCTACACCCTTGGCTTTTCCCATTCCTACAAAAGTGTTTGTGAGCAGGTTGATCTCTGAGTCTGAGAAAGAGTATCCGTCTAAGTTGGAACTTCCCACGCCGAGTTTTTCCCAATTCTCAACGGTCATGCCAAGGGTAAAGCCATGAGATGCAAGTGCCTCCTTAACTTCTTCGACCTCGGTCCTTGTCAAAGAGGCTTCGCTAACAAGAGGCTCTTCAGAGAGTTGAACAAGGTCGCCGACAAGTGATAAGCCTCTGCGCGTCAGCTTCTCCACCGTAGCCGCATTCTCCAAAACTTCGCGTATTGACCAAGTGAGAGCCGGATCGACTCTCGGCGACGATGAGCCGCTCGGCGGCAGTACCATGCCGATATATTCTTCATCCATCCCCGATGGGGTGGAGAGTTCGTCCAAATCCTCATCGCTTCGATGAGGAACTCGAATGGCTACGCAACGCTTCTTGGTGACATTTTCCACAAGCTGCTCGTAGGAAGATGTCATGTAGACAGGGCTTTCGCAAACAGTGCAAAAGCGAGTCTTGTCACTGCCGTCGATGGCTTTGAGTTCATCCCATTTCCGGTCACACCGGAAGCTGAATTTGCAAACAATTTCGCCGACCATCCTGTAGCCTTCCGTAGAGTTGAAATGCAGCATGGTTCAGCCGCAGACGGCCTCGCCGTGGTTTCAACCCCGCACTCCCTGCGACTTTCCCGGGAGGAGTCTGCCACAAATCAAACTCATAGTGTGTGTACTCATAGTGTGTGTTTGGGAAGACTTGGGTCATGCCCAAGACCATCCACAAGCCGCCATCCAAAGAGCGTGCACAGGTCGTTTTTGGGGCTACAGTGCGTCGATTTCGGGAGAAGCGTCTCCTGACCCAGGAGCGGCTCGCGGAGCTTGCAGACCTCCATACGAACTACGTGAGCTCAGTCGAACGTGGGGAGCGGAATTTGTCCCTCCACAACATCGCTAGGCTGGCCTATGCGCTCGATGTGGCCGTCTCGGAGCTGGTTCGCCCACTTGATCCGTCTGCCTGAGGGGGGAGCGGCTGGATATACTGGGGCCTTGATCCACAACTGTGAATCACACCGTGTAACTGCACGTGGTTTTTGAGGCTGCTTCCCTAGGGAAATCAAGGTTACGGCAGGAGTCCCGTCCACTCCGCCAACAAAAAAAAGCCGTTGCATGAAAGTGCAACGGCTTTTTTCTTGGCCAGACCGAAGGTCCGCGACTCCCTCATTTCTGTTGGCTCAACTGGTGTGCCGCGCGGTGCAGATGTGCGATGAAATGCCTGATCACCGGTGAGACGACCGAATCACTGCGGATGATGGCGCCGACCTTGAGGGGCAGTCCCGCCTCTGCAATAGGCACCACGTGGATGTGGGGCGCAGTCAGCGGGTGTTGCGCGATCTGGCGCGGCAACAGCCCCACGTAGTCACCCGAGCCCACCAGCGACAGCAGCGTGAGCGTGGAATTGACCACGGCCCCCAGAGGCGGGGCCGGCAGGCCATGGCTCTCGAACAGCTGCTTGGCGTAGCCGGTGTCGGTCGCCGAGCCGGTGTAGACCCAGGGGGCATCCGCCAGTTGCGCCAGTTTCTTTGCTTTCGCCCTGGGGCTTCCTTTGCGCACCACCACGACCATGGTGGTGCTCATCAGTTCTTCCGTCACGAATTCGCCACTGGACAGGCCGGCAGGGATGCCGCTGACGGCAATGTCCACCTGGCCGGAACGCAGGCGCTGCAGTTGGGCGAAATAGAGTTCTTCGCTCACGCGCAGCCGGATGTCGGGGAATTCCCGTCCGAAGGTGCGCAGCGCTTCCGGTATGAGCAGCATCACCGCGACCGGCACCGCGCCGATATTGAGTTCGCCGCGCATGTTCCCGCCCAGCTGGCTGATCTGGTCAGTGGCGGCCTGCAGTTCCTTGGCGACTTTTCGCGCGCGCTCGAACAGCACCTGGCCCTGGGCGGTGGGCAAGACGCCTTGTGAGGTACGCACCAGCAGGGGAGCGGCCAGCTCGATCTCAAGCTCGCGGATCATCTTGGTCAGCGCAGGCTGCGAGACGTTCAGGCGACGTGCTGCGCTGCGCAGGCTGCCGTCTTCGATGGCGGCCACGAGGGCCTGCAGGGTGCTCAGTTTCATGGTCGAGGCAGGGCGGTCGGGAGTCCCGAAATCGTCATCGCGATAACCAGATGTTATCGCGAGCGCGAAACTGGCATCTGGGCAGCAGGCCCAGGATTGCGCAGAATCGCGCCCGCTCCCCGGAGTGAATTGACCGATATCAAATAACGAGGAAACGAGATGCTCAAACCGATGGCGACCCAGCTTTTTATCGCCCTGGGCCTGACCCTGGCGCTGGCCGCACAAGCCCAGAACTTCCCCAGCAAACCCGTGCGCATCATCACGCCTTTCCCGGTCGGCAGCGGCCCGGAGGGCGTGGCACGCATGGTGGCCGACAAGCTTTCCCGCCTCTGGGGCCAGCCGGTCGTGGTGGAAAACCGTCCGGGCGGCAATGGCTTCATCGCCATCGACGCGTTCAAGCGCGGTGCCAATGATGGCCATGACTTGATCCAGCTCGACAACGTGCACCTGACGGCCTACCCGCACCTGTTCAGGAAGCTGCCCTACGACCCGAAGAACGATTTCGATCCGCTTCTGCCCCTGTTCAAGACCTACTTCTTCCTGACCACGGCCGTCAACAGCAAGTACAGGAACGCAGCGGAACTGATCGCCGATGCCAAGGCCCATCCCGGCAAGCTCAACTACGGCTCCTGGTCGGTCGGCAACCCGGTGCACCTGGGCTCGGCCCTGCTGGAGACCGTGACGGGCACCGAGATGCAGCACGTGATCTTCAAGGAAACGAGCCAGCTCTACACCTCGGTGGCGCAGGGTGATATGGACTTCGCCTTTGGCACCAGCGCCACGGCGGGCTCGCTCTATCGCTCGGGCAAGATCAAGTTCCTGGCCGTGGCCGCGCCGCGTCGTATCCCCGCTTACAAGGACGTGCCGACGGTGGCCGAAGCTGGCGGTCCCGCAGGCTTCGAGGTCAGCGGCTGGACGACCCTGGCCGTGCCCAAGGGGCTGCCGCGCGCCGTGGCGCAGAAGATCACCCACGACATTGAGAAGGTACTCGGCGAAGCGGACATCAGGGAAAAGTACCTGACCTTCGGCTACGAACTCTCCCCCCTGAGGGGCGAGCAGTTTGCCCAGTACATCCAGGCCGAGTCGGCTCGCCAGGCGGCCGTCATCCTGAAAACGCAGGCCGCGCTGGACTGACCGGCCCTCCTGCACCAGACACACCCGCAAACGAAAGGACAGACATGGCCCGGATCATCGGCGGCATTGCCACCTCGCACACCCCTACCATCGGCTTTGCGGCCGACAAGAACCAGAAAGACGACCCGGTCTGGGGCCCGATCTTCGAGGCCTTCGGCCCCATTCGCAGCTGGCTGGACGAGAAGAAGCCGGACGTCATGTTCGTCATCTACAACGACCACATCACCTCCTTCTTCTTCGACCACTACTCGGCCTTCGCGCTGGGCGTGGGTGAGAGCCATGCCGTGGCCGATGAGGGCGGCGGCGCCCGCGCGGTGCCGCCGCTGCCCGGCCATCCTGCCCTGGCCAGGCACATCGGCGAATCGCTGGTGGCTGACGAGTTCGACATGTCCTTCTTCCAGCACAAGCCGCTGGACCACGGCTGCTTCTCGCCCATGTCCATGCTGTGTGACCGCACGCAGGACAGCTGGCCGGTGCAGGTCGTGCCGCTGCAGGTGGGTGTGCTGCAGCTGCCGGTGCCGTCGGCCCGGCGCTGCTACAAGCTGGGCCAGGCCCTGCGCCGCGCCATCGAGAGTTATCCCGAAGACCTCAAGGTCGTGGTCGTGGCCACGGGCGGGCTGTCGCACCAGGTGCACGGCGAACGTGCCGGTTTCAACAACACACCCTGGGACATGCGGTTCCTGGACCTGTTCGAGAAGGACCCGGTGCGCATCTCCGAGATGACGCTGGCCGAACTGGCCGAGCTCAGCGGCGTGGAAGGCGCCGAGATCATCATGTGGCTCATCATGCGCGGCGCGCTGTCCGCGCAGGTGAAGAAGGTCCACCAGACCTACTACCTGCCCTCGATGACCGGCATCGCCACAGCCATCTATGAAAACCTGGCGTCCGGTCCCGTGGCAGGCGAAGTGGATCGCCACCGCGCGCACATGGCCCAGCAACTCGCCGGTGCCGAACGCCTGCAGGGCACCTACCCCTACACCTTGGCACGCAGCGTCAAGGCCTACCGCCTCAACAAGTTCCTGCACGACATGGTGGTCCCTGCGCACCGCGAGGCCTTCAAACGGGACGAGGAAGCCAGTTTTTCCCAGGCTGGCCTGAGCGAGAAGGAAAAGACCCTGCTGCGCGGGCGCGACTGGCGCGGCCTGATCCATTACGGCTGCATTTTCTTCGGCCTGGAGAAGTTGGGCGCGGTGGTGGGTGTGTCCAACCTGCACATCTACGCTGCCATGCGCGGCGAGAGCCTGGAGGCCTTTCAGAAGACGCGCAATTCGCCGGTGCTGTACTCGGTGGCCAGCACCGAGGCGGGCAAGAAGGACTGGGTGGAGGGCAAGTAGCTGCTGCCCCGGTCCCGGCAGGCGGGCTCAGGCCGCTGCTGCACTGCGCGCGAGTTCGGCTGCACGCTGTTCGATCGCCAGCAGCAGGCGGGCCACGTTTTCCGAACTCTTCAGGTCGCCAACATCCAGCAGCAAAGCTGCGGCACGGGCCATCGCTTCGATTTCCTTCGCAGCGTCTTCGGTGGAGGGTTGGGCAGTGAGGGGCATGGCTTGATGGACACCTTATCCTGCCTGCGGGGCAGAGCTGGCCATTCTGCGGCACACGCCGGACAGGTCAACGGCCAGCCAGCTCTTTTCCCGCCAACAGTGCGTCAAAAGTCACGCTGGCGGTACAAGTTCTGCCTGAACCGGGGTTTCGTTGCCGGGCGTCGCACGGTTCCGGCTGGCACAAGGAAAAACCCCGCCAATCTTGCGACTGGCGGGGTTTCTGTTTGGTGCCGGAGAGATGAATCGAACACCCGACCTTCTCATTACGAATGAGCTGCTCTACCGACTGAGCTACACCGGCGAAGCCGAAATTATACCTTCTCGCCGTGGTAGGACGTGACGCGCTCCACCTCGTTCTTCGAGCCCAGGATCACGCTGACGCGCTCGTGCAGGCTGGTGGGCTGGATGTCGAGGATGCGCTGGCGGCCGTTGGTGGCGGCACCGCCGGCCTGCTCAATGAGCCAGCTCATGGGGTTGGCTTCGTACATCAGGCGCAACTTGCCGGGTTTGTTGGGCTCGCGCTTGTCCCAGGGGTACATGAAGACGCCGCCGCGGGTCAGGATGCGGTGCACGTCGGCCACCATGCTGGCGATCCAGCGCATGTTGAAGTCCTTGCCGCGCGGGCCGGTCTGACCCAGCAGGCATTCGTCGATGTAGCGCTTCACCGGTTCGTCCCAGTGGCGCATATTGCTCATGTTGATCGCGAATTCCTTGGTGTCTTCCGGAATCTTCACGTCCTCCTGCGTCAGGACGAAGGACCCCTGCTCGCGGTCCAGTGTGAACATGGCCACGCCGTCACCCACGGTGAGCACCAATGTGGTTTGCGGGCCGTAGACGCAGTAGCCGGCGGCCACCTGCTGCTTGCCCGGCTGCAGGAAGTCGCTCGCGCTGACCGGTTCGACGGTCTTGGGGTCGTCATTGTGTTTCTTCAGCACGCTGAAGATGGTGCCGATGCTGACATTGACGTCGATGTTGCTGGAGCCGTCCAGGGGATCAAACAGCAGCAGATACTCACCCAGGGGGTAGCGGTTGGGTACGGCGTAGATGTCGTCCATCTCCTCCGATGCCATGGCGGCGAGGTGGCCGCCCCATTCGTTGGCTTCGATCAGCACCTCGTTGGCGATGATGTCCAGCTTCTTCTGCACTTCGCCCTGCACGTTCTCGCTGCCGGCGCTGCCCAGCACGCCACCGAGCGCGCCCTTGTTGACAGCCTGGCTGATGCTCTTGCAGGCGCGGGCCACCACTTCGAGCAGCAGGCGCAGCTCGGACGGGATGTGGCCGTGGGTGCGCTGCTGCTCGACCAGGTAGCGGGTGAGGGAAATCTTGGAAGACATGGATGTTCCTTATTCAGCCAGGGCGCGTGTGACCACCTCGCGCACATCGTTGCTCAGGTCGGGCTTGGCGGCCACGCGGGCGATGGCTTCGCGCGCGGCGTGACGGTAGGGTTCGGCCAGCTTCTTCCAGCGGTCCAGCGCGCGCGCCAGGCGCGCGGCGACCTGCGGGTTGATGCCGTCCAGCTCCAGCACGCGTTCGCTCCAGTAGACATAACCGGCGGCATCGGCGCGGTGGAAGGCACCGGGGTTGGCACTGCAGTAGCTGAAAATCAGGCTGCGCGCGCGGTTGGGGTTGCGCAGGTTGAAGTCCGGGTGCGTCATCAACTGGCGCACGGCCGGCAGCACCTGGCCGCCGCGGTCGCAGTTGCCGGCCTGCAGCGCGAACCATTTGTCCAGCACCAGGGCTTCGTCCTTGAACAGGGCGTGGAAACGCTCCAGCGCCTGGCTGGCCAGTTCGTGGCCGCTGTTGACCAGGGCACCCAGGGCGTTGAAGCGGTCGGTCATGTTGCCGGCGTCCTTGAAACGCTGGTAGGTCTTGCCGGGCCAGATCACATCGCCGGTTTCGCGGGCCGCCAGGCACAGCATGGTGAGCGCCAGGCCGGTGAGGGCGCGGCGGCCCGAGGAGACGGCGTCCGGACGGTAGGCGCCGGTGGCCTGGTGTTCCTCATAGGCCCAGGCCCAGTCGTGGCGCAGCTCCAGTGCCAGTTGCTGGCGCATGGATTCGCGCACGGCGTGCACACGCTGCGGATCCACCACGTCCAGCTGCTCGGACATATAGGTCTCGGCGGGCAGGGTGAGCACCAGATCCTTGAAGGCGGCGTCCAGCGTGGGGTGACGCAGCACCTGGCGCATGGCGTCGATGTAGGCGGCATCCAGCACCTTGGCTTCGCCGGGCTGGGCGCTGCCGCGGATGAAGACCAGTGCGCGCTTGACCGCCAGGCGCTGGCCAGCTTCCCAGCGGTTGAAGGGGTCGGTGTCGTGGGCCAGCAGGGCCAGCAACTGCGCGTCGCTGTAGTCGTAGGCCAGCACCACGGGGGCGCTGAAACCGCGCAGCAGCGAGGGCACGGGCTCGGCATCCACGTTGACGAAACGCAGCGTCTGCGAGGCGTCGGTCAGCACGATGGTGCGTGAGCTGGGGCCGGGTTCGGCCTCGCCCTCCAGCTGCAGCGGCAGGGCACGGCCGTCGGGCGTGATCAGGCCCAGGCTGACCGGGATGACAAAAGGCTCTTTGACGGACTGGCCCGGGGTGGGGGCGCAGGACTGGCTCAGTGTCAGCGTGTAGCTGCGGGTCGCAGCGTCGTACTGCGCGCTGGCGCCCAGGCGCGGCGTGCCGGCCTGGCTGTACCAGCGTTTGAACTGCGGCAGCAGGCGCGCCAGTTCCGAGCCGGGGTTGGCGTCAGCTATGGCCTGGGCGAAGTCGTCGCAGGTCACGGCCTGGCCGTCATGGCGCTGGAAGTACAGGGCCATGCCTTTGGCAAAGCCTTCGCGCGAGGTCAGTGTCTGCTGCATGCGCACGACTTCGGCGCCTTTTTCGTAGACGGTGACGGTGTAGAAGTTATTGATCTCGATGTAGGAGTCCGGACGCACCGGGTGCGCCATGGGGCCGGCGTCCTCGGGGAACTGGGCGGTGCGCAGCACGCGCACGTCCTCGATGCGCTTGACGGCACGGGCCGAGAGGTCGCCCGCCAGGTCCTGGCTGAACTCCTGGTCGCGGAAGACGGTCAGGCCTTCCTTGAGGCTGAGCTGGAACCAGTCGCGGCAGGTGACGCGGTTGCCGGTCCAGTTGTGGAAGTACTCGTGGCCCACCACACTCTCGATGTTCGAATAGTCGGCGTCGGTGGCGGTGGCCTGGTTCGCCAGCACGTACTTGGTGTTGAAGATGTTCAGGCCCTTGTTTTCCATGGCGCCCATGTTGAAGTCGCTGGTGGCGACGATCATGAAGCGTTCCAGGTCCAGCGGCAGGCCGAAGCGGGCCTCGTCCCAGGCCACGGAGGCCATGAGGGAGTTCATGGCGTGCTCGGTCTTGTCCAGGTCACCCGGGCGCACGAAGACCTGCAAGAGGTGGTCCTTGCCGTTGCGCGCGGTGATGCGCTGTTCACGCGCCACCAGCTGGCCGGCGACCAGGGCGAAGAGATAGCAGGGCTTCTTGTGGGGGTCGATCCACTTGGCAAAGTGGCGGCCATCTTCCAGATCGCCTTGCTCGACCAGATTGCCGTTGGACAGCAGCACCGGGTATTTCTTTTTGTCGGCGCGCAGGGTCACCGTGTAGTTGGCCATCACGTCCGGACGGTCCAGGAAATAGGTGATGCGGCGGAAGCCTTCGGCCTCGCATTGCGTGAAGAAAGAGTCGTTGCTCACGTACAGGCCCATGAGCTTGCTGTTCTTCACCGGGGCGCAGGTGGTGAAGATTTCCAGTTCGAAAGGCGCCTCACCCTCGGGCAGGTTTTCCAGAACCAGCTGGCTGCCGTCCATCTTGAAACTCGTGCCCTGGCCGTTGACCAGTACGCGCGCGAGGTTGAGCTCCTCGCCGTCCAGGCGCAGGGGCTGGGGGGCCATGGCCGGGTTGCGACGCAGCGTCATCCTGTTGAGCACGCGGGTCTTGGCCGGGTCCAGGTCGAAGCTCAGCTCGACGGTGTCGATCCAGTAGGCTGGGGCGGTGTAGTCCTCGCGCCGGATGACGTGGGCTTGTCCTTCACGCATGGTGATTCCTTAAACGCCCTGCTTGAGCGAGGCTTCGATGAAGGGGTCGAGGTCGCCGTCCAGCACTTTCTGGGTGGCCGAGGTCTCGTAATTGGTGCGCAGGTCCTTGATGCGGCTCTGGTCCAGCACATAGCTGCGGATCTGGTGGCCCCAGCCCACATCGGTCTTGCTGTCTTCGAGCTTCTGCTGCTCTTCCTGGCGCTTGCGCATCTCGTGGTCGTAGAGGCGGCTGCGCAGGCGTTTCCACGCCACGTCACGGTTGCTGTGCTGGCTGCGGCCGTCCTGGCACTGCACCACGATGCCCGTGGGGATGTGGGTCAGGCGCACGGCCGAGTCGGTCTTGTTGATGTGCTGTCCGCCGGCGCCGCTGGCGCGGAAGGTGTCGGTGCGCACATCGGCCGGGTTGATGTCGATCTCGATGGTGTCATCGATCTCGGGGTAGACGAAGACACTCGCAAAGCTGGTGTGGCGCCCGCCCGAGCTGTCGAAGGGGCTCTTGCGCACCAGGCGGTGCACGCCGGTCTCGGTGCGCAGCAGGCCGAAGGCGTAGTCACCCTCGATCTTGATGGAGGCGCTCTTGATGCCGGCGGTGTCGCCCGGGGTTTCTTCTTCCACCGTGGCCTTGAAGCCCTTGCGCTCGGCGTATTTGAGGTACTGGCGCAGCAGCATGCTGGCCCAGTCGCAGGCCTCGGTGCCGCCCGCACCAGCCTGGATGTCCAGGAAGGCGGGCAGGGGGTCGGCCGGGTTGTTGAACATGCGGCGGAACTCGAGCTTCTCCACGATCTCGGAGAGCTTGGCTTCTTCGGCCGAGATGGTCAGCAGGCCGGCCTCGTCGCCTTCTTCCTTGCTCATCTCGTAGAGCTCGGAGTTGTCGGAGAGTTCGCTGGTGAGTTTGTCCAGTGTGACAACCACGTCGTCCAGCGCCTTCTTTTCGCGGCCCAGCTCCTGGGCGCGTTTGGGGTCGTTCCAGACCGTGGGGTCTTCGAGCGAGGCGTTGACCGTCCTCAGTCGTTCAGCCTTGGCATCGTAGTCAAAGATACCTCCGGAGCTCGACCGTGCGCTGGCTCAGGTCGGCCAGTTTGGTACCGATGGCATTGATTTGTTCTGCGTCCATGATGGGGAATCCTGTCTGTGTTCTGCGGGGGGCGATTTGCCGGTGGGCCCTGTTGATGGCCCGGAACCCTTGATTTTAGGCCCTCCGCCCAAAGCCGGGCGGACGACTCAGGGGCCGGCAAACCCTTCGAAGCTGTGGCTATAGCCGATCACCACGCCGGCCGTGCCCAACAGCATGAGGTTGACCGAGCCGTTGGCGCTGATCTTGTAGCCCAGCGACGGGATGATGCCGGGGGAAAAGCCTTCCCAGTTCAAAGGCACCTTGTCTGCGTATTCGCCCGTGTAGCCGTAGATGATGCCGGCCGAGACCTTGAGTGAGAGCTTGGGCTGACCCAGAAAGTCGTGCCAGTGATACCCCGCATAGGCGTAGGCCGAGGGCTGGCCAAAGGAGTTGCGGAACAGGGCCAGCCCGACCAGGCGCTGGCGGTCCAGATGCTGTTCCACCGAAATCACAAAGGCATATTTGTGCGCGGGGTCGTCACGCCAGTGGTAGACGACGGGCGCGATCGTGAGGGTCAGGGGGGTGGGGGCGGCCGCTTCGCCGATGGCGGGCGGCGGCGTGGTGTCCGTCTGGGCCAGGCTGGCGCCGGCCCAGAGCAGGGCGCCAGCGAGGCTGAACACGCGCGTCAGAAAGTGCATGGGACGGAGACGTCCTAGCACTGCGCCCCAGAAGTATCGAAACATGAAAGCGCGCCTTCGCGCGCATGGCCGTGTTGCAAATCCTCGCCATAGCGAAGGCTATGGCTGTGGTTTGCGCCTGGCCCTGCGCACGAATTCATCGCTTTCATCATGTTCCTCTACCTCGGGGTTGCAGTACTAGCCGGCCAGGAAATTCTCGATGAGCCGGGCCAGCTGCTCGGGCTGGTCATGGTGCAGCATGTGGCCGGCGTCCTGGATCAGGGCCTGCTGCAGCTGGGGCACGCTTTTCAGGCGCTCGTGGAATTCGGCCAGGGTGTACTTGCCCTCCCACCACTGCTCCATCTGGTTGTGGCTGGCTTCCACTGACAGCACAGGCGCCGTGATGGCGGCAAAGGCGGCCAGCACCTCATCCACGCGATAGAGCTGGGCGTTGACGATCTTGTGCGCGGCGTCGCCCAGGATCTCCCATTGTCCCCGGGCATTGGGCCGTGCCCAGTGCTGCGCCAGCCACTGCGCCTTGTCTTCGCCCAGGCGCGGGTTGGTCTTCATGAGGCGGCGCGCCACCCCGGCAGCATCGTCATAGCTTTTCAGGGCCAGTTCACCACGGTGCAGGCTCTTGAGCTCGTCCATCCACTGGGCATAACGCTTGGGGGCTTTCTCCGGTTTGCTGGCTGGCATGCCGAAGCCTTCCAGGTTGACCAGGCGGCGGATGCGCTGGGGGCGGGCACCGGCGTAGAGCATGACCACGTTGCCGCCCATGCTGTGACCTACCAGGTCCACAGGCCGCTCGCCCGCGTAGTGGTCGAGCAGGAAGTCCAGATCGGCCAGGTAATCAGGGAACCAGTAGTTGTCGTGCCCTGGGCATTCAGTCAGCCCGAAACCGCGCCAGTCGGCGGCGATGATGGTGCGGCCCTGCACGAAGGCCGGGCTGAAGGCGTCCACCATGAACTGGTAGGACGCCGCCACGTCCATCCAGCCGTGCATGAGCACCAGCGGCGGCAGGGCTGATTCGGCCTCACCCCAGTGCAGCACGTGGTACTGGAGGTTGCGGACCCGGGTAAATTCGCTGCGGGCGGGACGTCGGACTTGGTACATTTATCCAATCATACGGAGACACCACATGGCAAGCAGTCAAGACCGGGACAACTATGCGTCTTTGCACGGCCAGTTCCGCTGGCTGGTGCCGGATGAATTCAACATCGCCGAGGTCTGCAGCCGGCGCTGGGCGCGGACGGCCGATGCCGGCCAGCGCATCGCCATCCATGCCGACGGGCCCGGCCTGCAGCCGCGCGCCCACAGCTACGCCGAACTCCAGCACCAGGCCAACCGCCTGTCGAATGCCTTGGCCCAGCTGCGGGTGGGCCAGGGCGACCGCGTGGCCATCGTGCTGCCGCAGCGCTTCGAGACCGCGGTGGCCTACATGGCCGTGTTCCAGCTGGGCGCGGTGGCCATGCCGCTGTCCGCGCTGTTCGGGCCCGAGGCTCTGGAATTCCGCCTGAACGACAGCGCGGCCTCGGTCCTGATTTGCGACGACGCGTCCATCTTCAACATCCAGAACATCCGTGGCGAGTGCGAGGCCTTGCGTCATGTGATCGGCGTGGGCTCCAGCGCCAGCGGTGACGCCGGTGGCGGCGCGGCCGGCATGGCCGACCTGGATTACGCGGCCCTGCTGGCGCAGCATCCGCCCGAATATGAGCCGGTGCGCACGCGTGCCGATGACCCGGCCGTGCTGATCTACACCAGCGGCACCACGGGCAACCCCAAGGGCGCCCTGATCCCGCACCGCGCGCTGATCGGTAACCTGACGGGTTTCGTCTGCAGCCAGAACTGGTTTGGTTTCGATCCCGATCCGGCTCCCTCCAACGTGCGGGGGAGGGTCGGGGTGGGCGCGAGCACGGAAAAGACAAAGTCCAGCGCCAGGCTGCCGGAACCGAAAACGCAAAGCGTTTTCTGGTCTCCGGCGGACTGGAGCTGGACGGGCGGTCTGATGGATGCACTCTTGCCCTCGCTGTATTTCGGTCGTCCCATCGTGGCCTGGAACGGCCGTTTCAGTCCACAGACTGCTTTCGAGCTGCTGCAGAAATACGAGGTGACCCACACCTTCCTCTTCCCCACGGCGCTGAAAGCCATGATGAAGGCTTTCCCGCGGCCGAAGAAGTTCTTCAAGCTCAGGTTGCAGGCCATCATGAGTGCGGGCGAAGCGGTGGGCGATGCGGTGTTCGGTTACTGCAAGAAGGAACTGGGCGTGACGGTGAACGAGATGTTCGGCCAGACCGAGGTCAACTACATCGTTGGCAACTGCGCGATCTTCTACCCGGCCAAACCCGGCAGCATGGGCAAGAGCTACCCGGGCCACCGGGTGGCGGTGATCGACGAGCAGGGGCGCGAATGCGCCAGCGGTACGCTCGGCGAGGTGGCGATCCACCGCCTGGACGTGCATGGTGATCCGGACCCGATCTTCTTCCTCGGTTACTGGAAAAACGAGGCGGGCACCCGTGACAAGTACACCGGCGACTGGTGCCGTACCGGCGACCTGGCACTGCAGGACAAGGATGGCTACCTCTGGTACCAGGGCCGTGCCGATGACATGTTCAAGGCCGCGGGCTACCGCATCGGCCCGGGTGAGATCGAGAACTGTCTGGTCAAGCACCCGGCCGTGGCCAATGCTGCCGTGGTACCGAAGCCCGATACCGAGCGTGGTGCGCTGGTAAAGGCCTATGTGGTCCTGACGGCGGAGGCTGCAGCCGAGCGTGGGGACGAACCCGTCTCGCGCAACGAGTGGGAGCGGCGCCTGATGATCGACCTGCAGCGGCACGTGAAGGGCCAGCTGGCGCCCTACGAGTATCCCAAGGAGATCGAGTTCCTCGATGCCCTGCCCATGACGACCACGGGCAAGGTGCAACGCCGCGTGCTGCGCTTGCAGGAGGAGGCCCGTTATGCCCAGCGCCGCGCGGTTTAAGCCCGGGCTGGCGCGGCGCGTGGCGCTGCTGTCCTGGTCACAGTGGCTGCTGCTGCCCGTCATTCCGCTGGTGGCTATTTCCCAGGGGAGCAGGCCGGCCGTGGTCCTCTTTTTCGCGATCATGCCGGGGCTGGGCCTGCTGCTGGCCTTGCGCGCCTGGGAGAAGAGTCTGCGCCGCCAGTTCGTGCGTGAGGCGCCGCTGCCGCGCTTTCTGGGCGCCAAGCTGCGCGAGCAGTATCCCCAGCTCAGCCAGCGTGACACCGAGCTGGTGCTGCGCGGCCTGCGGCAGTTCTTCATGGCGCATCTGCGCAGCGGCCGCGCCTTCGTGGCCATGCCTTCGCGTGTGGTGGACGCGGCCTGGCATGAATTCATCCTGCACACGCGCGGCTACGAGTTATGGTGCGACACAGCTTTCGGCCGGCTCTTGCACCACAGTCCGGCCGAGGTGCTGGGCCGGGACGCACGGCGCAACGACGGCCTGCGCCGCGTGTGGTTCTGGGCCTGCAAGGAGGAGAGCATCGACCCGCGCCAACCCAGCCGCCTGCCGCTGCTGTTTGCGCTGGACCGGAAATTCGGGATTCCCGGCGGTTTCAACTATGTGCCTGACTGCCGCGAGATCGATCGCCAGAGCGGTTCCGACGCCTATTGCGGGACCAGCTTTGGCGGAAGCGACGGTGGTGGAGGTGGCGACGCGCCCGGTGATGCCGCAGGTTTTGGCGGGGTCGACAGCAGTGCCAGCGGGGGCAGCGATGGCGGCTCTGACGGCGGTGGTTGCGGTGGGGGTGGGGACTAGGTTTGCCAAGTCGCGCTACGATGGCGCGCCGCGTTTGCGCTTTCCTTCCCATCAATATCTGCACTGTCTTCTTATGAATCTAGTACAACTCGGCCGCAGCGAGCTGCGCGTCACCCCCATCTGCCTGGGCACCATGACCTTCGGCGAGCAGGTCAGCGAGGCCGCCGCTCACGCCATCCTGGACCGCGCACTGGAGCGCGGCATCAACTTCCTGGACACGGCCGAGATTTACTCGGTGCCCACCAAGGCGGAGACCTACAACGCCACCGAGAAGATCATCGGCAACTGGTTCGCCAGCCGTCCCGGCGCGCGCCAGAAGATGGTGGTGGCCACCAAGGTGGCCGGTCCGTCGCGCGGCATGGACTGGGTCCGCAAGGGCAGCCCCAACGTGACGCCAGCCGAGATGCTGGCCGCCTGCGACGACAGCCTCAAGCGCCTGAAGACCGACGTCATCGACCTCTACCAGATCCACTGGCCGCTGCGCCACGTGCCCATGTTCGGCCAGATGTATTTCGATCCGGCCAAGGACGATCTCACGGTCACGTCCATCCACGAACAGCTGGAGGCCCTGGGCAAGCTGGTGAAGGCTGGCAAGGTGCGGGCGATCGGTCTGTCGAACGAGTCACCCTATGGTGTGCACGAGTTCGTGCGTCTGGCGGAGCAGCATGGCCTGCCGCGCGTGGCCACGGTGCAGAACCCCTACTGCCTGGTGAACCGCACGGTGGAAAACGCACTGGACGAAACCCTGCATCGCCTGGGCGTCTCGTTGCTGGCCTACTCACCGCTGGGTTTCGGCCTGCTCACGGGTAAGTACGATGCCAGCGGTTTCCTCGGGGCCGACGCGCCCAAGGACGGGCGCATCACCAGGTTCGAGAGTGTGCGCAAGCAGCGCTGGGGCCGCGCCGAGGCGCTGGAGGCCGCGCGCCGTTACAACGCCCTGGCGCGTGAACACGGCCTCACGCCCACAGAGATGGCCTTGGCCTTCTGCTACACCAAGTGGCAGGTGAGCAGCACCATCATCGGCGTGACGTCCGTCGCGCAGCTGGACGAGGACCTCAATGCCTGGGGTACCACGCTGAGCCCGGAACTGCTCAAGGCCATCGACGCGATCCGCAAGGAAATGCGCGACCCGGCCGTCTGAACCAGGACACCCCCACGCTTGCGCACCGCGGGTCGCCGCTGCCCTCTCTGGGGGCTGAGGCCGGTCTAAGCCTGCCTGCGCCGGCTTGGACCGGCCGAAGAGACGCGCACCTCTCGTGCCCTCAGGTCTTGTCGCCTTGGGGCGGCCCGGCGCTGACTCACGCCGCACTTGCCTACTTCAGCAGGAACTTCAGCAGCTTGTCCGTCAGCGGACCGTAGGGCGGCGCCAGCAGCCTGGCGGTGGAGAAGCGTGCCTGGTGGAAGACCGGGCGCAGCTTGGAGAAGGTCAGGAAACCCTCATGGCCGTGGTAGTGGCCCATGCCCGAGGCGCCGACGCCGCCAAAGGGCAGCTCTTCCTGGCCCACGTGGAAGAGCGCGTCGTTGATGGAGACGCCGCCCGACATCACGCGTGTGAGCAGCTGAGCCTGCACGGCCTTGTCGTTGGTGAAGGGGTAGAGCGCCAGCGGCCGGGGTCCGGCGTTGATGCGCTTGATCACATCGTCTTCCAGGTCCTCGTAGCTGATCACCGGCAGGATGGGGCCGAAGATCTCGCGCTGCATCAACAGGCAATCGGCGGGCGCGTCCAGCACGATATGCGGTGCGATCTTGCGCAGCTTGGCATCGAAAGGTTTGCCGGAGATCAGCGGGATCACCTGGGCGCCGCGCTGTTTGGCATCGTCCAGCGCATGCAGCAGGCGGGCGTAGGCGATGTCGTCGATGATGGACGTGTAGTCTGGCGAGTCCAGCTTCGGGTAGCGCTTGGGCATGATCTCCTGGGCCAGGCGCACGAACTCCTTGATGCTCCGGTCCGGCACGTAGACATGGTCGACCGTGGTGCAGATCTGGCCGGCGTTGAGGTACTTGACGTAGAGCAGGCGCTCGGCCGCCGTGCGCAGCGGGAAGTCCTCGCACACGATGGCGGGTGATTTGCCGCCCAGTTCCAGCGTCACCGGGCAGAGGTTGCTGGCGGCGGCGGCCATCACGGCGCGGCCGGTCTGGCCCGAGTCCGTGAAGAGCAGGTGGTCGAAGGGCAGCCTGGAGAACTCGATGCCCACGCCGCCGGTCTCGTCGAAGAACTGCAGCTTCTCCTCGGGGAAGTAGTCGGGCATCTCCTTGATCAGTAGCCTGGCCAGGTGGCGCGAGTTCTCGCTCATCTTGACCATGGCGCGGTTGCCCGCGGCAAAGATGGCGACCAGCGGCAGCAGGCTGAGGTTGAGCGGGAAGTTCCATGGCACGATGACCCCGACCACGCCCAGCGGCTGCGGGATCACGCGGTTGCTCGCCAGGCCGAAGGCCATGCGGTCGATGCCGCGGCGTTGCGGCTTCATCCAGCGCTTGAGCCGTTTGAGTGTGTGGTGGATGCCCTTGAGCACCGGCATGATTTCGGTCAGCAGGGTTTCGTGGCGCGAGCGGTTGCCGTAGTCGGCGTTGATGGCGTCGCAGATGGCGTCCTGGTGCTCGCGCACGAAACGCTCGAGTTTGCGCAGGTCGGCGCAGCGGCTTTCATGGTCAGGTTCCGGGTTGGCGAGGTAGGCGGCGCGCTGGCGCTTGAGGGCGGCTTCCAGCGCGGTGCGGACCAGGGCACCGGCGGCATCATTGACAGCGTTCATCGTCACTCTCCTTGTTTTTCTTCAGTTGGCCATGTAGCGGCCGGCGCGATGGTTGATGGCCAGCGTGAGGTTCAGTACCACGGCTCCGGCCACGGACAGGACCACCTGCAGCAGCGGTGCAGTGGCCAGCGCCAGCAGAAGTATGAGCGAATCCACGGCCATTTGCACGTGGCCGGCACGCCAGCCCCGGGTCTCCTGCAGCCAGAAGGCCAGGATGCCCACACCGCCCAGGCTGGCGCGGTGGCGGAACAGGATGAGAAAGCCCACGCCCAGCAGCACGCCGCCCACCAGGGCGGCGTAAAGCGGCTGTACCTGTTCGAAGGTGATGAAGTGGGGCGTGAGTTCGCTCAGCACCGAGAGCAAGGCCACGGCGATCATGGTCTTGACCAGGAAGGCCCGGTCCAGACGACGCCAGGCCAGCACATAAAAGGGCAGGTTGAGCACGAAGAACACCGGCCCGAAACCCCAGCCCGTGCCGTAGTGCAGCAGGAAGGCGATGCCGGCCGTGCCACCGCTGAGCAGCTGCGCATGCTGGAACAGCGCCACCGCCAGGGCGATCAGCGCCGTGCCCGAGAGCAGGGCCAGCGCATCCTCGGCCCTGCTGTGGCGCAGGGGCGGCGTGTCGTGGGGTGGGTTCATGCACTGGAATTGTGGCACTGCCCGGTCACGCAGGGGCCCTTTCCTTGAGGGAAAATTCACACATGGCCAAGAAAGAACACGTCTCCGAAACCCCTGCCACCCAGTTGCTCAAGTCGCACAAGGTGGCGTACACCGAGCACCCGTACGAGTATCTGGAGCATGGCGGCGCCCAGCACAGCGCGCAGGTGCTGGGCTGGGATCCTTACACGGTGGTGAAGACGCTGATCATGCAGGACCAGGACGCGAAACCGCTGGTGGTGCTGATGCACGGCAACCGCAAGGTCTCGACCAAGAACCTGGCGCGGCAGATCGGCGCCAAGTCGGTGGAACCCTGCAAGCCCGAGGTGGCCAACCGCCATAGCGGCTATCTGGTGGTTATAGGCTAGTCAAATATTTATTAATTGATGATCGAGGAGGTGTCTTCTTAGATGTAATATGATTTATTCTGATGACGGAAGATCATTAAATAATGAACCGCAAGACGTACTCAGTGCACGCCACGGCAAAGAGTGGCGAGTTCGCGAAGAAGTATCCAGCGCTTGCTCACCTGCCATTCATTCTGGATTCCGAACTCAGGTATCACCGGGACGCCAACGCGTATTTGATTGACCGTGGGCTTGGATTTCCGGTTGGTGCAGCACAAGGCCAGTTCTTCAGCAGAAGAATCCCAGCACTTCGGTCGATGAAAAACTATGCAGCATGGCTTTCCAACTTCCTTGAATGGGCCGACACGCGGCGAGTGAGCTTGGAGTCCTGTGACTACGGTAAGCACATTGCTGGGCGATATCAGAAAGAGATGATGAAAGGCGTTTGGTCGGATTCGGGAAGTCCGCTATTGCCTACCACTTTCAACCCTCGTGTTGACCAAGCCTGTGACTTCTTGCTCTGGATGATATCGACAGGGCGCAGGAAGACTCCATTTGTTGTGCCATTCAACAAGGTCAAGATCCCACTCGACATTTCGATTGATTCATCCAGCGGCAGAACAAAGGAAGTAAGCGTTCGACAAGGTAAGGTGAAACGAAAATCATCTACTCTCTTCATGCCGTCCGACGAGCAGGTGTTGAAATGGCTTGGCCAAACTAGGGAGCTAAAAGGCTACACGGTATGGTTGATGTGCTACACGGTGCTTGTCACAGCAATGAGGCGCGAAGAGGTTGTCTGTCTGAGAACGGATTCTCTTCCGATGAATCCATCGACTTGGAAGGTTGTTAATCCACAGGCTCCAGAGCATCTCCGCAATGTTCAAATTGCGATCAAATACGGCACCAAAGGCCCCGATCTTGGCGAAGACCACGGTGACAAGATTGGACCATCCAGAAATATATTGATCCCGCTGACTCTGGCCAATTTGTGGCAAGAGTATCGGAAAAATCAACGAGCACAGGCCTTCGGTAAAGCGATGAAGAACGTAAGGGGTCGGGCGGAAAGAGATGCGCGATCGAGAAGCGCAGTCCACCTGTTTCTTCGTGATGACGATGGCGAACGATTCAAAGGCGAGAAGTTTGGAAAGGATTGGGCGGCTGCGCCAACGCCATTCGGGGAAGAAGATCATGACGATGGTGCAGCGCAGTGGTCACCGCATAGCGGGCGCCATTGGTGGGCATGTTCCACACTTTGGCGGGAGCTGAAGAAGTACGACAACGTTTCGCATCCAACCAATGAGACGATAGCGGCGTTAATCGAAAATTCGGCGCTGAGCATCATTCGTCTCCAGATACAACCACAGCTCGGTCACTCCAACAAGGAGACCACGATGCTTTACCTGAAATGGGTGAAGGATATGCTGTCAATCCCAGTAACCCTCTATGACGACGAAGATGTCTAGTCGCCCGCCTGATGCTGGCGTTGCCGGTGAGTCGAGCCGCGAATGAGGCTGAGGTCAAGCAAGAACACGAAGGATCGGCTGCGCGAACACAATTCGCTTGAGCTGGCCCTCGATTCAATCACGCCGGCACCATTATCGGAATCGCTGGTATTTCGCACACAGCACCCCACCAAGCCTTGCTACGTCGATCTAACTTGCTTTGAGCGCGGACGAGAGCATGCCACTCGGGGGGGTAAAAGGAGATGGCTGGGTGCATATAGTGGTCGCCCCGAGCTGATCAGGGAGTTGTTGCCGGCATTGATTGATCGGTTAACGTCCTTGTCAGAGAAGACGACCCGTCACTACACTGAAGCGCTTACATCCTGGTGGCGTGTACTTGACGATGTAGAGTCAAGAGGTGGCGAACAATTTCGCGTCACATCAGTAGCACATCTTTCCGATGTACATCGCCAAGTTGCGATGAACAAGGGCGTGCCGACGAAGCACTTCGCCTTGCTTTTAACGGTAATAAACCCGACTCGAAATGCTCTGGGACTCAAGGCGCTTCACTGGGCATTGCCACCTTCGACTGAGTCGAATAGATTTTTGGTTCCGAAGGCGGACTTTGAGGTTGTGAGAAGGAAGTTGAAGAGGAAATGGTTTGACATCCTTGATCGTTGGGATCGAGCGGAAGCAATGGTCAGCAGATCCACTCAGACCGACAGCGGCGCATGTTTCGACGAACCAACATACGTTGATAGATCAGGGCGGGACAACCAAGATCAGGAACGACTGCGGAGGAACTATGTTCACTTCCAGCGTGTCGTGGCCCTAACCGGCGATGGTCGCCCTAGCGCCGAGGCGCTATATCAAGGGTTGACGTCGTCAAGGTTTAGCGTACTTGGCTATAGCGTTCGCGAGATGTTGAACGGCTTTTACCCTAACGGCGACGATGTTCGTGTGGCGTTTCACCTTTGTCTTGCGACGACCGGCTGGAATCCAGCAGTTCTTTTGAATCTGGATGTGAATCTATCGTTTATCGAGCCACATCCGATGGACAGCAATCGGTACGTGATGCGAGGTGTGAAAGATCGCGCAGGTGGTGCCGAACAAATACATGAGGGCTTATTCAAATCCCAAAGCAGTGCGGGAGGAATCCTTCAGACCCTGATCAAGAGAACTGAGCCACTAAGAGCGCATCTGAGGGTAAAGCTTGAAGAGTGTCTTCGCCAGCGAGAGGGGCAGGTTGGCTCAAAAAGCGAAAAAGAGCAGATGGAACTTGATCGTAGAGTCATGGAGTTGCAAAAGGCGTTGCGTTCGCCATGGATCTTTGCATCGACCGCAACTCAAGGAGATTTGGTCGCAAGGTTGACTGATACCAGCTACACATCATCATCGAATGCTGTAGCGGGGTCGTATATGCAAGTGCTAGTTGCTGAAATTAATCAGGCACTACCAGCTGAGCGTCAGATCGGAAATATAAGGGCAACTGATTTTCGCGATGGCTATGCCTACGATATCTACCACGCGAGTGGTGGGTCGATACTTGCTGTGTACAAGGCGTTGGGGCATAAGAGCATCAAGTCGACATCGGTCTATGTTCGCAACACGCTGCTGAAGGATGAGCATAGGAAGCTCTTTGGAACTTTCAACCACGCGTTATGGACCGAGCTAGAAGGCAAGGCAGTTGTCGATCCGACCGTCATTGCCAAGTGGTCCCGAGATGGACCCGTGTCCGAGCAGGATCGGGTACGCCTCTCCACCTACCGCGCGTTGATGATTACTCGTTTGGGGACTGGATGCAAAGATCCTTATCACCCCCCGAAGCATATTGCCCCAACTTTCACGGCGGACGGTGTAATCATGTGCCATGTTCAGAGGTGCACATTATGTCCTGACCACGTGATCATCATGCCTGAGAGTCTGCCGGGGCTATGTAAGCGTCTGGCAGAGCTCCGACATTTGAAGTCACGAATGAGTGTGGGGCTATTCATCCAGTCGACTGGACTAGACGCGGAGATTGAAAACACTGAGATGGCACTTGCCGGATTTGAGGTTGTTGACGTCAATGAACAGATTTCGGAGTGGACGAGGCGGATCGAATGCGGTGAGCATCGTGTAATCGAACTCGACGGCGCATGATAAGAAAGATGAGGAGTCAATCATGGCGCAGAGCGCAAAAGTAGAAACACACGCGCATTTCCGAGAAGTCGGGTTTTGCGGCGAAAGTGATGGTGAAGTTGATGCGACGCGCGCCGCTGCCCTTAGTCGCGTACAAGTATCCGACATCCAGCGACTAGATTCGAAGCAAATACTTCTGATTCAGTCAGTACTTAAAAATGGGAAAAGGTTTGGATTCTGGGCGACGCCCCAGCATTGGCTTGTCGCGTCGTTCAAGCGTCGAGCAGCTAACGGAGCATCAATTGATCTGCGGCAACGCATCGTTGATCATTTACCTGAGGATCTACGACATGATATTTCAAAAGAACTAGTTCCGATCCAGCTTCGCTCAACACTAGACAGAGTCCTTGATCTAGCGGTACTCGTAATGACACGGTACTTGATTCTGCTGCGTATGGGGCCTGTAGGCATGAAGCGATCAAAGTATCGATCTTTGGATGTAAGTACGATTTTTCGACTTGCAAGCGCGCAGCTTCCTCCCCTGTTTGCGGCGGGGGTTTGTCGAATGCTCAAATCGAACAAAGTAGGAGCTGACGTTAACCTCCATCTCAAGGCCGGAGGACAGTATGGGGCAGACTCCTTTCTTCGCTTCTTAAAGGGAGAAGATATAGAGGGGCTCAGTGGAGGGGCTCAAAGGGCAGCGAGAAACGAATCCAGGCGCATGCAGATGATGCATGAGATGGACATCTGGGATGACGTGCCCAGGCTTGATCAACAGTCAAAAGCGATGTTGATGACGAGTGAACGAAAGTTTGCGGAAAAAAGAGCGTCGGCAGAGAACCCCCATTTACCCCTGCCAGACGATTATGTTGCGCAGATGGGCAGTCGCAGCCTTTGGCTACTGCATGATCTCTATCCGACTCTGATGTCGATCGGCGCAAGGCTGGTGCAGTTATGGGATGAGACGGAAAGCTCAGGAGGTTCTCCTCTGGCGATTCGACAACATCGATATCTAGGCGTCAAGGAAATTATTGAATCTCATAGGTGGATAGATCGAAACGGTAACGCAATTGTGTCTATCCCCTTCCCATTGCAGCTGCCGAAAGAAGTTCATAGTCAAAAAATTGCTAGGGTCAGGGCAGCAGGCCCCGAAAGTGAGCAGCTAGCTTGGCCGCCACGGGGAACGCGAGACATTGTGGCACTGCTTGGTGTCGTTCAGATGGCGCACTATTTCATACTAGCCTTGAGTATGGGGGCCAGGCAGTCTGAGACGTTAGACCTCACTAGGGACGCACTTCGAGTGGATGCACAAGGTTGGTCTGTTCTCCGTGGACATGACGGAGCATTGGTACGGGGTAGAACGTTCAAGCTCGAGGCGAATGTTACGGGAAGGGCAAGGGACTGGTTGCTGCCTGGAGTTGCCGTACTTGCCTACAAGCAGCAAGTGAAGTTGGTTGAGTTGCTCGAAAGACTCAGTCGGATGAAGCCTCGCGAAGCATTCGGGAACGAGGGCAACAGATCGGCGCGCCATCTTTGGGCGCAAGCTGCCGCTGGAACTAGAAGCAACACAGCAAAGCCACTTGGCGACATCAATAGGGCCCTCCATACGTTTGCACGATCGATTGGCATGGCGATTGCTCTGGGCTTCCCCCGATTCCCCGGACGGTTTGCTTAGCCCTTTAAGCCTTCTTCAAACTGGACCGGGCTGAGGAAGT
>NZ_JBXAQQ010000006.1:246356-302581 GCF_058807395.1 Hylemonella sp. GW821-FHT12C09 | reverse complement strand
CGGTTACGTCAGTCCGATAGACTTCGAGAAAGCTTCAGAAGCTTAGGTGGGTGTCCACGGAACCGGCAGCAGCCCAACCGGAGCAATCAGCACGAAAGTTGGCGTGGAAGTCGCTCTTCCATTTGTAACGCTGACCGCGTTTGAAGGAAAGGCTGGTGTCCAGTCCCCGTTGACTGGCACCTCTGTCACTAAGGATAACTATGGTGGCTTTGGTCAGGTGAAATTTCTTGAAGTCAAGACTGCCGCACCTGTTGCTAATGTGGGCGGTACTATTAAGTGGGATATATTTAATACGTCTTATAAACGATAGTCATATTCATGAAAGAAAATACTCAGGAGCATCTATCGAAAGATGAGTTCACCAGATTCGGAAAATCTCGGCGAAAAGTAATTTTTTCATTTGCTGTGATCTTTTTCGGTGCAGGTGTAATGGCACTTCTTCTTAGATTCGATGTTTTAGTGATTCACCCGATTTGGCTATTTGCGATATTTTTTCCGTTCGCTCTTGCCGGTCTGTTTACTTCCTTTGGATACAAATGTCCCCGTTGTGGGGTAACGCCTTTGGTTACACGGACTTCGTTTGGAGCCGGTGAAGTTGCGGTCGGCAGCTACGTCGCCTTTTTCCCGAAACGTTGCCATAAGTGTGGTGTGTCATTTTCACCGTATTCCGTTAAAGAGACTATTTGAGTTTAAGGAGGGAGATCGGGGTCAGGCCTTACATTTGACATCCACCCCACGACTCGATAGCCTGAGGGCGTCTGATTTCAGGGAGCACGCAGATGGCCCGGCCCTTGCGCATCGAATTTGCCGGCGCGCTGTACCACGTCACGGCACGTGGCAACGCGCAGCAGGACATCTATGCGGATGACGAGGACCGCCGGCAGTTTCTGGACCTGCTGGGGCATACGGTCGAGCGGTATGACTGGTATTGCCATGCCTACTGCCTGATGGGCAACCACTACCACCTGCTGATCGAGACCGGCACGCCCACGCTGGCCAGGGGGATGAAGTTTCTCAACGGCACCTACACCCAATATTTCAACCGCCGGCACCAGCGCGGAGATCGGGGTCAGGCCTTAACCTTTATCAACCTTTTTAACCTTTTTAACCTTTAGTAGTTAACCTTTAGGGTCAGGTCTAGCAAAGTAGCATCTCTTTTGCTATCTTCTGCCCATGTCCCGCCCGCTACGCATCGAGTTCCCGCACGCGCTCTATCACGTCACTGCGCGGGGTGATCGGCGGGAAAACATCTTTGAAGACGACGAAGACCGGCGTGTCTTTCTGGACATCTTTTCCCAGGTCGTCAGCCAGTTCAATTGGCTTTGCTACGCCTGGTGTCTGATGGGCAACCATTACCACCTGCTGATCCAGACGCCCGATGGCAATCTTTCCCTAGGCATGCGCCAGCTCAATGGGGTCTATACGCAGGCCAGTAACCGGCGGCACCAGCGGGTTGGGCATGTGTTTCAAGGGCGGTTCAAGGCCATCCTGGTCGACAGCGATGCCTACTTGCTGGAGCTGGCGCGCTACGTGGTGTTGAACCCGGTGCGCGCGGGTATGGTCGAGCGTGCGCAAGACTGGCCCTGGAGCAGCTACCAAGCCAGCATGGGGCTGGTGCCGGCCCAGGAGTTTCTTGCTGTTGATGGCTTGCTGGCGCGGTTTGCGAGCCGCAGGACGGTGGCGCAGGAACGTTATGCCCAGTTCGTGGCCGAGGGCATGGGCGCAGCCTCACCCTGGCAGCAGCTCAAGAGCCAAGTGTACCTGGGGGACGACGCCTTTGTGGAAAAGATGCAGAAGCGGGTGCACAAGCAGCAGCGCGAGGATGTGCAGATTCCGCGCGCCCAGCGTCGTGCCCCGGCGCCTTCGCTGCGGGCGATCGAGCAAGCCGAACCCGACCGCAATGCGGCCATGGTGCGTGCTTATGCCACCGGGGCCTATTCTTACCAGCAGATTGCGGAGCACTTCGGCGTGCATTTCACGACGGTGGGGCGGGTGGTGAGGCGCCCAGTCTCATGATCAGTGGGGTGGCATGGCGGCCAATTGCAGGGCAGGCCTTGCAACTGTCAGAGATTCAAAACGAGTTTCTTTGGGCCGGTGCTAGACTTGCACTGTGGCACCTACTGTTTTTCGTGAGGGGGCGTTCCGGTTTTTCTTCTTCTCACGGGAGGAATCCCGGATGCACGTTCATGTAACGCACACTGACGGCGAAGCCAAATTCTGGATGGAGCCCGGTATTGAAGTCGCCTTGAATCAAGGGCTGTCGGTAAAGCAGCTCAACGAGGCACTGTCATTGGTTCATAGGCGCCGAGAGGAGATTACCCATGCATGGCGTATCCACTTCGGAAGTTGAAGTTTCTTTGGTCTCCACCAAGGGTTTCTGGGTGCTTGTGGGTGACGAGGAGCTGTTTGTTCCTTATGAGGAATTTCCGTGGTTCAAAACGGCCACGGTGCAGGCCATCACGACCGTGCAACGACCTGCTGCAGAGCATCTCTATTGGCCGCTTCTTGACGTTGACTTGGCCCTTGCATCGATTCGAAATCCGGCTTTGTTTCCTTTGATTTCGAGAGGCGCTGGAGTCTAGAAAGTAGCTCGGGGTCAGGTCAACCGGGACCGCGATGATCAGCGATGCGGCATGGCAGCCAATTGACGGGCCGCCTGCTCCAGCCCACCGAGTATGGACGTCGCAATCTGTTGCGGAAAGCCGGCAGGTAATTCTGCGTTCACCTGGGTGATGGCCTGGGGTGTGCGGGCTATGAGGGACTGGATCAGCTCCTCAGCGTCAGCCCCCAGCCCGCAGAGGGGCGCCATGGCGTTGTAGTGGCGGCGCTGGATGTCCTTCAGGTTCTTGCCGCGCACGGCCATGGCCAGCCTGGCCTTGTGCCACTGGATGTTGTGCGCCGCACCGCCCACGACGGGCCAGATGGAGAGCACGTCGTATAGCGGCGTCAGATGAAAGCGGCCCTGCGTCTGGAGCTGGATGCTGAAGTTCTTGGCGTGGCCGTCGGTGGCACCGAGCATCCAGAACAGGATCTGGGCGCTCATGAAAGTGCGCAAGTCTTGCGCTGCATTCTCCGACTGTTTCAGGATGGCGCAGATGTCCAGGATGCCGGGGCCGCCCTGGTCTTCGTACTTCAGGTCCGGCGGGGTGTTCAAGGCTTGGCAGAAATCTTCCTGCGGCAGGCGCAGCCACCACCGGCCTGAGGAGTGCAGCCTGCGGTCAAAGCGCTCGACCACCAGCACACGCTGGCGGCCGAAGTCCATGATGCGGCAGGCCGCCACGGGCAGGCCGTAGGCGGCGAGGATGCGCGAGCACAGCCATTCGTTTTCGACCGAGCTGCGCAAGTCGATCAGCTGGCCGGGCCCGACCATGCCCAGCGGCAGTTTGAAGATGTGCGTGGTGGGCGTGGCCCCGTGGGGGCGCAGCCACCGGTTATCGTGCCAGAGCAGGGCTGTTTTTTCCTGGGCGCCGGCCAGGGAGATGCGGAAGTCGTCTTCCTGCAGAGGTTCCTGGCCGAGCACGGCGGAGGTGGCCACGGTGCGCTGCAGGTACTGCTCGATGTCCGCATCCGCCATGGGCGTGCCTTCGATGCGGTCGTAGCCCTCGGGCGTGGCGCCTTCTTCCAGCAGCTGGATGGCGCCTACGCAGTCTCGGCCGAGGGCCGTGAGCAGCTCGAAGGCTTTGGTGGAGCCGGTCTTGAAGCGGCTGGCCAGCCGTTTGCGTATGTCCGGGTTGTCGGGCAGCAGGTTGTCGAAGTAGTTGAGCACCCGTGCGCCCTTGTGGGGGCTGTTGCCGATGGTGAAAGGCAGAGACAGGGACAAAGGACGCCCTTCGGGGGCGTCGATCCAGCTTTGTTCGTATTGCAGTTCGCTGGCGCCGCCGGGCCCCAGGCGCCACACGCCCACGCGTTGGCCGTTGGACCAGAGTGCCAGGGACTTGTGATGTGAGCGCCGACCCATGGCTTACCACTCCGTGGGGTTGCTGCCCGCCTGGCTGGCGGCACTTTTTTTCTCGGCCAGTGTGAGTTCCAGCCCCAGCAGGGCGCACAGGCCCAGCATCTGTTCCAGGGTCATGCTGGCGGGGTCCAGTTCGAGTTTGGACAGCCTGGACTGGCTCAAGCCCAGGCGGGCCGCCGCTGCGGATTGGGTCAGCCCACGGTGTTTTCTGGCCGATTGCAGCAACAGGCCGGCCTGGGTGGGGCTGCTCAGGATCTGTTTCATGAGGAATTCCTTCAAGGAATATTTTTACTTTATTCTTTAAGAGAATAAAAGTCAAATATTCTTTTTAAGAATATCTGTGCGCTCACCATGCGGGAAGCTGGTCGGCCGGTCAATCCAGCGTGCGGAGGATCTCCAGCGCCTCCTCCACGCGCTCCACGGCGTGGATGGTCAACCCCTCGATGGCCTTCTTGGGCGCATTGGCCTTGGGCACCACGGCGACAGAGAAGCCGAGTTTGGCGGCCTCCTTCAGGCGCTCCTGCCCGCGCGGCGCGGGCCGCACCTCGCCAGCCAGGCCCACCTCGCCGAAGGCCAGAAAACCCTTGGGCAAGGCTCGGCCCTTCAGCGACGAGGTGATGGCCAGCATCACGGCCAGGTCGGCCGCCGGCTCGCTGATGCGCACGCCGCCCACGGCGTTGACGAAGACGTCCTGGTCCAGGCAGGCCACGCCCGCATGCCGGTGCAGCACGGCCAGCAGCATGGCCAGGCGGTCGCGGTCCAGGCCCACGGAGAGACGCCGAGGTGAAGGCCCGCCGCTGTCCACCAGGGCCTGGATCTCCACCAGCATGGGGCGCGTGCCTTCGAGTGTGACCATCACGCAGCTGCCGGGAACCGGCTCCGCATGTTGCGACAGAAAGATGGCGCTGGGGTTGCTCACGCCCTTGAGCCCTTTCTCCGTCATGGCGAAGACACCGATCTCGTTGACCGCGCCGAAGCGGTTCTTGATGGCGCGGATCAGGCGGAAACTCGAATGCGTGTCGCCCTCGAAATACAGCACCGTGTCCACCATGTGCTCCAGCACACGCGGGCCGGCCAGCGCGCCCTCCTTGGTGACGTGGCCCACGAGCACGATGGCCGTGCCGCTGGCCTTGGCCGCGCGTGTGAGGTGGGCCGCGCATTCGCGCACCTGGGCCACCGAGCCGGGGGCGGAGGTGAGTTGGTCGGAGTACACGGTCTGGATCGAATCGATCACGGCAATGGCCGGCTGGTGCTGGTCCAGCGTGGCGAGGATCTTCTCGAGCTGGATCTCGGCCAGCACCTGCACCTGTGAACCATCCAGCCCCAGGCGGCGTGCGCGCAGGGCCACCTGGGCGCCGCTTTCCTCACCCGTGACGTACAGGGTTTTTTGTCCGGACCGTTGCAGCGCGTCCAGCGCCTGCAACAAGAGCGTGGATTTGCCGATGCCCGGGTCGCCGCCGATCAGCACCACACCGCCTTCGACGATGCCGCCGCCCAGCACACGGTCCAGCTCGTCCTGGCCCGTGGGCGTGCGGTCCACGTCGGCCGCCTCGATGTCGGCCAGGGCCGTGACCTCGGCCGTCTTCGCCAGCGCCGCAAAGCGGTTCTTCGCGGGCGCGGCGCTCTCGGCCACGGACTCGATCAGCGAGTTCCAGGCATTGCAGTGCGGACACTTGCCCAGCCACTTGGGGCTGGTGCCGCCGCATTCGTTGCAGGTGTAGATCGTCTTTTCCTTGGCCATGAAGGGATGGTACCCGAATACTGTATGAACTTACAGCTCGGGTAAGTCCGGGGCCTGCCGGGCGGGGCGGGGCTTGAATGCGGCGCCAAAACATTTAACATGTTAAATAAATCGACGCTCCCACCATGTCCACCGCCTTTCGCCACCGCAACCTGCCCCGTCTGCTGCTGCAGGCGCGCGAAGCCGTGATGACGCACTACCGCCCCGGCCTGCGCGATCAGGGCCTGAGCGACCAGCAGTGGCGCGTTCTGCGCGTGCTGGGCGAGCACGGCGTGGTGGAGACCGGCCGCGTCGCGCGTGAGGCCTACCTCCTCGGCCCCAGCCTCACGGGTGTGCTGGCCCGCATGGAGCGCGACGGGCTGGTGCAACGCGAACGCGACCCGGCCGACCAGCGCCGCACGGTCGTGCAAGCCACCGCCAAGGGCCTGCAACTGGTCCAGACCCTGTCGCGCTCGATCGAGGCGCACTACCAGCGCCTGGAGCGCGGCCTGGGCAAGGAAAAACTGGGGCAGCTGTATGCCCTGCTCGACGAACTGATCGCCCTGGAGGAACCGGCATGAGCACCGCACGGCCGTCCGAAGGTGCTCGCACCGCAGCCCAACAGGGCGGAGGTTTCCCATGACCATGCTCCCCGTCCTGTCCGCCGGCACCGTCTACGGCGTGCTGCTCAACTCCAAGGAGGAGTGGGCCGCCTGGGCCGCGCAGATGAACGAGCCCCCCTACAAGGCACCGCCGAAGGCGCCCGTGCTCTACATCAAGACCGCCAACACCTGGAGCGCCAACGGCGCGGCCATCGCCGTGCCGGCACGCGCGCCGCAGGTCGAGATTGGCGCCAGCCTGGCCCTGGTGATCGGTGCCGCGGCACGGGGTGTCGACGCGAAACACGCGCTGGCCCATGTCGCCGGCTACGTGCTGGTGAACGATGTTTCGCTGCCGCACGCCAGCTACTACCGCCCTCCGGTGAAATACAAGAACCTCGACGGCTTCCTGGGCATCGGGCCGCGCTGCGCGACGCCCACCGAGCTGGGTGACCCGAACCGGCTGCGACTGGAAGTGCGCATCGACGGCCGGCTGCAGCACACCGTAGACCTGGCGCAGATGCTGCGCCCCGCCGCGCAACTGATCGCCGACGTGAGCGAGTTCATGACCCTGAGCCACGGCGACGTGCTGCTGCTGGGCCTGGGCGCGAACCGGCCGCTGGCGCGCGCAGGCCAGCGCATCGAGATTTCGGCCGCCGGCTTGCCCGCGCTGGGCCTGCTCACGAACACGCTGGTGGAGGAGGCCGCATCGAGAGACGCCGGGCCGCCCCAAGGCGCGAGAGCCCCCTCGGGGGGCAGCGCAGCACACGCAGTGGCAAGCGTGGGGGCCTTATGAAACACGCCCGCGTCGCCTACGACGGCGCCATCCACGACGCCACCGAACACAACGGCCAGCTGCTGCTGGCCGATGGCCGTACCGTCGGCTTCGATGCCGTGAGCTGGCTGCCGCCGCTGGCCCCCGTGCCCTGGCCGCGCACCATCCTCGCGCTGGGCCTGAACTACGCCGACCACGCCAAGGAACTGGCCTTCAAGGCGCCCGAGGAGCCGCTGGTCTTCCTCAAGGGCGAGGGCTCGCTGATCGGCCACCGCGCCCACACCGTGCGGCCCGCCGGCGTGGACTATATGCACTACGAATGCGAACTCGCCGTGGTGATCGGCCGGCGCGCCAGGCACGTGAAGCGCGCCGACGCCTACGACTACATCGCCGGCTACACCGTGGCCAACGACTACGCCATCCGCGATTACCTGGAGAACTGGTACCGCCCCAACCTGCGCGTGAAGAACCGCGACACCTGCACACCGCTGGGCCCCTGGCGCGTCGATGCGGTCGATGTGCCCGACCCCATGGCCCTGGCCCTGAGCACCACGGTGAACGGCAAGATCACGCAGTCGGGCTCCACGCGCGACATGATCTTCGACGTGCCCTGCCTGGTCGAGCACTTCAGCAGCTACATGACGCTCAACCCCGGCGACCTCATCCTCACCGGCACGCCCGACGGCATCGTCGATTGCCGGCCGGGCGACGTGATCGTCACCGAGATCGAAGGCCTCGGCGCCCTCGTCAACACCATCCGCAGCCCATGAACACCGTCATCAACCACCTCATCAACGGCAAGCCCGTCACGGGCACCGACTACTTCGAGACCGTCAACCCGGCCACGCAGGAGGTGCTGGCCGAAGTCGCCGCCGGCGGCGCGGCCGAGATGCACGCGGCCGTGGCCGCCGCGAAGGACGCCTTTCCGAAGTGGGCCGGCCTGCCCGCCCCGGAGCGCGCCAAACTCATGCGCAAGCTCGGCGAGCTGATCGCGCAGCACGTGCCCGAGATCGCCCGCACCGAGACCGACGACACCGGCCAGGTCATCGCCCAGACCGGCAAACAGCTGATCCCGCGCGCGGCCGACAACTTCCATTACTTCGCCGAGATGTGCACGCGCGTGGACGGCCACACCTACCCCACGCCCACGCACCTGAACTACACCCTGTTCCACCCCGTGGGCGTGTGCGCGCTCATCAGCCCCTGGAACGTGCCCTTCATGACCGCCACCTGGAAGGTCGCGCCCTGCCTGGCCTTCGGCAACACCGCCGTGCTCAAGATGAGCGAGCTCTCGCCGCTGACGGCCGCGCGCCTGGGCGAGCTGGCGCTGGAGGCTGGCATTCCCGCCGGTGTGCTCAACGTGGTGCACGGCTACGGCAAGGAAGCAGGCGAGCCGCTGTGCGCCCACCCCGACGTGCGCGCCATCTCCTTCACCGGCTCCACGGCCACGGGTAACCGCATCGTGCAGGCCGCGGGCCTGAAGAAGTTCAGCATGGAACTGGGGGGCAAGAGCCCCTTCGTGATCTTCGACGACGCGAACCTGGAGCGCGCGCTCGATGCCGCGGTCTTCATGATCTTCTCGAACAACGGCGAGCGCTGCACCGCGGGCAGCCGCATCCTGGTGCAGCAGCGCATCTATGCCGACTTCGTGCAGAAGTTCACCGAGCGCGCCAAGCGCATCACCGTGGGTGACCCGCAGATGGATGCGACCATCGTCGGCCCCATGATCTCGAAGAACCATCTGGCCAAGGTGCGCAGCTACATCGAGCTTGGCCCCAAGGAGGGGGCCACGCTGCTCTGCGGCGGGCTCGACCGCCCCAGCTATGCACCGGCGCTGCCTGATCGTGTGAAAAACGGCAACTACGTCTGGCCCACGGTCTTTGCCGACGTGGACAACCGCATGCGCATTGCGCAGGAAGAGATCTTCGGCCCCGTGGCCTGCCTGATTCCCTTCAAGGACGAGGCCGACGCCGTTGCGAAAGCCAACGACATCCCCTACGGCCTGTCCAGCTATGTCTGGAGCGAGAACCTCGGCCGTGCGCACCGCGTGGCCGCGGCCATCGAGGCCGGCATGTGCTTCGTGAACAGCCAGAACGTGCGCGACCTGCGCCAGCCCTTCGGCGGCACCAAGGCCAGCGGCACCGGGCGCGAGGGCGGCACGTGGACCTACGAGGTGTTCCTGGAGCCGAAGAACGTGGCGGTCTCTCTAGGCTCGCACCACATTCCTCATTGGGGGGCCTGACCATGGGCAAACTCGCTCTCGCCGCCAAGATCACCCACGTGCCCTCCATGTACCTCAGCGAGCTGCCCGGCCCAAGACTGGGCACGCGGGCCGACGCCATCGAAGGGCACAAGGAGATCGGCCGGCGCTGCCGCGCGCTGGGCGTGGACACCATCGTGGTGTTCGACACGCACTGGCTGGTCAACGCCAACTACCACGTGAACTGCGCGCCGCACTTCAAAGGCCTGTACACCAGCAACGAGCTGCCGCACTTCATCAGCAACCTGGCTTATGAATTCCCGGGCAACCCGGCTCTGGGCCAATTGCTGGCGAAGGTCTGCAACGAACACGGCGTCGAGACCCTGGCCCACCCGGCCACCACGCTGGCACCGGAATACGGCACGCTGGTGCCCATGCGCTACATGAACGAGGACCAGCACTTCAAGGTGGTCTCGGTCTCGGCCCTGTGCCAGGTGCACTACCTCAACGACAGCGCCCGCCTGGGCTGGGCCATGCGCCGCGCGGTGGAGGAGCACTACGACGGCACCGTGGCCTTTTTCGCCAGCGGCTCGCTGAGCCACCGCTTCGCACAGAACGGCCTGGCGCCGGAATACGCGCACAAGATCTGGAGCCCGCTGCTGGAGCACATGGACCGCGACGTGCTGCACATGTGGCAGGCCGGCGAGTGGCCAGACTTCTGCGCCATGCTGCCCGAGTACGCCAGCAAGGGCCACGGCGAAGGCTTCATGCACGACACGGCCATGCTGCTGGGCGCGCTGGGCTGGTCCGAGTACACGGGCCAGGCCGAAATCATCACGCCCTACTTCGGCGCCTCCGGCACCGGCCAGCTCAACGCCGTCTTCCCGGTGCTGCCGACCAGCGGCCAGGCCGTGCCGCAGCCGCAAGCCTCCAGCGCCCGGGGTTACAGTGCCTTTTCCCGCCTTTGAAAGATCCTTGTCATGCCGCACCTCGTCATCCTCTACACGAACAACCTGGAAAAGGAGACCGACATGACGACGCTGTGTCGCGACCTGGCCGACGTCATGATCGGGCAGCACGACGAGTCGGGCGAGCAGGTCTTCCCCACCGGCGGCACGCGCGTGTTCGCCTACCCCGCGCCGCATTCCGCCGTGGCCGACGGCAAGGAGGACTACGCCTTCGTCTATCTGAACCTGCGCATGGGCTTCGGGCGATCCGACGCCGTGAAGGAACGGGCCGGGCAGGCCCTGCTCACCCGGACCAGGACGCATTTCGCCGACCTCTACGAAAAACGCCTGCTCGGCATCACCCTGCAGATCGACGAGGGCAGCGAGGTCTACAACGCCAAGCACAGCAACCTCCACCCCCTGTTCAAGTAGCCATGTTCAGCCCCGAACTCACGCAGCAGCTGGCCGCCGAGCTGCAACAGGCGCAGGACACGCGCACGCAGCTGGAGCACTTCTCCAGACGCTACCCCGGCATGAGCATCGAGGACGGCTACCGCATCAGCCGCGCCTGGGTGGCGCTACAGCTGGCACAGGGGCGCCGGGTGATCGGCCACAAGATCGGCCTGACCTCGCGCGCCATGCAGCAGTCCAGCCAGATAGCCGAACCCGACTATGGCACCCTGCTCGACTCCATGCTGTACACCTGCACGCCAGGCCAGGTACTGGACATCCCGGCGGCACGCTTCATCGCGCCGCGCGTGGAGGTGGAGCTGGCCTTCGTGCTCAAGGCGCCGCTGAAGGGCCTCAACGTCACGGCCGAGCAGGTGCTCGCCGCCACCGACTACGTGACGCCCGCCATCGAGATCATCGACGCGCGCATCGAGCAGTTCGACCGCCACAGCAAGGTCATGCGCAAGGTCTACGACACCATCAGCGACAACGCGGCCAATGCGGGTATCGTGGTCGGCGCCGCCCGCGCCCAACCCGGCGACGTGGACCTGCCCTGGGTCGGTGCCATCCTGCGCCAGAACGGCGTGGTGGAAGAAACCGGGCTGGCCGCCGGCGTACAGGGCCACCCGGCCATCGGCATCGCCTGGCTGGCCAACAAGCTCGCGCCCTGGGGCGAGCATCTCGAAGCCGGGCAGATCGTGCTGGCCGGCTCCTTCACGCGGCCCGTGCCAGGGAAAGCCGGCGATCTGTTCGAGGCCGACTACGGCCCCCTGGGCCAGTTGAATTTCCGTTTTGTCTGAGGAATCCGCATGAAAACACCCGTCAACCCCTTCAAGCAGGCCATCGCCAAACAGCAGGCCCAGATCGGCCTGTGGGTCAACCTGGGCCACCCCGTCAGCACCGAGATCTGCGCCGGTGCGGGTTTCGACTGGCTGCTGCTCGACGCCGAGCATTCACCCACCACCCTGCCCACCCTGCTCTCGCAGCTGCAGACCATTGCGGCCTATCCCGGCTCGCACCCCATTGGCCGTGTGCCGCTGGGCCACGGCGAAGCCGGCACGGCCACCATCAAGCAGTTCCTGGACCTGGGCTTCCAGACCCTGCTGGTGCCCATGGTAGACACGGCCGAACAGGCCGCCGCCGTGGTGCAGGCCATGCGCTACCCGCCCGAGGGCGTGCGCGGCATGGCCGGCACACGCGCCGCGCGCTGGGGCCGTTACCCCAACTACGGCAAGGAGGCCAACGAGCAGGTCTGCCTGCTGGTGCAGGCCGAGTCGCGCACCGCACTGGACAACCTGGAAGCCATCGCCAACACGCCCGGCGTGGACGGCGTCTTCATCGGCCCGGCCGACCTCTCGGCCTCGCTGGGCTACATCGGCCAGGCCACCCACCCCGCGGTGCAGAAAGCCATCGACGACGCGATCCGCCGCATCGTCAGGTGCGGCAAGGCCGCGGGCATCCTGATCAGCGACGAGACGCTGGCGCGCCACTACCTGGAGATCGGTGCCAGCTTCGTCGCCGTGGGCCTGGACACGCAGATCCTGGTGCGCCAGACCTCGGCACTCGCCGCGCTCTACAAGGGCAACGTGAAGCCCCTCGCAGCCGGCGACAAGGTGTATTGAGCGATGAGCGCCGCGCGCCGCGTCTGCCTGATCACCGGCGCCGCCACCGGCATCGGGGCGGCCTGCGCGCGCGAGTTCGCGGCGCACGGCTGGGACCTGGCCCTGAGCTGGCTGGACGAGGCCAACCGCGTGGAGTTGCTGGGCGTGGCGACCGAATGCGAGGCGCATGGCATCAGCCCCCTGCTGCTGCACCTGGATGTGGGCCAGGACGAGAGCTGTGCCGCCTTCGTGCAGGGCGCCCTGCAGAAGTTCGGCCGCATCGACGCTCTGGTCAACTGCGCCGGCACCACGCGCTTCATTCCGCACACCGACCTCGATGCCCTCACGCCTGAAGAGTTCCACCGCACCTACGACGTCAACACCGTGGGCCTGTACCGCATGATCCGCGCCTGCGCCCCGGCACTGAAGGCCGGCGGCCAGGGCAGCGTGGTCAACATCTCGTCCATCGGCGGCGTGATCGGGCGCGGCTCGTCCATGGCCTATGCGGCCTCCAAGGGCGCGGTCAACACCCTCACGCTTTCATTGGCGCGCGCGCTGGGGCCGCAGCTCCGGGTCAATGCCATCGCGCCGGGTTTTGTCGAAGGCGGACTGCCCAGCCGCGTGCTGGACGCCGTGCGGCACGCCGGAGTCGTGCAGGTGCAGACCGAAAGTTCGCCGCTCAAGCGCGTCTCGCAGCCGGAAGAGGTCGCGGCGCTGGCCTGCTTCATCACCGAGCGCGCGCCGGGCATGACGGGCACGGTGATCCCCATGGACAATGGCCTGCACCTGAACGCAGGATGAACGCATGACCGAGAAAAAGAAGTTCCGCTCCGCCACGCTCGTTGAGGGCACCATCCGCGCCACCACGCGCAGCTTCCTGCACGCCCTGGGCCAGGACGAGGACGACATCGCGCGTCCGCACATCGGCGTCTTCCACACGGGCGGCGAGATGAGCCCCTGCAACCTGAACCTGCGCGATCAGGCCCAGCACGCCAAGACCGGCATCTACGCCGCGGGCGGCACGCCGCACGAGTGCCCGGTGGTCTCGGTGTCCGATGGCCTGACCATGGCGCATTCGGGCATGCGCTTCTCGCTGATCTCGCGCGAGCTCATTGCCGACAGCGTGGAGGCCTCGGTGCGCGGCCACCAGTGGGACGGCATCTTTGGCATCGGCGCCTGCGACAAGAACCTGCCCGGCCTGATGATGGGCATGGTGCGCTGCAACGTGCCCAGCGTCTTTGTGCACGGCGGCTCGGCGCTGCCGGGACAGATGCCCGGGGTGGACGGGCGCGATCTCAACGTGGTCGACACCTACGAAACCATCGGCAAGGTGCTGGCCGGCGATGCCACGCTGGACGAACTGGACGCCATCAGCCAGGCCTGCCTGCCCACGGCCGGCGCCTGCGCGGGCCAGTTCACGGCCAACACCATGGGCATGGTGTCCGAGGCGCTGGGCCTGGCGCCCATCGGCTCCAGCATGGTGCCTGCCGTCTTCAGCGAACGCGCGCCGCTGATGCGCCGTGCGGGCAGACAACTCATGAAGGCGGTGATGGCCAGTGTTGAAGGGGGTGGCCCGCTGCCGCGCGACATCGTCACGCGCCAGGCGCTGGAGAACGCCTGCGCCGTGGTCTCGGCCACGGGCGGCTCCACCAATGCGGCGCTGCACATCCCGGCCATCGCGCACGAGGCCGGCATCAAATTCCACCTGGACGATGTGGCCGAGGTGTTCGCGCGCACGCCGCTGATCGCTGACCTGCGCCCCGGCGGCAAGTACCTGGCACGCGACATGTATTACATCGGCGGCGCGGCCGTGGTGCTGCGCGAACTGCTGCGCAGCGGCCACCTGCACGGCGACGCGCTGACCTGGACCGGCCGCACCCTGGCCGAGGAAATCGCCGGCGCCAACGACCCCGACGGCCAGGTGGTGCGCCGCTTCGAAGACGCGATCTCGAAGGACGGCGGCCTGGCCGTGCTCAAGGGCAACCTCTGCCCCGACGGCGCCCTGCTCAAGACCGCCGGCCTCAAGACCCTGGTACACCGCGGCCCGGCGCGTGTGTTCGAGTCCGAGGAAGCGGCCCAGGCCGCCGTGCAGGCCCTGCGTTACCAGCCAGGCGACGTGATCGTGATCCGCAACGAAGGGCCGAAAGGCAGCCCCGGCATGCGCGAGATGCTGGGCATCACGGCCCTGCTCTACGGCCAGGGCATGGGCGACAAGGTGGCCCTGCTGACCGACGGGCGCTTCTCGGGCGCCACACGCGGCCTGTGCATCGGCTACGCGGGGCCCGAGGCGGCGGACCGCGGCCCGATCGCCGCGCTGCGTGACGGCGACATGATCGCCATCGATGCACGGGCGCCGGCACGCAGCATCACGGTGGAGCTGGATGCCGCGGAGATCACGCGGCGCCTGGCCAGCCTAGAGGTAAACACGGGGGTCGCCCAGGGCGGCCTGCTGGAAAAATACGCACTCACAGTACGCCCGAGCCACCAGGGCGCGGTGACCCATTCCGGGGCCGTCACCTGGTTGCGCGACGTTTCCTGAATTTTGCCAGCTCATCACAAGGAGACCCTCATGAGTATTTCCCGTCGTCACGTCATCCAGTCCGCCGGCGCCACCGCGCTGCTGGCCAGCCTGGGCCAGCAGACCATGGCCCAGGCCCAGATCGACACGCTGAAGATCGTCACCGGCTTCGCTGCCGGCGGCACCTCGGACAACACCTGCCGGCGCGTGGGCACGCGCCTGACCGGCCCCTACGCCAAGACCGTCGTCGTCGAGAACAAGACCGGCGCGGGCGGCCAGATCGCCATCCAGTACGTCAAGGGCCAGCCGGCCGACGGCACGACACTGCTGCAGTCGCCTACGTCGATGTTCACCATCTACCCGCACATCTTCAAGAAGCTGCCCTATGACCCGGTGGCCGATGTCACGCCAGTCACCCTGGCCTGCGTGTTCGATTTCGGCTTTGCCGTCGGCCCCCTGGTGCCGGCCAACGTGAAGAACGTGGCCGACTTCATCGCCTGGGCCAAGGCCAATCCCAGCCAGGCCAATTTCGGCTCGCCGGCCGCCGGCTCCACGCCGCACTTCGTGGGCGCCCTGCTGGGCAAGAGCGGCGGCATCGATCTCAAGCACGCCGCCTACCGCGGCACCCAACCGGCCATGCTGGACCTGCTGGGCGGCCAGATTGCCGCCGTCAGCGGCCCCATCGGCGACATCACGCAGCATCTGGCCACCGGCAAGGTGCGCATCCTGGCGACCTCGGGCGCCAAGCGCAACCGTTTCGCCCCCGACGTGCCGACCTACGCCGAGCAGGGTTTCAAGGAACTCACGCACAGCGAATGGTTCGCCTTCTTCCTGCCCCCGAAGGCCGACGCTGCGCTCGTGGCACGCATGAACGGCGCGCTCAAGGTGGCGCTGGCCTCCAAGGACGTGATCGACGGCCTGGCCACCTTCGGCCTGGAAGCCATGTCGAACTCGCCCGCCGAATTGGCCGAGCTGCTCAAGCAGGACACGGCCAAGTGGGCGCCCATCGTCAAGACCATCGGCTTCACCGCCGATGCCTGAAAGGCCCCACGGTCGCGCACTGCGTGTCGCTCCCTGCCCCCGGGGGGCCGTGCTTCAGCCTGGGACGGCCCGGCGCTGAAACCTCCGCTGCGCGACCGTCGGGATATTTCGACGCACTGATTGGACCCCGCCATGAATGCCATCCTGAAATCGGCACCTCCCGTGCACCTGCACCCGGAGGAGTGGCAGGCGCGCCTGCAGCTGGCGGCCTGTTATCGCATCTTCGCGATGCTGGGCTGGACCGAGATGATCTACAACCACATCACGCTGCGCCTGCCGGCCAGTGTGAGCGGTGGTGAAAAGCACTTCCTGATCAACCCCTTCGGCCTGCACTACAGCGAAGTCACCGCCAGCAACCTGGTGAAGATCGACCTGCAGGGCCGCGTGCTCGACGGCTCCACGCATCCGGTCAACCCGGCCGGCTTCACCGTGCACTCGGCCATCCACGAGCACATCGCCGGGGCGCATTGCGTCATGCACACCCATACCACGGCCGGCGTGGCCGTGGCCTGCCAGCAGAACGGGCTGGCCCAGAACAACTTCTATTCCGCCCAGCTGCACGACATGGTGGCCTACCATGACTTCGAGGGCATCACCATCCACGCTGACGAGGCGCCGCGTCTCCTGCAGAGCATCGGTGCGAAACCGGCCGTGATCCTGCGCAACCACGGCCTGCTGGCCTGGGGTGCCACACTGCCGCAGACCTTCGCCATCCTGTGGACGCTGCAGCGCGCCTGCGAGATCCAGCTGGCCACCCTGAGCATGGGCCCGGCCATTCCCGTGCCCGCAGCCATCGCCGCCCGATGCACGCGCGACGCGCTACAGTTCAACCCCAACCATGGCGCCGGACAGGACGTGTTCGACGCGCTGGTGCGGCAGGTGGACCGACAGGACACCAGCTACAAGAACTAGTGCCTGTCGCGCTTGCGAAATGAGTGTGAACAGGCCCTACCGGGTCATCGCGAGTTGCAGCGGGTCGCTGCCTGTCGCAGCGGAGCCGCCAGGGTTCACCTTGAACACAGAGACCACCTGGGCAAGGCGCGAGGCCTGGTCCTTGAGACTCTGGGCGGCGGCGGTGGACTCCTCCACCAGAGCAGCATTCTGCTGCGTCATCTGGTCCAGATGGTTCACCGCAGTATTGATCTGTGCAATGCCGCTGGACTGCTCGGTGGTGGCGGCCGTGATCTCGCCGATGATGTCGCTCACCCGCTGGACCGCCGTGACGATCTCGTTCATGGTCTGACCGGCTTCGCTCACGAGCCGTGCGCCGGCTTCGACCCCTGACACGCTGGTGGCGATCAAGGTCTTGATCTCCTTGGCGGCCTCGGCAGACCGGCCGGCCAGGCTGCGCACCTCGCTGGCCACCACCGCGAAACCCCGTCCCTGCTCACCGGCGCGCGCGGCCTCCACTGCGGCGTTGAGCGCCAGGATGTTGGTCTGGAAGGCAATGCCATCAATGACACTGATGATGTCGGAGATCTTCTTCGACGAATGGGTGATGTCGTTCATGGTGCTCACCACCTGTGAGACCACCTGCCCCCCGCGCTGGGCTACCGCAGCGGCCGAGCCAGACAGCCTGTTGGCGGTACGGGCCGATTCCGCCGACTGGCTAACGGTGCCGGTCAGCTGCTCCATGCTCGAAGCCGTCTGTTGCAGACTTGAGGCAGCCTGTTCGGTACGGGCACCGAGGTCAGCATTGCCATGCGCCACCTCGGAACTGGCGACTTCGATGTTTTCCGAGGATGAGCGCACCTGGGAGACCAGTCCGGAGAGCGCCTGCTGCATATCGCGCAAGGCATCCACCATGCTGCCGAGTTCATCGCCACGCGAGGCCGGCACCGGCGCCGACAGGTCACCGTCGGCAATACGGCGCAGGGATTGCTTCACGTCTTCCAGCGGCACGAGAATGGAACGCATCGTGTGCCAGGCGACCACGCCCAAGAGCAACAGGCACAACACCCCGCCGCTGATCCCGAACGCCAGCATGCGCTGGCTGGAATCCACTGCGGCTTCGTAAGTCTCGTTCGCGCGCTTCTGCGCAAGCGGGATCAGCGCCTGCAGGGGGCGGACCACGCCCTTGAGCATCAGGGCCCAGTCTTCCTCCAGCACGGTTGTCAGAGCGTCGTTGTTCTTGGCGACGTAGCCCTGTTCCAGCTTGCCCAGGGTCGTCTCCACCACTGACCAGCGCTGCTTGATGGCCTCGATGCTGTCGCGCGCCTCGCCCTCTGTAAAGGCTTCCGATGCCAGCGGCTCGAGCTGCCGCCACAGCGTCGCCAGCTCCTTGCGCGCGTCTCGTAGGTGATTCAAGGAGCCGGGCACCGGGAGTTGGTCGAGCAGTACCGCCGCCGCACGAAAGCGAACCTCCAGCAACAGACTGTCGACGCGCTGCAGGCCCACGATCATCTGGCTATTCTTCTCGAACAACTGGGTCAGAGCCGTGCGGTTGACCCGGTTGGCCGCAAAGAAGAGGGTTGCCAGCAAGGCCACGGCCACAAAGGCCAGCCCGGTCAGCAGCAGCAATCGTCCCTTGATGGACAGATTCATCGACATGGACATTCCTTCAGTTCTGCGGCACCGGTCTGGGCCATGGCGCGTGGCGCCACAGGCTTACTGCGTCGGCAATCCCTTGCTGGTCCACTCCGGCATGCCGCCGCGGAACCAGTGGATCTTGCTGTAGCCGGCCTTCGCTGCCACCACAGAAGCCTTGTAGCTCTTCCAGCATTCGCCGGCATTGCAGAAGAAGACGATGGGTGCGCCTTTGTCGGCGGGGAGCTTGCTCAGATCGAACTGATCCTGGCTGGCATCGAAGCCCACGTCCTTCGCGCTCTTCTCGCGATAAGGCACGCTCTTGGCGCCCTTGATGGTCTTCTCGGCATACTCGGCAGCCACGCGAGTGTCGATCAACGGGACCCCGCTATCCAGGAGTTTCTTGGCCTCATCGGCGGCAATCACCTTGACGCCGGCCAGAGTGGTGGGCGTGTCGGCAGCCAAGACCGGCATGGCCACGCCAGCTGTCAGCAACAGTGCGGCCGCCCACTTCATCGAATTGCGCTTTAACATGGCTAGATCCTTCCATTGATAGAAAAACAGGATTGAAAACCGGCGCGCCCTGGCAACGCGTTCTCACGAGATACCCCCGGGGCTACCCACTCGTGCGGAGCAGGCACGTAAAACGTTTGTAATTGCATACGCCTGATCTGTCGAGCCTTTTTGCCGTGGCGACGGCAAAATCCGGCTTTTCCTAGTTAGTCTTTCACGATCTCTGATGTTTCTGTAGGAATTTTCCGATATGAAGATCTGCATCTACGGTGCGGGCGCCATCGGCGCCTGGATGGGTGTGAGGCTGGCGCGTGCCGGCTGCCAGGTCAGCGTGGTCGCGCGCGGCGCCACGCTCAGCGCCCTGCAGCAGCACGGCCTGCGCTGCCAGATCGACAAGGAACTGCTCGGCGTCCCGGTGCGCGCCAGCGCCCACCCGGCTGAACTGGGCGTGCAGGACCTGGTGATCCTGGCCGTCAAGGCACCGGCCCTGCCCGAGGTGGCGCGCCAGATCGCCCCCTTGCTGGGCCCCGCCACCGTGGTGCTGACCGCCATGAACGGCGTGCCCTGGTGGTTCTTCCAGGGCTTCGGCGAGAAGTTCGCCAATACCCAGCTCAAGGCCATCGACCCCAAGGGCGAGATCGCCAGGGCCATCCCTGCCGCGCACATCATCGGCGGCGTGGTGCACGCCAGCTGCTCGATCCGGGAGCCGGGCTGCGCGCAACACCACTTCGGCAACCGCCTCATCATCGGCGAGCCCTCGGCTCAGAAGACCGAGCGCGTGCAGCAACTCGTGCAACTGCTCAGCCAGGCCGGCTTCGAGACCGAGCTCTCGGCGCAGATCCAGAAAGACATCTGGTACAAGCTCTGGGGCAATATGACGGTCAACCCGGTCAGCGCACTGACCGGCGCCACCACCGACAAGATCCTGGGCGACAAGCTGGTGCGCGACTTCATCTCGAAGGTCATGCTTGAGGCCAAGGAGATCGGCGCCCGCATCGGCATCCCGATCTTCCAGCAGCCCGAGGACCGGCACGCGGTCACGATGAAGCTGGGCGCCTTCAAGACCTCGATGCTGCAGGACGTGGAAGCCGGCCGACCGGTGGAGATCGACGCGCTGGTCACCGTGGTGCAGGAGCTGGGCGCACTGACCGGCGTGACCACGCCTTATACCGACGTGCTGCTGGGCCTGTCACGCCTGCAGGCGCGCACGCGCGGCCTGCTCTGACCAACGGGCCCGACTCCCGGTATTCGTCATGTCCTCTTCCCCCCGCGCGCTCAGCCGCGCCGCCTTCTTCACGCTGCTCTTCACCGCCTGCCTGTTCGGGGCCAACCATGTGGCCGCACGCCTGGCCTTCAACCATGGCCTGGACGTGACCACCGCCGTGCTGGTGCGCAGCTTGGTCACCGCCCTCGTGGTCGGCGCCATCGTCTGGCAGCAAGGCGTGTCGCTGGTCGTCACGCCGCGCCAGCGCGGCTTCCTCCTGCTCATCAGCGCCCTGGTGGCCGTGCAGAGCCTGTGCCTGTACGCCGCCGTCGTGCGCCTGCCCGTGGCCCTGGCCCTGCTGACCTTCAACACCTACCCGCTGTGGACGGCCCTGTTCGCCTGGCTGCTCTACCGGCACCGGCCGGAACGTGCCGTGCTGCTGGCCATGCCGGTGCTGCTGTTCGGCCTGGCCCTGGCGCTCGACGCCCTGGGTGCGGCCTCGGGCCTGGGTGCCGCCGGGCAATGGAGCCGCATCGGCGCCGGCGTGGCCTTTGCGATGGTGGCGGCCGCGGTGTTCGGCGCCGCCCTGGTGCTCACGCAACATGAGGCGGCCAGCGTCGACGGGCGCCTGCGCACGACCATCACCATGGTCCTGGTCGGTCTGCTGGCGCTGGTGGCCGTACCGCTGCAAGGCGGCCTGCACCTGCCCCAGGCGGCGGCCGGCTGGTGGGGCCTGGCTGGCCTCACGCTGTTCTACGGCACGGCCTTCACCATCATGTTCACCTTGCTGCCCCGGCTGGGCGTGGTCGGCAGCTCACCCATCATGAACGTGGAGCCGGTGGCGGCGCTGGTGCTGGCCTGGTTCCTGCTGGACCAGGCCATTGCGCCAGTGCAGGTGACCGGCGCGCTCATCGTGGTGGGCACCGTCATGGCCCTGGGCCTGAGGAAAAGATGACCCCCGGTCTCCGCTCCCGCCACGTTTCAAGCCCTTCATCGGCAGCACCTCGCTGACATGGCTACCGAGGTCATGGCCGTGGTGCTCTTCTCGGCCCTGCTGCATGCGGGCTGGAACGCACTGGTGCGCGCCAGCCAGGACAAGTTCCTGGCCTCGCTGCACGTGGTCTGCGGCGCCGCCGCGCTGGCCCTGCTGATGCTGCCGGGCCTGCCCACGCCGGCCCCGGCCAGCTGGCCCTGGCTGCTGGCGTCGGCTCTGATCCACGTGGTCTATTTCTCGCTGGTGGCGCGCGCCTACCAGGGCACCGAGCTCGGCTTCGCCTACCCCTTGATGCGCGGCACAGCACCGGTACTGACCGCGCTGGCGGCGGCCCTGCTGCTGGCTGACGCGCCCACACCGGGCGCCTGGCTGGGCATTGCACTGATCTGTGGCGGGGTGCTGGCGCTGGCAGGCCGGGCCGGACGCAACGGCGCCAGCCATCCGGGCGCGGTGCTGGCAGCGCTGACCAATGCCGGCGTGATTGCGCTCTACACCCTGGTCGACGGCCTGGGCGTGCGCCTGGCCGGCCACGCCCTGAGCTACACCGCCTGGGTCTTCCTGCTGACGGGCGTCTTCATGCTGGCCACGGCCACCTGGCTGCGCGGGCGCGCACTGCTGCGGCCACCCCCCGGCGCCTGGCGCGCGGCCCTGCTGGGCGGCACCGGCACACTGGCGGCCTACAGCCTGGTGCTGTGGGCCATGACACAGGCCCCGATCGCCACGGTGGCCGCGCTGCGCGAGACCTCCATCGTGTTCGCGGCGCTGATCGGTGTGGTGTTCCTCAAGGAAGGCCTGAGCCGGCAGCGCCTGCTGTCGGCGCTGCTGGTGTGCGCCGGTGCAGCGGTCATCAAGCTGGCCTGAGTGGCATCACACGCCAGCCCCCGTCTGGTCTACCTGGCCAGGCAGCGGTAACTGCCATTGGGAAAATCTTCGTACTCTCCGCTGTTGCCGAAGCTGATACCGCCGACGCAGGCCGCATAGCGATATTGGCCGTCGACCACGAAGTCGGTGCTGGCCCCCGGCTGCACATTGTTGGAGTGCGTATAGAAACCACCCTTGGGGCCTTCGCCGCAGCCCTTTTTGGAGTACTTCAGGTCGCCGCAATAGAGCACGAAGATCTGCTTGTTGCAGGTGTTGGTGAGGGTGACGCGCCCGTTCTTTTCGCTGGCGTCGACGCAGCGCTGCGCGCTCTCGCCCGGGTTCCTGGCGTGTGCGCTCACGGCCACGACCATCGACAAGGCGGCAACGGCCCCCATGCGTTTCATGCTCATACGTTCTCCCTGATCAGATTGCTTGGTAGTCAGACGGTTATCCAGGCCGTGTGCGGCCCAGGGCAATCTTGCCGGCCCGCACATGCGCCCGGCTCGGGACTAACCCGCACCCACCTGCGTGGGTGTGAAAAATTCACGGACGGCAGAGCGCGAGGGAGTCCCCGCGCGTCGCCCCTTGTCAGCGCCGGATTTTTTCGCGCGCGCGCCGCACGCGCTCGATGTTGACCGCCACCTTGCCGGTGCGAAACAGCATGGGCGCCGCGATCGCGTAGGCCGGGTCCGAGGTGTCCAGGCAGTGGTAGTTGAAGGCCGGCATGCCGTTGCGGTCGACGATGACGATGACCCAGGGCGTATTGGCGCGCAGCCCGCGCTGTACCGCCACCGCGGTCTCGCCGCTGACCAGGCGCACATAGGTGCCCGGCGGATAGAAACCGACCGCCGCCGTGAGCGCGCCACCGACCGAGGCCGTGACTTCCTTCTCGGTCGACAGGTAGATGGACTTGGCCGACTCCAGGGGCGAGAGCGCCTCGCGTGTGCGCCGCGCCGCCATCTTGGCCACGAAGACGTCGGTCATGCTCAGCAGGCGGCGCGCCTGCAGGTTGTGCGGCAGGCCTTCGGCGCTGTCGGGCTGGTGGTGCCAGCGCACCAGGTCCAGCTCCTCCACGTCCTCGATGCCCAGCCAGACCAGGATCTTCAGGCTGAGCTGCGGGTGTTCCTGGATCAGCTGGCGCTGCTCGGGCGTGGGGGCCTCGTTCTGCCGGGCCAGCACGTCCTGCTCGCGGGCCATGCCGATGTTCATGGTCAGGGCCCCGCTCATCAGGGACTGCCGCTGCTGCGGATTCAGGCCCAGCTTCTGTGCCGCCAGTTCGCAGACGCAGGCACACAGCAGGGCATGCGTGGCGCAATACCCCAGACTGCTGTCGGCCAGGGCCTGGAACAGGCAGAAGAGGCTGTCGTCCGCGTCGGCCTGGAGCAGCGCGCGCGCCTTGTTCTCCAGGGCCGCCAGCCGTGGCAGGGGGTTGAGCGCCAGCCCGCCCTGGTAGAGGATGCCGCGCAGCACCTCCTGCAGGTCCATCCAGCCGCCGTTGAGCTGCTCGCCGACCATGTAGTCGCGCTCGCGGATGGCGCTGGGCATGGGGAGGCGCGCGATCGCGTCGACCTCCACCCCTTCCATCAGCAGGGTGTGCACCATGCGCTCGTAGGAGCGCTGCCAGGCTTGCGCCTCGGCTTCGGTGGTCGATGCGTTGTGGGCGTAGAGCTTGTCGCGGTGCTGCTCGGACACGATGGGCTGGCCCTTGCGCAGCAGCAGCAGGCCGTCGGGGTTCCAGACATTGACCGGCAGGGGCTTGCCCACCGGCAGCATGGCGATAGGGATGGGCACGTACTTCATGCGAGCTCCACCGGCACGCGCGCGGCCAGCGCGCACATCAATTCATAACCCACGCTGTCCCCGGCCTGGGCCACTTCGTCGATGGGCAGGAGGGCTCCGTTGGAGGCGCGCCCCCAGAGCGTGACTTCCGAGCCCATGCCTGCAGCGGGCACGGGCGTGAGGTCCACCGTGATCAGGTCCATGCTGACACGCCCGACCAGATGCGTGCGCACGCCGTCCACCAGCACCGGCGTGCCGCGCCCGGGTGTGCCCGGACTGGCGCGCAGGTAGCCATCGGCATAACCGCAGGCCACCACACCGATACGCATGGGCTGTGCCGCGGTGAAGGTCGAGCCGTAACCCACGCTGTCCCCGGCGGCCAGTTGCTGGATACCGACGATGCGTGAGCGCAGCGTCATGGCGGACTGCAGCGCCCAGTCGCCCGCGCTGTGCTCCGGGAAGTCGGGAGAAGCGCCGTAGAGCACGACACCGGGCCGGATCCAGTCCGAGCGCAGGCTGGCTGCGGCCTGTGGCCCCATGTGGCGCAGCACCGCCGCGCTGTTGCTCAGGGAGCGTTCGCCCGGCAAGTCCTGCGTGGCGGTGTTGAAGGCAGCCAGCTGCTGCGCCACGCCCTTGGCGCCGTCGGCGTCGCTGAAGTGGGTCATCAGCGAGATCTCGTCCACCTGCGGCAGCGCGTTCAGGCGATGCCAGGCCGCGCGGAACTGTTCCGGCTTGAAGCCCAGGCGGTTCATGCCACTGTTCATCTTGAGGAAGACGCGGTGCGGCACGTGGGTCTTGTGCACGGCCAGCATGTCGATCTGTTCGCTGCAGTGCACGACGTGCCAGAGATCCAGGCGCGAACACAGCTCCAGGTCGCGCTGATCGAACACGCCTTCGAGCAGCAGGATCGGTCCGCGCCAGCCCAGGCGCCGCAGGCGCTCGGCCTCGCCCAGATCCAGCAGGGCAAAGCCGTCGGCGCCGCGCAGCCCTTCGTAGACACGTTCGATGCCGTGACCATAGGCATTGGCCTTGACCACCGCCCAGACCCGCGCATCGGGGCTGGACTGGCGAGCCCGCGCCAGGTTATGGCGCAAGGCTTCGACGTGGATCAGGGCTTGGATCGGGCGGGACATGCGGTCGGGACTAGCGTTGGACGGGGAAGTTCAGTCAACCCCTTGCCATGAATTGTGACATTGCCCGCCATGCTATAACCCAGCGTCGATTGGATTTTCACAACAAGCCTCAAAGCACGAGCCCCCGGTCCCCCAGCCCATGAAACGCGGTTTCTACACCATCATGTCGGCGCAGTTCTTCAGCTCGCTGGCTGATAACGCGTTGTTCGTCGGTGCCGTGCAGCTGCTGCGCAGTGAGGGCGCACCCGAGTGGCAGCAGGCGGCGCTGGTGCCGATGTTTGCCCTCTTCTATGTGATCCTGGCGCCCTTCGTGGGCGCTTTTGCCGACGCCCAGCCCAAGGGCAAGGTCATGCTGATCAGCAACGGCATCAAGATCATCGGCTGCCTGATGATGCTGTTCGGCACGCACCCGCTGATGGCCTACGCCATCGTGGGCCTGGGCGCCGCGGCCTATTCGCCGGCCAAGTACGGCATCCTCACCGAACTGCTGCCGGCCTCGCAGCTGGTCAAGGCCAATGGCTGGATCGAGGGGCTGACCATCGCCTCCATCATCCTGGGCGTGCTGCTGGGTGGCCAGTTGGTCGGGCACGCCATCTCTTCCGCGCTGCTGACCATCGACCTGCCCCTGATCAACACCGGCATCGACAGCGCACCGGAAGCGGCGATCTCGGTGCTGATCCTGGTCTACCTGCTGGCGGCCTGGTTCAACACCCGCATCCCGCACACGGGTGTGGAGATGCGACCCATGCCGAAGAACCCGCTGGCCCTGCTGCCCGACTTCTGGCGCTGCAACACCCGGCTCTGGCAGGACCGCCTGGGCCAGATCTCGCTCTCCACCACCACGCTGTTCTGGGGCGTGAGCGGCAACCTGCGTTACATCGTGCTGGCCTGGGCCGCGGCCGCGCTGGGCTACAGCGTCACGCAGGCCTCTTCGCTGGTCGGCGTGGTGGCCATCGGCACGGCCGTGGGCGCCGTGGTGGCGTCCATGCGCATGCGGCTGGAGGACGCCACGCGCGTCATGCCCCTGGGCATCGGCATGGGTGTGCTGGTGCTCCTGCTCAATTTCATCGACAACGTCTGGCTGGCCGCGCCCTTCCTGGTGCTGCTCGGCGGCCTGGGCGGCTTCCTGGTCGTGCCCATGAACGCGCTGCTGCAGCACCGTGGCCACAACCTCATGGGCGCCGGCCGCTCCATTGCGGTGCAGAACTTCAACGAGCAGGCCTGCATCCTGGGCCTGGGTTTCCTCTACAGCTTCTCCACCGGCATGGGCCTGTCGTCCTTCGGCGCCATCACCGGCTTCGGCGTCCTGGTCGCCGGCTTCATGTGGCTGATCAAGCGCTGGCACGAAAACAACTGCAAGAAGTACCCCGAGGAAGTCGAGCATCTGCTCGACATCGCCCGCAACGACCACCTGCACGGCTAGATTGCCGCTGCGCTGAGGCCCCCCTGCGCTAATATTCCCTGCACCATGGCCACGCGCACCCGCCACCTCGCACCTCAGGACCTGCAGCCCGGCATGGTGCTGGCCCAGGCCCTGACCCTCGTCGAGCACGGCATCGTCACCTACACCCTGCCGGCCGGGCATGTCCTGACGCAGGAGAACCAGCACCAGCTCGCCAGCCACCATGCCGTGTGCGTCCAGGTCGCGCAGGACGACACGCGCACCGATGCCCAGCGCGAGGCCGATGCGCTGCGCCAGGCTGGCCGCCTGAAAATGATCTTTCGCCATGCCGATCTCAGCCTCCCGGAAAGCCAGGCGCTGATCCAGGCGCTGCTGACGCACCGGAGCGCATGATGCCCATCCAGGCCAGCGCAGTCGTGGCGAAGTTGCATGCGCTGCCGGCGTTTCCAGCCATCGTCACCCGCATCCTGGATACGCTCAACGACGAACGTGCCGCACTCGAGCTGCTGGAACAGCATCTGCAATCCGATCCGGTGATCAGCGCGCGCATCCTGTCGGCCGCGAACCGGCTGATCCGGCACTCCGGGCGCGAGCCGGTCGGCGATGTGCACACCGCCGTCAGCTACCTGGGCCTGAACCGGGTTCACGACGTCGTGGTGTCCACCAGCCTGCTGGACTTTGCGAAGAACAGCCATTGCACCAGCGTGTTCTGGGAGCGCAGCCTGGCCGTGGGGCTGTGCGCGCAGGAACTCGCCGGGCTGGCCGGCGAGAACCCGGACCACGCGCTGGTGGCCGGCCTGCTGCATGGCGTGGGCATCCTCTGGCTCCAGGTCTGCCACCCGCACGAATACCAGCAGGTGCTGATCGAGCGACAGCTGCACGACAGCGACCTGGCGCAGACCGAACGCGCCTTGCTGGGCATCGATCACCTCGAGATCGGCCGTCTGCTGGCCGAGCACTGGGATCTGCCCGGCGACATCGTGCAAGCCATCGCCGGCTACCGCACGCCGGCGCACGGCGCGCTGCCGCCGCTGGTGGCCGTCGTCCATCTGGCGACCGTCATCTGCAGCGGCCTGGACCTGCCCTTCCAGCCGGACAGCGAAGTCCGCCACCTTGCACCCCAGGCGCTGCGCGCACTGGGCGAGAACTGGGAAGACAAGATGCCAGACCTGCTGGGCCGGGTCGAAGTGCGTTTCGACCAGTCCCGCACCCTGCTGGAATAGGACCTGCCAAGCGCCGGTCCTGTCTGCGTTTCTCATGCACAAACAACTTGCCGCCTGGGCCCTGGTGCTCAACGCCTTTGTCTGGGGCGTCTCCTGGTACCCCTTCCGCCTGCTGGAGGCCGAAGGCCTGCACCCGCTGTGGTCCACCTTCCTCATCTATGTGCTGGCTTTCGCCGGCCTGCTGGTTTGGCGCCCCGGGGCCTGGCGCCACTTCCTGCGCCACCCCCTGCTGTGCCTGCTGCTGGTGGCCTCGGGCCTGACCAATGTGGGCTTCAACTGGGCCGTCACCATCGGCGACGTGGTGCGCGTGGTGCTGCTGTTCTACCTGATGCCAGCCTGGTCCGTGCTGCTGGCCTGGCTGCTGCTGGGTGAACGCCCGGGCCTGTCCGCCCTGCTGCGCCTGCTGCTGGCCCTGGCCGGCGTGGTCGTCGTGCTCAAGACGCCGGGCTCGCCCTGGCCCGTCCCCAGCGGCCTGGCCGACGGGCTGGCGCTGCTGGGCGGCTTCAGCTTTGCGCTGACCAATGTCTTGCTGCTCAAGCTCAAGGACACCCCCGACGAAGCGCGCATGACGGCCATGTTCGGCGGCGGCGCGCTGCTGGCCCTGGCCACGGCGCTGCTGGGAGGCCCTTCGGGGCTGGTGCCGCTGCCACCCGCCTTCGCCACCGACTGGCTGCTGCTGGTCCTGCTCACGAGCCTGGCCTTCCTGGCGGCCAACCTGGGTCTGCAGTACGGCGCGGCCCGCCTGCCCGCGGCCACCACCGCTCTGGTCATGCTGACCGAGGTGGTGTTCGCCAGCGTGTCCTCGGTACTGCTTGGCGCAGCCGAGCTGGAGACACGCACGCTAGCGGGCGGGTCGCTGATCCTGCTGGCGGCGCTCTGGGCCTCCTGGGGAGAACGCGGCCACTGAGCCCGGGCTGGCGCTGCTAGGATGGCTCCCAAGCAACAAGGAGACCCGCATGCAACGCCGATTCATCGCCGCCCTGGCCGCCACCCTGCTCGCGCTGGGCACGACCAGCGCCTCTGCGAGCGACTACCCCAGCAAACCCGTCACCGTGATCGTTCCGCAGGCCGCGGGTGGCTCCAACGACATCGTGGGTCGTCTCATCGCCCAGAAGCTGGGTGAGACCCTGCCCGGCGCCGTCGTGGTGGAGAACCGCCCCGGCGCCGGGGGCAACATCGGCACCGTCTACGTGGCCAAGGCACCCAAGGACGGCCACACCCTGCTCATGACCATCAGCAGCGCGCAGGCCATCAACCCCGCCGTCTACAAGAACCCGGGCTTCGACCCGGTGAAGGACTTCACGCCGCTGGCCCTGGTGGGCTCCGTGCCCAATGTGCTGGTGGTCAACCCGGCTTTCCCGGCGAAGAACCTCGCAGACTTCCTGAAGCTGGTGAAGGCCAACCCCGGCAAGTACCCCTACGCCTCGGCCGGCAACGGCACGCTCAACCACCTGCTGGGCGAAATGCTCAACAGCACTGCGGGCGTGAAGCTGCAGCACATCCCCTACAAGGGTGTGGCCCCGGCCATGACGGACGTGATCGGCGGCCAGGTGCCCATGGCCTTCACCAGCCTGCCCTCGGTGCTGCAGCACCTCAAGGCCGGGCGCCTGGTGGCCATCGGCGTGAGTTCGCCCGGCCGCTCCCCGGTGCTGCCCGACGTGCCCGCCATCGGCGAACAGGTGCCGGGCTACAGCGGCACGCTGTGGGTGGGCCTGTTCGCCGCGCGCGGCACGCCGCCGGAGATCGAGGTCCGGCTGCAGGACGCCATGAAGAAGGTGCTGGCCGCCACCGACACGCAGGAGAAACTGCAGGCCCAGGGGGTGGAACTGGCCAATGCCACGCCGGCGCAGTTCGCCACGCAGCTGCAGGAGGACATCACGCGCTGGGCCAGGATCGTGAAGGAATCAGGCGCGACGATCGACTGAGTCGCAGCCTCTGTATCGCCGATCCACGTCCAATCCACCACCATGCCCTCTGTCTATGATTTCGAAGCCGAGACGATCGGCGGCCAGCCTGTCGCCCTGAACCAGTTCCGGGGGAAAGTCTTGCTGGTCGTCAACACGGCCAGTGCCTGTGGTTTCACACCGCAATTTGCGGGTCTGGAAGAACTGCACGCGAGCTATGGCCCCCGGGGTCTGGTCGTGCTGGGTTTTCCCTGCAACCAGTTCGGCGCCCAGGACCGCGGCAACAACACCGAGATCGCCAGCTTCTGCCAGCTCAACTACGGTGTGAGCTTCCCCATGATGGCCAAGATCCAGGTCAACGGGCCGCAGGCCCACCCGCTCTACCAGTGGCTGGTACGGGAGGCGCGGGGCCTGCTGGGCACGAAGTCCATCAAATGGAACTTCACCAAGTTCCTGATCGGCAAGGACGGTACGGTGCTCAGGCGCTATGCGCCCCTCACGAAACCCGGGCGCTTGCAGCGCGATATCGAGGCCGCGCTGGCCGCCTGATCGCCCGGCCGGCTTCAGGCCTGCGCCAGCGCCTCGTCGAGCAGCTCCACCCAGTGCTTCACCGGTGTGCCGGTGCCGCTCTGCAGGTGCGTGATACAGCCGATGTTGGCCGAGACGATCTGCTCAGGCTGCATCTCGCCCAGGTTCTTGAGCTTGCGGTCGCGCAGCTCATAGGCCAGCTTGGGATTGAGCACCGAGTAGGTACCCGCCGAGCCGCAGCACAGGTGCGGCTCGACGCGACAGGTGTTGATCTTGAAGCCCAGCGCACCCATGTGCTCTTCCACACCGCCGCGCAGCTTCTGCCCGTGTTGCAGGGTACAGGGCGGGTGAAATGCCACTTGCGCGGCCTTGGCGCTGACCTTGCCGCGCAGTTTCTCCACGAGTTCGGGCAACAGCTCGCTCAGGTCTTTGGTCAGGTCGCTGATGCGTTGGGCCTTGGCCGCGTACTGCGGATCGTCCCGCAGGATGTGACCGTACTCCTTCACGGTCACGCCGCAGCCGGAAGCGTTCATGACGATGGCCACCACGCCGCTCTCCACGTGGGGCCACCAGGCGTCGATGTTGGCCCGCATTTCGGCCTTGCCGCCGTCCTGGTCGTTCAGGTGGAACTTCACGGCGCCGCAGCAGCCGGCCTTGGCGGCCACCACGGTCTGCAAACCGGCGGCGTCGAGCACGCGCGCCGTGGCGTTGTTGATGTTGGGCATCATGGCCGGCTGCACGCAGCCGGCCAGCATCAGCACCTTGCGCGCATGGGTGCGCGTGGGCCACGTGCCGGCATCTTGCGCAGCGGGCACCTTGGCCTTGAGGCTGGCGGGCAGGAGGCCGCGCACGAGCTGGCCCATCTTCATGGCCGGTGCGAACACCGGCGAAGGCAGGCCCTCTTTCAGCGCCCAGCGGGTCAGGCGCTCGCTGGCGGGGCGCGGCACTTTCTCATCGACGATCTTGCGACCGATGTCCACCAGATGACCATAGTCCACCCCCGAAGGGCAGGTGCTCTCGCAGTTGCGACAGGTCAGGCAGCGGTCCAGGTGGGCCTGGGTCTTGCGCGTGGGCGCCTCGCCCTCGAGCACCTGCTTGATCAGGTAGATCCGGCCACGCGGGCCGTCGAGCTCGTCGCCGAGCAGCTGGTAGGTGGGGCAGGTGGCGGTGCAGAAGCCGCAGTGCACGCATTTGCGCAGGATGGCTTCGGCCGCCTGGCCGTCGGCCGTGTGCTTGAACTCGGGGGCGAGGTTGGTTTGCATGGCGGCTCAAAAATCAGGGTAGAGGCGGCCGCGGTTGAAGATACCGGCCGGATCGAACTGCTTCTTCAGTTCACGGGTGATGCGGTCCAGCGGCGCGGCCAGCGGCGTGAAGACACCGGCGCTCTTGTCCGTGGCACGGAACAGCGTGGCGTGGCCGGTGGTGGCATCCAGCACCTTGTTCATATCGGGGCGCTGCGGCAGCGGCAGCTTGAGCCAGCGCTGGGCGCCACCCCATTCGATCAGCGTGGGGCCCAGGCCCAGCGGCGGCGCGGTGTCGGGCACACTCAGGCGCATCAATGACTCGCCCTCGGCCAGCTGGAAAAACGGCGCGGTCTGCTCGCGCAATGCGTTCCACAAGAGCGTGGCCTGCCCGGCGTCCATGACGGTGCCGCCCATGCTCTTCTGCGCAGCGGCCACGGCCGCCTGCGCACCGCGCAGGCGCACCATGAGCGCGCCTTCATGCCAGCAGGAGGCGTTCACGGGCAGGGGCAAGGCAGCCCAGGTGTTGAGTTGGGCCAGCGCGCGGGCTTCGTCCAGTTCGAACACCAGCGTGCTTTCGGCCACGGCGCGTGGCAGCACCTTGAGCGAAACCTCGGTGATCACGCCCAAGGTGCCCATGGCGCCGGCCATCAGGCGCGAGACGTCATAACCCGCCACGTTTTTCATGACCTGGCCACCGAAGGTGAGCAGCTCGGCGCGGCCATTGAGCAACTCCAGCCCCAGCACATAGTCGCGCACCGCGCCCACGCTGGCACGCGCCGGACCGTTGAGGCCACAGGCGACCATGCCGCCAACGGTCGCCATGGCGCCGCTGGTGGCAAAGTGCGGGGGTTCGAAGGGCAGAACCTGGCCACGCTCGGCCAGCACTTCCTCGACCTCGGCCAGCGGGGTGCCGGCACGCACGGTGATGACGAGTTCACTGGGTTCGTAGCTGACGATGCCCTGCAGGGGCCGGGTGTCCAGCAGCTCGCCTTGCAAGGACTGGCCGTAGAAATCCTTGCTGCCGCCGCCGCGGATGCGCAAGGGGGTGCCGGCCTCGGCGGCCTGGCGCACGCGCTCGATGATGTTTTGGAGGGCTGTATCCATGCCGCCATGTTAACGGGTGGCCGGTGTGCGGACGAAAAAAGGCCCGCTTGAGCCTAAGCTCTTGCGGGCCTGAACCAGAGGAGACTCTCGCTTGCTCTGGCGCGACAGCCTGCACGCGCGGTGCGGGCTGCCGTCCATTGCTCGTTTAACGGTTGTAGGCGGTTTCGCCGTGGGCCGTGATGTCCAGGCCCTGGCGCTCGTCTTCTTCGCTGACGCGCAGGCCGATGGTCAGGTCCACGATCTTGTAGGCGATGAAGGAAACCACACCCGACCAGACGACGGTGATCAGCACGGCCTTGGCCTGGATCCACACCTGCGCGGCGATGGAATAGTCGGCCGGAGCCACCATACCGGCCGTAACCCAGTCACCGACCAGGCTCGGGCCACCCAGGGCCGGGCTGTTGAACACGCCAGTCAGCAGAGCGCCGACGATGCCGCCGATACCGTGCACGCCGAACACGTCGAGCGAGTCGTCGGCACCGAGCATCTTCTTCAGGCCGCTGACACCCCACAGGCAGGCGAAACCGGCGACCAGGCCGATGATCAGCGCGCCACCGATACCGACGTTGCCGGCAGCGGGGGTGATGGCCACGAGGCCGGCAACGGCGCCGGAAGCGGCACCCAGCATGGAGGACTTGCCCTTGAGCAGCGCCTCACCGATGGACCAGGCCAGCACGGCAGCGGCGGTAGCCACGAAGGTGTTGGCGAAGGCCAGGGCGGCGAAGCCGTTGGCTTCCAGGGCGGAGCCGGCGTTGAAACCGAACCAGCCCACCCACAGCAGGGAGGCACCGACCATGGTCAGCGTCAGGCTGTGCGGGGCCATGGCTTCCTTGCCGTAGCCAATACGCTTGCCCACCATGTAGGCACCCACCAGGCCAGCAACGGCGGCGTTGATGTGCACCACGGTACCGCCGGCGAAGTCCAGCGCGCCCATCTGCCAGATGTAGCCGGCCTTGCCGTTCATGGCATCAACGACTTCCTTGGCAGTGTAGGCGTCCGGGCCCATCCAGAACCAGACCATGTGGGCGATCGGCGCATAGCTGAAGGTGAACCACAGGGCCATGAACATCAGCACAGCCGAGAACTTCATGCGTTCGGCAAAGGCGCCGACGATGAGCGCGCAGGTGATGCCGGCGAAGGTGGCCTGGAAGGCTGCGAACACGATCTCGGGGATCACCACGCCCTTGCTGAACGTGGCAGCGCTGGCGAAGGTTCCCGCGACGTTGTCCCAGACACCCTTCATGAACAGGCGGTCAAAACCACCGATGAAGGCATTGCCTTCCGTGAACGCGAGGCTGTAGCCGTAGATGAACCACAGCACCACGATCAGCGAGAAGGTCACCATGACCTGCATCAGCACCGACAGCATGTTCTTGCTGCGGACCAGGCCGCCGTAGAACAGGGCCAGGCCGGGCACGGTCATCATGATGACCAGCAGGGTGGCCACCATCATCCAGGCGGTATCGCCCTTGTTGGGCACGGGTGCGGCAGCAGCCGGTGCAGCAGCGTCTGCGGGCGCCGCAGCAGCCGGGGCGGCAGCCGCTGCAGGAGCGGCGGCCTCGGTGGCCGGGGCGGTCTGGGACCAGACGGCAGCCGAGCCGGCCAGCAGGCCCAGGCCCAGCACGAAGGAGACGATTAGTTTTTTCATGTCAGTGTTCTCTCTTGTTGTGGGAGCCTCAGAGCGCTTCCTTGCCGGTTTCACCGGTGCGGATACGCACGACCTGCTCGAGGTTGTACACAAAGATCTTGCCGTCGCCGATCTTGCCGGTACGCGCCGAGCCTTCAATCGCCTCGATGACGCGATCGACCAGCTCGTCGGACACGGCCGCCTCGATCTTCACCTTGGGCAGAAAGTCGACCACGTATTCGGCACCGCGGTACAACTCGGTATGACCTTTCTGGCGGCCAAAGCCCTTGACCTCGGTGACGGTGATGCCCTGCACCCCGATGGCCGAGAGGCCTTCTCGCACCTCATCCAGCTTGAAAGGTTTGATGATGGCTGTAACGAGTTTCATGGGTTCTCCTCTGGTTTGAGTTGAATTTAGAAGGTGTACTTCACACCCAGCACAACAGTGGCGGCTTCCAGTTGGCGACCGTTGACCTTGTAGAGACTGGCCTTGCCGTCGGTACCGACCGCTGCGATGGTAGCGGACAGGCCCTTGCCCAGATCCTTGGCCAGCGTGACCGAGTAATCCGTGTAGCTATATTGCTTGTTGGCGGCACCCTCGATTGCCTGGTAGCCCACGTGCGGGACGACAGAGTAACCGCTGCCCAGGTCAAAGGTGCCCGACAGGTCATAGTAGGTGCTGCCACTGCTCTTTGCGTAGCCGAACAGGTCGGAGAAGGCGTAAGAAACCTTGAAGGTGTAAGCGCCGTAGCTCAGAGCACCGTAAGCCTCGTCGGTATTGGCGTTGACATTCGATGCAGGAGAAGCGTCCTTGTAGGTGTTGCCGATGTACTCGTAGCGCAGGTAGCCAACGTCATAGGACAGATCTTTGGTGATCGCGCCCTTGTAACCGCCATACAGGTCGAGTTCAACGTCGCCCTTCGTTTCCACGTTGGCGGCCGTGCCAGCTTCCTTGATCCAACGAATCTGCGAAGCCCATGCGCCAACGTAGAAGCCGCTGCTGTGGGCATAGTCCACGCCGCCTTGCACGGCCGGGGCCAGGGCAGACTGGGCGATACCGCGGTAACGGTATTCGCTGACAGCGCCCACGTTGTAGGCCAGCTGGGCCATGACAGAAGAGCCAGCGGTCAGGGTCAGGGCGGCCAGGGCGATCTTGGATTTCAGGTTCATGTCTTACTCCATCAGAGGGTTAAAGGGGACGAACTGGATAAGCAGGGACCGTGCCAGCTCTCGCCCACAGAATTTCCACACGAATGTGTACACGTATCCGTACAAGCTGCGTTAAGATAGCTGTACAAACATACAGATTGCACCAATTGCGTGCGTCTTCTGACAAGCAAGCACAAGATTTGCACCGATTTGTGGAGGAAGTTGTCATGAGCCTGTCACTGGTGCATAGCCGGGCCCTGCTGGGGCTGGAGGCCGCCGCGGTCACGGTGGAAGTCCATCTCGCCAACGGCCTGCCCAGCTTCACGCTGGTGGGGCTGGCCGAGACCGAAGTCAAGGAAGCACGCGAACGCGTGCGCTCGGCCATCCTGAACGCCGGGCTGGAATTCCCGCACAACAAGCGCATCACGGTCAATCTGGCGCCCGCGGACCTGCCCAAGGACTCCGGCCGTTTCGACCTGCCCATCGCGCTGGGCATCCTGGCAGCCAGCGGGCAGATCGACCCAGCCGCCCTGACCGGTCACGAATTTGCGGGCGAACTCTCGCTCTCGGGCGAGCTGCGCCCGATACGCGGCGCGCTGGCCATGGCGCTGGCCCTGCGTGCCATGCCAACCCGGCTGGTGCTGCCGCCGGGCAGCGCCGAGGAAGCCGCCCTGGTGCCGGACATCATCATCTACAGGGCCGGTCATCTGCTCGATGTGGTGCAGCAATTCGTGCCCAGCCGCGACCCGGCCGTGAGCGACTCACCCGCCTGGTCACGCCTGGCTACGCAGCCGCTGCAACCCCGGGACGAGGGCCCCGATCTGGCCGACGTCAAAGGCCAGGCCGGTGCGAAACGGGCCCTGGAGATCGCTGCGGCCGGCGGCCACAGCATCCTCTTCAGCGGCCCGCCGGGCGCCGGCAAGTCCATGCTCGCCGAGCGTCTGGCCGGCCTGCTGCCCCCCATGTCCACCGACGAGGCACTGGAAAGCGCGGCGGTGGCCAGCCTGGCCGGGCGCTTCGATCCGGGGCACTGGGGGCGCCGCCCCACTTGCAGCCCGCACCATTCCGCCAGTGCCGTGGCCCTGGTGGGGGGCGGTTGTGAATCACATCAAATTACTGGAATAAACATTAATTTGCTGTACCGGCCAGAGTAGTTCCGGCTAGGTAAAAGCGCTTCACAGCGCCCTTACGTGCCCAAAGCATGAACTCCTTGCTGAATCACTGCTAGGTTCGAGCATCGGGTTCCAGCCTAACCTGAGGCGCGGAGGCCCTTTCGGCCCCACACTTCAGCCCGCGTGCCTTGAACCTCTCGAACCCAGTTCTGAATGCTCCAAGTAGCCCCATAATGACAAATTCCTTTTATATTTAGCAGATTATGAATCTTGTAATATACATTTACTTGATTTATCTCGACGAGCCATGATAATTAGGCTTATCAAAGGTCTCTGAATGAGAAATAGGCTTAGCATCATCGACACTCTCGAGTCAGCCCGCAAGGCGCAGGGCTTGACCCAGGAAGAACTGGCCCTGAAGGCCGGCACCAGCCGTGTCACGGTCGGGCGCGTGGAGTCCGGCTTTGACCCCAAGCTGGCCACGGTCCACGAGCTGGCACGTGCGCTAGGGCTGGAGCTGCTCCTGGTGCCCAAGGTCCTGGCCGGCGAGGTCCAAGCTTTCATCCAGTCGGGAGGACGTGTGCTGGCTCAGCCCAGTGGCGTCGGTGCACCCGACTCCGTCGTGACCCAGGCCTTGGCCATCAGCCAGGCGACACACAGGCTCACGCAAGAAACCAGCAATGAGCTGGAGAACGTGCATTCCGCCAGAAGCCTCGCCCGGCAGCTCTCGGCCCGCAACGCGGGGGTGCGCACCCCTCAGCCAGCAGCCGTTTGGTCGGCCAGAAGTGTGGCCCAGCAAGACCTGACATCTCATTTCGTGGAGCGCATGGATCTTCCAGTTGACGCCTTCAGCCTCCCCGCAGCCCAAGAAGTAAACAAGGGCAAGGGCCCGGGCATCTCTGCTGCAGCCCTGGCCCGCCTGCAAGGTCTCTCGCCTCCCAAGGGCGGCAAGAAATGAGTGCTGTCCGCGCGAATGCGCCGGGCACGATACGCTACCTGCGCATGTACCTGTATGCGCCCGAAGGCGCGCGCATGCCCATCGGCTACCTCTCCAGCTACGGTGACATCATGCGGGTGTCCTTCGATGCGGACTACATCAACGACCCGCAGCGCCTGACCCTGTCCTTGAACTATCGCGGCTCGAACGACGCGCAGACCAGAGACATCCTCTCGGCGAAGAATGATGTACGGGTGGTCACAACCTCAGGCCGCTGGCCAAGCTATTTCGAGAATCTACTGCCCGAAGGGCACAACCGCACCCGCCTTGCCGATCAACGCGGCTGCAGCGTCGACAATGAGTTCGAGCTGCTGGCCGCGGCCGGCCACGACCTCATGGGCGCGCTGGAAGTGGAGCCCATGCCCACAGGCGAGGACATCCCGACCGCCGTGCGGCACTGGCACACGGCGCTGGGCCTGGATGTGCTCGAGCCCGGCTTTGTGGAAACTCCTGTCGAAGATGGCTCGGCCATCCCGGGGGTAGTAACCAAGTTCTCTGCGGTACACGATGGGCGCCGCTACGTCGTTCGCCGACATGGCCACGCCGGCAGCCACATCCTCAAACTGCCCAACTCCGTGCACCCGGACATGACCCTCAACGAGTACGCCGGCTACGCACTGTGTGCAGGCCTGGGACTCAATTGCGCCAGAGCCAACCTGATCACGCGCGAGGAAGCGGCCTTGCCAGAGCAGGTGCCATTCGAGTTCATCCTGGCGGTGCAGCGTTTTGACCGCATTGACGGGCGGCGTGTGCACATGGAGGAATTTGCACAGGCCATGGGCCTTACCCCGAGTCAGAAATACGGCCACGAACTACTGCAGGACTACGGCCAGATGCTGCGCGTGCTCAATGAACAGTCCGCACGCCCGGCCCAGGATGTGAAGGAGTTCCTGGGGCGCATGGTGGCGTTCATCCTGATGGGCAACACCGACGCGCACCTCAAGAACTGGGCTCTGCTTTACGAGGACGGCATCACCCCGACACTTGCACCTTTGTACGACCCGGTGAGCGTGTCGAGCTACTTCAAGGGCTCGCCCAAGTCTTACGGGCACAACCGCGCCGTCGACGAGATCGTGTCCAGGTTTGGCTGGGATGAGATGACGCAGCTCATCGAGCGAGGCGGCTTTTCTCGGCCGTCGAGCCTGATCCGCCACTGTCGCGACTTGGTGGACCTGGCCAAAGCGACCTGGCCGAAAACGCTGGAAGACTACGCGGCCCCGCCGTCCATGGTGGAAGAGATCTCAGATCGGCTGGCTGGCAAAGTGGCTTTGGCACGATAGGCCGGCGGCTGATCAACCCGCCGAACGGTTGGCGATCAGCCTTCGCACAAATGAGGACACTTTGTCTATTATGGTAGACAAATGATCGCGCCTGACTCGCTCTCCGTCTTGGACTGCCAAGTGCTTCTGCAACTGGGCAACCGTCTCCAACTGCAACGCAAAGCTCAAGGCCTGAGCACAATCGAGATGGCCAAGCGGGCCGGCATCTCTCGTATGACCCTCAGGGCTGTGGAGTCAGGTGACCCGAGTTCGTCCATGGGGTCATATCTTCGCGTCATGGCCGTTCTGAACTTGAGTGGAGAACTGGCATTTGTCGCCGTTGACGGACGTCTGCCTAGGCAGGCAGGTTCTGACACCGTGCGATCACGACGTGCTAGATCCACTGCTCAAGTCGTCATCTCTGCGGATGAGACTCGTCACCAACTACAGGACCTACAGAGCCTCGCCTTGCACCGTCAGGCAGTGCGCGTAGTTCAACAAGATCCGGTTCTGCTCGACAGGGCCAACAAGATTCTGAGCCGCTGGCTCACTACCAGACCCAACTCACGCTCTGCCCCCCTTTGGCAGGAATGGGAGCAAATCCTGAAATATCAATCGTGGCGCAAGATCCTGAGATCGAGCCAGCGGGCCCAACAACTACGGCAGGCTTCGCCTCTGGTCACAGTGCTCCCGGAGGCCATCAGGCTGCATGTGCTTGCGCAAGTGAGGGATCTCAAGAAGGGTGTCACGCTTGGCAAACACGCTCTTATTAGAGACATTTAACGGCCGGTGGCGGCTCCCGGCCAGAAAGATAGTTCAGGAAGCGGGCCTTGCGTGCAGCTATAAGTCGGCACCCTGGCGCATCCGGGACTCCTGTCGCCGGAACCATAACTGTTCCGCGACGGGAAGCATAATCGTGCCACCAGGGTGTTATAGGGCTATGCTTGCTGCCCGTATTACACGCCCTCGCGTTCAGTCGGCACCATCTTAGTAGCTTGCAGCTTTTCCGAGGCCCGCCGACAGGCCATTTCGATGTTCTTAAAAACCCGATCTAAGTTTTTGAAGGCCTCGTTTTGGTCGTCGCCGAAGGCTTTGAAAAGAAGCAAGACCTGATGCCCTCGGCCGGGGTCCCCGAAACGCGAGACGATGTTGCCGTCCTTGCGTTGATGTACGGGAATCAGGTCCTTGTACAGAGCGCGGCTGCCGGCGAATCCGACGGTGCCTTGGCTCCGATTGAGTTCTTGATCAATAAAACTCAGCTCCCTGCCCAATGTGTTGTAGAGAAGGTTGAACCGGTCATCGCAATTTGCTGACAAGTCACGATGCATCACCATCAGTCGCCCGTGAACGCACAATAAGTGCTCCGAGTATTTGGAGTCATGCGGCCCAGGTCCACGTAGCGCACAATCGCAGCTTTCCAGCAACGAATCAGGCCCGTTGATCCAGGCAAGGAATTGGTAAAAGGTTTGAATCGCCGCTTCATGCCCAAAGACGACAAAATCTTCTAATACCTCGGCTATCCGCTCCGGATGGCGCTTGAAATCAACAAAACTCGCCCCGCCGGGTCTTGAAGAGACATATGGATGTACACGAGCTTTCTTGAAGCCTTCGCTCTGATCCTGATAGACGTCCATTGTTTCTCTCAGGCGTTTGCCGAGTTGACTGTAGTCAGCATCGTGCATGCCTCAACGGTGAAAGTCAACGAGAGTTCAAGGGTATGGGTTTGTATGACTGAGCCACAGTTCAGCGCTTCTTCTTCGGTCGCATGAACAGGAAGACCTGCTCAACGTTGATGGAATCTCCCAAATCGTCCAGAGCCGTATCGTCGAGCTTGCCCTCAGCACCTGCCAGCGCCCACCTCACCCCGGCGTGGTTTGTTGGCAGCATCCTGGCGATCTGCTCGGCTGCCGATATATCGCGATCGCGAATCACCCAGATCGCAAGGAGCAATAGGACGCGGCGCGTCTCGCTCGTGGAAAGCGCCTCGGCAGCCTTCAAAACGTCGCCAATTTCGCCCTGTAGTGCAACGAGCAGCAGCAGTCTTGAGGCGACGCTCTCAATTCGCGTCCCCAGCAACTGCGGTGTGATTCGTCCGAGGATTTCGGACACTACATGCTCGTGGCCAGCCATCAGCGCCCCCGAAGCCGCCAGCCGAATTTTTCGGCGTCCCGGGCTCACGGCAAGCTCGAAAAGCTCACTTTGGAAGCGAGGATCGGCCGCACCGATGAGAAGAACAAAGATGTTATACCGAACATCTGGGTCGCGTGTGTCGATGGCCAGCCGGTACAACTCTTCGGCCACCCGGTCCTCGATTGCGCCGAGCTTCGCGATCGCCTCAATGGCGGACTGCGCGATAGGATAGTTGTCGTCTTCCCCATAATATGAAGAACGAGGCGACCACTCGTCCTTGGCCAGAAGAAGCAACGCGGGAAGGTGATCGGAATGCGATTTGGCATCGAGCAATTCAACCAGGGCCCGACGCACCGGACTACCCTTATGTCGAGCGAGGGCGAGCAGAGAGTTAGGTAGGGGGGGCACCTTCTGCACCGCTATCGCCGTGAGCGATCGTGCGACTACGTCGGCGAATCGGTGAGCGAGCCCCGCCTCAACCTCAGCCGTCATCCCATGACGTATCGCGAAATTGATCGCTTCTGCAGCGTTGCTCGCATCCTCGGTATTGGCGAGTAACCACTGCACATCGTCAGGCACGAATATAGGTAGGTGCTTGTCCAGGCTGACGCGAAAGAGACGAACTTCTTCACTTGGCGGGATGACGCGGGTAAGCAGCTCATGCGCGTCGTCCGTGAGAATCGGCGATGCCCCCGCTTCCAACGCGAAAACTGCATCGCTGATCTCTTTAAGCTGAGCTGGTAGATGCTCTGCCGCCCGATTTGCCGCTTCACCGTGGCGATCGCCGTCAAAGGTAGATCGCTTGCAGCGCATTTCTCCAATTTCGATCGCAATTTCGACCAGTCGGCCGTCCTCTCCCCGCGCCGCGAGTTCATGGCAAATCCTTGGTAGCCGCTCTGTGGCCCGCTCGGCAAGACACGTCAACGCCGCGACACGCACTCTGGGCGCAGGATGGCTCTCTAGGATGCGGTTCACCAGCGCCTGCTCGAACGCGGAATCCCACGTCTTGCCCAGGACATACCAAAGATCGTCTTCGTCATCCGTCCCGAGTCCAATCGCAAAGGCACTGGAAAGTTCTTCTATATTCGGGGCCTCGTCCTTCGCCAGCTCGCGGAGCCAGTAGGAGAGCAGCCGACCCCTATGCCGATGCTCGACCAAGTGCTGCCAACCGACCGTCCCCCGCACTCGCTTGACATAGGCCTCCAGAAACTCGCCTGCGGTCCAACCATCGTCATCGTCGGCAAGGTGCTGGGCATAATCCTCGCTGTACTCGCCGTTGACAATCGCTAGATGGATATCCGCAGCGCGCTGGCGATCGGCCTCGCTGAGGGTGCGCACCGCGATTGCAGCATCGACGATCGCCTCGAACGCTGAGAGGTCGTTAAGTGCGCCTTCGGCGATTGCGTCATGGGTGTTTGTAAGACCGTAGTGCACCGCTGTCGCCGCGGCAGCCAGGAACGCCGTTGTGAGTCCGGGCGCGATGCGCTCGGCCTCCGCGACGAAGCCAGTTCCGAAATCATCACGGGCGTGCGGTAGCACATCTCGGATGAAAGTCTCCACGACCGACCTGACCTTCGGGTCGGCCCGCATTCGTGCGTACCACGCCTCGTCATGCTCCGCGGGGCCCCACAGGCGCATTCCCGCAAAGCTACGATCCGGCCGGTGCAGGAGGAACCGTGCCACTTCAGAAACATTGCTGTTCGCTGAACCTGCCGCTTCGGCAAGGTTGAGGTTCCCCTCGAACTCCTTCCCGCCCTTGGCTAACTCAGCGGCTAGCCATGCATCTATCTTCGTTTGCGCCGTGGTCGACGGCTCAGGCTTCAGCTTTGGTGTTCGATCAAGGGCAAGAAGTAACCTCGCAGATGCGGCAACACCCCAGGCTTCTCCTGGCCCGATCGGCGATATCAGGATGTCGATCAAGAGGCGGAGCGTTCGCCGTGCGAGCAGACGGTCTCGATTCAGCGCTTGCTCAATGCCAGCCTCGACCCGCGGATGGTAGTAGGTCACTGTACTTTCAACCTGACGCAGATTTCGAGCCGCGACGAAGAAGGTGACGAGCGGGGAAACACCTTTTTCATAAGGGGCCCCTTGCTCGGCGAAATCCTCTTCGATCTGCCGCAGTAGCCTGAGCGAGAGCTTGTCATTGGCCTTGAGCAGACCCCAGAGGACGGTGGCCGCGCGAATATCCTTACGCTCCTCGATCTGATCGACCACTGTCCGTTCGATCGAGTCCTGGTGCGCCCGCCGTATAGCCTCAGCGACGAATCCTGCGGAATTTCGCCTCTCCTTGTCGTCGAGTGTCGGCAGGGCGTCAAAAAACTTCTGGATTTCCAGCGGGGTGGCTAGGCTCGCCAGCGCCGATCCTTCACTATCCTTCGCTAACGCCTGGAGCTTTCGGGGCAGCGCTTCGATTCGTGTCCGGTACAAACGTCGACGCTCGATGCCGCCATAGTGCTCAGCCTCCAGCCCAATGCGCCACGGCTTCACCGTATCGAGCGCTCCCGCGCTCTGGGCCACGTCCAGGCGCGAAGTCGCCACGATCATTCGATCGGGACGAGCTTTGGCAAAGAACTGTGCAAGCTGATCGTTCCAAGGGCGGCTCTTGGGGTCGAAGTCGTAGCGGCCCCACGGGTCTTCGATGTCATAGAGCACCGGTGGCGGCGTTGTATCGTCGCGGAGCTGTTCGGGCCCGAGCGTGATTGGTACGCGAGCTAGGCCAGGTATCTCCTTGCGCAGCTCGTCATAGAGCTTACGCGTCGCCATTGTCTTTCCCGTCCCAGACTGACCGATGATCAGAGCTGCGTGCCGATCGGTCATCGCCGCGCGCAACTCGCCCCAATTGGTAGGGGCGACGTAATGATCGAGCCCCGGTGAGCTAGCGATGTAGCCATCGTGACGGCGGATGACCTGCTCCAACTGCGCACGCGTCCAGCAGCCACCGCCTGCTCCACCGATCCGAACCCGCGCTGCCTCGCGCAACGCTTGGCGGCACTCGTCCAGCTTGGCATTCGGGACGCGAAAACTCTCGGTTAGGAGGGTCTTGATATCGGTGGTGATCCGCTCCTTATCTTCGTTGCCGATGATCGCAACCCGCGCCGCTGAGCCCACCGGGAGCGCGCTCTTGATCGTTGCTGGCATGTCGGCCGCCTTGGGCCAGCTCCCCGCCCGGCGGACAAGCAATCCCCGCGTACCTCCGTTCAGGCTGGCTGAGGTGACGAGCAAGTAGCGGATATTTTTGTCTTCGAGCCGCTTCGCGGCTGATGGTCGGGCGACGCCATGCTTTAGCAACGCCTTCACACCAGCCACCGTCCAGGCGTCTCCGCCGCGAAGCTTAGCCTGCACAACGAGGCGATAACCGTCCAAGGCCGCCGTACTCGTCAAGCGGCCAGGCTCGACGTCGGCAAGATCAGCCTCGACGTCTTCCTCTGAAACGGGCTCAAGAACCAACTCTAGAGTGAGCCGGTTTGCCAGCACTAAGTCAAGGGCGAGCCAAACAGAGACATCGATCTGGTATTCGTAGCCCGCAATTGAGTGGCTTCCAGATCCGCCACACCCGTCTGCCTCGTTTGCCATTTTGTTCTTACCTCACCTTTCACCCGTCCGAACGCTGTCGACATTTTCCGCCGAATACTGCATGGGAATTGGACCATGTCGGTGGCTGGTCCTTCACTCAGCGCACTTGCCGCCCGGGAGCTGGGAGGCATGCTCTTGCGCTCCAGGGGTGGGCGTAGACAAGAGGTTCTGACACGAGCCGTGCCTCGCGGTGCGGTGGTGAATAGGGCAGCTGCGCCGCCCCACCACTCATGGCCTTGGAACCCCATTCTTGACAGCGCGCATATATGCACAATAATGTGCATATATGCCAAGAATAGCCAAGCCGCCGCAGGCGAATCTACCTCGAATCCGGAAGGAGCTGCAGGCCTATCTAAAAAGGGTCGGCTCTACACCCACATCATTTGCTATTGAGCAAGGTGTCAATCAATCGACGGTCCAGCGATTCCTGGCTTCACGCACCAAGACCGTGACGCCCAAAATGAGGCTGCTCCTTGATTATGCAGATATTGATACAAATATTCGCATAGGCGACGCGGCATGTTCTGGGCTCGACAATGCCCGGATTCGCCAAGCGTTGGACAAGGTCTGGGACGGTCGGGAGAGCACCGCCGAAATCCTGGCCAAGCTGATCGAATCAGTAGGCCCGGCTATCGTGCAGGCGAGCCATAGGTGTGCTCCATGACGCTGGACAGCCGTTGCGCAACACTTTATTCGCGCATGGATAAGTGCAGAAAACTTGCAAGGTGTATGTTCATACACCAAAATACGCCCATGGGCAAAGCCAACGCCGACCATGAACACCTCTTGAAGCTGCGCGATCAGTACATGGCTGACCGTGCAATGCCTAGTTCGCTGGCCCGGATGGCTGAAGTTCTGGGGTTCAGCTCGGCTAACGCGGCCTTGAAGCTGCGTGACCGCCTGTGTGCTGCTGGAATCTTGCGCAAGGGTCCCGGCGGGAAGGTGCTACCGACGGAGCGTTTCTTTTCGTTGCCGGTGATGGATGCAAGTGTGCGAGCCGGCATGCCGGACGCAGTCGAGCCTCAGTCGTGGTCGGACGTGATGACGCTGGAGAGCTTTCTGGTCAAGCGTCCGTCGAAGACAGTGCTGCTGAAAGTCCGGGGAGACTCGATGCGGGATGCCGGCATTTTGGATGGCGATCTAGCCATCATTGAACGCACGAAGCAGGCCCAGGAAGGGCAGATCGTGGTGGCGGTCGTTGATGGCGCTTATACGCTCAAGGAACTGCGGTACGAGGGCAAGTGGCCGGTGTTGATGCCTCACAACCCAGAATACAAGCCAATCCGGCCTCAGTCGAATATGGAGATCTACGGAATTTTCCGCGGCCTGGCGCGTAGCCACTGGCCCACCAAAGCACAAGGAGGGAAGACCTTATGACCACTACCAGCAAGATCGAATGGACCGAGCAGACTTGGAACCCCACCGTCGGGTGCACCAAGATTTCTGCGGGCTGCAAGAATTGCTACGCCGAGAGCATGGCGCACCGACTGCAGGCAATGGGCACGCCGGGCTACGAAAACGGCTTCCAACTCACCATGCTGCCGCAGCGGCTGAACGATCCGATATTGCGCAACAAGCCGACCACGTACTTCGTCAATTCGATGTCCGACTTGTTCCATGACCGGATTACCGATGAGTACATCGAAAAAGTCTTTGACGTCATTCACAAGACGCCACGCCACACCTACCAGATCCTGACTAAGCGTGCAGCGCGCATGGCGCGCTTCTTCAAGAACCGGGAGGTCCCAAGGAACGCTTGGCTGGGCGTGTCCGTGGAGAACAAGAAGCACGGCGTGCTGCGTATTGATCACCTTCGCAAGGTGCCGGCGCACATCCGCTTTCTCTCTGTAGAGCCGTTATTGGAGGATGTGGGCGAATTGGACCTGACCGATATCCATTGGGTAATCGTCGGCGGCGAATCCGGGCCGAAGGCCAGGCCCATGAAGCCTGAATGGGCCGATTCTGTGCGCGAGCAGTGTGAGGAGCAGGGTGTCGCCTTCTTCTTCAAACAGTGGGGTGGCTGGGGAGCCGACGGCAAGCGTCGAGCCAAGTCTGCCAATGGACGTTTGCTGAACGGCCGGGTTTGGGACCAGATGCCGGCGCAGATGATGGCGCTGGCTTGACACTGCCGCGCCCCGTCTGGAATACAGTGCCAGTTGTACTAGCATAGGAGCTTCCTAGACTCTGCTGCAGCCAAATGACAAAGCACGGAGAGAAGTACAACTGGCAGATCGGCAACGCGCCACCAAAGTTGGACCATCACAGTCTGGTCAAGCACCAAATCGTCCAAGAATACCTGGGGCGCTATATTAAGGTGCTGATGAGCAACTACAACATTGAAAGATTGGTGTTGTCCATCGTGGACGGCTTTGCTGGCGGTGGTGAGTACGTCGCACCCGACGGTCAGGGCTACAGTCCGGGATCCCCGCAGATCGTGGTGGACACCGTCACCGAGCAAGAGGCTTTGCTCAACATCGGTCGAGCAAAGCCTCGTAAGGTGGATGCCAAGTACTACTTCGTCGAGCGGCACCGAGCCACACACGCTTATCTGAACGCGCTGCTGACCACGAAATATGGCGATGTACGACTGGGGAAGGACATCATCTCGGTCCAAGGTGCCTTTGATGCCCACGTTCACAAGATCAATCAGGACATCATCAAGCGCCAAGGCGGTGGACGCGCGATTTTCCTGCTGGACCAGTACTCTTACGACAAGGTGCCAGTCCCGCTGATCAAGAAAATCTTCACCGAGGTGGACAAGCCCGAGGTGATCCTAACCTTTGGTGTGGATTCGCTGATCTCTTTCCTGGCGGACAACTCTCAAAGCCGCAAGAAGATGGAAGAGCTTGGTCTGGACGCTCAAATTGACTGGGCAACTCTCGAATCGCTGAGAGGCGCGCCACCGGCGGTCTGGCGCTCCGCCATCCAGCGCAATCTAGCTAAAGGGCTGATCGAAAGCAGCGGCGCCACCCATTCCACCATCTTCTACATCACGCCCATGGGCAACTCATCTTGGACGTACTGGCTGGTTCACCTGTCCAAGAACTACAAGGCGCGCGACGTCATGATGGAGTTGCACTGGGAGATGGCTAACCACTTCTCGCACTACTTGGAGCCGGACCTGTTTACCCTGGGCTACCGTGCTGGGAGCGACGGAGCCGTGACTCAGCAGAACGATATTGAGCTGGGCGAGTCCCACCATTTCGATGCCATCGCCGCCGACAAATGTAAAAGAGGCTTGGGCGAAAAGCTCGTTCCTCTACTCTTCGGGCGAAGTGACCCTATTGAGTTCCGGCAACTGACAGAGTCGATTGGAAGCCTGACACCGGCGACAGCTGGCATGATCAAGGAATCGCTTGACGAAGCCATCCGGTGCCGCGAGCTGTTGGTGATGTCACCGGATGGCAAGACTCGCACCAAGGGGAACTCCATCAAACCGGGCGATCAGCTTCAGGTCAAGCAGAAGTCGCTGATCTCCTTCAACTGATGCTCAGCGCGTCAGAACGAGCTGTTCCTTCTTCTCGTAGTGCAGGGGGCGCTTTGGCCGAAGGCTGGTCGCATTGACGTTACTGACCTTGCCCACTTTGATTAAGCGGGCCAAGGACGCCTGTAGATCACTGGGTGTCCATCCCTGCTGTTCCAAGATGTCGGCGAATGCGCCTTCGTCCACTACTTTGGGATTTGCCGACAAATACTTGAGCCAGAACTGATCCACAATGTCTGGACTGGCTTGCTCATCGGCGTCGACTAGATCATCGTACGTCTCGGCGAACAGGTCTTCGATCCCACTCTGCTGTTGCCGGATTTCGACTTTCTTGGCGACGCGAACGCGCTTCTGGATCAGCTCGACATCCTGCGATATTTGCATGAACTCGATAATGCCAACGGGATGGGTGGTAAGGTAAACCAGATGGTATTTAGCGCGTTCTCTGTCTTTGTCCATGACGCGCGCATAGGCCGTTCTCGGACCATACTTGGCCCGCTGAGGTGGTAGGGCGTTCTTGAGGCCTTCGCGGTAAGTGCTGAGTAGCGCGGCTTCTCTAATCTGGGGGGATGCCCCCTCCAAGTCCTGAAGAACTTCAATCGGCTGATCCAGGAATTCCGCGATTTCATGCTGCCATTCGCGCATCGATGCAGTGCGGTTGATGAAGTCGTACATGAAGTTGATCAGAAATTCCGACCGCGGCCGAGCGAGGAGCGTGCGCAGGTTGGGGACGCCGACCGTCTTCCAGCCTTTGGGGTCGATGAAGAAGAAAGCGAATGCTGTGCTTCCACACCACTTGAGGATGTCTTGCCGCAGGGCAAGGAAGTCACCTTCTTTGCATTCGGCCTCAACGCCGGCTGGCGTTGCCCTCTGAAGGTAGCCAGACAGCCGCCCAAATGCCTGCTTATCAAGTTCTACGTACAGCGCCCGCATGGTGGCGTCGACCCCAAGCTTGGCAAGCTTCTGCTTGCACATGGCCATGGTGCGCATGGAAATGGCAATGGAGGTACCCTCCATCTTCTCCGAGTCGTCCCCCCAGGGGCCGGCAAAGCAGTCTACGTAGCAGATCTCGACCTTTCCCTCTGCGCGGGCGGACATGCCTATGATCAGCAGTAGTTTTTCTAGGTAGCTCTCAAGCAGTTGATGCTTGATCCAGGCCTGCTCGCGGCCATCGTAGATTGCAGGCACCGTTACCGTGCTTCTTGTCATGCGTTCTCCCTGGGATGTACGCTGCAACGCAGGTACTTCATGTGATCCGTAGTTGCGGAGCATATTTGCACGTCTCGAATCAGTCAATCCAAACAAGTGAGTCAAGCGTCGCCATAGCCCAACTAAACACGTCTCTCATCTCACCGAAACTTGAAAAGCGCCTTTTGTGTAGATCTGCTTGAGATTGCGCCGCTGTTTCCGCGATTTTGTTGTCTCGATTCCTAGCCTGGCGACCTGGCTTCTTGGCATAGGGATCGAGCTTGCTTGGGCTGATCCGCTTTGTGTGCGTCGGCTCGGTCTCATCCGACCACAGGTACTTCTTCACTGTGTTGCGAGCCAGGCCTGTACGCCTGGAGATCTCGCGGATGGACATCTTCTCGCAGCGCCCAACGTCTGATGACATTCAATGTCGCCACGTCTATCACTCCTAAATTCCCCCTGCTTTTAAAACTAGCAGGGCAGGGCCTACGTGGGTCAAATTTGGATAGAGATCACTGTCCTAAGTGCGACAGATTTCGGCGGAATTCAACAGCATTCAGCTTGACCGCCTGTGGCAGACTCGTCAACGCCCCACATCGAGCTTGTACCGAAGCTATCCATGAGGACATTGTTTGCGTCCCCCGCTGTATTTCTGTGTTGAGCTCCTCAGGAAATGTCCAAGATGCCCCTGCGACCTCGTAGCTGTTTACTCGTCGCGTCAATACAGTCCCATCAGTGGCTTGGGTCACTGAGAAAATCTGGACAACAAACTTGTCTGCGTTGCTAGGTGAAGTCCATTCCAACGCCTTCCCTTTTTGCCCCACGGATCGTGACTTCAGCGCGCACTGATCCGTAGACTGAACAATGAAATAGGGCCCCTGTGCATTCAGGTCCTGGATGGACAGCGCAGGACAATTTCGGCTCACCAGCACCTTGAAAACGGCTGTCACGACGGAAACCGGAGCGCCCAGTTGCCACTTCGTACCTGCCACTACGGTATCGACAGACTCCAACACCCGCCCTTCGGGCAAGATCACTGCAACCTGGAGCCGGTAACTGGAATTCACGTCACCGTTCCAGTGCAATTCAGGATGCCGATCCGTGATCTGGCTCCCCCGCTTCGGCATCAGCAGCTCGTATCGCTCGCATGCAGGCTGGGCCCAGGCTTCCCATGCAAACACCAGTGCCAGACTCGCCAGCACCCACTGCTTCCAGCTCAAGCGTCTCATCTTCCTCTCCCTTTATTGCTTGGTCACGGCAGGCGTCGCCGGAACTCCAGCCTTTTGCAAAGTCTGCAGCTGCGCCATCGGCAGGCCAAATACCCATTTGGCATAGCCGGGCGCTTCCTCGAAATGAGCATGCCTTGTGTCGAACCTCAGTTGTTTGATTGGCTGCCCATCGGCCAGGCTGTATACCCCGATGATGAATCCTGCAGGATCGCGCACCACTCCCCATTCCAACTTTCCGGTCATCGGGTCCGCGTACAGTTGGCGCAAATGCCGCCGCACGCCCGGTACCCGCGGGTCCTTCAGCAGCTCTTCCAGGGTGCGAGGGCCGCGCGCAAGCAACGCCCCAGCCTGAGTACCGACGGTGGCCGCCACGGGAACACCCGCATAGCTGTACAAGGCCCGTTCAAACTCGCTCCCAACGAATAGCAGTGATTGCTCAGCTTGCCGGCGCCCCGACTGAGCACTCAGCTGCAAGACCGCCGAAGCCCCCAAAGCCAACACAGCCACGCCCAGGAGGAGCAACACATAGGCAAAGCCACGCCCCCACGGCCGACCGCACCGAGACCGCAGAGCGCTACCACTCCGCATAAGGCCGTCCGTTGCGCCCGTTCCCGGGAGCTCCGCTCCGGATGTCGTAGACCCGCCCCTTGTGGCCACTGGGCACTTCCACGATCTGCCACGTGACCTCGGAGTCGGTCAGTGGATCGACTGGTAGCTTCTTCAGGTAGTTCTTCTCCACCAATTCCTCAAGGCTTTCCGGGAAACGTCCCCGGTCACCGTAGAACTTGTCAATGACATCCCGCACACCGCGCAAGTTGTCACGGAGGACGGTTTCCTTGGCCACATCAATCCGATCCGCATACCGCGGGACCACCAAGGTCAGCAGCACCGCCACGATGGCCAGAACCACCAACAACTCGATCAGGGTGAATCCTCTTCTGCACATCGTCATCACCAGCGCCTCAAAGCCACACCGTTCAGACCCGTCAGCGTCGAGAGGCTATGGACGTCGTATACATCGTCCCCTTCCGCCGGGTCTGTCGGTTCGCTTGCATAAGAGCGCTTACCCCAAGTCTGGGCGTCTTCGATATTCGGGTCTTCAAAAAATGGATCCCGAGGAATGCGCCGCAGAAAGTACAACTTACCGCGCTTCGGGTCTCGCTGGTCGTTCACCCCTTCAACAAGAACTCCCAAGGACTTGGGATACCCCGTCGTACCGGCTTCGCGCGGCACCCGCCCTTCGTCACCCGCCTTCTTATAGGCATCGATGGCCGAACGAATCTCGATCAGGCCCGCCCGCAGCTGCTGTTCCTTGCCACGTTGCACCTGGATTTGCGCCACCGGTACCACCAGACTCGCCAGCACCGCCAGAATGGCCAAGGTCACGAGCAACTCCACCAGCGTGAACCCTTGTTCCCGCCGCAGCAGTCGGCTGCCATCTTGCGTCAGTAATTCACACGGGCAACGCATACGCCTTCAGGGGGCAACGCCAATCACCAGCGGCGATGGCAAGGGAGCACTCACGGCCTTGCCACCCTGTGCGACAGGCGCCGCGGTCAACAGCTGGACACGCGCATCGGCGCTGGCGGCCGCAGTTGCCCGAAGATTCACCGTCGCAACCACGCCGCTGCCAGTAGCTCCCGAGTCACCGGAACGCGTCACCGTCAGCACGATCTGGCCGCTCGGATCAACGCGGCTGGTGAAATTCGTCTGTGCCCCGCCCTGTTTGAGGAAATCTCCCTCGGTCACGGACACCACTTGCATGCTGCGCGCGTCGAATCCGACCGCCAGGGGCAGGCTCATCACGGGTTGGCTGGACTGCATCGTCAACTGCACCGCAAACACATCGCCCACCTTCACCTTGTCCGGGCCCTGCCAGGCTAGCGACGTCGCAGCCTGCGTCCCATTGGCCTCGCCATTCCCTGACGACGCTGCCGCTCCATTCGCCGACTTGGCCGCCCCCTCCGCAGCTTTCGTCGCCGCATCCGGGCTACCCCAGCTGAAACCGCTGAGACTGCTCTCGGTCCCCGACTCGAACTCCATATTGGACGTACCGGGCTTGGTCAGGTTGCGCAAAATACGTGGAGTGATGGACAGGACAATCTCGGTCTTGGCGGTGTCGTCGCGCTGCTCCCCGAACAAACGTCCCAGCACCGGTATTTCACCCAAGCCTGGTACCTTGTTAGCCGTCTGGCGGTCCTCGTTGTTGATCAAACCAGCCAGCACCTGGTTCTCACCGTCCTTCAGGCGCAGGATGGTCTGTGCCGTCCGCGTTCCAATCTGGTAGGCCAGCGAACCCGATTTGGTCTGTATCTGACTGGTCACACTGCTCACCTCCAGCGCGATCTTGATGGCCACCTCGCCCTCGATGGAAATCGTGGGCTCCACATCCAGCTTCAGGCCCACGTCCACGTAGTTCACCGATTCCGCCACAAATCCGGTGGCCGTCGAGGTGGACGTGATGTTGGGCACCCGCTCACCGATCAGGATCTTGGCTTTCTCGCGGTTGCGCACGCGGATGCGCGGATTGGCCAGAATGTTGGTGTCTGTATCTACTTTCTTGGCGTTGATGGTGGTCGGCCCGATGGTGGCCCCCAGGGTTTCAGCGTTCAGGCCACGCAAATCCGCCACCGACAAGGCGCCCGACGATGCCGCCAGCGGGCTCAGGCTGAGCTGATCCGGCCAGCGTATGCCCAGATCCAGCAGCCGCGTGCGCTTGACTTCCAGGATCTCCACCTCCAGCATCACCTCGGACTCGGCCACGTCGTGCATAGCCACCAGCCTGGCCGCCATGCGGATCGCCTCTGGCGTGTCCCGCAGGATCAGCAGATTAAGTTTCTCGTCCACCACCACATCGCGTGACTTGAGGATGGTCTTGAGCGTACTCGCCACCACCTTGGCTTCTGCATTCCCCAGATAGAAGGCTTTCACCGTCAGGGACTGGTAGTCCTTCTGCTTGGCCTGCGTATTGGGATAGATCAGCACCGTGTTCGCATCGAGCACCCGCTGCTCCAGCTGGTTCGTCAACAAGGTCAGGTTCACAGCGGCCTCGATGGTCGAGTTCTTCAGGAAGATGGAGGTCTTCTGGTCCGAGCGCACATCCTTGTCGAACAGGAAGTTCAGCCCCGAGGTCCGCGAAATCACCTCGAACACCTGCTTCAACGGTGCGTCCTTGAACTCAATCGTGATGGGCTTGCGATATGCCTCGGCCAGCAGCACGGTGCCTGACTTCTTCTGCCCGGTCTCCTCCAGCTCCTGCAACAAAGCCCGAGCCTTGCGGTGCTGCGGGGCCTCGCTCAGCACCATGCGCAGCCAGTTCTCTGCCACCTTGTCGTCCTTGCGGTCCAGGGCATGCTGGGCCGAACTCATCCACTTGGCGTGACGCTGGGCCGCGGCAATGGCATTGAGCCCTTCCTGTGCCCGCGGACTTCCCTGCTGCCAGCTCATGGCACGCTGGTACGCCGCACGTGCATCGTCATAACGCTCCTCATCGAGCGCCTTGCGTCCTGCCGCAAGTGCGCCCAACACCAGCGCTTCGCGCGTCTGCAAGACGGCAATGCGGAACTTGGCCGAATCCGCATTCTGCCGGCTCGCATCTTCGAAACGCGCCAGCGCCTCCTCGGTCTTGCCTTCGCGCGCCAGGTCCTGCCCTTCTCGGTAGGCGCGGTCACTGGCACAAGCTGTCAATGCCAAAGCGATCAACAAGCCTTGCAGGCCCCGCTGGATGCGCCTGTCCCCTCTCCATCTCATCGTACTTCTCCAATCGACAGGTTCTGGGACTGGCCCAGCGGCAAATACACAAGCTCCATCTGTGGCGGCTTGATCGAATCCACGCGGTACTGGCCCTCTAGCATTTGGCCTTCACGCACGACGAAGGTCTTTTCGCCTTGCCCGAGATACACCTCCCAGTGGCCGCCTTCCTGTTTCTTGCCCACATAGACAAAAGGCAGAGGTGGCGCCGTCGGCACAGGCGCGGGCAACACCACCGGCTTGATTTTGGGTGCAGGGGGCGTCCAGCTGCGCTGGCTGAACAAATCCAGCACCGGCGCACGCTCGCCGGATTTCACCAGCTGATCACGCGGCACCAACACCTGCGCATCAGGCACGGGAGCCACAGGGGCTGATACAGCCACCCCGGCTAGCGCTTGTCCAGAGGGCACGGTCTGCGGTGCAGACTGCACACGCGGTACCACCACGGCCGCGGCACCATCGGCAGGCGTCTTGTCGCCAAACACCGCCAGCCCAAACGCACCCACGAGCAGCGGCCCCAGTATCCACCAGCGCTTGTTTTTCCCTGGGATCGCCATCAGGTGCTCCCCCGCCCGGACTTGGCCGGATTGGTCCAGATCGACAGACGCAGGCGTATCTCGCCCTGCCGCTGCCCCACCGAATCACGTTTGAGCAGCATCTGGTCGACGCTCACACCGGGAAACTCCAGCAGCACGGCCTCCACGAACTGCCGCGCCTGGGGATACGCAGCGCGCAGCGGGAAGGTCAGCTGCAAGCGCCGCAGTCCACCCAATCCTTCGCCCGTCACCTGGAAATCCGTCTCTGTCAGCGACAGGCCTTTGCTCTGTGCAATTCGCCCCAGGCGTCGCAGCACCTCGCTGACCTCCTGCTCGGACAACGCCACACGATCCAGCGCAGTCACCAGCGCCACATCCTCTTGCCCGGCCAGTTCCGACGGACTCACCAGGCGCACAGCCTGCCCCGACTGCACGCCTTGCAATTCCGCCCGAGCCTGCGCCAGTTGCTGTGCTCCGCCCGGCAGCAGCACCAGCCAGAGCGCCAGGCTCGCCATCAACAAAACCAGCACGCCCAGCCAGACCAAGCCATGACGCCACAGCAGAATCTCCAGCCGCAGCCGCCAGTACCCTGTTTTCATCCAACCTGGATTCATCGCGCGCCCTCTGGTGGGACTGCCGCCATGACGGCCTGCCGAGAGGGCAACAACACCAGTTCGAAGGTCAGGCGCATGGGACGGTTGGCATCCTGACCGTTGGTCTCATGCTTGTTGTAGTTCAGGCGGCCCAACACGCCCTGGCCCTGCAAGGCAGCGGCATATTGCAGCAGTGTGTCGAGCGACTTGGCTTCCGCCTGCAAGCGCACCGTGCCACGCTGACCGTCCGGCTCCACGCTGACCAGGGCCACCTGCGGCGGCGTCGAACGCTCCAGTTGCTCGAACAACTCCTGCCAGGGAATGTTGAGCTGGCGGGCCACCGCCCGCAATCCCTGCCGCTGATCCGTGCTCAAGGCCTGCCCCAGCACCAGCCCGCCATCACGACGCACCGTGGCGGATACGCGCGGCGCCATCGGTTTCGCGGGTGCTGCGCGCAAAGCCTGCACTTGCGCCTGCACGGCTTCGAGGTCCTGCATCTGCCGCCAGCTGCTCCACGCACCCCAAGCCAAGCCAAGCAGCGCAACACCGCCCACAACCAGGGCGGCCGCGCGCACACGCGGCCCGCTCTGCCGGCCCCACACCGTCCAGCGCGGCGCGGTCTCCCAGCTGAATGACATATCAGAGGGCTCAGGCCGCATGCCGGTCGCCCTCCACCCACTGCCGTGCGCACCAGGCGGCCTGCGCAGCCTCAGGCGCGTCCAGCGGAACAACGGGCATCGCACCCGCAGAGCGCCAGGGCAGCGCCTTCAAAGTCGCATCTGCCACAGCCTGCTCCCCGCCCTCGCACAGGGCCAGCCAATGCAAGTCTTCCTGCCCGCTGTCCGCACGCAGCATCTCGCGCCGCCCTTCCTGCACAGCCTGAGCTTGTAAGGTTTCTAGGGTACTGGCTTCCGGCCAGCGCACACTGCGCAAAGACGCCATCCGCCCGGCCACACGCCGCTGCACATACAGGCGCTGCGCCACCGCCACGGCCAGCCAACCGGTCTGCGGCCACTGCGTCTGCCCCTGCTGCTGCGCCAGCAGCAAAGGAGTGTGAAACGCTACCCCCCCCCAGCGCTCCCGCATCGCCGCCCACACCAGTTCCCAAGCCGCCGGCACGGCGGTGCACAAAAAAGAGCCCTCGGGCTGCCAATCGCCCGTCACCATCCAGCCGCCCGGGGCCGGCCCCCAGAGCTGCTGAGCCCGGGCTGCCGCCACCGCATGCAGCTCGGACAGGGAAGTCGTCTGGGTCGGCACACTCTGCACCCAGTGCTGGGCGAGGCTCGGTGCCAGACACACCTGCACGGGTTGCCGCGTTCCATCGACGTCAGGCGCCTGATTCGACACCCAGTCCCGCAACGCAGTCGGCCCATCCAC
>NZ_JBXAQQ010000006.1:244510-246256 GCF_058807395.1 Hylemonella sp. GW821-FHT12C09 | reverse complement strand
TGCACGGGTTGCCGCGTTCCATCGACGTCAGGCGCCTGATTCGACACCCAGTCCCGCAACGCAGTCGGCCCATCCACGTCCTCGGGCCAGTTCCAGGTCTGCCAGGTGGGTGATGCCGCCTTCGGCGCCAGCCAAGCCACGCCCTGTGCGGACAGGCCCAGCACCAGGGGCAGCGCAGGCGCTACGGACTTACTGCGCCAGCGTGACACGTCGCACCTCCTCCAGCGTGGTCGCACCTGCACGCACCAGGTCCAGCGCCGCCTCCAGCAGCGTGCGCGTGCCGCGCTGCCGTGCGGCCTCCTTGATCTGGCGTACCGGTAGGCGCTGAATGATCATCTCGCGCAGCTCGTCGTCCAGCAGCAGAAACTCCGCAATCGCGCGCCGCCCGCGGAAACCCGTGCCGCGGCAGTCGCCGCAGCCCGCGCCTTTCATGAACTTCGCAGCTGCCCATTGCCCGGCATCCAAGCCCAGCTTCTCGAACTCCAGCGCCTCAGGCTGGTAGGGCTGGCGGCAATGCATGCAGTTCACCCGCACCAGGCGCTGGGCCCAGATGCCGTTGAGCGCCGACACCAGGGTGTACGGGTCCAAGCCCATATGCGTGAAGCGGCCGAACACGTCGAACACATTGTTCGCGTGCACCGTGGTCAACACCAGATGGCCCGTCAGCGCCGACTGCACTGCAATCTCGGCCGTCTCGCGGTCACGGATCTCGCCCACCATGATCTTGTCCGGGTCGTGCCGCAGGATGGAGCGCAGGCCGCGTGCGAAAGACAGGCCCTTTTTCTCGTTCACCGGGATCTGCAGCACCCCGGGCAGCTGGTATTCAACCGGGTCTTCAATCGTGATGATCTTGTCCTTGCCCGTATAGGTCTCGGCCAGTGCGGCATAGAGCGTGGTGGTCTTACCGGAACCTGTGGGCCCCGTCACCAGCAGCATACCGTAGGCGGCCTCGGTCAGCGTACGCATGGTCTTGAGCGCCACCGCATCAAAACCCAGCGCCTCCAGACTCAGCTTGCCATGCGCCTCGATCATGGCCTGCTTGTCCAGAATCCGCACCACCGCGTCCTCGCCATGGATGCTAGGCATGATAGACACACGCAAGTCGATCAAGCGCCCCTGGGCCCGCACCTGGAAGCTGCCATCCTGCGGCACGCGCCGCTCGGCAATGTCCAGTTCGGCCAGCACCTTGAGGCGCGAGATGGTCTGCTCGGCCACGGCGCGGTCCTGGATGTCCGTCACATCGTCCAGCACGCCGTCAATGCGGTAGCGCACCGCCAAGCCCATGGGCGTGGACTCCAGGTGCACGTCGCTGGCCCCGGCGCGCAGGGCGTCGTAGAGCGTGGAGTTCACCAACCGCACCGCCGGGCTGGCGGCATCCGTGGCGCTCACCAGGGACAGCACCTCGATGCCCTGCTCGGCTTCAGTCTGATCTGAACGCATGGACTCCAGGCTGTCCACCGCACGCAGCGAGGCCTCCTGCTGCGTCAGATAGGCGTGCAAGTCCTCCGGCGTGCACAGCACCTGCTGCACCGCCTGGCCTGCGGCCTGTTCCAGCTGGGCCAGTACATCACTGTCAAAAGGATCGGTCAGCGCGGCCACCCAGGAACCAGGATCGTCGGCGCGCTGCAGCAGCACGGCACGCTGGGCCTGCGCCCGGGCCATGGGCCAGAGGTCCAATCTGGCGGTCTGCGGCTGCAGCGCCTGGTTGTCCCAGAAGGGCAGGTCGAACTGCATCGCCAGCCAGCC
>NZ_JBXAQQ010000006.1:0-244412 GCF_058807395.1 Hylemonella sp. GW821-FHT12C09 | reverse complement strand
AGAGGTCCAATCTGGCGGTCTGCGGCTGCAGCGCCTGGTTGTCCCAGAAGGGCAGGTCGAACTGCATCGCCAGCCAGCCCGCGGCTTCGCGCGGGTGCATCTGATGCGCCTCGGCCAGCAGATCCACCAAGGGGCGGCCGCTGGCATGTGCTCGCGCGCGCAGGCCCTGCAGTCCTTCCAGGGTGGGTGCCGCCACCGCATCTGCCATCAGATGCTCCCCGCCAGATCAAAAATAGGCATATAGAGCAGCACCACGATGACCCCAATCACCAGGCCGATGGCCGCCATCAGGATGGGCTCAAACGCCTTGCTGAACTGCTCGATCCAGCGCGTGGTTTCGGTGTCGTAAAACGCTGCCGTGCGCCCCAGCATCTGGCCCATCTGCCCCGTCTGCTCACCTACCCTCAGCATGCGCAGCGAGACCGGCGTAGCCAAGCCCTGGCGCTCCAGGGAACCGGAAAGACTTTCGCCCTGACCTACAGCCAGGCGCGCGGCCTGCAAGCGGCCTACTGTGTCCTGCGGCAAAACCGCCTCACACAACTGAATGGCCCGCATGATGGGTATGCCGCCATCAAGCAGCATACCCAGCGTGAGGTACAGGCGCGTCAGTGTCAGGATTTCAAGCCGTTGCCGCACGCCGGGCAGCACCCGTAGCAAGCGGCTCCACTGGCCCGTGCGCAGCAAACGGCGTGCACCCCAGACCACGGCCACCACGACAGCCGCCAAACCGGCCACAAGCCAGAGCGCATAGTTAGCGGCGAACTGCCCCCAGGCCAGCAAGACCTGTGAAGCCCAGGGCAGGCTGCGCCCGCCGCCCTGGTAAACCGAGGCAAAACGCGGCACCACATAACCCAGCAAAAACAGCGCCACAGCCAGGCCCACAGTAAAGAGTATGGAAGGGTAGATGGCCGCACTGACCACTTTGTGCTTCAGGGTGCGCAACCGGGTTTCATAAGACACATAACGTTCCAGCGCACGCGGCAGGTCGCTGGTGCCTTCGGCCGCTTGCACCACCCCCACAAAGAGCGGCGGGAAAACGTCGCTCTGCTGCGCCAGGGCCTGTGAGAGACGCTGCCCCTGCTGTAAGGCATCACGCAGGCGCTGCAGCACGGCCCGCAAATAGGCTTGGGCCGCTCGCTCCAGCAAGGCGTCTAGTGCCTCCACCACGCTCAGGCCAGCGCTCACCAGGGCCAGCAGTTCCTGGGCGAACAACAGCAGGTCAAAGGGTTTGCTGCGCGGCGCGGGCAGCCAGGCCCTTCCGACCACAGCCTTGAGCGAGAGCAGCGCCAAGCCGCGTGCCTGCACCAGGGTTTGCGCATGCGCAGCGTCCAAGGCCTCCAACTCGAAGGCCTCGATCTGCTGCTGTGCGCTGAGCGCCCGCACGTCGAACTTCATGGCGGCGCCCCTCGCGCCCCGTCAATGGTTGCTGACGTCGGCCGCATCACCCGTACCTCCGGGCTGGCCGTCCTTGCCGTAGCTCAGCAGATCGAAGTCACCCTTGCTGCCCGGGCTCGTGTAGAGATAGGGCTTGCCCCAGGGGTCGGGCGGGGCGGCTTTTTCGAGATATGGGCCGTTCCACTTGGCGGCGCGTACGCTGTCCGCGGGGCGGTTCACCAAGGCGCCCAGACCTTCCTCTGAACTGGGATAGCTGCCAGTGTCGATGCGATAGGCACCGAGGGCACGGCTGAAGGCTTCGATCTGGGATTTGGCAACAGCTTGCTCGGATTTGCCGAGTTGGCCGAAGTATTTGGGGCCAACGTAGGCGGCCAGGAGGCCGATGATGGCGACGACGACCAGTAGCTCCAGTAACGTGAAGCCATGTTTGAATCGCATCGACTTATTCATCAAATTATTCATCAAAAAAACATGCCCACTATTTTCAACCTATGTGTCTCTAAGCAATAACAGCTTAATAGGCCTACACGGCCCAACGATTATCTATTCACCTAGCCCGACACTCCAGAATAAACACGCAACCCGCGTCGTCCAGAGAGATATCCTCCCGGCCATCGCCTCGGGCCGTCAGGTAGTGCCGCGCACCGTGCAACTCCGGTCTTAGTGGTCGGGACATGATTTCACGCTGGTTGAATATTTAAATGAACAAAAGGCAAGACCTGACCCCAGGATTTCTCGCCCGGATCTCTCGTGACGGTCTTGCCGTCGTCACTGACGGTGCCCAGGTCGGCCATCAGACTGACCACTGTATATCCTTTGGCAAGTTGAACGCATCACTAACAACGCGAATCCCCATCTCCCATTGAGATGCAAGCTTCTTAGCACGTCGCGCATCGCTCAACTCGTAAAGCAACTCGGTGAACGGCATACATCGCGGACGATCTGACTCATCACCTATAAACCAAGTGCGAGACCATGGAAACCAGAACCAGCCGAATATCTTCAACCCACGACATTCACTTGTCACGGCGTAGCGCCCGATCAACCCGATAGTGCGAACTTTTATTTGGATAGCATCTTCGATCACACGAAACTTGAGATTAGGGGTCTCGACTTGAATGTCGCCGCCGATTGCTCGTGCAATCCAAGTTTCGTTTAACCGAAAAACGTGCGGTACATCAATAATCCACCCATTCTGTTGTCGAAATGAATATATTCCGCCCCCATCAGCTACAAGTTTTGTTTGAGGCACAAGCGAATCACTGATCCGTGTCAGCACCCCCGAGCTCGAATCCATAACATAGAATTCATCAGAACGATCTGTCTGCCCTACACCAACAGGACGCATCAGAATTGGGCGCAGTGAATTACTTGGCAGGACAGTCACAATTTCCTCCAAGAGCGGAACCAACTTTTCCGCCCAATGTCGCTGCACCTGGCGCAGTCAATCCCAAGTCATATCGCCAATTGCTGCGTGCAAAAGAATCAATAGGATCGCGCACCTTTTCAAAAGGTATATCCCGCTTCGACAAAAAATCGCGAATCGGTTTGAAAAGCCTGTAGTCACTCCGTACCTGCGATCTCAACGCGTATGCGCCCTCTTTGGTCATTGTCTGGGCCATAGGCTTCAGTGCCGCAAGTGTTGCCTTGTATCCAAGCCGTCCCCCAAGAGACATTGACGAAACCGCCGAAATAGCCACATCGCCCCAATCGACGCAACTGAAATTGCCACCGTTCTTATACAGTTGCACAGCAAGATCAAGCCCTCCACCGAAAAGCGCACCGATTCCCATCGCAACTACGGGGATGATTTCTCCAGTCGGGTCCGTATACGTCACAGGATTCCCCTCCACATACCCCGTAAAGTTCACCCCTGCCTCCAACCCCAGTGGATCGTCGGAGATGAATACTTTTCTCACTGGATCGTAATATCGTGCCCTGTAAAAATACAACCCCGTCTGATTGTCATTCTCCCGCGACGTGTACTGGGTCGGATTGTTTGTCACATCCGGCCCCACCGTGCTTGATTCCCCATACGGGCTGTAGGCATAGCTGTTCTGCAAGTTGGCACTGTTGTCATCCGCCAACTGCGCAACCACGCTGTTCAGCACGTCGGCAATGTAGATGCGGCTGAGTGCTGCATCCTTCTGCCCCGACGTATTGATCGCCACTCTGGCGATGGTCTCATCTAAGTTCAATCCAGTCAGCAGCCGATGGCTTAGCTTGCCGTCTCGAATTTCACCCAAAGCCTGAGCTCCTTCGTAAAGGTATTGGACGGTACTGGTCCGGCCACCCTGAGAAACTGCGTTTTGCACCCTGCGCCCAAACGCGTCATAGCCATAACTGGCCGTCAGCAGGTTGTTTCCCCCTGCCCCATTTTGCTCAATCCGAATCAGCCGATTGCTGGCATCCCAGACATAAAGCGTCTGCTCACTGGTGTCCCCCGCATTCTGCTTCTGCACCAGATTGCCATTGGCGTCATACGTCAGATTCCAGGTCTTGCTCGTCCCGCCCAGGTTCAGCGTGATGGCTGTCATGCGGTTGGCCGCATCGAAAGTGGCCGTCATGGGCGTTTCGCTCTGCCCCGTGCCATTGGCGTTGAGCGTGGTCCGGGCGGTACGGCGGCCATTGGCGTCGTACTCGTAGTCGATCTGCTCGATGAGCTGCTCGCCCGCCGTGCTTGCACCTTTGAGGTACTTGATCTGGCTCAGGCGGTCCAGGCTGTCGTAGCCATAGGCCTGGGTGATCAGGTCCGGGGTATTGCCGGCCTGGACCTTGCGTGCGCTCAAGCGACCGGCAGCGTCATAGCTGTAATTAGTGCTGTGGTCCTGCCCACCAATGTTGGTAGTGTGGCCCAGCAGGCGGTCGGCGTTGTCCCAGCGGTAGGTGGTGACCTCTGGCGCGGCAATGCCCGTACCGCTCAGGGTACGACGGGTCATCCGGCCCAGGCTGTCGTACTGGTAGGCCAGGGTGTGGCTGCCGGCGGCCGTGGTGGCCGTGGTCTGAAGGGTGCGGTCTATGGCATCGTAGACATAGCTATTGACGCTGCTGGCATCACGCACCTCGCTGAGGCGGCCCGTGGCATCGTACTGGTAGCTGACTGTGCGGTCCGGCAGCTCCAGGCTGGCCAGCTGGCCGCGCTCGTTATAGGCCAGAGTACTCACCTGGCCCTTGCGGTTGGTGACCTTGCTCAGGCGGCCCGCGGCGTCGTATTCATAGGTCTCGCTCTGGTTGAGCGCGTCGGTCTTGCTGGTCAAGCGACCCTTGGTATCGTAGCCGTAGCGTTCGATCTGCACGCCTGCGGCGTTGGTCACTGCCGTGACACGGCCGGCACTGTCATAACTCAGGCCGGTGTTCTGCTGCAGCGGGTCGGTGGCCTGAGTGGTCTGATCCAGGGTGTTGTACTGCAGGCTGCCGCTGTAGCCCAGGGCGTCGGTGTTGCCCGTCACGCGGCCCAGCGCATCCGTGCCCATGCGGGTCTCGTTGCCCTGGGCGTCGGTGATCTGCGCCAGATCACCGGCGATGTTATAGCCCAGGCTGACCTTGCGCTGACTGGGCGCGATACTGCTGGCCACTCCGGACTGCACCATGGGGATGCTGCCCACATTGACCTGGGCTGGCGCTACCGCCTGGCTGATCAGCCCCTGGGCGTTGTAGCTCAGGCTGCCTTGCAGGCCCACCGGGTTAGTCTCATTGGTCAAACGGCCCGCATTGTCATAAGCGCTGCTGGTGAAGACCGGTGTGTAGCTGAGGTTCACTCCGCCTTGGGTACTGGGCACGCCCAACAGGAAGCGCGTGACCTGCACGGGCTTGTTGAAGGTGGGGTCGTACATGGCCTCGATGCGCTGGCCCAGGGCGTCCACCACGGCCGTGAGGTTACCCACCGCGTCGTATTCGTACCTGGTTTCACGGCCCAGCGGGTCGATGGTTTTGGTCTTCTGCTGCTTGGCGTCGTAGACGAACTGGGTGCGCTGGCCCAGCGGATCAATGGCTTCTGTGGCCAAGCCGCGGGCGTTGAACTTGCTGCGGCGCACTTGGCCATCGGGTTGGGTGACGATGACTTCCTGCACCGTACCGCCGAAGAAGCGCCAGCCCGCTGCGCGGGTTTCTTCGGACTCCACATCCGGGCACGTACCCGCCAGGGAAGGGGTGATGGTGTTCCCACTGCTGGGGGCCAAAGTCCGCGTGGCCAGGGATTGGCCAGCACGGCAGGTGTAGTCCCAGGTGCGGCTAGTGCCGCCAGCAGGCTCCAAACCACCACTCAGCACCTTGACCACACAGGCCCCCGTGCGCCGGTAAGCGAACTTCCAGGTTTCGCCCGTGGAGGTGGTCTGCTTGACGACACGGTCTGTCCCGTAGGTGTTGACGGTGGGCGTATCCGAATCCGGGTAGAGGATGGAGCTGATGACGCGCATGCTCGAAGGCATGAGGTCTGCAGAACATGCCGTTTGCGCCACACCTGTGTCCGTGTTGGTGTAGGTGGGCACTGGCTGGTAGTTGTATTGTGTGACGCGGCTGGCTGCGTCCGTGACCTTGCTGACGCGGCCCTCGCTCGTGTACTCGTAGTCCACACGGCGGCCCGTGTGATCTGTGATGCGAGACACAAAGTTATTGGCCCCGTAGCTCATGCTCAGGCCACGGCTGGCTAGCCCGGTGATGGACAGGATGCGCCCATTGCTCTGACGGCTGATGTTGGTGGTGTTTCCGCTGGTGTCGATGATCTTGGTTACGAAGAGCGGCGGGCCGCCACGGATAACCCCCGTAATGCCAGCAAAGGGTTCGAACTGCCAACGGGTACCGTCCTTGAGCACGAACTCCCAGTTACTACCGGAAAGCGCACGCGCATAAGCGCCAGCGTAACGGGTGTCGTCCACGGGACGGTACTTGCCCGTGCCGTCATCCACCAGATTGACGTAAATGCCGCCAGGCATGACCACGCGCTTCTGCGCACCGCTCATGGGCCAGAAACTGATGTCGTAGCCCATGGTCCAGCCGTAACCAAAGCTGGTGATGGTGCCGGCGCGGTTGTCGAAAGCGTCCACGGGGTTGTAGCGCATGCCCATGTCAATGGGCGTCACGCCGCCGATGGACAAACCACTGTGCTGCTTGGCCATCTCCTGGCCGGTGAACAAGTCCACTGGATTGCCGGCCGTACCCGCGGCCTGGGCCTGCCCATCACAGGTTGGGCATGGCTGCGGCGGCTTGGGTACCGGCGGGCAACTTAGGCTGAACAGGCCACACACCCCGCAGAAGCGCGGGATGCCCACGCCCGGATCGCTGGTGACGGTCTTGCCATCGGCACTCACAGTGCCCAGGCCGGCCATCTTCCAGTCGCCGGTGCCGCCCATGGGCGAGCCATCAAACCACCAGATCTCGACCTTCTCGCCCGGGTCTTTCTCGGCCACGTTGGGCAACGTCACGGGAATGGGAGTGCTGGGGATGCCGCCCATGGGCGTGCCGAAGTAGAGCTGATAGGCCTCTTTCATGGGGAAAGGCGGCGCACCGACGGGCAGCTTGTCGGGGTCGATCTTCTGCACGGCGATGCGCGTTTTCTTCACCCCGTCCCAGCCGGTGATGGTGGCACCCGCTGGCAAAGTGATGGCGAAGCCGGGGAAGCGCTCGTCGGTGATCTGCTGGTCTTGCGTGGCGTTGTTGATGGGCTTGAACAGCGCATCGGCCGGCGGCGGCTGGAGGATCCAGTCCGACATGGTGAGCAGCTCGTTGGCTGCCAGGGTCACGTTATAGGGCCAGATGGGATAAAGCGAATTGGCCGGCGTGGCGTCGAAACGCAGGGTGGTCACACCGCTGGACAGGCCCGTCAGCGTGAAGTTGCCGCCGGCGTCGGTGACCACCTGGTTGGTGGTGATGTCCTGGCGCACGATGATGCCGGCAATACCCGCTCCGGAGGGCGTGATGAAACGGCCCTTGACGCCGGTGACGTTGTCCTTGGTCACCACCCGGACAGCCACCTGGCTCTCGCGCACCCAAGGCAGACCGTTAAGGGTGGCTTCAGCGCGGACAGTGACGGTAGCCTGGCTCAGCGCGGCAGAGCTGTCGGCCAGCAAGGTGAGCCTGCCAGTCTGGTAGGCGCTAAGCGCGGGTGGATCAAACTGGGCGGTCACGCCCGCGGGCAAGCCGTTGGCGCTGAGTCGGGCCAGACCCTGGTAGGCATTGGTGCCGGTGCTGGCCATGTTCAGCACCAGGCTGGCGCTGGAACCCTGGATCACGTCAACCGTGGACGGGCTGACCTGGAAGCTGAAGTCCTGCGCACGGATCACCGTGAAAACCGGGCTTTGGGCCGAGCCCAGGCTGTTGCTCACGGTGATGGGACCGCTTTGGGCGGTTTCGGGCACGAGGACCTTGAGCTCGATGGCCGTGCCGGACTGCACGATGGCTGGCACATTGCCCGCGAAGGCCACCGTGTTGGCGTTGGCCGGCGAGGCAAAGCCCTCACCGGTGAGCGTAACCACACTGCCCACCGTACCGCTGGTGGGCGTGATGCCGCTGATGACAATGGCCGTGGCCACAGGCGGCGTGGCGGTAAAGCTGAGCTGCCCCGGCGCAAACGGTACGGCCGAGGCGCTGAGCGCCACGGTACCGGCGCTCGTGGCCTGGACATTGAAAGTCACGCTGGTCAACCCCGGGTTGATGGTGACGCTGGACGGGTGCTGCAATGCCGCCGTGCCGCTGCTGTTGAGATTGACGGTGTAGGGCGTGGCACCGGCGGCATAGGGCGCGGTAATGCTGACGGCCACCGTTTCACCCACCACCAGGTTGGTCTTGGCAGCCGACATGGCCAGGGGAGCCGGGCTGCCTACGGTCACGCTGGCCTGGCCGACCACCGCGCTGGGCGTGGGATTACCGTAGGTGGGCGCCACGGTCTGGCTTGCGCTGAGCACGGTAGTGCCCTGCGCCAGGGCCGTGACACGGCCCTGGGCGCTGACAGTGGCCAGGCCTGAATCTGCGATGGACCAGCTGGTGTTGGCGTCCATGCCGATGTCGCGCGTGCTGCCATCGGAATAGGTGCCCATGGCCTGCACTTCGGCGCTCTGGCCCGGCGTGAGGCTCAGGCTGGCGGGCGTGAGCGTGATGCCGGTGATTTCGGGCGCCACCACATTGACCACGACCTGGGCCGTGCTGCCGTTGAGGCTGGCCACCACGGTGGACTGGCCTAGCACGATCGCGGTCATGGGCACATCAATGGCCAGCACACCCGCAGGCACGGTCACCTGGCTGGGTAGGCCCAGCGCAGCGGTGTTGCTGTTGCTCAGGCTGACGATGGCAGGTTCCTGCGCCGCGCGGTCCAGCGTGAGACGCAACTGCCCCAGCTTGCCCTTGGGCAAATCTTGGCTGGCTGGCAACAGGCTGGACAGGACAGGCGGCGGCAAGGTGATGGTGACCGGTACCGACTGGCTTGTGCCGTTGAGGCTGACAGTGAGCTGTGTGCCCCCCGCAGCGAGTGCCTGGACACTCAGCTCTGCCTCGATCTGTCCAGCAGGAATCAGCAGAGTCTCGGGCACCTGCAGCAGGGCCGGGTTGGCCACTGCCAGGTCGACCGTGACGTCTTCTGTCTGTACAGCATTGAGGCGCACAGTGACCGCACCGCTGGCGCCTTGCTGCAGGCTCAGGGGACTGGGCAAGACAGACGCGATGGCAGCAGGTTGCGGGGTGACGACGACCGTGACACTCTGACTCGTGCCGTTGAGGCTGGCCATCACCTGGGCCTGGCCCACGGCCAGCGCACTGACCTGGAACTCGACCTGGTTCACTCCGGCCGGCACGAGGACGGTGGCTGGCACCTGCACCGTACCGGCTGGCTGGGCGGAGAGCGCCACCGTGGTGACACTGCTTTGTGCGCTGTTGAGCTGCACAGTCAGCGTGCCGCTGGCGCCGACGATGAGGGTGCTGCTCGCGGGTGTGAGCGCCGCCACGGCGGCCGGCACCGGCGTGACCTGCACGGCCGCTTCCACCGTGCTGCCACCCAGCGTGGCAGCCACCAGGGTGTTGCCCACTTCGAGTGCATTGACGTTGAAGCTGGCCTGCATGGCCCCGGCCGGAACGGTGACACTGGCGGGAATGCTGATGACGCCACCGGTGCGCGCCTGCAGGGCGACCACCGTATCGGTGCCCTGTGCTGCCGAAAGCTGCACGCTGAGTTGGGCTGTGCTGCCCTTTTGCAGCACGCTGGTGGCGGGCAGCAGCGAGGTGACGGAGACGGCGGACGGCACGATGCGCACGATGGCAAACGCGCGCGAAGCACGCGGCGTCCCCGGCAAAGTTGCCGTGACGTAGGCCAGGCCCGTGGCTTGGCCTTGCACCGAGAAGTTGGCGGTGGTCTGCCCGGCCGGAACAGTGACATTGGCCGGCACGCCGAGCTTGGCCGCATCCGAGCTGGCCAGAGTCACCGTGGTGTCCTGCTGCTGGCTGGGCGCAATGCGCAATTGCAACTGGCCGCTGGCACCTTGCTGAACGGCGCTGTAGATGGGGCGCAGCGACACAACACGCGGCGGCACTGGAGAGACGTTGACGGCCACACTGCGCGAGCTGCCGTTGAGGCTGGCGGTCAGCGTGGTCTGTCCGACCCCCTTGCCGCGCACGGGGATGGCCACCTGGGATTGCCCGGCTCCGTAGGCCACACTGCCGGCGACGGTGGCTATGTTGTCGTTGGCGCTGCTTAACGTCACGGCACCGGCCACGGATGGGGTGGGACTGAGCGTCGCCGACAGTACCCCGCTCTTGCCATTGGTCAGCTCCAGCGGATTGGGGGTCAGTCCGCTGAGCGTAGAAGGCACCACGGGGATCTGGCCTACCTGGATCTGGTAGTTGATGCGCACCGGTGCGGTGCCATTGACCTTGACCAGGATGAGATTGAGCACGCCGGTGCGCAGCGATACGCTTTTCTGGAAAGTGGGGATGGGTGCACCCTGCGCCGTGAAAACGTTGCTGGTGCTGACGACTTTCTGGAAGTTGACCCAGATTTCGACAGAGGCGCTCTTGCCGCTGGGCCACTGCGCCGAATTGTTGTTGACGGAGATGTAGAAAGGACCGCTGACATTGCGGCCGACAGCAAAGCTATCGATATCAGCAAAATTGGCTGCGCCCAGACCCGTAGGCGTGATGGATGCGCTCTGTGAGCCATAAATCGTGGTCTGCGCTGCAACCTGGGATGCCCCGAGCAGGAGCAATACCGCCGCCCAGCCTTGCAGCCGACGCAGCAGCGCCCGCACATTACTGCTTGTGATCCACGACATATCGCGCCTATCCCTGAGTGTGAAGATCGCAGGTCTTGCGCGTGCAAACCGCGGCTCGCGTAGCACACGGCATTCGAGGCGGGCCTCCCAGCCCGCCGCGGTCAAGCGCTTAGACCATGCTCACTTTCTGTTCTGATACCAACCTACCTGTAATTGCCCGAGCGCCGCGGCTTAGCCCGCGAAGCCCACTTGCTGCAGCAACGACATGGGCACCATGTACTCCTTGCCACTGACCGTGATGAGCTTGGCCTGACCTGCGCCGCCAAGAGTAGCGATAAGCTGAACTTTCTCGACCCGCTCGTTCTGGGCAAAGACTGACAATGCATCCCCCATGGCGACAACCACGGTGTAGGTCGTCGTCGCCTGCAGGGTGCTGGGACCTTGCGGCAATGCCACCGTGATGCTGGCGGTACCGGCAGCGGTCGTACCGGCAATGGCCGCGCTCAGAACTTCGGTGGGGACGCCATAGGCCGGGATCAGCTTGAACAGGATAGTGTTGCCCGTCGGCACGTTGACGGTTTCAAACGTCACAGTGACTGGGTTGACCACGTCAGTCGGCAGCGTCACGTCGGCATTGCCCGTGGGGGTTGCCGGAACGGCCACGCCGGCGATCGTGGCGATGCGCAGCGAAGGCAGGCTGGCCAGGAAGACGGGGCCGGGGACATCGGTGGTGTAGGCCGGTGTTGTGGCACCACTGTAGGTCAGGGTTTCGGCTTCGATGCGAATACGGCCGACTGAACTGCGGAAATAGTTGCAGGTCATGTTGGTATTGATAGATCCCGTGATGCCTTGCGGACAGCCGAAGTTCGCTGTGATCGAACCAGCGCCCGTTACGCTGGTCGCGACGATGCGCACCGCTCCACCCGAACCAGCACCGCCTGAACCACCCGAATTGGTACCCGCAACCGCACCGCCGTATCCAGCCGAAGCGGCAATACTGCCAGTCAACGTGACCGTGCCAGAACTGGCAATCAACAAGGCGCCGCCACCGCCGCCACCGCCAGACCCTGGGAAGTTAGCGCCGCCGCGGCCACCGCCGCCGCCTGAGCCGCCGATCAAGGGCTGCAATATGGCAGAGCCGTACGCCTTACCGGAAGCGGGTGACGCACCACACCATTGGTAATAGCCGCCGGGGTGGTAATACTGCTCTAGAGCAGCCTGCGCATAACCCGCTGAGCCGCCTATGTATCGATATTGACGATTGTCACTCCCGCAACCATCAGCACCCTCGACACCACCGAGCCCGCCGCCAGGCCCCAGACCTGCGCCACCTCGGATGACTGCCGGTGTCTGTGCCAGATCATCACGCCCACCTCGGCCACCGTCATAACCGCCTGGGCCACCTTCACCCGGAACGCCATCATCGGCGACCACCCCATCCCCTGCCGTACCCGTAGCAGCAGCAGTTTTCCCGTTAATGTCAATCACGCCAGCAATCGTCACATTGCCACTGGCCAACAGATACACCGGCGTATTCAGCGCATTGCGCTTGAACTTGACCGTCACACCAGCAGGAATATTGATCGTGGTGTAGTTCAGAACACCGGAAGGTGGCAGCTGAATCTCAGTATTGACCGTTGGAGCCAGCGCTCCATCGGCCCCCGTACTACCGCTGGTGAAGGCGTGCGCCCCAGTGACAGCGAACGCGAGAGCCAACGCCGCCATGAGAGCCTGCGGACGCAAGCCGAACCCTGCGCGGGAACGGATGGAAGTGGACTTGAACATGGCAATCCTCCTGAACGAATTTGAAAAAGCAGTAGGTGAAACAGAGATGGGTGCAGCGCCGGATACAAGAGGCACGTGCGTTTCGTTGGAAATGGGTGTCTTCATGGTGCTGCCCTCTTCATTGCGGCGAAACGATGGTGATGGTGTTGGCCGGAACAGCTTCGGAGCTGGTCAAGCCGCCAGGAACGCGCAGTCGGACCACGCGGCTGCCAATAGCCGCTGTTGCATCAATGCGCACGCTGACCGTGAGCAGCTCGCCGAGTGCATCCGTGGCCCACTGCACCGAGCCAAACTGAACACCCGCTCCAGGCTCGGTGAGCAGTTCATAGACATCCTTGAGTCCATCCCCACGCACAGTGAAGGTGTAACTCTTGCCCTGCTCCAGCACGATGGGCGTGACCGATTCAAGCAAGGTCGGCAGGGCGCCAATATTGAATTGGAGCGTGGCAGCAGGCACGGTCGTGAATCGACTCGTCACGCCATTGACGGTCTGGCTCAGCGACACACCGTAACGGCCGGCCGGCACATTGCTGGCGACCGTGACCGGTACCGTCAGCAGCGTGCCCTGCGAATTGACCGCCCAGGCGCCGAAGGTAATCCCGGCATGCCCCAGTGAAGTGATGGCACTGGTTTTGTCCAGACCCAGGCCCTGCACCGCCAAAGTAGCAGTCGAGCCGATCAGGAAGCCATCGGGCGTCGTAGGCGCGATGTTATTCACGAATCCACCGACCGCCACGCCCACATGCGCACCCACCACAATCCGGTTGTCAGTCACCGCGATGGGCGGCGTCTGCACGACCACACCAACCAGGGCAGCTGGCACCAGCAAGGCGCTACCAGTTGGCTCCGTCGTAGCCGAGCCCACCAGCAGCCCAACAGCCGGCGCGCTAACGTCAGCATAGGTTGCGCCGACCTGCTGTGCGACTTGCACCGTATTGGCGGCCATGGTCACATTGCTGGACTCGCCGCCGGCAGCCACCACGATCACGGTGCGCGGACCTGTAACCGCTGCGGATGTGGCCGTCACAGGAACGGTCAGCAGAGTTCCATCCGTATTGGCCGTGATGACGCCGTTGGCTGTCACCGCCAAGCCATCGGCAGGCTCGAAACGCACACCCAGCACGTCGCGGAAATTCTTGCCGCGCAGGGTCAGCGTCGTACTCGTCCCGGCCTTGATGACCTGGGGCGCAGTCGCAATGATTTCCGGCGCAGGCGCTGCTACCAGGAAACTGCTCTCAGCATCGCGCACAAAAGACAGGCGACCAGATGCCGTCCGCAGCACAATCTTGCGGGCAACTTTGGCTGCCGCGACATCCACTGTGATGGGCAAGGTCAGGACTGTGCCTTCCGGATTCACGCTGAAGGCAGATTGGGTAATACCGTCAGGTGCAAGCAAGCTGACCGACTGCACTGCCTGCAAACCGACACCCGTGACTGTCAGGTTCAGGGATGTGCCCACCACAGCCACCTTAGGCGTGACGTTGTAGGCCGCGCCACCAACGACCACACCAAGCGAAGAGGCTGCCACCGGACCGATGGACTGGTTGGACGGAGCCCTCGAACCATCACCCACCATGATGCCCACGACCGGTGCGAAGACAGGCCCCAGAGTTCCATTGATCTGGGTCACGATGCTGAACTGGTTGGCGGCATTGAGCTCCGCACTGCTTTGGCCCGATGGCGTGGTGATCTGCACTACGCGCGGCCCAACCGACGCCAAGGGATAAAGCTGGATCGTGGCGATGAGCTCGGTACCATCCGTATTGATCACGGGCTGTGGGTCGATGGCCACATCAATACCGGGCAGCAAAGCCAGTTTTCCGTTGTGCAGATGACGACCACGGACTTTGAGTTGCAGCAAGGTGCCCGCCTTGGCATACAGCGGCTCAATCGAGAAGATTTCCGGCTGGCCGGTAGTCAGTACCAGTTGAGATGCAGCCGCTGGAACGAACGGCAACACCTTGCCGCTCGCATCCTTCACCACGACACTGCGTGCGCCAGCTATCGCATTGGCTGCGACACTCAGGGTTGCAGAAATCTGCGAACCATCGGCTGCGATGGCTGGCACGCCCAAGGTCAGACCTGCCGCCGGCAGCATCGACAACGTTGCGCCAGCAGGTATGCCACGACCACTCACCACCAGGCTTTGCGTCTGCCCCACAGGCATGCCGGCCGGGCTGATGCCGGTCAGCACGGGACCAACCGTCACCCCCACCAGTGGCGCCCCGAACAAGGCAGAGGTGGTGTTGGAAGTCGGCTGCGTGAGCGAACCTACGACCAGACCTACAGGCATGGCCTGACTGGTGTTCACTCCTCTGAAGTCAGCTGTGATGAACACAGGCACAGTTGTCGACACCAAAGTAGAAGATGTGAGTTGCAACGAAGTGAAGCCCGCGACCTTGGGTGTAACGCTGACTTGCACGGACGTCTGCCCCGGGGCTATCGTGACAGTGGCCGGTGAAATGGTCGCCTTGCTCGTGTCGCTCATCACCAAGTTGATGGCGTGGGACACCACATCAGAGCTCGACAGTCGCAAGGTGATGTTGCGTGCCGAGTTGTCCGGCGGCAAAGCCAGTGGAGATGGCTCCACAGACAACGTCGGCAACACCGGCGCCACTGTGAGGGCGATGGACGCAGTGCCCTGTGCGTTGGTGAAGCTAAGGGTTTGTGAGCCAACTGGGACAGCTTGATCGGCAATCAGGTCCGCTTGAATCTGAGCGGCCGTCTGCCGGACGTTGAGCAGATCCAAACCTGGATCAGACGTTCTCAGGCTACCCGCCTGCAAACGCTGCCCCGTGATGAGCAGACTTTTGGTTTCCCCGCGACGGATCAGGCCAGGTGTGACCGTACTCAACACAGGCACAAAGCCCGACGCCGAGCCCGCACCCGTCACAGAAGTGAGGTTGCCTGCCGCGTCGTAGGTGTATTCGGTGACCTGACCAGCGCTATCCACGTATTGGATAAGCCTGCCCAGTGGGTCATAGCTGTAACGCTCAACAGCCGCATGGGCCGGCTGATAGAGTCCAGCGCCAATGCACGCAAGAAGCGCTACTAAGCCCCACACGCTGGACAGCGACAGCGTTTGCAATCTGGCAAAAAGCCGCAGCAAAATGCATTCCTCCCGTTTTAGCGCCCTCTTGATTTTTTTAGGCGCTTTTAATTGAGCGAGTTTTTAACACACATTTTTGAGCTGTCATACATGCTCCTACGCAAAAAAACTATTGCATCGATAAACAACACCCAAGCAAATAAGCGGGCGCTGATTAAGATCATCGCTACGACAGGGCTTGCTTCTCTTCTGGTGCATACGCAGCATTCAGTACACGCAAAGTCGAAGATCAACACTCTTGAATTGGTACACGGAATCATCAAGAAGCCGTGGTTCATTGAATTGCCTTCCGGCCTTCCACTGGTGACTTCATCGCGAAACACAGCAGCAGCCCAAGACAACACCCAGGCCATCCAACGCGCTGTTCATTGGACAAAGCAATGGCTGCGGCTGGTTGTGAAATATCAGCAAAACCCTCTGCGGGCATCACGTTGCATCGCGCACGCCCAAGTTGCCATGCATGACGCATGGCTGCTCGCGGCAACACAGGGGGCATCACCCGAAACGCGGGAGCTTAGTGCGCATCGAGCCGCATCTCTGGTCCTGCAACATCTCTTCCCTAATGAGACGCCCGGATTTTTTGAGGCGCAATATGCTTGGCTCGCATCGCAACTTCCAGAAAACAACATCAACCAGGACTTGGTCGAAGCTACAGGCACGCACGTGGGGCAAGCCATCATCAAGCGCAGTCTGCGTGATGGAGCCGGTAGGGCTTGGCCCGTCCGCGACCGCCCCAAGGACTTTCCCGGCATATGGCAAGCCGCGCATCCGATCTATGCGGTCAACCCGACGGAACCCTATGCGGGTGAGTGGCGCTCTTGGTTGAGGCCGAACCCGCAGCGGTACCAGCCCCCTACCGCACCACGCCCTGAATCTGACCAACATCGCCGCGAAACACAGGAGGTTCTGAACGTCATTCGGAATTTAACTTCCAAACAACTCGAAGTTGCCGAACGCTGGAATCTGGATGCAGGCTCAGTCACCCCCGCTGGCGTCTGGATGCAACACGCCATTGATCTGTTGCTGCGCTCACAGATTCCTGGCGACGCCTTTGAGGCGAGCGTGGCCATCCTGACCGCAACCTCTGTGGTCATGGAAGACTCTTTCATCGTCTGCTGGCGCATCAAGTTCCGTGATTGGAGTGAACGCCCCATTACCGCGATCCGACGCGACATCGACCCCGGATTCACGACTCCCTTGGTGACCCCGGGGTTCCCTAGCTACGTCTCCGGACACTCCACGCTCTCAGGTGCAACATCCATTGTTATGGCGCATTTCTGGCCAGCCGAGGCACCAAGATTGAACGCTATGGCCGACGAAGCTGCAATCTCACGGCTTTGGGGTGGCATTCACTTCCGAAGCGACAACGAGGAGGGCCTTCGTCTGGGTCGAGCGGTAGGAGCGGAAGTCATAGCTGCGCTCTAATCCAATCCCGCCATTTCACTCACTGTTGAATTCCGCTGAAATCTGACCCACTTAGGACAGTGATTTCCATCCAAAGTTGACACACGTAGGCCGTACCCTGCTAGTTTCAAAAGCAGGGAGAACTTAGGAGTGATAGACGTGGCGACATTGAATGTCATCAGACGTTGGGCACTGCAAGAACAGATGTCCATCCGCGAGGTCTCCGGGTGTACAGACCTGGGTCGCAAAACAGTGAAGAAGTACCTGCGGTCAGACGAGACCGAGCCCACATACGCAAAGCGGGCCAGTCCAAGCAAGCTTGATCCCTATGCCGAGAAGCTGGCTACCTGGCTAGGAATCGAGGCAACAAAATCGCGGAAACAACGGCGCAATCTCAAGCAGATCTATACAGAAATGAGAATGAAGTGCATAAAGAGATGATGATGTTTACAAAGCTATATTTATTTCTTGACTTTGATGGTGTCCTGCATCCCGAGGGTGTTGGCCAGGATCTTGAGTTTTGTCATCTGGAGAATTTTGAGAACCTGATGCGGCACCATCCGCAAGTACTGATCGTCCTGTCAACTTCGTGGCGGCTGTCCTTTTCATTGGAGGATCTTGTCGCATTCTTCTCAATCGATATCAAGAATCGAATCGTTGGCGCAACGCCCAACCTGCAGGGATTGAAAATTTCCCGGGGACTCCGTCAAAAAGAATGTGAGCAATGGCTAGCCTCAAACGCACCGGGAGCGCCATGGTTGGCAGTGGACGATCGTGCCAATTACTTTGATGAAATCTGCCCGCAGCTGGTTCTATTGCCTCATGTCCATGTTGGAGGTACCGGATTGGAGGGCGAAGCCTTGGTCTTGCTAGAGCAGCGAATAGACCGGGAGATCACGCGTCTTTTGAGGTCCTAGGCAGTGGATTCCTAAGTGCCGGCAACGGTCAGTTTGCAAGCTTTCAGTGTGCTGCATTAGTTGATGCGAATAGATTGGTTGACCTGGATTTGCGGTTGCCGTTAAATGCCGCACACAAGGGAGAAGCATAGATTTCACGGCTGCGCGCCGTGTTAGTTCGTCCTCCCTTTTCTGGTTCAACCTGAAATCTAGGGAGGCTCCATGGATCCGATTCAGTTTCGCGTCGACTGGGATGTGCTGATTGAAGTCCTGTCGATGATCATCGTTCTGGCCTTCTTTGTCGAACGAGCACTCTCCATCGTTGTCGAGAACCGCCTATTCATCAACTCCAAGCTTGATGACAACGGGTTTAAGGAAATCCTCGGCTTCATCGTCTCATTGGCAGTCGTCAAGTTCGCCGGCTTTGATGCCCTGGCCGTGCTTTTCAAGATGGAAACGGCAAGGTGGCCTGGTTACCTCATCACAGCCGCAATCGTTGCCGGTGGTAGCAAGGCTTCCATCAAACTCTTCCAGGACCTGATGGGCATCAAGAGCTCGGCGCGCCGGCAGAAGGATGAGATCAAGAAGGTTCAGCGCGAGGCACAGCTGAAGTCCATCGCCGCATCTGATCCCGCTGATACGCGGTCAGATGCATCCAAGGTCTAAAGATCTCTATGGAGAAGAGCCATGAGAAATCTGATTGCCTTGCTGCTTGGCCTGCTGGCAAGTACCCTGGTACTGCCAGCGGATCGCTATCTGGAACTGCGAGCTAACGCAAACGCCTATGCGGAGCCGGATAGAACTTCAGACATTGAAGCCAAGCTGAAGTTCAAAGGTGGCAACGAGCCACACCTGCTGCGGCAGGTCAAACCACAAAGTGAGAACGGCTACTACCGGATCGAACTTCCCGGGCAGAGCGGCAAATATGGCTGGGTCTACAAATCGTATGTCCGAGGCTATGCCGGCGGCGCCGAGTCTCTTGCTCTCCTGCGGGATGGGCGCCGAGGATCAAACGAGTACGGCGCCTGTAAAGAGGTTTTTGCGACCGGAAAACCTCCGATCGCCCCGGATGATGTCACGCCTCTTTGCGAGGAGAGTGACGGCATCGTTTTCTTTGCCTCCGGGTACTCAAAGCAAGACAACCACGGGTACTGGTCAGCGTACAAGCTTGACGAAGAAAAAATAGATGAGATGAATGAGAACCCGAAAGACCGGCCTCAAATCCAGTTCCGAAAAAACCCGCAGTTAAACGATGGCGACTACGTGCAGCCGCAGCACAAGAGCTACACGCATACGGACTGGGACCGCGGGCACCTGGCCCCGAATGGCGCTATGGCTTGGGACGAGGATGCTCAAAGGCGATCCTTCATGATCTCGAACATTGCGCCCCAAAAACCTGGAATGAATAGGAATATCTGGCGGTGCTTCGAGTATTCAATCCGGGAGTGGGCCGCATCTTCAGGGGACACCTACGTGGTGGTCGGTACGACGCGCGGCAAGCAAGTGATTTCAGGCGACACCGACCCCAACGAAGTGGAGATCAACGTTCCTTCTCATTACGTCGCGATGGTCTACCGGACGAAACCTGAGCCGACAGCCATAGGGGTTATGGTGCCCAATACCGCAGGGAATCTCGATATCAGGAAATTCATGATGTCGGTTGCGGAGCTGGAATCCAAAAGTGGCTTCCAGTTCAAGCTCCCAGCATCTGTCGCTGAGCAGAGTCCCAACCTGAAAAGGTGGCCGACGAGAATCGTTAAGCGTGAGCTTTTGGGGAAACTGCCAGCGATCGATGTTCAATGTCCGCGTGTCAATTAGGGCGGAGAGTGCGCTGATTTTAGATCAAGCAGTGCTGGAGACTGGAGTGCGAATTAGGGGGTGCAAGCTATAGGCCTGTGTGTCTTGAGATCTCGCAGAGTGACATCTTCTCTCGCAATGCCCAACGTCTGATGACATTCAATGTCGCCATGTCTATCTCTCCTAATTCCCCCTGCTTTCAAAACTAGCAGGGTAGGGCCTACGTGAGTCAACTTTGGATGGAAATCACTGTCAAAAGCGGGGCAGATTTCGACGAAATTCAACATCCACGCGAGACGGATGAACCAGCGCTGGTTGTGCTGTTTCGGGCGGAGCGAGGAGAGTGCGTCAGATGTGGCTTGATCCAACGGGTTTTTCAGCCAATCAATCAGGATGGTAGCGGTGATCCGATCTGCGCATGTGCCTATCGAACCTGGATTGGATGGCCCCTGTGGCCTTGGGTGACTTGCCCACTCACATCACCCAGGCATGAGACGGTGTGAATTCACTCCGTCAATCCGCGAACACACTGGCGCACTGATCGCTCGCCATCCCCGCGACCAACGTCTCAGTCGCCCGCCTCCCTGTGCACAGCGTGGCTGACGTCTATTGCATCAAGAACTGCCTCAAGCGCCTTGCGCGTAGTAGTCCGGAGTACTGCGCGGTCTAGGCGAGCCCGCAAGGTGTCGAGCTCTTCGGGGACAGGCTGCAAATTGAAGAATTTGCAAATCTTTTGCACATTTTGCGCATACCGCTTGAATTCGCCGCGCTCGATGCGTGATTGCTGAGAATGATCAACACCGGTCTTGGATTCGACTTGCAAGAGTGACAGACGAGCCTTTTCGCGCGCATGCTTGATGCGCGGGCCAAGCTCAGCCGGGTCCACTTGCACTCTCTCAATCATGAGGTATTATTTGCACAATTAAATCACATTTTGCAAACTATGCCCGTATATGTCGACGATGCTCGTATCTCCTGGCGAGGAAAGCAGTGGTGTCACATGGTTGCGGACACGGTCGACGAACTGCACGAATTCGCCTCGCGTCTCGGGTTAAAACCTGAGTGGTTCCAGCGCAAAACTCTGTATCCTCACTACGATGTCACCGTGTCCGTGCGTGAGCGTGCGCTCAAGCTCGGAGCTGTGGCAGCACACAAAGAAGTGGTGGTCACCCGCGCTAAAGGTCTACGCGTACAGCTCAATGAGCAGGCGCACCAGACCCACCTCGCGGCAAGACCGCAAGAGGAGGAACTGTGCATTCACCAATTCTCGAGCCCGTGACGTTCGACGACTACGCACGTTTGGCACTCAAGACTGATCGCTTCGCCAGCGACCCAGATGAGCGCCACTATCGAAAACTGAGTTTTGGCTTCTTCGGTGAGATTGGCAGCTTGCTGTCAGCCCTCAAGAAAGTTGGACGCGACCAACTTGATACGACCGAACAGAAGCAAGCGCACGTCGAACTCGGAGATGCGCTTTGGTACCTTACCAACCTGGCGCTGCTGTGCAAGGTATCTGGGGACGACCTGGCTCACGCCGCATACATCAGCCTGCGCGTCAGCCTCGGCGGAGGCGTTCAGCAGCATCGTGGGGCGGTACATATCAACCAGCTCCAGGGCCTCGCCGCCGCGCAGGAACCCAGGCTCGTCAAGTGCAAAGAGGACTTGCTTCGTCAAGCAGGCCTGCAGGCAGGGCACATTGTCAGCCTGGGCTGGGAACACATCTCAAAACAACCCAAGCCTTGGGTCACGGCGTTAATGGGCGACTGCCTGGCACAGATTGCGCTCCTGTCCGCTGCATTCCGGTTGGACCTGGCAGACATACTTCATTCCAACCTGGACAAGACTTTCGATCGATGGCCTGCCGAGAAAAGGCCGAAGTACCTACTTCCCAGGCGAGTCGGTCAGCCGTGGGAGCAATTTGCACCCCGATACGAGGTGACATTCCGGGAACGTCCGCCCGGTGGGCGCAGGATCGTTCAACAAATCAAAGGTTTGAACGTCGGCGATCCATTGACCGACAATATGCACCCCCCAGATGGCTATCGGTTTCACGATGTATTTCATCTCTCCTACGCCGCACATCTGGGCTGGTCGCCAGTGATCCGGGCTCTGCTCAAGCTCAAGCGAAAGAGCGTCTCTACCGTAGATGAGAACGAAGATGGCGCTCGCGCAATCATCATCGAGGAGGGCATTGCCACCTGGATCTTCAATGACGCCAAGCGCCGCCATTTCTATCGAGACATTGAGGTAGGCCGGCTTGACCTGGCCATTCTTCAGCAAGTACGCAGCATGGTTCAGGGTTTCGAAGTAAAAGACGTCCCTCTGTGGCAATGGGAAATAGCTATTCTTGAGGGATTCCGCGTCTTCCGGCAGCTGTTTGAAAACAAAGGAGGCATCGTGGAAGTCGATTTGGCCAGGCACGCTCTGCGCTACAAGCCGTTGCCCGATACGGATACAGCATGAACATCACCAAGTTTTTGGACGAGCTCGCGTCGATCTCGCTGCCTAGTGTTTTCAACCCATACAGCGACATATGTCCCCACCGTGATCTGCCTGGCGCGGCCAAGCTGCGGCGCCAGAACCTGCAAGCGATGCTGCAGTCACTGCTGGACGTCGGCGCCGATACGGTCTGGATGGGTCGAGATCTAGGCTACCGCGGTGGTCGACGAACCGGTTTGGCCCTCACTGACGAGTCGCATCTGCCATGGGTTGCACGCGTGTATCGCGGCGCCAACGCAGTCCGTACGACCAGGGGAGACGAGGTTTCAGAACGTACTGCGACAGAAATTTGGGGCGCACTGCCACAGCTGGACATTCCACCGCTCCTTTGGAACGTATTTCCCTTCCATCCGCACGAAGAGGGTGATGCGATGAGTAACCGGAAATTCAAAGCCAGTGAACTTGCACAGGTAGAAGGCATCAACGCACTGTTATTCAAGGAATTGAATATTCGGCGTGCCGTTTCGATCGGGCAAGATGCGGCTCAATATGCCAAACGCTTCGGTCTAAAAGTGTCCATTGTTCGCCACCCGAGCTACGGGGGAACGAAAGAGTTCAGACAAGGCATCGCCGCTGTGTACGGGCTGCGATCCGTCAGACCGGGCGCAGCAAGTACACAGGTGGCTCTTTTCTAAAGAGCAGCTACGACCGCATCTCCATTCTTCACCGAGGACCAACTCTTGACATCAAGACAAGCCAATGTGGAGATGCACGTCAAGGTGCCGACCTCGATTTTTGCTTCGGTGGCCACGAAGTTCAGCAGCTGCGACAACCCCTTAAGATTTCCAAGAGCCCGCTGGCAGTAAAAATGCGTGCGGTAGATCGCTGTCAGATGAACTTGTCCATCGAGCAATTTGAATGTGAGATGACTTAGACAAGGAATGCCGCGGTCCCTGGTGTCCTTGAAGGGATCTGTAATGGGCACCTCGGCCGCACCATCATCAAAGTCGGCATCGGCATAGCACTCGTGCATGCCCACCTCGTAGTTCGATTTCACCGCCTTGCCACCATTTGCGGCTTTGTGCAGCTTCGCGACGACATCCTGCAAGGGGTTCAGAATGTGGCCTCCAGGGCTCACTCGATACATCAGGCGTAACGCATAAGTCCCCCACGTGTGAGGTTTCTTGCCCCTTTTCATGAGGTCCTGGAATTTGCCGTAGAACGCAGGGGCGCCATGCCGCGAGTACACACCCTGTGGAAAGATCGTTCCTGCAACAGTGTTGATCGACAAATCTGGGTCCTTGGGATTTGCCTCCAGGTTGTTTCTAAGCTCCTGGTCAACCCTTGCCAGGATGACTTGGTCAGCAGCCGTGACTATCGTCGGCTTGTTTATCTCCAGTACCAGGTTCTTCACCTGCCGGCCATTGGCCTGCAGGTGCTTAACCGCTGCGACCCATGTCGGGACAAAACGCTCTTTGTCATCGATTAAATAAGCCATCACGTCACCTCGAACATTGATAGTCCGTGCTGTTGCACGTATGTCATCGGAACCCAGGCATTGCCATTAACGCCCCAGGTATCTCCCCAGCTATTGCGGATTAACACGCACGGCCCAAGTGACTTTTCGGTGCCAAGTCCAGCGGCTATCACAGCGTGGACCGCGTTTGTGGGCGCAAGCGGTGAAGGGAAAGCAACCACGCCGTTCACGGGACTGAAGAAGGCGGTGCTCAGCTGGAGAACCAAACCCACTGGCGTTCCCGCTTGCAGCAATGCAACCAACTTTGGCACCGACACCAGGGTTTGCGACCCGGGTGCCGTATACAGAGGATAGGTAGCCGGCGGGACCCGCGGCGGCAGTTCTGCCGGCTCGTTGGGCTGGTAAGGGCAATGCTTTTCCTCAGGCTGTCCTGGACTGCTCACTGCCGCCAATCCGGATGCGACTGGCAGCCCACGCATCGGCTGCCAGCCTGCAGTCAGCGCCGCTGCCGCCCTGTAGAGATACTCTGGACTCAATATCTCCACTTTCTTATGTTTATGGCGATGCAGATCCGAAAGAGCAAAGGCCAAGCATGTCGAACGCGCACCTTGATCGCGCACAGGCCCTAACGCCCCAGTCAGATCTGTCGTTATGGTCGTCGTCATCCCCGGAAGCCCTCAAGCAAGCGCTTCCTGCTTTCTGGCGCAAGCCCTTCGTCGATGGTTTCGAACTGCGCAACCAGCTTGACCTCTGTGGTCGCCGGCGTAGCTGTCTGCCAAGGTTTTCTCTCTTGCAGATCCAGCTGGATTTTGGACGGGTGTTCTCCCACCTCGACTTCAAAGAGTACCTGCCGCTCACCACCGACCCATACCTGGTCGTCTTGAATGGGCTCTACGGGCATCGGGCTTAAGGTGTATCCAGCCGCTTGGGCATCCTGCGCCTCCCACAGGAGTCCCGCGCTTCCACGATCGGGCAAAGACATCATGAATCGATCGCCGACACGAGGCTGCAGAACACAATTGCGATCCTCCGGATTGAGGATCCAAACATCTTGGTTGACCGTGATCGACTGGTCTGGACGGAGGAGGGCGCGCTTGATCGCAATGGGTTTGTGCGCTTTAAGCTGTTTTGCCGTGGGCGAATCGATCTTCTTCTGACGCATCAGAGTCCAAACAGTCGCCTCGTAGCTCAGGCCCAATCGCAAAGACAGCTGGTAGACCACATGCGGGTCCCTTAACCTGAGCGCCCAATCCCGCGCCCGTACAACATGAGCAAGAAGCCAGGATGGCGCAACCAGGGCATATGCAAATTGGTCCGCTTCAAGCTCGTGTTTGCCAGCATCTTTGCCGTAATCCAGCCGCTCATCTGCCGTCGTAGCGTGGTTAAGGAAGAAGTGCCCCAATTCGTGGGCACACGTCATGTGAATCATGCCGGCTGAGCGCTGCGTGTTCAGCAGAATCCCGGGCTGATCTTCACGAATAAACGCGCCCAGTAGTTGATTCAGCGGTCGACACATGACATGCAGACCTGCGCGCTCGGCCAATCTGATCGGATCCACACGCGTAAATCCGTCAGTAAGTACCATGTCTCGAATTCCGAAGTCGTCGAGTACCCGCGCTGCGGATTTTGCGACCTTCAAAATTTCGGAACGAGAAAGCATGGCTCACCTCCGCCCTGGTGTTTTCTTGGTAGAGGAGGTGCGCAAGAACTCGGCGAACCTGGCGACCTCCTCAAGGTCCTTGTCACTCAAGCCTTTGAGGGTACGTGCCGCAAAGGCGATTTTGCTGTCTGGCACGACCTCTTCGTTTCCCAGGAAGTACTGCACTGAGCGACCGAATAGCTGAGCGAGCTGCTCCAGCTCCAAGGCATCGACCTTGCGCGTGCCAGACTCCATGTTCGTCACAGCGGGGCGAGACAACTGCAGGGCAGACGCCACATCGTCTTGTGACAACCCCAGGTATTCGCGTGCCTCACGAAGCCGCGCCGCTACCAGTAATCGCTTATCGTCGGCGGAGCTCACGGCTATTCCTTCTTAGCCAAAAAGCGGTCTAGCCGCGCGAGGAAATCCTCGAGGAACTGCTGCTTGCTGTTGTATCCACCCGGGCGTATCACTTTTTCCTCGGGTATTTCCATGCCGGCCAGTATCTTCTCGATACGGAGAACAACATCAATGGCCGATTGAGAGTCAAGCTCATCAATGAGTCCTTCGACTTTCTCGGTCTCTTCGACGGCTATACGAGTTTCTTCCCAGAATTTCTCAAGTGCTTCTCGCACTTGCTCTTTTTGTTTGGCATTCATGGCAACCTCTTTTCCATTAAGTACGAAAATCATACATGACGTGGTAAGATTGTCAAGAGCCCCCAACGCCCCAGGCTAAAGCCCGAAACCGAATGCAGCGTTTTCATCGACTCCCCCTGGACGGTCAGTTGTACCGCCTAATCTGGGCCGGAAGAATTAGTCAACCTCGAACCGAGCAGGCCACCCCACGCATTCACCTTTGGCTGGCCAGGATCGATGAATCTTCACCAGAAAACCTTCGGTGCGTGCTACGCCCCTCCGGCTTGCCAGAAGTCATGTGGCTTGAAGAGTCTGCGGGATCCGTAGCCATGTTCCCGATTGGCTCATTCTGGAGGGACGGTGTACGACAGGAAAGACTGCATGCACTGCCTGAAGATCAGAAGTTTCAGCGTGAAGTACTCTCTGCGCAATCTTGGGGCATCGTTTCATCCAACGACCCAATTGGCAATGGCTTCGCCAAGCATGTAAATCGATCTGACTATCCTCTTTCTGGTGAGAACGACAGAGGAGAGAAGGAGTTTTTCTACGATGGATTCTTGATCCGCTGCACTACAGACAGTGGACTGACCTTGTTGATTCCCTGCTACGAAATCTTTCGGCGCTTCTTTGCTGTGTCCAGCGAGATTTCCAACGCCTTGCTATCCGGTCACTGGTCTACCGAACTCAAGAAGCTTGTACTGGCTGATCGCACTGGAGTCTCACCAGACGGCAAAAGCTACACCATCTGGCCTCGGGGCCAGATGTCTGACATCGCTGGTTTGGCTTTAGCAAGATTCGGGCTGATCGACGTAGCCAAAGCTGCGGCAGCATCTGTCTATCTAGAGTTAGAGAATGCAAGGAATCGAGAACGTCGCAACAGTCACTGGATTGTTGCTCGCCCTCCTTGGGCCGATGACTCAATACGCATCAGCTTCTTGGGTCAAAGACTTTCAAATGACACGGTGCTCGTGCTGCGTATTGCGCAAGCGTCTTTCCCGTCGGTCCCGATGCCGGTCAGCATCGCTCAAGAGCACCTTGTAATTCCCAAGCTGAAGTTGACCGAGGATACGACCAATCCCAAAGCAATTAACCGGATCAGGGAAGATGACGAAGATGAACAAACACACATTGGCGGGCCAGAGGATGCCCGCTATGGCCAACGGGTAACACAGATCCCCATGGATGATCCATGGGATGACGTACCTCGTGTCAAGCGCACCTATGTTCGCGAGACAGAAATTGAAAGAGAAATCTCCAGCGTCGAGAACCAACAACCTCGAAACCGCTTTGTGTCGACAGGAAAACGCGGTTCGCATGGGTCTCTATCACGGGGATCATTTAATCCAGACGAGCACACCGCAATTCAAAGTCGCTTCCACGCTCTCAGCACCTGCTTCCAAGAAATGATCGAGCATGGCGATCTTCAATCTAGACGTGACTACGACCTGGTTGATCCGCGCACAACCGAGCTGGCATCATATTGCCAGTTCCCAATTGAAATCGGTGGCGCCCCCCAGAGTTGGGCACTTGTGCCCGGAACGCAGTCTCGACCACGACTATGCTGGGTCAGCGAACTGGTAAGCGCGGACGGATTCGTCAGCTACTGGCTAGAGATTGAGCCTGTCCGCAGAATTACCCAGAAATACCTACTTCTCAAGCCCAGGACCCCTGGCAACAGCCTCTCGGCCTCCACTCTTCGCAGCATTCTGAAGGCTGCTGTCGTTAGGTCGGGTGTGTGGAGCGCAGACACGCTGCGCACAGTCCACGATGAAGTGATTTGGATTGCGAAGCGCCACTCTTACCAGGGTGCTTCTCTGCGGCGCTTGGGCGCGTTGGCCGCGCTGAAGGAGCTTCGACGCAAGCATGACTAAGTCCACCCGCCACTTGATGAGTTAGGTTGGAATCAAGCGCTGAATGATGGACGTCACAGCCGCAGAACTGAGATGATCGTTTACGGATCTTCCAGGGAAAAGCCATGGGTCATGAACCAGCCGCAACCCTTCGGCCTGAGCCAATAGCGGCCCTATGCTGGAAGTGAGGTCCGGCTCAATATCGCACCAATCATCTCCGAAACGCAGCTGATAGCCTTTTGCGTATTCGCGCACGTCAGAGGTCCGTAACTTCACGATATCTTGCACTGGCCGTGCATAAAGCAAGGCAAGCATTCGGGCAAAGCATCCACGACGAGCTGGCCAGGACGTCTCTTCAGAGGTGACGAGCCTCAGTAGTTCAGCTATCTCTCTGATCTTCGCTCGCTTGGTGCTTGAAGATTTCTTCTTGGAAACCACCTTGACGCTAACGCCCGTAACCATCTCAACATAGCGCAAGAATGGGGAAAGCGATGCGCGCGCACCTGGCGTGTGCCGAAGGTACCTGTCTACATCCGCCTGCACTAGCGAACGGACTGTCGTCTTCTTAGTGAATTTCATCAGCGAGATTGCCGCGTTCAGATAAAACCGTACGCTGCGATCCAAAAGCTTTCTTTCTCTGCCATCCCTCATGTAGGCATGGTATTTCACAACATCGCCGCCCCAGGATTGACGCCTTGCTTCTTCTAGCTTCTGCTCAATCAACCGGATTTCTGAATTGGTTCTCCGTTGATCCCCATCCGCTGTGAGCAATCCCGTCTCGGCCAGGTGCTGGGCCAACATCCCCATGCGGCGCAACTCCTCCGTAGAGAACGTCTTGATGAGCACACCATTGCCAAGTTCATCGCTTCCCGCCGCCAATGCGGAATCCAGCTTTGCCAGATATGTCACATAGCGGCTCGCGCCGGCAGCAAACTTACTTGCATCTCCACGGGAATCCATCCAACTGTAAAACTCTCTGGTCAGTCGACGCACAGCCTCCGTCTGAAGTAGCTCTTCCGCTGCTTGGACCTTCCGAATATTTGAGCGCTTGATACTGCAGGTGAAGCAAGGCGCCTCACCAAGCCCACCCACCTCGACACCACAATCCGGGCAGTGGTGCCGCGCAGCTGGATCGGCCGCACATATTCGACAATATGGTGAACTGTCTATTCCCTGGAAATAGACAGTTCTATGCTTGCCGCAGCAAGCGCATGTAGCTGCGACATGATCACGTCGGCACTTCTCACATACACGTCCAATTTCTGGGGCTCTGGATAGTGCACTAAGGCGTAGGCTGGGTCGTTCGCAAAAGTTGCAGCTCCCTGATGGCTTGAAATACCTTGCGCAACTGCCACAAGCAATCCCATCACTAACTCGCAGCGCTCCTCTGGGGGTGGGCTTATGGCATCGGATGCAAGTTCTATCTGCCAGCCGGCAGACACGACAAATCGGCACAGCTTCTTCCTTGTGTGCGCGAGCAGTTCTCCCACAAACTGTGCACTGCCGTGCCGGGAAGATCCTTGGATAACAGATCGAGCAGTACGATCCACCCTGATGGATTCGATGTGCTTTGTCCATGTGCCGACCACACTGATCGCACTCACTAGCTCGTGCAGCACTTCCCAGGTAGCGACCGCTCATCGAATCACCTCAGCCTTTGCAGGCTTCTTCCTGGGCGGCTGATAGCGCTTGGCAGCTTGGAGCAACCGATGTGCTCGGTGGCTTCGACACTCAACCTTACTATCTGCCTGTCCACTGACTCGCGCAACCGATAAACGCTTGTTGCCTATCAAAGTAGTTTGATCAGCGAGTACTGTCAGTTCGTATATGGCTGCCTCAGCAGCTGCAAGTAGCGCTGTTCGCTCAGAGATTCGCCACCAGCTCCATGGTTCACCTGAACGCGAGAATCGCGCGTCTTTTGTTGCATGAGTTGTCAGTGTCCGATGCATCGCCTGCTGTCTTGCCAGCCCAGTTTCCGTGCAATCATTCAATATGTAGTCGACATGCCTCTGATAAGTCAGTTCACTGGCGCTGGGTCGATCTTTTGTAACGCCATCTGCCAAACGCCGCCAACACCACGCGCATCGCTTCACGATCATGGAGTCATGTCGGTAGGGAACAAACGGCATATCGCAATGCGGGCACGCATCTAGCAGATATTCTCCGTGCTCGACACACATCCATTGATGTGATAGACGCCAGTTGATACAGCAACACGCACTCGCATCAAGACATTGAGGGCAGTAAAGCTGCCCATAGCGCAAGCGAGCACGGTGATAAACCCCAACGGGTGTAATCCATGTCGCGTATCCATGGCGCTGGACATCAAGACGACGGGCGTGCATCCAACTCTCCAGCTGCATTCCTTGCACGACCGACAGTGGAAGTGAGATTGCGTCGGCTACAGCTTGACTTGCATCTGCATTGATTGCCCGATCAATGTCGCGCGTCATGAGGTCGCATTTTCTCCAGATTGAGCGTACAAACTGCGACACCGTTTCGCCGCGACCCCATGCGCAACGGACAAGCAGCGACCCCAGGGCCTCGCCACAGAACGGCTTTGCAGTCGAAGTTTTCGGTTGGATCAAGCGCCCCCCTCAGTGCAGACGACGCTTCCCCAACTTATCACATACGTCTTTCAGAAGCTTGTATGTGATCCGCTCTTCGCCCTCCTTGAGCGCGACTTCTGAACCCTCCGTCACGATATCTCTGACGCCACCGATCGTGTTCTGGCAGTTCTGAAAAATGAGATACGCGATCTCTTCGCCAGCCAGCTTTGAGGGTTTGGGGAAAGGAAGCGTGGACTCAAAGCTCGTCAATAGCTGGAGAAACTCTTGATTGGCAATCCAGCGGGGTAGTGCTATTTTCTGAAAGCGGGTCACGAACTGCATGTCCGTGGCCAAGGCGCGCGTGACATCGACGGTTCCCGCCACCACCAGGCTCAATTGGCGCACATTTACGAACCTCTTGACGCAGCTCATGTATTCCTTTTGCTGCCTTGATGTGCCGTTCAGCATGGTATGAAATTCGTCTATGACTAAAAGCTTGACTCGCCGGTTAATCAATTCTTCATCTGCCATAACCTGCAGGCGCTCACGCTTCGCATCAGCTCGATGAGTCACTGACAGCGAAGTGAGCATTGCGCTAAAAAATCGGCCCTCATCTGGCTCTGGAGGAGCTTCCATCCAAACCACAGGTGAGTGCGGATACCCGGCCGCGTCCAGCGTCGTCGGGTTGCGCCGCATGAACTCCCTAGTTAGAGTTGTTTTGCCATTGTTGCTGTCGGCGATCAAGGCTCGACATGGCGGCCGCGTTGTCAGTGGGTAGTTCGCCAGATCTTGCAACTCTCGAAGAGAGTTTTCGGCCGCGGGATATTCGATGTAATGAAGCTGTCTGACATGATTTAGCCGCTCATCAAGCGGCGCCTGCAGCAGCGCCTTTGCTTCATTGTTCAGATGGTCGTATGAGCTCATTTGCTTCGTACTGGGAAGCCAGTCAGAGTCTTCTTGGAAAGTGCAGCAAACGGGTTACCGGTGTCTCCTTCGGTGGGAGATTGCGGCCTCATTCTTGACTCGATTTCGCTGGCATCTATTGCCTGCGGCTTACCCGATTGGCCTGCCCTTTGGTGTGAACGACGGACCTTTTGCGTTGTCTTTACTGCTTGCTGCTCTCGCTCCTTGCTGCGGTTCCGATATCCTCGCTTTGCTTCTTTGTCTTCCATTGCAAGGCCGGCTTTATGTCTTAGCTTCTCTGCTTCGAGATACTCTTCGTATCCGACCTCATCGTTGTCAGTCTCGTCTGGTGGGTACTTGGGAATTTCGTAGTACTGTTTGGCTTCCGGATCCAGAAACCAAATCTTGTTACGAACCTGTGGGTGATGACGGATTTCAAACTGGCGTTTTTGCGTCGGATGCTCAGGATCAGTCGCATTGATCCAGCGATTCAAGACTTCGTGATAGAAGTCATTTCGCCCCCAACGGATACCGGTGTTCTGTACTACACGCGTATCGCCCGGCATGAAATCTAGTTTGAATCGCTCAGGATCACTCGGCAGCACAGGCAACCCGATACCTGGCTTGTCATCGCTCCCCATGACACCTCGTTCCCATGCTTTGATCGGAGGGATCCCAAGCGCTGAATGCTTGGTCTGGTGATAATGGTTGACGATCCAATCAGCGATCTCAATCTCCAACTCTCTCAGCGTATAGGCTGATTTCTTCTTGGAGTCGTAGCCCTCCCGCTGCTTGATGTTTGAGAATGTAGTCCCGGGCTTACGATGCAGCATATGGTTGACGTTACCCACCATCCGTTCGATATGCCCGCCGTACTCTGGCGTCTTCACCGGCCTCAATTGCAAGTCGATGCGGTACTCACGGCCTGCGTTCTCTAACGTCTTCCCCTTGAATTCGCGTGCGTTATCACAGTGAAGTCGACGCGGAATTCCACACACCGGCCAGTTTCCGGAAAGACCGAGCGACCCAAGATAGTCTTTTTTCGGCAAGATGCCCATGGCAATTGCCATGCCGGCGGCAACAGACGAAGGTCGGCTCATGCTCAAGTAGAAGCCAACAATCACTCGGGTTTCCACGTCGATGACCAGCGTCAACCAGGGCCGTCCCCAATACTGTCGCGTTTCGGAGAACACGACCAGAATATCAAGCGGCGTGTGATCCATCTGAACGACCGACAAAGGACCACTTGTCTTCGGGAATTCACCAGGCACTGGCAAGCTCTTGTCGGCCTCTTTTTTGTACCCTCGGCGCCGCAGGGCTACATTTCCGGGGATGGAGGTAATGCGATTTCGAATGGTGTTGTCGTGAGGCACTGGTAATCCTTCGACTTCACACCGCTCCCTGATGTCACCAATCACATCTACTTGTTTTTTCTTTTGAGAATTCAGGTAGACATCGTTGATGATTTCCTCAATGATTTCTTCGACCCTGGGGCCTAATCGATATCCCCCTTTGGGACCACGTTTACCAGGTATGAACCCAGCTAATCCCGCTCCATCGAAGTTACTGATCAGCTTGTAGACAGTTCCTGTACTCTTGCCCAGTTCTTTGGCAGCCTGCGCCACCAACTGTCGCGTCCTTCCGTGCGGCTCCAGGACTGGCTCAAGCACGCTGTAGATTTTCTGAGCGCGCTCTTGTTCTTCTTTGGTGAACGTCTCCAACTCCGGAGCTGCAGATCTTGCCGGGCCTTCTTCAGCTAGCGCTTCAGCCGGGTTGTATGCTGACAACTGATGCACATACGCACTCTCCACTTGATGTGTATCGAGGTTCTCGACCAATACGCGCTCAGGTGTCGAGACTCGTTTCACCAGGTGCGGTGCTCCACGGAAGCTCAGGATCACACCTGGCTTGATGAGAAGGAACCTCCCCGGCTCGTTAGACGTTTGCTGCATAGAGCACCGGCTCCTCGTGCCAGATTTCAGACGACATAGTCAGCTTTGACATCAGATTGGCTCCAATTGATCGATTGGCAATCAGCCGCCAAAGCACGCCAACAGCCTCCATGCGCCGCTGCATGTCCTGAAACGTGGCGGCCAACAGATCAGCCGGTGTCGCCAACTCAAGCTGCTCGATAACCTCCAGCAGCATCGCGCTGTGCACACCTGTGTCTGGGTAGGTTCGAAAACCTCGCAAAAACTTGACGTTCTCGAGGAACGGAGTACGGATAAACGTTTCCGTGACAACCCGAAACCGCCACCGACGCGACTTGCAAAGTAACTTTGCAGCGGCAAATCCGTAAGACAACTCCCGCTTTTTTTCTTCAAGCTCATCACGGAACTTCACCTCGTAAAGGATTGGTTGCCAGGGAGTTTTCTGATGGGAGTTTCTAAACTTGACGAGGAAATCCGGCGTATACCGCCTGACACCTGACTCCCCTGCCACTCTGTATTTGATGGTCATTGGCTGCGCACCAATCGTCCCAACCCGTGAGTTGAAGTCGAGCAATTCAGCGAAGTCATATTCGAGCGAGCTCTCGCACTCGAGCGAGACTCCAGCCAGAGTTACGACCCTGCCAGTCATGCTTATGTAATTCGACAGGACCTTCCGAACGCCTTCGGCAGATTCAGTCACGTTAATTATTGTTATTTCATGATCAGTCACGATAATTGATGTGATAAGTTCGATTAATAGATAGTCTACAAGCGCTTTTCTAGAGCGCAAGTGATGGCGACTAGTTCAGGAATTGGCTGTGATTGACAGCGGTTCGCCGCCGCGCCCGGGCGAGGTCTCGCTGGCCCACCATGGCGTGCTGTACCTCGATGAACTGCCGGAGTTTCCGCGGGCCGCCCTCGAAGCCTTGCGTGAACCGCTGGAGACCGGCCGCATCACGATTGCGCGCGCGGCGCGGCGCGCCGAATTCCCGGCGCGTTTCCAGCTGGTGGCCGCCATGAACCCCTGCCCCTGCGGCCACCTGGGCTCGACCCAACGGGCCTGCCGCTGCACGCCCGACCAGGTGGCGCGCTACCAGGGGCGGCTGTCCGGCCCGCTACTCGACCGCATCGACCTGCACGTGCCGGTGGGAGCCCTGCCGGCGGCCGAGCTGCTGCAAGCCAAGGCGGGTGAGGCCAGCGCGGCCGTGCGCGAACGCTGCACCGCCGCGCGGGAACGCGCCCTGGCCCGCCAGGGCAAGCCCAACCACCTGCTGAATGGACAGGAGATCGACACGCACACCCGGCCAGAGGAAGCCGCCCTGCGTTTTCTGGATGCGGCCGCAGTGCGCCTGGGCTGGTCGGCGCGTGGCCTGCACCGCACGCTCAAGGTGGCACGCACCATTGCCGACCTGGCCGGTGCGCCGCGCATCACGCTGGAGCAGGTGGCCGAGGCACTGCAGTACCGGCAGGCCCGCCACTAGTACTGCAACCCAGAGGTAGAGGAGCATGAGGAAAGCGATGAATTCGTGCGCAGGGCCAGGCGCAAACCACAGCCATAGCCTTCGCTATGGCGAGGATTTGCAACGCGGCCATGCGCGCGAGGGCGCGCTTTCGTGTTTCGATACTTCTGGGGCGCAGTACCAGGGGACAGGCCCTACTCCAGCAACATCAGCGCCTGACGCCGGCGCAGGGCTTGCGCAAAAACCAGCCCTACGGCAACAAGCACGGCGCTGCCGCCGGCGATCACCGCCGTCGAACCGTACCGGCCGACCAGATTCGCGGCCAGCAGCACGCCGATGGACTGGCCCATGAAGAGGGCTGAGGCAAACAGTGACACGGCCGTACCGCGCGCAGCCGGCGCCATTTGCGTGGCATTCGCCTGCATGGTGTTGTGGAACATGAAAAAGCCGAAACCCGCCAGCAGGCTGGCCGGCACGGAAGGCCACCAGACCGGTGCGTAGGCGATCACCCCGGCGGACAGGCCCAGCAGCGTCACTCCGCCGCGCGCCAGGCCATGCTCGCCCAGGCGAGGGATCAGGAAACGGGCCCCCGCCATATAAAGCATGCCGCCCAGGCCGAACAGCGCCACGATGGCGCCCGAAGCCGAGAGCGAGAGCCCCAATTCATGGTGCAGGTGCGAAGCCCAGATGGCCAGCACGCCGAAGCCGGAGGCGCCTTCGATCAGCGCGACGATGAGCACGATCCGCGACCAGCGCCCCGTGACGATCAGCAGCGCCTGCTGCACGAACCCCGGGCGCACCTCAGGCGCGGGGTTGTGCGTGGCCGGCGCCTCGCCGCGCTGGCGCCGTTCATCGCGCCACAGCAGCAGGCCCACCACGCCGAAGAGCAGCGTCATGAAGGCAAAAGCCCAGCGCCAGCCCAGGGTATCGGTGAACAGGCCGCCCAGCAATTGGCCGCCGGTGATGCCCAGCGTGGTGCCCAGGCCCACGCGCGCCAGCGTCTCCTGGCGCTGCTCGTAGGCCACCGCGTCGCCGATCCAGGCCAGCGAGAGCGGGATGATGGCCGCCGCACCCAGCGCCACCAGCACACGCGCCAGCACCAGCATGTCCAGGCTGGCCGCGAAAAGCGCCAGCACGCTGCCGACGCTGCAACCCAGCGTGGCCCAGGTCACGATGCGGAACTTGCCCAGGCGGTCACCCAGCGGACCATAGAACAACTGGCACAGGCCATAGACCACGGCGAACACCGAGATCACCTGTGCCGCCTCGGCCAGGCTGACGCTGAACACACGCGCGAGTTCGGGCAGCATGGCGTCACACAGACGCTGCACCGCCATGCTTGCAAAGGTGGCGAAGGACAGCAACAGGACGGAGCGGCGCGTGGAGGCGGAAATCGTGGCGGTGCCGGAACTCATGCAGGAATGTGGAAGTGGGAATCGGCGGACAGGACACGCCCGGATCTGCAGGGCGATGCGCAAGAAGCACACTGAATCATAATCGCCGCCATGCACAAGCGCGCCCGCCAGGCTCCCTCGCTGATCGGCTGGCTCTCACTGGCCCAGTTGATCAGCTGGGGCAGCGTGTTTTATCTGTTCGCCCTGCTGCTGGAGCCCGTCGAACGCGAACTGGGCCTGAGCCGTGCCGACGCCTCGCTGGCCTTCAGCCTGGCCTTGCTGGCCGAAGGTCTGCTGGCCTGGCCCGTGGGGCGGCTGATCGATCGCGGGCACGAGCGCCTCGTGATGACCGTCGGCTCCCTGATCGTCGCCCTGGGTCTGGCGCTGCACAGCCAGATCGACAGCCTGGCCGGCTACTACGGGGCCTGGCTGCTGCTGGGCGTGGGCCTGGCCGGCACGCTCTACCCGCCGGCCTTCGCGGTCGTCATCCGTCGTTACCCGCACAACTTCCGCCGCGCCATCATCACCATCACCTTTCTGGGCGGACTCGCCAGCACGGTCTTCATGCCCCTGATCGCCTGGCTGATGGCACATATGGGCTGGCGCCAGGCCTTGTGGCCGCTGGCCGCGCTGCACCTGCTGGTGTGTGCGCCCCTCCACGCCTGGGTGCTGCGCGATGCGCCGCCGCCGCTCAAACCGCATCCGCAGGCTGCGCATGCACCTCTGCGCCAGCATCTGCTGAGCGCGCCCTATCTGCTGGTGGGCCTGTTCATCGTGCTGCTCATGGGCGTCACGGCCGCCCTGCCCGCGCACATGGTCAGCCTGTTGCGCAGCTACGGCCTGTCCGAGACCTGGGTCATCGCCGTGCCGGCGGCCGTGGGCCTGCTGCAGGTCGGCGGCCGGGCCCTGCTGTTTTTCTTCGAGCACCACCTGAACCCGCATCAGGTCAATCGCCTCATCCCCTGCCTGATTCCCCTGGGTCTGCTCATCCTGCTGCTGGCCCCGCTGGCAGGCCCACTGCAGATCGCCGCAGTGCTGCTCTTCGTCGCCGTCTATGGCATGGGCAACGGCATGCTCACCATCGTCAAGGGCACGGCCGTGGCCGAGTACGTGAGCCGCGAGCAGGCCGCCAGCCTCAATGGTGCGCTGGGCCTGCCCATGGCGCTGGGCCGTGCGACCGCCCCCTGGCTGCTGGGCCTGATGTGGACACCAGCAGGCGCCTACACCTCGGGGCTGGTCTTGATGCTGGTCCTGGCCCTGATCGGCATGCTGGCCCTGGTGCTGGCGCAGCGGCTGGCCCGCCGCCCCGGTCTTTAGTTGGCCGCGGGCAGCGCCAGCAGGGCGTTGCCGTCGATCCGCACGCGCGCGCCCACGCCGACCGGCGCATTCAGTTCCAAGCTGCGCTGGCTGCCATCGTCCATGCGCAGGTCCACCTGGTAGACCGTCACCTTCTTCATCTTTTTCTCGACCTGGTTGCCGGCAATGCCGCCCCCGATGGCACCGATGATGGTGGCCAGGTCCTTGCCCTGACCCTGACCCACCTGGTTGCCGACGATGGCGCCCAGCACCCCACCGGCGACCGCGCCCGTGCCGCTGCCCTGGCCCTCGCGCTCGATGGGCGTGACCGCCGTCACGGTGGCGCAGTCGGCGCAGACCGGCTTGGCGGGCGCGGCCTTGGCCTCCACGGGCGCCGCGACAGGCGCCGGCCTGGCCGTCTTGGTTGTTGCGGTCCTCGGTGCAGCTGCCGGCACCGCTGGCGTGGCCTTTTCGGCATGCGGCGGGCGACCCGCTGACTCGGACACCGCTGCCGGCGCAGCAACAGCGGGCGACGCGGCAGCCGCCTCGGGCGGCTTCTGCGCCTGTGTGTAATAGAGGGCGCCGCCCAGGCCGACAACGGCAACGCCCAGTACGCCAACGGCCGCCCAAAGGGTCTTGGTACCGGTCGCCACAACGGCGCCGGGGGAAATATCGCTCATGTCATGTTCCTTGCAGGTGATCGGGTGAGGACAAGGCTGGCAGCGCCCCGCCCGTCCATCTTCAACGTCCCGATGGCACGATGGTAGACAAGGCCGGCACGAAACCGGCGCCGGCAGGTGTAAAACAGCGTAAAGCCGGGCTCAGAGGTTGGGCGCCAGCAGTCGCTGCAGCTGCTGCTCGCTCATGCCGCGGCGACGCGACAGGTCATGCAGCTGGTCTTCGCCGATGCGGCCCACGTTGAAGTAGGTGCTCTGCGGATGTGCCAGGTAGAAGCCGCTCACGCTGGCCGCCGGTGTCATGGCCAGGCTCTCGGTGATGCCCATGCCGATCTCTTCGCACTGCAGCAGCTCGAACATCTCTTTCTTCACGCTGTGATCCGGGCAGGCCGGGTAACCCGGCGCCGGACGGATGCCCTGGTACTTCTCGGCGATCATGTCCTCGTTGCCGAGCTGCTCACCCGCGGCATAGCCCCAGAGGTCGGTGCGCACGCGGTGGTGCAGGCATTCGGCGTACGCCTCGGCCAGGCGGTCGGCCAGGGCCTTGAGCATGATGGCGGAGTAGTCGTCATGGTCGTCCATGAAGTACTTCTCCTTCTTCTCCACGCCGATGCCGGCCGTCACCGCAAACACGCCCACGTAGTCTGCCGCTGTTCCCTTGGGCGCGACGAAGTCGGCCAGGCAGCGGCTCGGCCGCATGACACCGTCCACCACCTGCTTCTCGGTCTGCTGGCGCAGGCCGTACCAGGTGAGGGCCACGTTATAGCGGCTCTCGTCGGTGTAGAGCTCTATGTCATCGTCGTTCACGCTGTTGGCCGGGTACAGGCCCAGCACGGCGTTGGCCGTGAGCCAGCGGCCTTCGATCAGGCGCTGCAGCATGCGCTTGCCGTCGGAGAAGACCCGCTGCGCCTCCGCGCCCACGACCTCGTCCTTGAGGATGGCCGGGAAGGGGCCGGCCAGGTCCCAGGTCTGGAAGAAGGGGCCCCAGTCGATGTACTTGGCCAGCTCGGCCAGGTCGAAGTTCTTGAACACGCGCCGGCCGATGAATTTCGGCTTCGTCGGCGCATAACCGTCCCAGACGATCGGCGTCTTGTTGGCGCGCACCTTGTCCAGCGACCACAGCGGTGTCTGCTTCTTGTTGGCGTGCTGCTGGCGTACCTTGTCGTAATCGGTGTTGAGTTCGGCGATGTACTGCGCGGCCTGGTCGCTCAGCAGGCCCTGGGCCACGCTCACGCTGCGCGAGGCGTCGGGGACGTAGACCACCGGTCCTTCGTAGTGCGGCGCAATCTTCACGGCCGTGTGCACGCGGCTGGTGGTGGCACCGCCGATCAGCAAGGGGATCTTCCTGATGCGGAAGTGTTCGTCCTTCTGCATCTCGGCCGCCACGTACTGCATCTCTTCCAGGCTGGGCGTGATGAGGCCCGACAGGCCCACGATGTCCGCCCCCTCGACCTTGGCCATGGCCAGGATCTCGTGGCAGGGCACCATGACGCCCATGTTGATGACCTCGAAGTTGTTGCACTGCAGGACCACGGTGACGATGTTCTTGCCGATGTCGTGCACGTCGCCCTTGACCGTGGCGATCACGATCTTGCCCTTGGCCCGCACGTCCTGGCCGGCGGCCTGCTGCTGGCGCTTTTCTTCCTCGATATAGGGAATGAGGTGGGCCACGGCCTGCTTCATGACACGCGCGCTCTTGACCACCTGGGGCAGGAACATCTTGCCGGCGCCGAACAGGTCGCCCACGATGTTCATGCCGTCCATCAGCGGGCCCTCGATCACGTGCAGCGGGCGGCCGCCCTTGGCCACGATGGCCTGGTAGGCTTCTTCGGTGTCGGTGGTGATGTGGTCGGTGATGCCATGCACCAGCGCATGCGACAGACGCTGCGCCACGGTGCCGTTGCGCCATTCGTTCTTCTTGCTGTCGTCCTTGGCCGCGCCCTTGGCGGTCTCGGCGATCTCCACCAGGCGCTCACCGGCATCGGGCCGGCGATTCAGCACCACGTCTTCCACGCGCTCACGCAAGGCGGGCTCCAGGTCGTCGTAGACCCCCACCATCCCCGCGTTGACGATGCCCATGTCCATGCCGGCCTTGATGGCGTGGTACAGGAAGACCGTGTGGATGGCCTCGCGCACCGGGTCGTTGCCGCGGAAGCTGAAGGACACGTTGGACACGCCGCCGCTGACCTTGGCACCGGGCAGGTGATGCTTGATCCAGCGCGTGGCCTCGATGAAGTCCACCGCGTAGTTGTTGTGCTCCTCGATGCCGGTGGCGATGGCGAAGATATTGGGGTCGAAGATGATGTCCTCGGGCGGGAAATCGACCTCGTCAACCAGGATGCGGTAGGCGCGTTCGCAGATCTCGATCTTGCGCGCATAGGTGTCGGCCTGGCCTTTTTCATCGAAGGCCATCACCACGGTGGCCGCGCCGTAACGCTTGACGAGGCGCGCCTGGCGCTTGAACTCTTCCACCCCCTCCTTCATGGAGATGGAGTTCACGATGCCCTTGCCCTGGATGCAGCGCAGGCCGGCCTCGATCACGCTCCACTTGGAGCTGTCGATCATGATGGGCACGCGGGCAATATCGGGTTCGCTGGCGATCAGGTTCAGGAAACGCACCATGGCGGCCTGGCTGTCGAGCATGGCCTCGTCCATATTGATGTCGATCACCTGGGCGCCGTTTTCCACCTGCTGGCGCGCTACCGCCAGCGCCTCCTCGAACTGGCCGTTGAGGATCAAACGCGCGAAGGCCTTGGAACCGGTGACATTGGTGCGCTCACCGATGTTGACGAAAAGGCTGTCGGCGCCGATGTGCACCGGCTCCAGGCCGGACAGCTTCATGGGGGGAACGGAAATATCGGACATGCGGCTCACCTGAAAAGATCCATGGCAGGTGAGCGTCGTTGGGACATCCAAGCCTGACAACACGGTCTGTGCTGCTGCAACGCTCCTTGGATGGCACCGATTTTAAGGGGTATTGCACCCCCACGCCATTCGTGTGTACTGAATGAGCCTCAGCCCTGGACCGCCTGCACCGGAATCACCCGACGCGCCTGTGCGCTCCTGTCCTGCACGGCCCGCGCGCGCAGCTGGCCACAACCGCCGTCGACGTCCTGCCCCGCCGACTGGCGCAGCTTGGTCAGGATGCCGAGCTGATGCAAGCGGCGCGCCAACGCGAGCGCCCGCTCGGGATCTGGCCGTTGGTACGGCAGGCCTTCGACCGTGTTGTAGGGAATCAGGTTGAGGATGGCGTGCTTGCCGTGCAGCAGCCGCACCAGGCCTTCGACTTCTTCCTCGCCGTCGTTGATGCCCGCCAGCAGGGTCCATTGGTACTGGATCGGATAGCCGCTGGCACGTGCATAGGCCTCACCGGCCTCGATCAGCTCTTCCGGTGAAATGCGCGGCGCACGCGGCAGCAGCTGGGCGCGCAGGTCGGCGCGCGTGCTGTGCAGCGAAAGCGCCAGCGCGGGCTTCACACGCCCCAGCGGCAAGGCCTCGAAGACGCGGGGGTCGCCGACCGTCGAGAAGACCAGGTTCTTGTGCCCGATATTGCCCGCCGTGCCCAGCAGGTCGATGGCCTCGAGCACGTTGTCCAGGTTATGGGCCGGTTCGCCCATGCCCATGAACACCACGCGCTTGACCGGCTGGCGGGTGCGCGCCAGCACCACCTGGGCCACGATCTCGGCGCTGCCCAGCTGCCGGATCAGCCCGGTCGTGCCGGTCATGCAGAACACGCAGCCCACGGCGCAGCCGACCTGGGTGGAGACGCACAGGGCCGGGGTGCGCCCGGGCGGCAGCAGCACGCTCTCGACCAGCTGGCCATCCGCCAGGGCCACCACCAGGCGGTGCGAGCCGTCCTCCCCCGGATGCTCGGAGACCAGCGTGGTCAGGCCGGTCAGTTCGCGCTCAAGCGCCGGCAAGGCGCTGCGCAGCGTGGTCGGCAGGAAATTCTCGATCGGCCGGCTGCCGTGGTCCTGCGGCAAGGCCTGCGACCACAGGCGCAGCACGCGGTGCTCGTGACGGGGGTTGGCACCGAGCGCCCGCAGGCGTCGGCGCAGTTCTTCGATCTGCATGGCTAAGGGCTTCAGGCCCCGACCGGGCCCGCGGGCTTAGCTTACCCGTTTGTCCGCCGGCTGCCTGGAAGACGTTCGCACGCTCCAGACCATGGTCACGATCAGGATGCCCACCACCACGGCCAGCGAAAGCGCCACGGGGATCTTGTAGACGTCGATCAGCATCATCTTCGTCCCGATGAAGACCAGGATCACGGCCAGCCCGTAGTTCAGCAGGTGGAAGCGGCCGGCCACGGCCTGCAGCAGGAAGAACATGGCACGCAGGCCCAGGATGGCGAACACATTGCTCGTTAGCACGATGAAGGGATCCTGCGTGATCGCGAAGATGGCCGGGATCGAGTCCACCGCAAAGATCACGTCGGTCAGTCCCACCAGCGCCACCACCATCAGCAGCGGGGTGGCGATGCGTTTGCCGTTTTCAACGGTCCAGAACTTCTCTCCGTCGAAGCCCTTGCTCACCGGCATCAGGCGGCGCAGCAGCTTGAGCGCCGGGTTGTCGTCCAGGCTGCCTTCCTTGCCGGCGGCCCACCACATCTTGATGCCGGTAAGCACCAGGAAACCGCCGAAGACGTAGAGGATCCAGTGGAACTGCGTCAGCAGCCAGCTGCCGACCAGGATCATCACCGTGCGCAGCACGATGGCCCCGATGATGCCGATCATCAGCACCCGCTTCTGGTAGGCCGGAGGCACCGCGAAGTAGGTGAAGATCATCAGGAAAACGAAGATGTTGTCGACCGCCAGGCTTTTCTCGATGAGGTAGCCGGTCAGGAATTCGAGCGACTTCTCGTTGGCGACCTCGCGCGAACCCGAGGTTTCAAGTACCGCCCACCAGAGCAGCCCGTTGAAGAGGAAGCTCAGGACGATCCAGACGATCGACCAGTTGAGCGCCTCCTTGACGCCCACCGCATGGGCGCCCTGTTTCCTGAGGACGACGAAATCGACGAAGAGCGCCGCCAGGACGAAGGCGACAAAAACGATCCACAGCCAGAGTGGCGCAATGCTTTGCATGATCAAGACCTCGTTTGCCAGTGTTGAAGAACACCCGCAAGGTCTTGCCGGGCTACCGACCTGCAGTGTCGGTAGCCGGGGGCCCCGGCCGCTGGTTTCCAGCGGCGTATTGACGTGACCCCCGCAGGCTGCTCAGGCATGCACGCCCGGCGGTCTGCTTGACTACTCCCCTTGTTGGGAGCCCTGATTGTGCCGCCCAGCGCATTTCCACAGAAGGTCTGGGGATCAGCCCTTACGGTTTCAGGCGGCTTCCCGGTAGAACGGGCCTGCGCTGCCCAGCACGCGTGCGGGCAGCGGCGCCACCGCAGCATGGATCGCGCCTATGTGCTCGGGCGTGGTGCCGCAGCAGCCGCCGACGATGTTGACCAGGCCCTCGGAAGCAAATTCCTTCAGGAGACGCGAGGTCACGTCGGGGGTCTCGTCAAAGCCGGTCTCGCTCATGGGATTGGGCAGGCCGGCGTTCGGGTAGCAGCTGATGTAGGTGTCGCCGGCCACTTTGGCCAGCTCCTGGATGTAGGGGCGCATGAGTGCGGCGCCGAGTGCGCAGTTCAGGCCCACGGCCAGCGGACGGGCATGACGCACGCTGTGCCAGAAGGCGGTGACGGTCTGGCCGCTGAGGATGCGGCCCGAGGCATCGGTCACCGTGCCGCTGATGATGAGCGGCAGGCGCTGGCCGGAGGCTTCGAAATATTCGTCGATGGCAAACAGCGCGGCTTTGGCGTTGAGCGTGTCGAAGATGGTTTCCACCAGCAGCACGTCGGCCCCTCCTTCGACCAGGGCTTCGACCTGCTCGTAATAGGCCGCACGCAGTTCTTCAAAAGAGGTGTTGCGCGCACCGGGGTCGTTTACATCCGGGCTGATGCTCGCGGTCTTGGGCGTGGGGCCCAGGGCCCCGGCCACGAAGCGCGGATGGTCCGGGGTGCTGTACTTGTCGCAGGCCTCGCGTGCGATGCGCGCGGAGGCCAGGTTCATCTCGCGCGCCAGGTGCGCCATGTCGTAGTCGGCCTGGGCCACGGTGGTGGCGCCGAAGGTGTTGGTCTCGACCAGGTCGGCGCCAGCGGCCAGATAGCCCTCGTGGATGTCGCGAATGACGTCGGGGCGGGTCAGGGACAGCAGCTCGTTGTTGCCCTTGACGTCCTTGTGAAAATCCTTGAAACGCTCGCCGCGGTACTGGGCCTCACCCAGCTTGAAGCGCTGGATCATGGTCCCCATGGCGCCATCCAGGACGACGATACGTCGGGCCAGGATACCGGGCAGGGTTTGGGCGCGGGTGTAGTGCAGCGGTTTCATAGCCCTCTATTGTAGAAAGGCTGGTCTGGCCGGCCCAAGGCCGGCCCAAAACCCGGGACAATAGAGCCCCATGAAACATCTTTTGCCCCGGGAAGCCTGGGAGTTCCTGCAGCAACAGCCGACGTCGCTGTTTCTCGATGTGCGCATGGAGATCGAGTCGCTCTACGTCGGTCGTCCGCCCGGCGTGGTCAACATCCCCTGGTACGAGTACCCGGATCTGACGCCGGATCCGGCCGCTTTCGTGGCGGCCGTCGAGCGCGAAACCGGCGGCGACAAAAGCCGTCCCCTGGTCCTGCTGTGCCGCAGCGGCAAGCGCACGCTCGACGCCGGCATCGCCCTGCAACAAGCGGGCTACACCCAGCTCTACAACGTGTTGCACGGTTTTGAGGGGGATCTGGACGACCACTTCAAACGCTCCACCCTCAACGGCTGGCGGCACGACGGTCTGCCCTGGGAGCAGATGTGAGCGGTCTCTTGCACACGGCCTGACTTGAACACCCCGCTCCTGTCCCCCCGGGACATCCTGCGCCAGGTCTTCGGTTACGAGGCCTTTCGCGGTCCGCAGCAGGCCATCGTCGAGCACGTCGTCGCGGGCGGTGACGCCCTGGTGCTCATGCCCACCGGGGGCGGCAAGTCCCTCTGCTACCAGGTGCCGGCCATTGCGCGCCAGCAGGCGGGCCACGGCACCGCCATCGTCGTCTCGCCCCTGATCGCCCTCATGCACGATCAGGTGGGCGCCCTGCACGAGGCGGGGGTCGAAGCGGCCTTCCTGAACTCCAGCCTCTCGGGCGAAGAAGCCGCGCAGGTCGAGAAACGTCTGCTGCGCGGCGAGTTGACCCTGCTCTACGCGGCGCCCGAGCGTGTCACCACCCCGCGCTTCCTGGCCCAGCTCGACGCCATGGCCGAACGCGGCCAGGTGGCGCTGTTCGCCATCGACGAGGCGCACTGCGTGAGCCAGTGGGGCCACGACTTCCGGCCCGAATACCGGGCGCTGACGGTGCTGCACGAACGCTATCCCGGCGTGCCGCGCATCGCGCTGACCGCCACGGCCGATGCGCTGACGCGCGCCGACATCCTGGAACGCCTGCAACTCGAACAAGCGCAACAGTTCGTCAGCAGCTTCGACCGCCCCAACATCCGCTACACCATCGTCGAGAAGAAGGATGCGCTGACGCAGTTGCTGCGTTTCATCGGACGCGAGCACGCGGGGGATGCCGGCATCGTCTACTGCCAGTCGCGCAAGCGCGTAGAGGACGTGGCCCAGTCCCTGGTCGAAGCCGGCATCGCAGCGCTGCCCTACCACGCCGGCCTGGATCAGGCGGTGCGGCAGCAGAACCAGAACCGCTTCCTGCGCGAGGAAGGGCTGGTCATGGTGGCGACCATCGCCTTCGGCATGGGCATCGACAAACCCGACGTGCGCTTCGTCGCCCACCTGGACATGCCCAAGAACATCGAGGGCTATTACCAGGAAACCGGTCGCGCCGGGCGCGACGGCGCCGCCGCCGACGCCTGGATGGCCTATGGCCTGCAGGACGTGGTGAACCAGCGCCGCATGATCGACGAAAGCCCGGCCGGCGAGGACTTCAAGCAGGTCATGCGCGGCAAGCTCGACGCCCTGCTGGCCCTGGCCGAGGCGACGGACTGCCGCCGGGTGCGGCTGCTGGGCTACTTCGGCGAGACAAGCGAGCCCTGCGGCAACTGCGACAACTGCCTGCACCCACCGGCCGTGCACGACGGCAGCGAGCTGGCGCGCAAATTCCTGAGCTGCATCTACCGCGTGCAGCAGGCCAGCGGCATCAGCTTCGGCGCAGGCCACATGATGGACATCCTGCGCGGCAAACAGACGGAAAAGGTGGCCCAGTACGGCCACGAGCAGCTGAGCACCTTCGGCATCGCCAAGGAAGCTGGCGAGAGCGAGCTGCGGGCCGTGCTGCGCCAGCTGATCGCGATCGGCGCGGTGGCGGTAGACGGGGGCATGTTCAATACCCTGCGGCTGACCGATGGGTCCCGGGCCGTGCTCAAGGGGGACGTGAAGGTGCAGCTGCGCGAGTCGGTGGCCACGCCGTCAGCGAAACGCAGCCGCCGCAGCGGCGCCCTGGCACCGGCAGCGCAGGCGCTCGGGGTGGACGACCAGGTGCGTTACATCAACCTGAAGTCCTGGCGGGCCGAGGTGGCGCGCGAACACAACCTGCCGGCTTATGTGATCTTTCACGACGCCACATTGGCGGAGATTGCCCGGCGCCGCCCGCAGACCCTGGAAGACCTGCAGGGCATCAGTGGCATCGGCGCCAAGAAGCTGGAAGCCTACGGCGCCGATGTGTTGCGGGTGGTGGCAGACGGAGCTTGAAGGGCGGCCTGCCGGCGCCCTGGTTTTCCGCTCAGTGGCGGCGGAAGTTGCTTTCGTAGGACATGGCCGCCGCCGACATGGTGTTCTGCAGGCGCTCGATGGCACGGCTGTGGCGCTGCACCTTGGAACTGTCGCACAGCTGCTGGCGGTGGTGCTGCATGAGCTTGTCGAACTTGGTGCGGCAGGGCTCCAGCACGCCGGCCAGATGCAGGGCGATGTAGGCCACATGGTCCGCCTGGGTCTGGCGGAACTCGTCGGTCCACTGCTTGAAAAGCTGCCACTTGTAAGTGCCTTTTTCCGGCACTTTGATGATGTCTTTGCGCATGGTCATAACAGTCCTCTGCTTGCGGGCCCCAACGACTTCGTGATCTCGCCGGGACCGTCCCGGCGGCTTATTCCGGCGCCCGCCATTGACCTATGACGCCTGAGCCCTGTAAACGGTTGACATGGACCCGCTGGACCCCGCCGGCCGGCTGTATCCAGGCGCAACAAACCCCCGAAATTTTGGGGGTTATTGCATGAAACCGACGCTGCGGCTCTCCCGGACTTCGGGCTTGATGCGGTGCTCCGCCTCGAGTTGTTCCAGGAATTCCAGCGCATCGAAACCGCCCCCCAGGATGCCGGCTTGACGCTGCACCGCAGCAAAATCCCCCAGGCAGAGCTGGTCCAGCAAGTCCAGCCGGTGCTGCAGTTCGGGGCTGAGCCGCTCGGCCTGACCGCCCAGGGCTTCGGTCACGAACATGGTGTGGCGCTGCTCGCGCGTCAGGGGCTTGAAGCGGATCTTGAAGGTGAAACGTCGCAGCGCGGCCTGGTCGATGCGGTCGAACAGGTTGGTCGTGCAGATGAAGACCCCCTTGTGGCGCTCCATGCCCTGCAGCATCTCGTTGACCTCGGTCACTTCATAGGTACGCTGGGCGCCTCGGCGGTCCTGCAAAAAGCTGTCGGCCTCGTCCAGCAGCAACACGGCGTTCTCGGCCTCGGCCTCGGCGAACATCGCCGCCATGTTCTGCTCGGTCTCGCCGATGAACTTGCTGACCAGGTCGCTGGCCTGGCGGATCATCAGGGGCCGCCCCATCCTGTCGGCCAGATGGCCGGCCAGCGCAGTCTTGCCGCTGCCCGGCGGGCCGTAGAAACACAGGCTGCCGTGGCCGCGCGTCTGCAAGGCCTGCACCATGCGCGGCAGTTCGAAACGACTCTCCACGTTCAGCAGGGCCAGGTCGTAGTGCGTGTCCGGCGGGCGCGCCGCTGCGTTTTCGCGCCGCTCCCCCAAGGCCAGGTCGGCGTTGCGCAGTTGGCGCTCGATCAGCGCTTCGAGCCCCCCCTGGGCGTTCGCTGCCTCCTGCTCCGGAACGACCAGGCCGGCAAAGCGCACGGCCGTATGGATCTGGGCCGGGGTCAGCCCCTTGCGGGCCACCAGGCGGGCCACGAAGGCGTCGGACACGACCACCCCCTCCAGGGCCCGATGCACCAGCTGCTCGCGCGCGCCGGGGGGCGGCGACTTCAGCTCGAGGTGGTAGGCGAAACGCCGGCGGAAAGCCGGGTCGATCTGCTCGATGCGGTTGGTCACCCAGACCGTGGGCACGGCATTGGATTCCAGGATCTGGTTGACCCAGGCCTTGCCGCTCACGCTGCTGGAGGCGGGGGCGCCGGTCTTCTCGGCGCGCACCAGCAACTGCGCGGCCTCGCTGGAAATCGGCGGGAAGACGTCTTCCACCTCGTCGAACAGCAGGGCCGACTGCGCGCTGCCCTTGAGGAAGACCTGGGCGATCTGCAGCGAGCGGTAGCGCTCCCGCCCGCTGAGCGAATTGCCGTCGCGGTCGGCGTATTCCACCTCGAAGAGCTCCAGCCCCGCGGCCTGCGCGGCCACCTTGGCCAGCTCGGTCTTGCCGGTACCCGGGGGCCCGTAGAGCAGCACGTTGACGCCCACCTCGCGCCGCGCCACGGCGTTGCACAGCAGGGTCGTGAGCATCCGGGCCTCCTCGCCGACGAAGGCGAAGTCCTCCAGCGCCAGGCTGCTCTTGCTGGCCGGACGGGTGAAGACCGCCATCAGTTCTGCCTGGTCGCGGTAGGCCCGCATGAGCACCGGCGGCAGCTTCTCGCTGACCTTCATCAGGTCGGCCAGGTCCGTGATGTTGTGCTCGGAGATCAGGTTGTCCACCAGGCCGATGCGCTCCAGCCGCGAGCCGGTGCGCAGCGCCTCGCCCACCTCCTCGGCCTTGACGCCCGCCACCTCGGCGATGACGGCATAGGCCTCGGCGGCATTGTTGACCTTGAACTCCACCAGCAGACTGCGCAACTCCCGCTGGTAGCGCGTCAGCGTGCCGTAGAGCAGCAAGGCACGCTCGGCCTGGTTGAGCTGCAGCAGATTTGCCAGGGCATCGATGTTCTTCTGCACCAGCGTGGACTGCTTCTTCAGGGTCTGGCGCAACCAGTCGCCGGTGGTCGCCAGCACGGCCAGCAGGTCGCGCGGTTGCTGCTTGGCGTAATCGTCGAGGTAGAAGAACAGCGTGCCTTCCTCGTAGGGACCGCGCCAGTCGCCATAGCGCGCCAGGAAGGCGCTCATGTCCAGCGCCTCGTGGCCGGCCCAGTGCTCGTTGCCGGCGCAACGGCGGGCCAGGTAGTCGCGCAGGCGCTGGAGCACCGGCGAGGGCCAGACCAGGTGCCGACCGGCCAGTTCGATCACGCCATGCAGATCGCGCCGGGCACTGAAGGCGCCACCCATGCGGCTCACCAGGGTCAGCACGAAATGCGAGCACATCAGGTCCAGCACCGGCGCCTCACGCAGGCCGGGCGAGGCCAGCGTAGGCCCGTTCGTCTTGTCGATCAACAACCGCTTGACCATGCAACGCCCTCCGTCAGGACCGGCTCCCTGGACGTGGTCACGATAGCGCAGACCACGGCCGCTGGGAAGCCCCGCCCGACCATGACCGCACGGCCGGATGGCGCTTGACTTTCGCAGCGCTGCGGTCCACCCTTGCCGGTTGCCGGTCCCGGGGTACAGCGGGCGCGCCATGTAAAATGCGCGCAGTCGATTACCCGTCTATTGAGGAAACACCATGTCCCACGAGCCGTCCAAGTCCGCCGATCCGATCGAAAGCATCGTTCACTCCATCCCGGTCGTGATCCCGGTCCTTGGCGCCCTGATGATCTTCCTGCTGGCCTTCATCGCCGTCTTCATGGCCTGAAGCACCCCGCCCGGCGCGCGGCGCTTCAGCCGCCCGTGCGCTGCGGCATGATGTGGATTCCCTGCCGGGGGATCTGCACCAGCAGCTTCCCCCCCAAGCCCGATCCCAGTCGCCGCAGTTGAGCGGTGGACAGGTTGAGCGTCAGCTTTTCCGAAGGCAGGCCTTCGGGCACCAGCGTACACAGGCTGGTTTCGCCCAGGGCCAACACCTCCACCAGTGTGCACACCAGCCGGTTGTGCGTATCGTCAACCGGTGCAGCTGCATCCGGCAAGAGCACGTCCACGTGCTCGCCGGCCAGCACCCAGGTCACGGCCACGCCATCGTCCAGGCGGTGTTTGTCGATCACCTGCAGGTCCAGCCCTGCACCGTCCTGCCCCTCCCAACGCAACACGCCCCGGTGATCCGGCAGACGCCGGAAGCGGCCGCGGAAGTGGTTCTGGATGCCCACCAGATCGGCCACGCGCGCGTTGCGGGGGCTGGAAAAAACGCGCTCCGGTGGCCCGCTTTGCAGCGTGGCCCCGGCATCCACGATCACGACGCGATCGGCCAGTCGGCGTGCTTCCGACAGGTCGTGCGTCACCAGCACCATCGGCGTGGAGACCTGCTGGCGCAAGGCGGCAAGCTCGCGGTAAAGCGTCTGGCGCGTGGGCGCGTCCACGGCAGAGAAGGGCTCGTCGAGCAGCAACACGCCGCCCGGCTCGACCCGGCCATCCTGCGGCCGCAGGATGCGGCGCAGGGCCCGGGCCAACGCCACACGTTGCTGTTGCCCGCCCGAGAGCTGGGCCGGCCGCCGCTGCTCCAGCCCGGCCAGCCCCAGCCGCTCGAACAGCGCGCGCAGCGAGGCATCCTGCCGGATGTCCAGGCTGGACGGGCAGGCCACGGCCACGTTTTCCAGCGCGGTGAGATGCGGAAACAGGGCGTAGTGCTGGAAAACCAGTCCCACACGGCGCTGCTGCGGTGTCAGGCAGAGGCCACGCGCACTGTCGAACCAGGGCTGATCGCCAACCTGGACCGTGCCCTGCAGCTGCGGCGCGCGCAACAGACCGGCCACCGCGCGCAGCAAGGAGGTCTTGCCGCTGCCCGAGGGGCCGACCAGCGCAATCAGTTCCCCCGCGGCGCACTCGAACTCTGCCGCCAGCGGCATGGGCGCCTGGTTCTGCAGACAGACCTGGAGCCTGCCCATCAACGCTCCTGCAAACTGCGCGCCGCGGCCTGCCGACGATCGGCGGCAAACACCAGCGCCAGCGCCAGCAGCGAGAACAGCACCAGCGCCAGCGCCATGCCGTGCGCGCCGCCGAGGTCGAAGGCCTGGACCCGGTCGTAGATGGCCACGCTCAGGGTGCGCGTCTCGCCCGGAATGCTGCCGCCCACCATCAGCACCACACCGAATTCGCCCAGGGTGTGCGCCACCGTCAAGGCCACACCGGCCAGCAGGCCGGGCCAGGCCAGCGGCAGCTCGATGCGCCAGAAGGTCTGCCACACACTCAGGCCCGAGACCCAGGCCGCCTCGCGCAGGCTGTGCGGCAGGGCGGCAAAGGAACGCTGGATGGGCTGCACCATGAAAGGCAGGTTCACCAGCAGGCTGGCCAGCAGCAGGCCCTCGAAACTGAAAACCAGGCGCAGGCTCAGCGCCGAGGCCAGCCAGGCGCCGAGCGCCGAGCCCTGGCCAAAGACCAGCAGGAGGTAGAAACCGATCACCGTGGGCGGCAGTAGCAGCGGCAGCATGAGCAGCGCCTCCACCAGCGGCTTGCCGCGCCAGGCACTCAGGGCCAGCCAGCGCGCCAGCCACAGGCCCGGCGGTAGCAGCAGCAGCGCGGTGGCCGCGGCGAGCAGCAAGGAGACGCGGGCGGCCTGGTAATCCATGCGCCCATTATGTCCGGGGGCTCTGCGCCATCAGACCGCGAAGCCGTAGCGCCGGAACACCGCCTGGGCCGCCGGCGTCTGCAGGTAGGCGTAGAGCCGCTGGGCGATGTCGGGCGCGTCTTTCAGCAGCACCATGCGCTGACGCATGGGCTGGTGCAGGCTTTCCGGAAGCAGGATGTGACGGGTCTGGCGCGCCACTTCCGGCGCCAGGGCCAGGGCCTGGGCTGTGATGCCGGCTTGGGCAGCGCCGGTCGTGACGAACTGAGTGGCCTGGGCGATGTTCTCGCCCAGCACCAGTCTGGTTTTTGCCAGATTCCACAAGCCCAGCTTTTCCAGCGCTTGCTGGGCGGCTCGCCCATAGGGTGCATGCTCCGGATTGGCGATGGCGAACTTGCCGACCCGCGACCATTCCGCCTGCAAGCCCATGAGTTCCGAGTCCAATTGCAACGTCGAGGCCGCCGGGACGATCAGTGCGATCCGTCCCAGACCATAGACAACACCGTAATCTGCCATTCCGCCCGGCAGGGTTCGCGTCAGACCGGCCTCGGCCAGTTGCAGGACCCAGCTCTCGTCGGCCGACATGAAGAGATGGACCGGCAGCCCCTGCCGGATCTGGCGTGCGAAGTTGCCGGACGAGCCATAGCTGGCCTCGACCTTGAGGCCCGTTTCGCTCTGGAAGATCTCCAGCAGCTGAGCCAGTACAAACTTCAGGTCGCTGGCGGCGGCCACGCGCAGCACGGGCGGCCTGGCCCAGTTCGGCCGCGCCGCCAGGCCCAGCGCCAGCAACACGAGGCCGTGCCGCCGCCGCAAGCCCGGGCTGGTTTTGGAGGCCAGTTTTTGACGAGGCATAAAGTTATGCATGTTTTGCATGGATTTCGGCCGTAACCCGGATGTAACCGGGGATCCACTTTATACAATGGCCCGCACAGCGCCGCCAGCCGCCCTTCTGGGGCCCTGGTGCCAGGCATTTTCCGGAAGCTGCGGGCCAAGCCGCACGGGCCGGTTTCGAACAGATCACCATAACCAGGAGCCTAATCCATGAATTCCCCCGTGATGCAGGGCCTACACCTCAATGCCCCGAGCCATGTGAAACACGCCAGGCTGCTGGCCTGGGTCGCCGACATGGCCGCCCTGTGCAAACCCGACGCCATCTACTGGTGCGACGGCAGCGACGAAGAGTATCAGCGCCTGTGCGAACAGCTGGTCCAGGCCGGCACCTTCACCCGGCTCAATGATGCCAAGCGACCCAACAGCTTCCTGTGCCGCTCCGACGCCAGCGACGTGGCGCGCGTGGAAGACCGCACCTTCATCTGCTCGGCGCGCAAGGACGATGCCGGCCCGACCAACAACTGGGTCGAGCCGACCGAGATGCGCGCGCTGCTGCAATACGGCAAGGCCGATGGCACGCCTGCCCTGTTCAATGGCTGCATGAAGGGCCGCACCATGTACGTGGTGCCCTTCTCCATGGGCCCGCTGGGCAGCGACATCGCCCACATCGGTGTCGAACTCTCCGACAGCGCCTATGTCGCCGTCAACATGAAACTGATGACGCGCATGGGCAAGCCCGTCTTCGAGGTGCTGGGCACCGACGGCGATTTCGTGCCGGCCATGCACACCGTGGGTGCGCCGCTGCAGCCGGGCCAGCAGGACAGCAAGTGGCCCTGCAACCAGACCAAGTACATCGTGCACTACCCCGAGACGCGCGAGATCTGGTCCTACGGCTCCGGCTACGGCGGCAATGCGCTGCTGGGCAAGAAGTGCTTCGCGCTGCGCATCGCCTCCAACATGGGCCGCGACGAAGGCTGGCTGGCCGAGCACATGCTGATCCTCGGTGTGACCAGCCCCAAGGGCAAGAAGTACCACGTGGCCGCCGCCTTCCCCAGCGCCTGCGGCAAGACCAACTTCTCGATGCTGGTGCCGCCCAAGGGCTTCGAGGGCTGGAAGGTCACCACCATCGGCGACGACATTGCCTGGATCAAGCCGGGCAAGGACGGCCGCATGTACGCCATCAACCCGGAAGCCGGCTACTTCGGCGTGGCACCGGGCACCAACTACAAGACCAACCCGAACTGCATGGAGTCGCTCAAGAGCGATGTGATCTACACCAACGTCGCGCTGACCGACGACGGCGATGTCTGGTGGGAAGGCATGGACGGCGCCGCGCCGGTGCACGCCATCGACTGGCAAGGCAAGGACTGGACACCCCAGATCGCCAAGGAAACCGGTGCCAAGGCAGCCCACCCGAATTCGCGCTTCACCGTGGCCGCCACCAACAACCCGGCCCTGGACCCCGAGTGGGACAACCCCAAGGGCGTGACCATCGACGCCTTCATCTTCGGCGGCCGCCGCTCCAACACCGTCCCGCTGGTGACCGAAGCCCGCAACTGGGTGGAAGGTGTCTACATGGCCGCCACCATGGGCTCGGAGACCACGGCCGCCATCATCGGCCAGCAGGGCGTCGTACGCCGCGACCCGTTTGCCATGCTGCCCTTCACGGGATACCACATGGGCGACTACTTCCAGCACTGGCTCAACCTGGGCGAGAAGGTGGCCGCGCAGGGCGGCCGACTGCCGTCCATCTTCACGACCAACTGGTTCCGCAAGGGCGAGGATGGCAAGTTCGTCTGGCCCGGCTACGGCGAAAACATGCGCGTGCTCAAGTGGATGATCGACCGCATCGAGGACGAGGTCCAGGGCAAGGAGCATTTCTACGGCCTGACCCCGAGCTACGACGAAGTCAACTGGAGGGGCCTGGACTTCACGCCCGAGCAGTTCCACGCCGTGACCAGCATCGACAAGGAACTCTGGCTCAGCGAGCTCAAGCTGCACGACACGCTGTTCGAGCAGATCGATGCACGCCTGCCCAAGGCCCTGCGTGATACACGCCAGCGCATCGAAAAGCTGCTGACCGCCAGCTGATCCGGCCGCCACCTGCAAGAAAAAAGCCACCGCATGCGGTGGCTTTTTTACGGGCTGCGTCCGCCAGAGGCTGGCCGGCCTTCAGTTCTGCTCTGGAGCCACTACCTTGACGCCGCGGCTGGCGCGGATGCTGCCGGAGGGCTCGCGCAGCCTGAGCGCGACCGCCTCGGGCACCAGGCCTGGCGGCAGCTGGATCTTGCCTTCGGTCTTGATGTAGCGGCCGACCCGCATCTGGGCGTTGCCGCCGGCTCGCTGCCCCGACGGGGGGTATTCCCATACCGTTGGACGCCCCTCCAGGGTTCCCGCGACCAGGAACTCCAGCGTGCCCTCATACAGGCGCCCCTCGTTGGAAATGGTGAACTCATAACGCAGCTGGCCCGGGACGGCGTTGTCACGTACGACCTGCAGTGCCTGGATGTCCAGACCTTCAAGTTTGCGCAACTCCATCACATCCGGCGTCGTCGCGGCCTGGCTGCCGCTTTCTGGCTGCGCCGCCTTCTGCTCGTCCCCGGGCTGGGATGCAGACACCGCGACCGGGGTTGACGCGGCCGTCCGTTGCCGGTGGCGCTCGAAAAGGATCCCCGCATAGAACAGCGCCGCACAGAGCAGCACCAGACCGGCCACCCTGAACCCGCTCAGCACCATGGCTTTCCAGCGTGGCAGGGGTTCGTTGATCACGATACTCGGCGGCATTTGCGCAAACAAGGTCCGGCCGATAGAAAAGGGCATGCCCATGTGTTTAAGAATCTCTAGATGGCTGATGAAGCATTCGCTTCCCATTTTGGCTAGGCCGCCCGATTATCACCGGGAGCTTGCCCCTGCACATGAGAAAAAAGCCACCGCATGCGGTGGCTTTTTCTTGCGGCCCGTAGCCGCGCGCTGCGACCGTGCCGGCCCAGGCTTACTCGTTCCAGATGCGATGGGTCAGGCGTGCCACGCGGCCGGCAGCGGCGTAGTTCACCACCGGACCCACCGTTTCGCTGGTCACGGCAACTTCAGCGTCGTCCTGGGCGCGGCTGGCTGCCGCCTGGATATCAGCCATCACGCGGGGGTCCTTGCGGGCCAGATCCCACAGACGCTCGTCGGCACGGCGACGTGCCAGACCTTGCGACCAGCCGTCCAGGCCGGCCATGACACGAGCCGCCACACCACGCGCCGCCGGGGCCAGCACGGCCAGGGCCGCAAAGCCGATCACCCACATCAGCACCCAGGCGGCCAGCAGGTGACCGTCGGCCCAGGTTTCCATGAGCTGGTCAGCCACCACCACCAGGGTCGCGACCATGGCGGCCAAAAGCACGCCAGCCAAGCCGCGTGTCGCGTCCAGGCCCTTGCGCAGGACGCTGGCGCTGTGCATCACACGCTCCATGCGCTCCACGCCCGGGTGACGGGTGGGGTACTCAAGGTGGACGAAACTGTTGTTCATGATGGACCTCCTGTTTGAAATCTTTGCTGCAATGCCGCAATCTTAGGGTTTCTACTACTGTCGTTCAACTTTATATTAATGATGAGCGCCATTCACAATGGTGATATATCATCTCCTCATGGCCGAACTCAACTTCCGCACGCTGGATCTGAACCTGCTGCGTGTGTTCAACGAGGTGATGACCGAGCGCAGTTTGACCAAGGCCGCCAGCAAGCTGGCACTCACTCAACCAGCTGTCAGCAATGCGCTGCGTCGCCTGCGTACCGTGCTGGGCGACGAACTCCTGCGCCGCAGCGGCCACGGCCTGGAGCCCACGCCGCGCGCCCTGGCCTTGTGGCCGACGGTGCAGCAGGCCCTGCAGGCTTTGCAGGAGACACTGGCGCCAAGCCGTTTCGTGCCTGGTCAGGCCAACACCACCTTCGTGCTGGCCATGGCCGACGCCACGGCCGCCGAGCTGATCCCCGGCCTGATCGCCGTCATCGACCGCGAAGCCCCCGGCGTGACCATCCGTGTGGTGCCGCTGACCACGCGCGACCCGCGCCGTCTGCTCGACGAGGAGGCGGCCGATCTAGCCATCGGCTACTTTCCGGCCGTGCTGGCCTCACTGACCGCCCAGGCCCAGGCTGGCGAGACGGTGGCCTACGAGCATCAGCGCCTCTACCTCAGCAACTATGTCTGCGTGATGCGGCGCGACCACCCCCTGGCCCGCGAAGAGCTGACGCTGGACCGTTATTGCGCAGCGCGCCACCTGCTGGTCAGCTTCTCGGGCCGGCCCTACGGCTTCATCGACGAGGCGCTGGCCGGACTGGGCCGGCAACGCCACATCGTGCTCACCGTCAACCAGTTCTTCACCGCCGGGCGCGTGGTGGCCACGTCCGACCTGCTGACCGTGCTGCCGCGGCATTTCGTGAGCGTGACCGGCATCGCCGACCAGCTGGTGCTGCGCGAGCTGCCCTTCAAGGTGCCGGCCGTGCACGTCGACGAGGTCTGGCACCGGCGCCTGCAGCACAGCGGCGCGCACACTTGGCTGCGCGAAGTGCTGGCGCATCTGCCCCAGCAGCGTCGGCCGGTCGAATAAGTATTACCCCTTCTTTTTGACCAGGGTCAATCGGCCGTACGATCTCATCGATAAACTCGGGTACACCGAAAAGAAAGGAAATCCTCCATGAAAATTCTTCTGGCCGTTGATGGCAGCGAGTACACCAAGAAGATGCTGGCCTACCTGACCACGCATGACAGCCTGTTCAGCGCAGACAACAGCTACACCATTTTCACGGCCCAGCCCCAGCTGCCCCCCCGTGCGCGCGCAGCGGTCGGCAAGGAAATCGTCGACAAGTACCACACCGAAGAAGCCGAGAAGATCGTGGGCCCGGTGTCCAAGTTCCTCGCCCGCCATGGCATCGAGGCCAAGAGCCAGTGGAAGGTCGGCCATGCCGGCGAAACCATCGCCAAGGCGGCCGAGTCCGGCAAGTTCGATCTGGTCGTCATGGGCTCGCACGGCCACAGCGCCCTGGGCAATCTGGTGCTGGGTTCCGTCGCCACACAGGTGCTGGCGCACTGCTCGGTGCCCGTGCTGCTGGTGCGCTGAGCCGCACCCGCCCGCCGTCACCGGCCAAACACGGCAGGTGACGGCAACTCCGCCAGGGACCGGAACGCCGGCCGGGCGAAGTAATACCCCTGGAAGAGTTCCACCCCGAGGTCCTGCAAGGCCAGGTACTCCTCGCGCGTCTCGATGCCCTCGGCAATCACCTGGATCGAAAGCTCACGGCACACCGCCATCATGCCCCTGACGATGGCCTGTCGCCGCCGGTCGTGATCGATCCCGCGGATCAGCGCCATGTCCAGCTTGATCAGATCGGTCTGGATCTCCGCCAGCAGGTTCAGGCCCGCATGCCCCGCACCGAAATCGTCCAGTGCCGTCAGGAAGCCTCGCTCCTTGTAGTGGCGCACGATGTTGCGCACATGGCCCAGGTCGGTGATGTACTCGTTCTCCGTGAACTCGAAAATGATCTGCCGGATCGGGAAGTTGTACGTTTCAGCGGCTTCGATCGTCGTTCGGATGCACAACTCCGGCCGGTACACCGCATTGGGCATGAAGTTGATGCTGATCAGCGAGGGCACCCGCAGTTCGGCCGCCAGCTGGATGGCCTTGACGCGGCAGGCCTGATCGAAGGCGTAACGGTTGTCTTCGTTGACCTGCTGGAAGACCTGGGCGGCCGGCTCTCCCTGCAGGCCGCGCACCAGCGCCTCCTGCGCGTAGACACCCTGGGTGCTGGCCTGCACGATGGGCTGGAAGGCCATGGCGAAATCGAAACCCAGGCCAGCCCCGGCAGCACATTCGGCACAGCCGATCTTGCGGAAATTCTTCTGTTCATGCATGACGACACGGCACCAGAATATGACTCACTCAACGTTGCAGGGTACTGGCGCCATCGGCCATCGCGCCCGCCCAGGTCACGCCCATCCATTGCCTCAAATCTTGCCACATGCGCTGGATCTCCACGTTGCGCGGGGTCAGCAAGGCGCTGGGCAGCTCGATCGTCACCACCGGCATGCCCTTGTGCACACCACCGTAGTGCCCCAGCGAGCCGGGGAAGATGCCCACCTGGTCCAGGTAGAGCCGCCCCAGGCGACGCGGCGGCTCGATCGGACCGTCGAAGTCCAGCACGCCATACGGCGCATGAATGCTGACGATCAGGTTGGGCTTGAAGCGCTGCATCTCGTCGTGCAGGTAACGGCTCTCGGGCTCGCTCAGCGGCGTCTTGCCCGGCCAGCGGCGCGGATCCTTGCGGGTGCGTTTTTCCCAATAGAGGGCCGCGTCACGCTCCCAGTTGGGCGTGGGAAAGTTGCGGTTGAGGTCCACGCCGTTGGCATTGACGCGGCGCGCCGGCTTGTCAAACAGCCCGTCGGGATTGAGCGCGGGGATGAAACGCCAGTGGATGGGCTCGTTCGCGTCCTGGGCCAGCCGGATCCAGTGCAGCGCCACCGAAGCCGATGACAGCTCGTCGCCGTGCATGCCGCCGATCACCAGCACGCGCAGGCGCGCCGTGGCCGGTAGCACATCGCGCGCGTAGATCTTCCGGCCCTTGACGCTGCGGCCCTCGCTGGCCTGCAGCCCGGCGGCCTGGCACAGGGCCCAGCTCACATTCGGCAGACGAGCGTAAAACTCGTCGCACGCCCGGTCAGCGGCGCGCACGCCGTCGACCCATAGCAGCGGCACGGTGGCAGCCGCCATCCATTTCCAGAAACGCATGTCGGCATTCTATGGCGCCCCCGATTTCAGGTAAATTGCACGCATGTCAGTTTCTTCACCGGGACCGCGCGCCCGTCCGCCGAGCTTCACCCAAGCCGAGTTCCGCGCCGCCTTGGGCATGTTTGCCACCGGCGTCACCATCGTCACCGCGCGTGCAGCCAACAGCAAGCTCGTCGGCCTGACGGCCAACTCCTTCAACTCGGTCTCGCTGAACCCGCCGCTGGTGCTCTGGAGCCTGGCGCACGCCGCCGCCTCCATGGCCGCGTTCAGCGCCGGTTCGCATTACGCCATCAATGTGCTGGCCGCCGACCAGCAGGCCCTGGCCCAGCGCTTCGCCACCAAGGGCGTGGACCGCTGGGCCGATGTGGTCTGGACCGAAGGCCTGGCGGGCGCTCCCCTGCTGGAGGGCGCTGCCGCCACCTTCGAATGCTTCAACCGCAGCCGCTATGAAGAAGGTGACCACGTGATCTTCGTCGGCGAGGTCGAACGCTGCACCCACCGGGCCGACGCCTCCCCGCTGCTCTTCCACGGCGGACGCTTTTACGCCGAACACCCGTTGTGATGTTGCACACCCCCGGGTTCCGCTCCCTTCGTTCGCCATGCCACCCCCCTTGCGGGGGCAACGCCAATGGCCCGGCAAAGCCGGTTCCACGGCGTTCCGCGATTGGGCGTCCTTGTGCTGACACCTGTGCCGACCAAGTTCGCGGTGGCTCGCTGAGATGAATCCTCCTGTGCGCAAGGAGCACCTCGACGGCGTGGCCGCCGGCATTCTGCTGGCCTGCTGCATGTTCTGGGGCTTTCAGCAGGTGCTGGTGAAGGCCACCCTGCCGGAGCTGTCACCCATCTTCCAGGCCGCGCTGCGCTTCGTCGGCGCCACCGCCTTGCTGATGCTCTGGTGCCGTTGGCGCAGCGTATCGCTGTTCGTGCGCGACGGCACGCTGTGGCCGGGCCTGCTGGCCGGTTTGCTGTTTGCCGGCGAGTTCGCCTGCCTCTACATCGGCCTGCAGCACACCACCGCCTCGCGCCTCACCGTCTTCCTCTACACCTCACCCTTCTGGGTGGCCCTGGTGCTGCCCCTGCTGGTACGCGCCGAGCGCCTGCGCTTCGTGCAGTGGTTCGGCCTGCTGCTGGCCTTCATTGCCCTGGTGTTCGCCATGCGCGAGAGTTTTGTCGCCCCGACGACCGAGGGGCAGTTGCTCGGCGACCTGCTGGCCCTGGCCGCCGGCCTGTCCTGGGGACTGACCACCGTGACCATCCGCGCCAGCGCCCTGGTGCGCAGTTCGCCCGAGAAGCTGCTGTTCTACCAGGTGGCCGTGAGCGCAATCGCGCTGCCCCTGCTCTCGCTGGTCCTGGGGGAAACCTGGACCTGGCGCTTCAGCGGCTTTGCCATCACTTCGCTGCTGCTGCAAACCGTGGTGGGCGCCTTTGCCAGCTACCTGGTGTGGATGTGGATGCTGGGGCGCTACCCGGCGACGAAGATTTCCGCCTTCGCCTTCCTCACACCGCTGTTTGCCCTGCTCTTCGGCGCACTCTGGCTGCGCGAGCCGCTCACGCCCAGCCTGCTGGCCGCCATGGCCCTGGTGGCCGTGGGCATCGTGCTGGTGAACCGCAGGACGACGTGATGCCGCCCTGCAGGTCCGCTCAGATCTTGCCAGCCGCCTTGAGACGCTCGATCGTGGCCTTCTCGGCCAGGAAGGTGCGTTCAGCATAAGCCGTGTACTCGGCCGTGCTCATGTAGATCGAGGGCATGTAGAACTTGTCCAGGGTGTCGATCACGCGCTGGTCGTCGAGCGTCTTCTTGAAGGCGTCGTGCAGGATCTTGACCAGCGCGGGGTCCATGTTCTTCGGGCCGCCAATGCCGAAGGGCGACTCGGTCACCGTGTCCCAGCCGCTTTCCTTGACCGTGGGCACGTCGGGGAAGGCCTTGTTGCGCTTGCTGCCCAGGGTGGCCAGCAGGTTCAGCTTGCCGGCCACGACGTGGGGTGCGAACTCGGTGGTGCCACTCATGAGCGGGATGTGCCCCCCCAGGATGGCCTGCAGGATCTCGGCCGAGCCCTTGTAGGGAATGTCCTGCAGCACGATGCCGGCCTTGGACGCGAACTCCTCAATGGCCAGGTGCGGTGTGGTGCCGGTACCGGTGTGGCCGTAGTTGACCTTGCCGGGGTTGGCCTTGGCGTAGGCCACCATTTCCTTGAGCGTCTTGTAGGGTGCATCGGGACGCGCGGCCAGGCCGAAGGTGTAGCCGGTAAGGCAGACGATGTGCGTGATGTCCTTGACCGGGTCGAAGCTGGTCTTCTGCATGTGCGGAATGCGGTAGATGCCCAGCGGCAGCTGCGTGAGCGTGTAGCCGTCGGGCTTGGCGTTCACCATGGTCGCCGCCCCCAGCGTGCCGCCGGCACCCGGCTTGTTCTCGATGATCACGGTACCCCCCAAAGCACGACCCGCGCTCTCGGCGAAGGCGCGCATCGTTGCATCGCTGCTGCCGCCTGTCGGCCAGGGTGCGATCAGGGTGATGGGGCGGTTGGGAAACTTGTCCTGCGCCAGCGCCCAGGGGCTGACCAGGGCCGGCGCGGCGACGAGGGCCGCACTGCGTGTCATGAGCTGGCGGCGGGTCAGGGCGCGCTTGAGGGGTGCTGTCATGTCTGTCTCCTGTCTGTTGGAATGGCCATCGGATTGTCATCCAGCCGGCGCGGGAAAACTGTCGCCTAGGCGCAGGCCGGGTCCCTCGCCGTTATAGTGCAGCGCATGGCGCGCCGCAACGAGTTTCTGGCCCTGGTCCTGGACCTGATGACGTCCCTGGGCGTCATTTCCTCGCGCGCCATGTTCGGCGGCCATGGTCTGTACTGCAATGGCCTGTTCATCGCCATCGTCACGGGCGACAAGCTCTACTTCAAGGCCGATGCCCAGAGCCAGCCCCGCTTCGAATCCGCCGGCCTGCAGCGCTTCCAGTACACGGCGCGTGGCAAGACGGTGCAGCTGATGTATTACGCCGCGCCGGCCGAGGTCTACGAGGACCCCCAGGCCATGGCCGAATGGGGCCAGCTCGCCCTGGCCGCGGCGGTGCGGGCACGCCGACCGGCACGGAAAAACCTTAACTAGGGCCTGTTCGCACTATTTTCTTGAGTGCGAACAGGCCCTAGACGACGCCGGCGGCGCGCAAGGCGGCGATGCGCGTTGCATCCAGCCCCAGTTCACCCAGCACTTCATGCGTGTGCTCACCCAGCACCGGCGGCGCACGGTGCAGCACCGGCGGCGTGGCGCTCAGGCGCAGGGGGCTGGCCACGCTGCGGATCGTCTGCACGCCTTCGGCGGCCACGGCTTGCGGCGAACGGGGCTGCTCGATGGCCAGGCCGCGGGCCTGGACCTGCGCATCCGCGAACGCCTGGCCGATGTCATTGATCGGGCCGCAGGGCACGGCCTTGTGCTCCAGCGCGGCAATCCACTCGGCCGTGCTGCGCGTGCGCGTGATGGCCTCCAGTTGCGGCACCAGTTCCGCGCGGTGCGAGACCCGCTGCGGATTGGTCGCATAACGCGTGTCCTGCGCAAGCTCCGGCCGACCGGCCACTTCGCAGAAGCGCGTGAACTGCCCATCGTTGCCGATGGCCAACAGCATGGCGCCATCTTTTGTCGGCATGTCCTGGTAGGGCACCAGGCTGGGGTGACTGTTGCCCTGGCGCTGCGGCACGCGTCCGGTGTTGAGGAAACCGCCGGCCTGGTTGGCCAGGATGGCCATGCCCACGTCGAGCAGGGACATGTCGATGTGCTGGCCCTCGCCGGTGCGATGCCGCACCTCCAGCGCCGCGAGGATGGCCGTGGCGGCATACACACCGGTGAAGATATCCGTGAGCGCCACACCCACGCGCTGCGGGCCGCCACCGGGCACCTCGTCCGGGCGCCCGGTGATGCTCATCATGCCGCTCATGGCCTGCACCATCAAGTCATAACCGGCGCGCTCGGCGTAGGGCCCGTCCTGGCCGAAACCGGTGACCGAGCAGTAGATGAGCTTGGGGTTGACCCGCTTCAGGCTGGCGTAGTCCAGCCCATAGTGCGCCAGGCCACCGACCTTGAAGTTCTCCACGAGCACATCGCTCTGCGCGGCCAGCTGGCGAATCAGCGCCTGGCCTTCGGGCCTGGCGATGTCCACCGTCATGGAGCGCTTGTTGCGATTGGCGCAGGTGTAATAGGCCGCGTGTTCGGTGTCCTGGCCCTGCGCATCCTTCAGGAAAGGCGGCCCCCAGTGGCGCGTATCGTCACCGGTGCCAGGACGTTCGATCTTGACCACGTCGGCACCCAGGTCCGCCAGGATCTGGGTGCACCAGGGCCCCGCCAGCACACGGGACAGATCGAGCACCTTGAGATGCGGCAGGGCAGCGGGCTTGTCACTCATAGTGTGGTCCATCCTTGAAGTCGGCCTGCGCAGCGCGCGGTTGCTGCCCTCATTTTGCGCAGAATTTGTGTCAGTTCGCGAAGGCTGCAATGCCCGTCTGCGCGCGGCCCAGGATCAGCGCGTGGATGTCGTGCGTGCCTTCATAGGTGTTGACCACTTCCAGGTTCACCAGATGGCGCGCCACACCGAACTCGTCGGAGATGCCGTTGCCGCCCATCATGTCGCGCGCCAGGCGGGCGATGTCCAGCGCCTTGCCGCAGGAGTTGCGCTTGAGGATGGAGGTGATCTCCACCGCGGCCGTGCCCTCGTCCTTCATGCGGCCCAGGCGCAGGCAGCCCTGCAGGCCCAGCGAGATCTCGGTCTGCATGTCGGCCAGTTTTTTCTGGATCAGCTGGTTGGCCGCCAGCGGGCGGCCGAACTGCTTGCGGTCCAGCACGTACTGGCGCGAGCGGAACCAGCAGTCCTCGGCCGCGCCCAGCGCGCCCCAGGCGATGCCGTAACGCGCCGAATTCAGGCAGGTGAAAGGGCCCTTGAGGCCTTGCACCTCGGGGAATGCGTTCTCTTCTGGCACGAAGACGTTGTCCATCACGATCTCGCCGGTGATGGAAGCGCGCAGGCCCACCTTGCCGTGCACGGCCGGCGCGGAGAGGCCCTTCATGCCCTTCTCCAGGATGAAGCCGCGGATCGGGCCGACGGCGCCGCTCTCGCTGACCTCCTTGGCCCAGACCACGAAGACGTCGGCGATGGGGCTGTTGGAGATCCACATCTTGCCGCCGGTGAGCTTGTAGCCGCCGGCGGTCTTCTGCGCACGCGTGATCATGGAGTTGGGGTCGGAGCCATGGTCGGGCTCGGTCAGGCCGAAACAGCCGATCCACTCGCCGGTGGCCAGCTTGGGCAGGTACTTCTGCTTCTGCGCCTCGCTGCCGAATTCATAGATCGGCACCATGACCAGTGAAGACTGCACACTCATCATGGAGCGGTAGCCGGAATCGACACGCTCGACCTCACGCGCGATCAGCCCGTAAGCCACGTAGTTCAGGCCCGGGCCGCCGTAGGCTTCAGGAATGGTGGGGCCCAGCAGGCCCAGTTCACCCATCTCGCGGAAGATAGTCGGGTCGGTCTTCTCGTGGCGGAAGGCCTCCAGCACGCGCGGCGCCAGCTTGTCCTGGCAATAGGCGGCGGCGGCATCGCGCACCATGCGCTCATCGTCGCTGAGCTGCTGGTCCAGCAGGAAGGGATCGTTCCAGTGAAAGGTGGCGTTGGCCATGGTGGGTGCTCCAGAAATCTGCCGCCATCGTAGCCGCCCCAGCCACCCCGGGCAAACGAAAAATGGTCATCCAGACATGAGTTAAATGAATATATAAACCTGGAAAGCCGCTTGGAACCAGTTGATTGAGGCGGCCAGTTGTGTATATTTCGCACACCATGCGCCGCAAGATCCCTTCGTTGCAAGCCCTGGCCTGCTTCGATGCCGCCGCCCGTCACGAGAGCTACACGCGCGCCGCGCAGGAACTGGCCCTGACCCAGAGCGCCGTGTCGCGCCAGGTTGCGGCGCTGGAGGCCTTTCTCGGGCTGGCGCTTTTTCGCCGCACCCGCCACGGCGTGGCCCTCACGCCAGCCGGCGCCGACTACGCGCGCCAGATCGCGCCGCGCCTGCAGGCGCTGGAGCGCGACACCCTGGACGCCATGTCGCGCCAGGGCACGGCCGGCTCGATCTCTCTGGCCGCAGTGCCCACCTTTGCCACCCGCTGGCTGATGCCGCGCCTGCCCGAGCTGGCACAACAGCACCCGGAACTGGTGGTGCACATCGAAACGCGCACCCGCCCCTTCCTGTTTGCCGACACCGGCTTCGACGCGGCGCTCTACTCCGGCACCCCCGAACAGCTGGCCAACTGGGCCGGCACTCGCGCCCTGGCCTTGGTCGAAGAGGAAGTGGTGCCGGTCTGTGCCCCGACCCTGCTGGCCAGGGGCAAGCCGCTGCAGCCCAGGGAGCTGGCCGGGCTGCCGCTGTTGCAGCAGAGCACCCGGCCCGAGGCCTGGCGCCAATGGTTCGAGGCCATGGCGGTGGACGCGCCGGCGGCCCTGTCGGGCCCGCGCTACGAGCTGTATTCGATGACGGCCGCCGCCGCGGCGCAGGGCCTGGGCCTGGCCCTGGTGCCGCGCCTGTTGATCGGGCCCGAACTGGCGCGCGGTGCGCTGGTCGTGGCCTGCCCGCGCCCGCTCAAAAGCGGACGGACCTACTACCTGGTCCTGCCCGAGCGCGGCGAGCCACGGCCGGCGCTGGCGGCGTTTGTGAGCTGGCTGCAGCGCCAGGCCGGCTGAGGCCGCCTCAGAGGCTGGCGACGCGGTTGCGGCCCTGCTGCTTGGCGAGGTACATGGCCCGGTCGGCCGTGCCAATCATGTCGTCGCGCTCGTCCGCGTCAGGCGTAGCCAGCGCATGTACGCCAATGCTGATGGTCAAAGCGATCGGCTGCTGGTCCAACGCTGAAAAGTGCGTGCGTTCGACCGCCAGTCGCAGTTGCTCGGCCAGCATCTGGGCGCCGCTGGCGTCGGTGTCCGGCAGGATGGCCACAAATTCCTCACCGCCCCAGCGCCCCACCACGTCCTGCGCGCGCAGGCGCTCCGAGAGGCAGCGCGCCAAGTCGCGCAGAACCTTGTCGCCGCTGAGGTGGCCGTAGGTATCGTTGACGTTCTTGAAGTAGTCGATGTCGAGGAGCAAGACGGCCAGCGGCCGTCGCGTGCGCAGAGCCTGGGACATTTGCTGGCTCAGGGTCTGCCGGATGGAGCGCCGGTTGTACAAACCGGTGAGGTCGTCATGCAGGGCGAGCGTGAGGTTGCGCCCGTCGGCCTGGTCGCGGGTCATGACCACCATGCCGAAACTCGCCAGCACCATGGTGACGGACGCGAGCACGAAGGTCGCGGCCTGGATCGCGTTGGAGTCCCGAACCGAGGTCATGTCGATCTGGCCGAACAAAACGGCCAGCAAGCGGCCCAGCAACATCAGTCCGAAGACCGTGAACGCACCGACGACGAAGTACTTGCCGCGTCCGCCCGTGACGGCCCAGCGCCGCAGCAGCAGGCCGATGACCTGCACAAGCTGCACGCCGAGCAGCAACGAGCCCAGGGCCACGCGCGCCTGGATATTGTCCAGCAGCAACGAGAACCCGAGCAAGGCCGCGGCTACCGGCGCCCAATCCGGCCAGCGGCGCGGCGGATCCTGGTAGAAGCGGCGCAGTCCCCCGAGCATCAGGGCAAAGGTGGCCGACAGCAGAGCGTTGGCCAGCACGACGGAGGCCCAGTCACTGACGGTGCCGCGCAGAATGAAGAGGAAGTAGGCCGAGCTGTGCACCCACAACGCGGCACCCCAGTGGAACAGGCCGTCGGAGCGGTCGCGCCGCGCCACCCAGCCCAGGCACAGGGCAAGGGTCACGAACAGGAGGGTGTTGACCAGCAGCAGGGTCGGCGTATGCACCATGGTTGCGCCATTGTGCGGCCAGCCGCCGATCCGCACCAGCGTCGCTGCGCAGGATCAGTGGCTTTTTACCGCTTGACGGGCCGCATACTGCGCGGCGAACTCCACGTACCAGTCCAGGCAGCCGGGGTTGGCCATGGCGTCCTTGTTCACCACCTTCTCGATGGGCTGGCCCAGCAGCAGCTTCTTGATCGGCAGTTCCTGCTTCTTGCCCGACAGCGTGCGCGGAATCTCGGCCACCTGGAAGATCTCGTTGGGCACGAAGCGCGGCGACAGCGCGGTCTTGATGGCCTCGTTGAGCTTGGCCTTCATGGCCGCGTCCAGCGTCTGGCCGGGGCGCAGCACTACAAACAGGGGCATGTAACTCTCGCGCCCCAGGTACTCCAGGTCCACCACCATGGAGTCGATCACCTCGGGCAGTGCCTCCACGGCGCTGTAGAGCTCGCTGGTGCCCATGCGCAAGCCGTAGCGGTTGATGGTGGCGTCGCTGCGGCCGTAGATGATGCAGCTGCCGCGCGGCGTGACCTTGAGCCAGTCGCCGTGGCGCCAGACCGGGCCGGCCGACGCCGGCGCGTCGCCGCCGCCGGGCTTGCGGCCGTGGCCGGCGGGGTACATGTCGAAGTAGCTGGACAGGTAGCGCTTGTTGCCGTCGTCGTTCCAGAAGTACAGCGGCATGCTGGGGATGGGCTGGCTGCAGACCAGTTCGCCCACGGCGTCAAGCACCGGCTCGCCCTGCTCGTTCCAGGCCTCGACCGCACAGCCCAACACTCGGCACTGCATCTCACCCGGCACCTGGGGCAGCTCGCGGTTGCCGGCGATGAAGGCGCCGGCAAAGTCGGTACCGCCCGAGATATTGCTCCACCAGATGTCCGGGGAGCCGATGGCTTGCATCTGCGCATTCGTCCAGCGCTGCACCTCCTCGCTCAGCGGCGAGCCGGTCGAGCCCAGCGCACGCACCTGGCGCAGCGGGCCGCACGGCCGCAGATCGATGCCGGCCTTCATGCAGTTGGCGAAAAAGGCCGCGCCCGCGCCAAAGAAGGTGGCGCGCGTATCGGCCACGAAGCGCCACAGTGTGGTCCAGTCAGGCGCGAGCTTGTTGCCGGCCGCGTCCACCGTGGCGCCGCCCGGGCTGCCATCGAAGAGGCAGACCGTGGTGCCGGTCAGCAGGCCGCTGAGCTGCGAGTTCCACATGATCCATCCGGTGGAGCTGTACCAATGAAAGCGTTCGCCCCAGCTGTTGGGTGCGTAGCTGCAGCCGATATCGCTGTGCAGCGAAAACGCCAGGGCCACGATCAGGATGCCACCGTGTCCATGCACGATGGGCTTGGGCAGGCCGGTGGTCCCGCTGGAGTAGACCACCCACAGCGGATGGTCGAAGGGCACGCTCAGGGGCTTGAAAGCCGCCGTTCGTGCATCGTCACGCGCCACCGTCTGCGCCCAGGGCGTCACGTCCACGCCAGCGCGCACCGTGATGTCCGGCAGACCGAGGCCAGGCAACATGATCAGGTGCTGCACCGTGGGCAGCGCCGCGCAGAGCTCGACCACCACCTCGCGCCGGTCGGTGTCACGCCCGCCGTAGCGCACGCCGTCACAGGCGATCAGCACGCTGGGCTCGATCTGCTTGAAACGGTCGAGCACGGCGGCCGTGCCCATGTCGGGGGCGCACAGGCTCCAGACCGCTCCGATGCTGGCCGTGGCCAGGAAAGCCACCATGGTCTCGGGCACATTGGGCAGATAGGCCACCACGCGGTCGCCCTTCTTCACCCCTTGCGCCTGCAGGTGCAGGGCCAGCGAGGCCACCTGGCGCTGCAGCTCGGGCCAGCTCAGCTCGCGCGCCCGTTCACCCGCCGCCAGGCTCCGCTCGTTGTGGCTGACGATGGCTGGAAAGCCTGCGGCGTGCGCCATCTGCGCGTGGCGCAGCACCTGCTGCACGTAGTTCACCTGGGCCCCCGCAAACCAGCGTGCGCCCGGCATGCGGTTATCGGCCAGGGCCGCCGCGTGCGGCGTAGGCGAATAGACACCGTAGCAGTCCCAGATGCTTTGCCAGAAGGCGTCCAGGTCGGTCACCGACCAGCGCCACAGCGCGTCGTAGCTGTCGAAAACCAGCCCGCGTTGTTCGCGCAGCCAGTTCTGGTAGAGGCGGATTTGCGGAATGTAGGGGGCGTTCATGGTCTCCTGCCTTGTTCTTTTGTTCGGCCCAGGCACTCTAGCATCGCCCTCCATCCGCAGGATTGCGTACCAGCCCCTGTCGACCCGATGCCCAGTCCGTCTTGACATTTCGCACAATCGTGCTAAATTTTGCGCCATGACGCCTGACACCAAGACCGTGAAAAGCGAGATGACCCGCACCGCCATCATCGGCGCGGCGCTGGATCTCGCCTGCGAACAGGGTCTGGAGGCGATCTCGCTGCAGGTCGTGGCCGACCGCATCGGCCTGTCGAAGAGCGGCGTGTTCTCGCGGGTCGGCTCACGCGAAGCACTGCAGAAGGTCGTGATCGAAGAGTACGGCCGGCAGTTTCTGGCTGAGGTCTTTGTGCCCGCCATGCAGGCGCCCAAGGGCCTGCCGCGACTCAAGGCGATCGTGGAGCGCTGGCTGGTGCGCATGCGCGAAGTCGAGGTCCAGAAAGGCTGTCTGTACACGGCTGGCGCCTTCGAGCTCGATGATCGCGACGGCGAACTGCGCGACTTCCTGCTGCAGCAGGTCGCCGGCTGGCGCAGCACGCTGCGCCGCACCGTGCTGCAGGCGGTCGAGGCCGGCCATCTGCGGGCCGACACGGACCCTGAGCAGCTGGTCGGCGAACTTTCCAACATGGCCATCGGGTTGTTGCATGACGCCCGGTTCCTGCGCGACCCGCGCGCGGCCGAACGGGCCCAGGCCACCTGGCAGCGCCTGCTCCGAAGCTACCAAGCCTGAGTGAACGAAGGGCGACCTTGATCCGATGTCGCCTGTTGTTTGCCCAAATTTCGCACGATCGTGCGAAGAAAGGAACCGTCATGTGGATGATCTTGATCGGCCTGGCCGTCTACCTGCTGCTGCGCGGCGTGCTGGCCGCCTTTGGCTCGCTGCGCAGCATCCCGCGCAGCAACCGTGACTGGATATTTTTCTGAGGACCCCACCATGTCGACCAGCCCCCAGACCGCCGGCGCCAGCTATGACGGCAACAGCACCCTCGTCCGCCTGGCCCGCCTGGGCCTGTCCGTCTCGCAACAGCTCTGGCCCGGCCTGGCGGTGCGCGCAGCCCAGCGCCTCTTCGGCACGCCGCTGCCGCCACGCTGGCTGCGCCGGCCCCGCGCCTGGCCGGCGCACTGGTCCATCGAGCACTGGCCTTTCGAACGCGCGGGCCTCACGCTGTACCGGGACCGCACGGTGACCGGCGATGCGCCCGCCGTGCTGCTGGTGCACGGCTGGGGCGGGCATGCCGGCCAGATGCTGCCGCTGGCCGCCGCCCTGGCCGCTCGGGGCCTGCAGGCCCTCCTCTTGGACATGCCGGCGCACGGGCGCAGTGCCGGCAGCACCAGCAACCTGCCGCAGTTTGCGCGCGCCGTCGAGTACGTGGCGGCGCGCCTGCAGGCCAGCGGCCTGACGCTGCAGGCAGTAGTGGCGCATTCCCTGGGCGCCAATGCGGCAGCCCACGCCCTCAGCCGCGGCCTGGCCGTGCAACGGCTGGTGATGCTGGCACCACCCGCTTCGCCGCACGCCTACACGCAACTGTTCGCCCGCATGTTCGGGCTGAGCGAGCCCACCCGCGGCGCCATGCAACGGCGCATCGAGGCGCGCGAAGGCATCCTGATGCCGCAGTTCGAGCCGCCGGCCGTGGGTCCCCGCATCCGCGTGCCCACCTTGGTGGTACACGACCGGGACGACCGCATCAACCGCTTTGCCGATGGTGAGGCCTACGCCCGGGCCATCGCCGGAGCGCAGCTGCAGGCCACGCAAGGGCTGGGACACATGAAGATCCTCAAGGAACCGGCCGTGCTGAACAGCGTGGCCGACTTCGTCGGCCTCAGAGGCTGAGCGTGATGGGACCGCGGCCTCTCAGGCCACGCTGAAGTTGTCGGCCAGGTAGCGTCCGAAATCCTCGGCGCTCATGGGCTTGCCGAAGTGATAACCCTGCAGCAGGGTGACGCCCTGCTGGGCCAGCACGCCTGCGATGTCCTCGGTCTCCACGCCCTCGGCCACAGTCTGCAGTCCGAAGGCCGAGGCGATCTTGACCACGGCCTGGATCAGCTGGCTGCCCTGCTCGGTCTTGGCGCGGCGCACGAAGGAGATGTCGATCTTGATCTTGGAAGCCGGCATGTCGTGCAGTTGCGAGAGCGAGGAAAAGCCGGTGCCGAAGTCGTCGATGGCGATGCCGAAGCCCGCTTCGGTCAGCTCGGCCAGGCGCTTCTCGGTGTGCTCGGCGTCCTCCATCGCCACGCTCTCGGTAATCTCCAGGTCCACCACCGAGACGGGGATGGCCAGCCGGTCCAGGTCTTCCAGCAGGTCGGCGGTGAAGGTGGGCGTGAAAAGCTGGCGGCGCGAGACATTGACCGAGATGCGCATGTCCAGCCCGCGCTGGCGCCAGCGATGCAGGTTGTCGATGGCCTGCTTCCAGACCTGCTGGCCCATCTCGCGGATCAGGCCCAGGTTCTCGGCCATGGGCACGAAGGTAGCCGGCGACACCCAGCCATAGGTTTCGTCCTGCCAGCGCGCCAGCGCCTCGCAGCTCACCACGCGGCGGGTGCGCGCGTCCACGATAGGCTGGAACCAGGTCTGGATCTTGCCCTCCCGGATGGCGGTGGCCAGCCGGTTCTGGATGTACAGCGCCTTGCGATCTTCGTCGCGCTGCGCGATCTCGGAGAAGAAGCGCACCGTGTTGCGCCCCTGCTGCTTGGCCGCGAACATGGCGCGGTCGGCCTGCGACAGCAGGGTCTCGACGGTCTTGGCGTCCGTCGGGAACAGGGCCACGCCCATGCTGAAAGTGGCGTTGAACTCCGCCTCACCCAGTCGGATCGGGGTCTGGCAGACGGCGGCCAGCTTGGAGATGGCCTCCTCGGCGTCGGCCTGGCTGCCCAGGTCGGTGAGCAGCACCACGAACTCGTCGCCACCCCAGCGCGCCAGCGTGTCGCCGGCGCGCAGGCAGTGGCGCATGGCGCCGGACAGCGCCACCAGCAGCTCGTCACCGGTCTTGTGGCCGAACTGGTCATTGACATGCTTGAAATGGTCCAGGTCCAGGAAACCCAGCGCCACCGTCAGGCCGCTGCGCTCGGCACTGCGCACGGCCATCTTGCAGCGGTCCTCCAGCAGCACGCGGTTGGGCAGGCCGGTCAGCGCGTCGTGCAGGGCCATGTGGGTCACGTGCTTTTCGAGCTGGTAACTCTGCGTGATGTCGCGCAGCACACCGCGCACACTGCCGCCGCGGCGCGTGCCGCTGATGAAGCGGTACTCGATCCACAGCTCCTTGGCGTCGGGGCGGCGCAGGCGCAGGCGCCCGCTGAGGCCGCTTTTCTCGCCCTCCCCCAGCTGCTGGAACTGCAGCTGCAGGTTTTCCACGTCTTCCAGGTGGATGTGCTCGAAGATGCGCGCACCGGGCTGCACCTCGATGCCAGCTAGCCGTGCCCAGCCCGGGCTGGCACGCAGGTAACGACCGTCGGCGGCCAGCTCGACCACGCCTTCCTCCAGCATGTCCAGCGTCTGCAGGTGGGCAAAGTGCTCTTCGTCATGCTGCAGCACGCTTTGCATGAGCGTGTGGCTGGCCTCGGCCGCTTCGCCGATCTCGTCGGGATCCGAGCGCGCCTGCGCCAGGGCCTGCTCCACGGGCGCGCTCAGCGCGTGCTCGCGGGCGAACAGGGCGGTGGCGCGCGACAGGCTGGCGATGCGCAGGGCGCCGGCATGGGCCCAGCGGCCCAGCACCAGCCACAGCACCGCGGCCAGCAGGGCCATGAGCGTGAAGCTGCCCAGCAGCACCAGCGCGGGCGACAGGGCCTGCTGCACGTTCTGCCGCAGCACCAGTACCGGCACCCCGGGCTCATCGCCCAGGATCGGCAGGCGGCGCTGCTCCTGCGGACGCTCGCCGTCGCTGATCGGGCCACTGTAGTCGACCGACAACTGGCGGCCGAAGTCCTGCGAGCCGTCGGAGCTGGCCAGCACCAGGCCGTCGTGCACCAGGTACAGGCTGATGTCCGAAGCGCTCAGCTGGCGCATCACGCCGTGGTCCAGCGGCTGCAGCAGCACCAGCTGCCCGGTGCCCTGGGCCCCCAGCCACAGCGGCACGCTCAGCACCCTGAAGACCGTGCGGTGTTCGGCGCTGTAGAACCAGCGCGGTTGCGGCCGGCCGATCGAGAAATGCCGGCGCAGCACCGGGCCCTCCGGGCCATACTGGAACGCGACCCGGCCCTTGCCATCCAGCACCACGCCCGTGGGAAAGCGGTCGAGCTTGCCCTCCAGCGCGGCGAAATAGGCACGCAGGCGCAGCCAGTTGGCGGCCTGGTCGCCCTGCGCAAATACCCGCATGAAATCGATCTGCGACTTCACCTCGTCGGCATTGCGCAGCCAGGTATCCTGCAGGGACGCGTAGCTGCGCTCCAGGTGCCGCAGCGCCTCGTCTGCACTGCGACGCTGGGCCTGCTGGGCCAGCGTCTGATAGCCCAGCAAGGCCAGCAGGCTGCCGCTGAGCGTGACGATCAGGAATACCAGGGCGAAGCGCGCCACCAGCTGGCGCTGCAGGCTGTGCCGCGCGACCTCCTGCCAAGTGGAAGGACTTGCCGGGGGAGCATCAGACGGGCTGCGTGGCATGGTCGCTCAGGGTGCGGTCCCCGCCCAGCGCGCATCGACCAGGCTGCGCACGCTCAGGCCCTTGGCCACGATCTCGGGCTCGGTGGCGCGCAGGAAGCGGTCCACAGTGGTCAACTGCTCGTCGGAAATGCGCCCGTCGGGTGAATAGATGTTCTTGCGCAGGCGCAGCACATCGAGCAGCGTCTGGCGCTCCTCGGGCTCGCCCGAGCCCAGCGCCTCCACCATGTCTTGTGCCTTGTGCGCAGCGATCCAGACCAGCGTGCGCTTGAGTGTGCGGACCATTTTCTCGACCAATTCGGGGCGGGTGGCGATCATGTCCTCGCGCGTGGCGACGATGCCGTTGAGGAACAGGCCGCCCATCTGCTTGCGTGTGGTGTCCAGGTCATGGTAATCGGCCATCGCATAAGCGGCACCCTTTCGCACCAGACGGGTGACAAAGGGCTCGTCGCCCACGATGGCGTCGACCGACCCGGAGCTCAGCGCCGCGTGCTGGCTGTCGTAGGACTGCCCGGCCGACACGTAGTTGACCTGGTCGGGCCGGAGCCCGGCCTGGGCCAGCAGATGTTCGGCGAACAGCTGCGAGGTGGAGCGCCCGCCCGGCACATGGCCCTTGACGCCCACCACCCGGCCCTTGAGGTCGGCCATCGTCCTGACCTTGCCGCGCAGATTGGCGCGCACCAGCAGGGTGTAGGCCGGGACACGGGTCAAGGGAGCAATGCAGACCACCGGTTTGCCACTGAGTCGCTGCAGGGCTGCCGCCGAGAGGCCGGCCGCCGCAAAATCGCTGTTGCGCTCCAGCATGGAACGGATGGCCTGCGGGCCTCCCCCGGTGTGGCGGATGTCCAACTCCAGGCCCTCCGCGAGATCAGCGCCGATCTTGCTGGCCAGCGTGATCGGCAGGTACAGCAGGTTGCCCGGGCCGGGCACGGCAATGGTGGCGCGGCTGGGCGTTGCCGCCGCCGCTTCGAAAAAACCACCCGCCACGGCCAACTGCCCGGCCCGGACCAGAAAATGCCTGCGCTCAAACATGAGGGCACCCCAGATGTATCGATCCAGCGGCCAGATTACCCGAATTCACCACGGGTAGGCGCAGGCACCCGTCAAAAGCCCGGGTTTCGTGCACAGGTGCACAGCCGGGAACGCCTTGCTGCTTACTGGGTACCGAAGATGCGGTCCCCCGCGTCGCCCAGCCCCGGCAGGATGTAGCCATGGTCGCTGAGCTCCCGGTCGATCGCCGCGGTGTAGACCGGTACGTCAGGGTGTTCCTTGTAGAAGGTGTTGATGCCCTCGGGGCAGGTCAGCAGGCACAGGAATTTGATGGACTTCGGCTTGCACTGCTTCAGGCGCGCCACCGCGGCGGCGGCCGAATTGCCGGTGGCCAGCATGGGGTCGACCACCACCACGTCGCGCTCCTCCATGTTCCTGGGCATCTTGAAGTAGTACTCCACCGCCTGCAGGGTCTTGGGGTCGCGGTACAGGCCGACGTGGCCCACGCGCGCGCCAGGCACCACCGAGAGCACGCCGTCCAGGATGCCGTTGCCCGCGCGCAGGATGCTGGCGAAGACCAGCTTCTTGCCATCGATGACGCGACCCGTCATGGTCTCCAGCGGGGTCTCGATCTGCACGTCCTGCAGCGGCATGTCGCGGCAGACCTCGTAGATCATCAGGCTGGCCAGCTCATTGAGCAGGCGGCGAAAGCTGCTGGTGCTGGCCTCCTTCTTGCGCATCAGCGTCAGCTTGTGCTGCACCAGGGGGTGGTCGATGAGGTGGACGTTGGCGCGCGCGGCCGGGTCGATGGCGATCATGGTCCTGTCATTCCTGCAAGAGATTGAAAAACAACGCGGATATTGCCGCATTTTGCGTCGAAGCGGCCGGGCACTGGGCGTTTTGGGGCAAATGGCCTAGCATCGCTAGCACCTCAACCCCAGGAGTCACCACGATGAGTCTGTTTCAATGGACCGAGAAAAGCGCCGACGTGCTGCAGCGGGGCGGCGTGATCGCCCCCGACGAGCGCCTGCCCTGGCCGCAGACCGCCGTGATGGGCGTGCAGCACGTGATCGCCATGTTCGGCGCCACCGTGCTGGCCCCCATCCTCATGGGTTTCGATCCCAACATCGCGATCCTGATGAGCGGCATCGGCACCCTGATCTTCTTTTTCATCACCGGCGGCAAGGTGCCCAGCTACCTCGGTTCGAGCTTCGCCTTCATCGGCGTGGTGATCGCCGCCACGGCCTACGCCGGCAAGGGGCCGAACGCCAACATTGGCCTGGCCCTGGGCGGCATCATCGCCTGCGGCGCGCTTTACACGCTGATCGGCGTCATCGTGCAGGCCGTCGGCACCGGCTGGATCGAACGCTTCATGCCGCCGGTGGTCACGGGCGCGGTGGTCGCCGTGATCGGCCTGAACCTGGCCGGCATCCCGGTCAAGAACATGGCCGCCGGCAACTTCGATGCCTGGATGCAGCTCGTCACCTTCGTCTGCGTCGGCCTGGTGGCCGTGCTCACGCGCGGCATGGTGCAGCGCCTGCTGATCCTGGTGGGCCTGATCGTCGCCAGCATCATTTACGCGGTGCTCACCAACGGCCTGGGCCTGGGCAAGCCCATGGACCTGTCGGGCGTGCTGGGCGCCGCCTGGTTCGGCCTGCCCAACTTTGCCGCTCCCGTGTTCGAAGCCAACGCCATGCTGCTGATCGCCCCGGTGGCCATCATCCTGGTGGCCGAGAACCTGGGCCACATCAAGGCCGTCACCGCCATGACCGGTCGCAACCTGGACCAATACATGGGCCGGGCCTTCATCGGCGACGGCGTGGCCACCATGGTCAGCGGTGCAGCCGGCGGCACGGGTGTCACCACCTACGCCGAGAACATCGGCGTCATGGCCGCCACCAAGATCTACTCCACCGCCATCTTCTTCGTGGCCGCGCTGATCGCCGTGCTGCTGGGCTTCAGCCCCAAGTTCGGTGCCGTGATCCAGGCCATCCCGCTGCCCGTCATGGGCGGTGTGTCCATCGTGGTGTTCGGCCTGATCGCCGTGGCCGGTGCCAAGATCTGGGTCGACAACAAGGTGGACTTCAGCGACAACAAGAACCTGATCGTCGCCGCCGTCACCCTGGTGCTGGGCACGGGCGACTTCACGCTGCGCTTCGGCCAATTCGCGCTGGGCGGCATCGGCACCGCCACCTTCGGCGCCATCCTGCTGTACGCGCTGCTGAACCGCAAGCGCTGAGCCCCAATGTATCCTTGCAATATATGGAATGAAACTCCATAATTGCAAGGATGTTTCGGCGGCACCTCTACCCCCTTCTCCTCGACGAGCTGCAGCACAACCCAGCTGTGGCCCTGCTGGGGCCGCGCCAGGTGGGCAAGACCACGCTGGCGCTGGAGGCGGCCCGCGCCCACCCCAGCCTCTACCTCGATCTGGAATCCGAACGTGACCGCGCCAAACTGGCCCAGCCCGAGCTCTATCTGGCCGAACACCTGGACAAACTGGTCATCCTGGACGAGGTACACCGCACCCCCCAGCTGTTCCCGGTGCTGCGCGGCCTGATCGACCAGGCGCGCCGGCAGAAGCGGCGCAGCGGCCTCTACCTGCTGCTGGGCTCCGCCTCGCTGGACTTGCTCAAACAGTCGGGCGAAAGCCTGGCCGGGCGCATCGCCTACCTGGAACTCGGCCCGCTGCTGCTGGCAGAAGCCGGGGCTGAACAGCAGGACCGGCTCTGGCTACGCGGCGGCTTCCCCGAAAGCCTGCTGGCCCCCAGCGATGCACGCAGCCTGCGCTGGCGCCAGAACTTCATCCGCAGCTATCTGGAACGCGACATCCCCCAGTTCGGACCGCGCATCGCCGCCGACACCCTGCGCCGCTTCTGGACCATGCTGGCGCACGCCCAGGGCACACTGCTCAACGTGGCCCAGCTCGCAAGGAATCTGGGCGTGGACGGCAAGACCGCGCAGTCCTACCTGGATCTGCTGTGTGCGCTGCTGCTGGTACGCCGCCTGCCGCCCTGGCACAACAATGCCGGCAAGCGCCTGGTCAAGTCTTCCAAGGTCTATGTGCGTGACAGCGGCCTGGTGCATGCGCTGCTGGACATCGAGAGCGTCGACGCCCTGCTGTCGCACATGGTCGTCGGCGCCAGCTGGGAGGGCTACGTCATCGAGAACCTGCTGGCCTGCGCCGCCCCGCAGGCCCAAGGCTACTTCTACCGCACCAGTGCCGGTGCCGAGATCGACCTGCTGCTGCACTGGCCCGACGGCAGCCTCTGGGCCATCGAGATCAAGCGCAGCCTGGCACCCAAGCTGGAGCGCGGTTTCCACATCGCCTGCGAGGACCTGAAACCGCAGCGCAAGCTGGTCATCTACCCGGGCACGGAAAACATTCCCCTGGCCGCAGACATCCGCGCCCTGGCGCTGGCCGAGGCCTGCACGGAACTGGCCGGCAAGACCTGATCGCAAGTGTCATCACCCTGGTGCTGGGCACGGGCGACTTCACGCTGAAGTTCGGCCAGTTCGCCCTGGGCGGCATCGGCACCGCCACCTTCGGCGCCATCCTGCTCTACGCTGCTGAATCGCAAGCGCTGAACGTACTGTTTTCGTTTCCAGGCCAGCCCTTGTGGCGGGTCTTTCAGGTCTGCTGCCGGCCAGGAGCGGGCGCAAGACTTTGCCGGCTTTGCGACGCTTCGGTACAGTCGTTCGATCGGCCCTTGGCACAGGCGGATCGTTTCAGCCCGCAGCGACGTGCTGCGCAAACGCCTGCGCTTTGGCCGACTGCCGACGCTGGGGCGGGCTGACGATGTGGATGGGCAAGGGCGGTGCGGACCAGTCCGGCAGCAGCACCTGCAACTCGCCGGCCGCCACCTCGTCCTCGAAAAGCCAGGTGGGCGAGTAGCCGATGCCCATGCCGGCCAGCACCGAGGCGCGGATGACTTCACTGCTGTTGGTCTGCAGATTGCCTTGCGCACGGATGGTGACCTGCGAGCCCATCGGCGCTGGCGCTTCAGGCCCGGCGGTGAACGACCATGCGTTCTGCGTGGCGAGTTCTGAATAGATGATGCAGTTATGCAGCAGCAGGTCCTGCGGCTCACGCGGAGGCTTCACGCCCTTGGGCAAGCCACTCAGGTACTTGGGGCTGACCATTAAAGCCCGCTGCGTGGTTGCAATGCGCCGCGCGATCAGGGAGCTGTCGGCCAGTTCGCCCACGCGCACGGCGACATCAATGCCCTCTTCGACCAAATCGATGAAGCCGTCATTCAAGCGCAGATCGATCTTCACCTCGGGGTGAGCGGCCAGGAAGGTCTTCACCAGCGGCAGCAGCTTGAGCCGCCCATAGCCCACCGACGCGGCCACGCGCAGCCAACCACTGAGTTGCTGTTCACCCTGGCGCAGCACGGACTCAGCCTCGGCGATTTCGGCCACCAGGCGGCGCGCCTGCTCGAAGTAGCGCTCGCCTTCCTCGGTCAGCGCCAGTGATCGTGTGGTGCGGCTCAGCAGCTTGGCACCCAGGGCCCGCTCGAGTGCGGCCACCTGCTTGCTCACGCCACTCTGCGTGGCGCGGAGTTCGCGAGCCACGGCCGAGAAGCTGCCGCTTTCCACCACGCGGACGAAGGTTTGCATCGCGGCCAGCCTATCCATGTCTTGCCTCTATTAATTCCAAATAGGACTAGATATTAGGCCCGAAGGTGGTCTAGCGCAATTGTTTCGACTGAGTCAAAGTCCACTCCATCGATCCCGCCCTGTCTGTTCAACCCGTCCCTCTCAACCTCAAGGAACCCATCATGACCACCTTCAACATCCCCACCTATGCATCCGTCAGCCCCGCCAACCAGGCGCTCTTTGACAACCTGAAGAAAGGTCTGGGCATGGTGCCCAACCTGTATGCCACGCTGGCGCACTCAGACACCGCGCTGGGCAACTACTTGGCCTTCCAGAACGCCAAGAGCAGCATCAACGGCAAGGCGCGCGAAGTGGTGAACCTTGTCGTCAGCCAGGTCAACAGCTGCGACTATTGCCTAGCCGCACATACCGTCATTGGGGGCATGGTGGGCTTTTCGCCAGAGCAGATCATCGAGATCCGCCGCGGCCGCGCCACCTTCGACGCCAAGCTGGACGCGCTGGCCCTCCTGGTGCGCAACATTGCCACCGAGCGTGGCCACGCCGATGCGGCGCTGGTCGACGCCTTCCTGGCCGCCGGCTGGACGCAGGGCAATCTGGTGGACGTGATCGTGGCCATCGGCGACAAGACGGTAACGAATTACCTGCATGGCACCACCAAGGTGCCGGTGGACTTCCCGGCCGCTCCTGCCCTCACCGCCTAAAGACCAACCGTCCACCGAAGCCCAAGGACACCGCGATGAACACCACCATCATGAACTTGCCACCTGTTTTGACCAGCGCGGCGCCGGCAGAGGACACCACCCGATTCGCCAAAGGTGTGGCGGTGGGTTTGCTGGCTGCCAGCATCGGTGCGCTGTACACCGTGTTCGCGCGCTGGGGCATCTCGCACGGACTGCACTCACCTGACTTGACGGTGCTGCGCTTCGGCGTGGCTGGCCTGTTGATGCTGCCGGTGCTGGCCTTGGCCTGGCGGCGCGACAGCACGCAGTTCACGCTGCGCTGGCGCGTGTGGCTGCTGGTGTCACTGTTGGCCGGCACACCCTTTGGCCTCTTGATGTTCGGTGCCCTGCAGTTCGCGCCGCCCAGCCATGCCGCTGTCTTCCCCTTCGCGGCGATGAGCGTGATGGGTATGGTTCTGGGCGCGGTAGTGCTGGGCGATCGGATGACGGCACGCCGAGTGGTGGGCATCGTGGTGGTGCTGACGGGTCTGGTGCTGGTCTCTGGGCTGGAAGCTTCCAGCCTGACGCTGCGCGCTGCCTTGGGCGACATCATGTTCCTCGCTGCGGGCACGCTGTGGGCGGGCTTCGGCATCGTGCTGCGCAAGCACCGCCTCGACCCCCTGCTGGCCACGGCCGTGGTTTCGTTCAGCGCTCTGCTGACCTATGTACCCGCCTACCTGTTGTTCACCGGCGGTGCGGGCTTGGCCATCGCCGCGCCCCAAGTGGTATGGGTGGAGGTATTGGTGCAAGGCGTGATCGCCGGCGCCGGCACGCTCTACACCTACTCCAAGATGGTGTCGCTGCTCGGGCCCTCGCGGGCCGCAGTGTTCCCGGCGCTTGCGCCAGGCCTGGCCGCGTTGATGGCCTGGCCGGTGCTGGGCCATATTCCGGCAACGCTCGAAACCGCCGGTCTGCTGCTGGCCATGGCCGGGCTGATCGTCGCTGTCACAGCACCGGCCGCCGCTTCCCGCAAGTCTTGATCAACACAAGGAGACTCTTCATGAACAGCCCCTCTCTGACCCAGCAGCTCGCCGACTACAAAGCCGGTTTTGTGCAACGCGCAGCCCCGGAGCGCGTCGCTCTGATGGAAAGCGCCACCGCCGATCTGCGGACCAGCGGCATTGAGAACAGCGCGCTACAGGTGGGCGCGCAAGCCCCTGACCTCACCTTGCCCGACGCCACGGGCAACCCGGTGCGCCTGGCGGACCTGTGGCGGCAAGGGCCGCTGGTGTTGATCTTCTACCGCGGAGGCTGGTGTCCCTACTGCAACCTGGAGCTGCGCGCATGGCAGCAGCAGTTTGCTGCACTGGCCGTGCACGGCGCGCGCCTGGTGGCCGTGTCACCGCAGACGCCCGACAACTCGCTATCCACCGCTGAGAAGAATGAACTGGCCTATCCGGTGCTGAGTGACTCCAGCCTGGCGGCGGCCACCGGTTTCGGCATCGCTTTCGAGATGCAGCAGGCCTTGGTCGACCTGTACAGCCAAGTGGGCAACGACCTGCCAGTCCTTAACGGCAACGGCCGCTGGGTGCTGCCGCTGCCGGCCACCTACGTCATCGGGCAAGACGGTCGCATCGCCTTCGCGCACATCGAGGCGGACTATCGGCTGCGCGCCGAACCTGCAGACGTGTTAGCAGCTGCGGCTCGGGTACGCCCTGCTTGAATCGGCGCAATGGCTGGTGTGCCCCCGGTGGGCGAGATCAGGGTGTCGTCCGGGAGCCGCCGGCGCAACGACGCGCCAACAACGGTGGCTCGTTCGACGCGAACATCCCCGAAGGGTCGACATCAGCTACTCGTCACCATTCCGCTCGCAACGCCCCCGCCCCTGAGCCTGCCCCCGGAAATCGCTTTTCCACTGCCCACTGGCGGTGTCCAGGGAGATGCGCTCATTGTCCAGCGCGGTGTGGATCACGGTCCCATCGACGGAAAAGCTGTAGACCGCTACCCCGTCGATACGCAAAACACGGATGCGGCGATCGTCGTACTCGATCTCCACGCTGCGCACCCAGGTGCTGCGCGCCGGCAGATAAACCGCCTCGCAGCGGTAACGCACCTGCTGCCCGTCGATTGCCTGCGCCGTCGCGATCTGCAGCCAGGCCAGCAAGGCGAGTCCGATCGACCGCAGCATCATGGCGCGCTCACTCTGCGGTCGCGCCCTTGAGCCGCTCGCTCTTCCAGTACACATCGTCGCCGCCGTTCATGCGGTTGAGTACACGCGCCAGCACGAACATCAGGTCGCTCAGTCGGTTGAGGTACTGGCGTGGCGCTTCCTTGATGGCCTCCTCATTGCCCAGCGCCACCACGGCACGCTCGGCGCGGCGCGCCACCGTGCGGCAGACATGGGCCAGCGCCGCCGCGCGCGTACCGGCCGGCAGGATGAACTCCTGCAGGCGCGGCAGCTGCTCGTTGTGCGTCGCCAGCGCCTCGTCCAGCGCCAGCACGGCTTCGCCCTTGAGCAGCTCGAAACCGGGGATGGACAACTCGCCGCCCAGGTTGAAGAGCTGGTGCTGGATCTCCACCAGCAGTTCGCGCACGTCGGCGGGCATCTCCTCGCACAGCAGCACGCCGATGTTCGAGTTCAGCTCGTCGACCTCGCCCATGGCATGCACGCGCAGGCTGTTCTTGGAGACGCGCTGGTTGTCTCCCAGGCCGGTGGTGCCGTTGTCGCCGGTGCGGGTGGCGATTTGTGTCAGGCGATTTCCCATGGTGGCAACCTTGCTTCAGAATGTCAGGGTAAGGCCGGGCTTGCCCCGGCATCACAATCGTCACATTATTCCCCAGACCCGCCGTGCGGAGACCCCGACATGAATGCACCCGCCCCCGCCCACCAGCTCCAGCCTGACGTCGCCCTGCGCGCCGTCCCGTCCGCGCTGATCGACGCCCTCAAGGCCCGCTTCGGCGAGCGCTGCTCCACCGCCCTGGTGGTGCGCGAACAACACGGCCGCGACGAATCGGCCTACACCAGCGTGCCCCCGCCCGCGGCCGTGGTCTTTGCCGAAAGCACGGCCGACGTGGCCGCCGCCGTGCAGCTGGCCAGCCAGTACGAGGTGCCCATCATCCCCTTCGGCGTGGGCTCCTCGCTCGAAGGCCATCTGCTGGCCATTCAGGGCGGCATCAGCATCGATGTCAGCCGCATGAACAAGGTCCTGGCCGTCAACGCCGAAGACCTCACGGTCACCGTGCAGCCCGGCGTGACGCGCAAGCAGCTCAACGAAGAGATCAAGAGCACCGGCCTGTTCTTCCCCATCGACCCGGGCGCCGACGCCAGCCTGGGCGGCATGAGCGCCACGCGCGCTTCGGGTACCAACGCGGTGCGCTACGGCACCATGCGCGAGAACGTGCTGGCACTGGAAGTGGTGACCGCCAGCGGCGAGGTCATCCGCACCGGCACCCGCGCCAAGAAGAGCAGCGCCGGCTACGACCTCACCCGCCTCATGGTGGGCAGCGAAGGCACGCTGGGCGTGATGACCGAGATCACACTGCGCATCTACCCGCTGCCCGAGGCTATCTCGGCCGCCATCTGCTCTTTCCCCTCCATCGAGGCCGCGGTGCGCAGCACCATCCAGATCATCCAGATGGGCATCCCGATCGCGCGCGTGGAGCTGATCGACGCCAACACGGTGCGCATGGTCAACGCCCATGCGAAGCTGAGCCTGCGCGAGGAGCCGCTGCTGCTGATGGAGTTCCACGGCTCGCCCGCCAGCGTCAAGGAGCAGGCCGAGACCGTTCAGGAGATTGCCAGCGAGCACGGCGGCAACGCCTTTGAATGGGCCGTCACGCCCGAGGAACGCACCCGCCTGTGGACCGCGCGGCACAACGCCTACTTCGCCGCCATCCAGAGCAAGCCGGGCTGCCGCGCCATCTCCACCGACACCTGCGTGCCCATCAGCCGCCTGGCCGACTGCCTGCTGGACTCCGTGGCCGAGGCCGATGCCAGCGGCCTGCCTTATTTCCTGGTCGGCCACGTGGGCGACGGCAACTTCCACTTCGGCTACCTGATCGATCCGGCCAGCCCCGAGGAATACGCCACGGCCGAACAACTCAACCACCAGCTGGTGCACCGCGCGCTCAAGCTGGGCGGCACCTGCACCGGCGAACATGGCGTGGGCATGCACAAGATGGACTTCCTGCGTACCGAGGCCGGTGACGGGGCCATCGACATGATGCGCACCATCAAACGCGCGCTCGACCCCAAGAACATCATGAACCCCGGCAAGATCTTCACGCTCTAGGAGCCGACAGGCCCCGCCCCCCATGACCCGCCCGGCCCCGCCCCTGCCCGGCCCTCCGATCGACACGCGCCGCAGCGTGCTGGGCGTGGTGCTGCTCTACGCCAGCTTTGCCACCTTGTGGATCCTGCTGTCCGACCGTGTCGTCGAGTGGCTGTTCAGGGAACCTGAGGCCATCCTGTTGGTGAGCACCTTCAAGGGCTGGCTCTTCGTGGCCGTCACCTCCGCGCTGCTCTACTGGCTGCTGCGCAGGCGCCCGACGCCGCTCAGCGCCCAACCCCGGCCCCTCCGCCTCCGGCGCGTGCCGCTGGCGCTGCTGGCCCTGCTGACGGCCACCATCGTCACGCTGGTGGTGCTGACCGTCTGGTATGGCCTGCGCGAGGAAAAGGAAAAGGCCTACGCCCAGCTGCTGGCGATCTCCGAATCCAAGGCCCGCGAAATCTGGACCTGGCACAAGGAGCGGCTCAGCGACGCTTCATGGGCCAACAAGGCGCCCTATCTGCGCAACCAGTGGCTGAGCTGGCGCACCGAGGGCAACGTGGCGGCCGGGCGCACGCTGCAGGCCTTCCTGAAAAGCTACGTCAGCGATGCCGCCTTCCCGCGCATGGAAATCGTCGATGCCCAGGGCCACAAGGTGCTCGACAGCAACGATCCCGATCTGCTGCCGGTCAACCCCGAATCCGCCCCCTTTGTCGACCCGACCCTGCACCTGGCCGTGCTGCGCGCGCTGACGCTGGGCGAGCCCATGCGCGCCGGGCCCTGGCGCGATGCCACCGGCACGCTGCGCCTGGCCTTCGTGGGCCCGCTGGCCGGCGAAACCGCCCACCCCGCCGCGCTGGTGCTGCACATCGACCCGCCCGAATACCTGCACCCCGCGCTGACCGATTGGCCGCTGCCGCAGAAAAGCGCCGAAGCCTTTCTCTTCCGCCAGGACAACGACCAGCTGCTGTTCCTCAGCGAGCTGCGCCACCGCAAAGATGCCGCGCTGCAGTTGCGCCTGCCCCTGGCCGGCGGCCAGCAGCTCAGCGTGCAGGCGCTGCGCGGCGAAGTCGCACCCGGCGTGCTGATCGAAGGCCTGGACTACCGCAATGTGCCGACCTACGGCGTGGCGCAGCGCATCGGCGACACCGAGTGGTGGCTGATGACCAAGCAGGACCGCGCCGAACTGCTGCAGATCGCCCTGGTGCGCAGCGCCTGGATGGTGCTGGCCGGCGCCCTGGCCCTGCTGGCCGTGGGCGGCGCGCTCTACCTGCACAACGAACGCCTGCGCCTGCAGGACTCGGCGCGCGAGATCGAGGAGCTGCGACGCATCGAACATTCGCTCAGCGAAAGCGAGGCCCAGTACCGGCTGCTGGCCGAGAACAGCAGCGACGTGGTGTGGCTCTACGACCTCGTCAACCAGCGCTTCCTCTACGCCAGCCCCTCGGTCGAGAACCTGCTGGGCTACACCGTGAGCGAGACCCTCAAGCTCTCCATGCGCGACGTGGTCAGCCCCGAGATGTACCCGGTCACCGTGGCCCGCATCAAGGCCCGCGTCGAGGCCTTCCTTGCCGGCGACGAACGCGCCCGTACGCAGACCCTGGAATCGACCAATGTGCACAAGGGCGGCCGCCACATTCCGGTGGAAGCCGTCAGCACGCTGCTGGCCGACGAGCGCGGCCAGATCACACGCATGCTGGGCGTGTCGCGCGACATCTCCGAGCGCAAGAAGTCGCAGGCCCAGCTGCTCCAGCTCTCGCAGGCCATCGAACAGAGTCCGGCCAGCGTCATCATCACCGGCCTGGACGGCAACATCGAGTACGTCAACCAGGCTTTCGTGGCGACCAGCGGCTACCAGCGCCATGAGGTGCTGGGCGAGAATCCCCGCATGCTGCGCTCGGGACGCACGCCGCCCGAGGTCTACGCCTCCATGTGGTTCACGCTCACCTCCGGGCAGCCCTGGCATGGCGAGATGATCAACCGCCACAAGAGCGGGCGCGAGTACGTGCAGAGCATGAACCTGGCCCCGGTGCGCGACCCGCAAGGCCAGATCACCCACTACCTGGCCGTGCAGCTGGACGTGACGGCGCAGAAGGATGCCGAGGACAAGGCGCACCAGCTGGCCTGGTTCAGCCCGCTCACCGGCCTGCCCAACCGCCACCGCCTGCTGCAGGATATCCAGGACGTGCTGGACGCCCATGGCCGCACCCACGAGCAGTGCGCCCTGCTGCTGCTCAACCTGGACCGCTTCCAGACCGTCAACGACGCGCTGGGCCACAACGCCGGCGACCAGTTGCTGAAGAAAGTGGGCGAACGCCTGGGCGGGCTGCTGCATGTCGATGACCGGCTGGCCCACCTGAGCGCCGACGAGTTCGCCATCCTGCTTCACGGCGGTGGCGCCAACAGCGAAAGTGCCAGCGCGCTGGCCCTGCGCCTGGCCCAGAACCTGCAGGCGCGGCTGGACCAGCCCTTCGAACTGGAGAGCGCGGTGGCGCTCAAGATCAGCTGCTGCATCGGCATCACCCTGCTCCCCCAGGGCCCGGCCGACAACCCGGGCGACGTGCTGCGCCGCGCCGACACCGCCCTGCACCGCGCCAAGGACAGCGGCGCGGGCCAGACCGCCTTCTTCGACGTGTCCATGGAGCAGCTCATCAGCCGCCGCTTCCTGATCGAGCGCGACCTGCGCCGTGGCCTGGCCGCCAACGAGCTGCGCCTGTACCTGCAACCGCAAGTGAATGCCCAGGGCCGCGTGGTGGGCGCCGAGGCGCTGGTGCGCTGGTTGCACCCCGAGCACGGCCTCATGGCCCCGGGCACCTTCATCCCCATTGCCGAGGAAAGCGAACTCATCACCGAACTCGGCCGCTGGGTGCTCAAGACGGTGTGCCGGCACCTGGGCGAACTCCGCCGCGACGGCCTGCGCCTGCCGATCGCCGTCAACATCAGCCCGCGCCAGTTCCACCAGCCCGGTTTCGTGCACGTGGTGCAGGACACCCTGATGGCACAGGGCGCCGCGCCGGACGACCTGGTCATCGAGATCACCGAAAGCATCGTGATGGACCAGATGGACAGCGTGGTGCAGAAGATGTCACACCTGACCAGCCTGGGCGTGAAGTTCTCGCTGGACGACTTCGGAACCGGCTACTCGTCCCTCGCCTACCTCAAGCGCCTGCCCATCCACGAACTCAAGATCGACCGCAGCTTCGTGCAGGATGCGCCCACCGACCCGAGCGATGCCGCCCTGGTGGAAGCCATCCTCTCGGTGGCCCTCCACATGCGCCTGAAGGTGGTGGCCGAAGGGGTCGAGACGATCGAGCAATCCGACTTCCTCAACGCGCGCGGCCAGGTCATCCAGCAGGGTTACCTGCATGGCCGCCCGGCCCCTGCCGACGAGGTGCTGGCGCGCTGGCGCCAGAGCCAGCAGGCCGACACCCCGCAGCCCCGGGCATGAAAAAGCGGGCCTCGGCCCGCTTTGTTCAAGAGGTGCCCTGCGGCGCTCAGCGCGTCACGCGCACACGCGTTTCTTCCTTCACGGTGTAACGCACTTCCACGCGACGGTTCTTGGCGCGGCCTTCGGCCGTGGTGTTGTCGGCCACCGGGTCGGCCGCCCCCTTGCCATCGGTCGTGATGCGGCTGGCCGCCACACCCTTGCCCACCAGGTAGGCCTTGACGGCATCGGCGCGGGCCTGCGACAGCTTCACGTTGGCCTGGGCATTGCCCTGGCTGTCGGTGTAGCCGCTGATGGTCAGGCCGGCATCGGGGTACTGCCTGGCGGCGTTGACCACCTCATCCAGCTTGGGGCCGGCACCGGGCAGGAGGCGGCTGGAGCCGGTGGCGAAGCTGGCGCCTTCCAGGCGCACGGCCTTGTCGACGATCTGGGTGCGGAACGTCTCGGCCGGTGCGGCGGCAGGTGCCGGGGCGGGAGCAGGCGCCACCACGGGTGCCGGTGCCGGCGCAGCCGCCACAGGCGCGGGGGCCGGTACCGGCGCGGGGAGGACGGCCTTGGCTGTCACACCGCCTTCGCACTCGGGGATGGCCAGTTCCGGCGTCCAGGAACCGGTGTGCCAGCACAAGCCGAAACCGCTGCGCACGACGAACCCATTGCTATCGCTCCAGTAGCCGGGGTTGGCGCGCACCTTCTGGGCCTGCAGGGAGCCGCTGGCCCCGAGCAGGGCGATGGCAACGGCAATGAAGGGGGTCTTGTGGCGTGTTTTCACGAAGGTTCCTTTGGGTGATGGCCGCGACAGGCGACGACGTTTTCAGTCTAGTAAGGATCCGCCTTGCTGCATTGATGCGAGGCAGTATTCGTGGTGCGTTTCCGCTGAAATTCTCAGAATGGAACAGCGCTCAAGACCCTTGCCGTTGCAGGCAGGCCCAGAGCGGCAGGGGGCCATAGATGCGGTAAGACCCCGCCGTGCCGTCGCTCACGTAGAGGTAGCCCGTGCGCTCACGCTCCTGCACGTGCAGCCGGTAGGCCAGGCCGTCGCGGCGCTGGGTGTTGGGCGCGAACTCCACGGCATACAGCGCCTTGCTGCCCAGCTGCGTGTCGCCCGGTTTCAGCTCGGAAGCGCGCTGGCGCAATTGGTCCATGCAGGGGTCCGTGAAGAAGGACTGCTGCAGGACCTGCATTTCCTTCTCGATCTGCGCCTGCGTGGCCGGCGGCGGTGGCGGCAGGCGGGCGCCCGGACCGGCACAGCCCACCAGCAGGGCCACCAGCCCCAGGGCCACCGGGGCGTGTCTGCATCGTTGCGGTGTGCTCACGAACTTCCCCCTTGCAGGCATCCGGTGTCTGCTTTATCGCGGAGGGCCGGCGCCCTGTCAATGTTTCTTTCGGCCCGATACATGGCGTACCCTCATGCCCGCAGCCGCGGGCTCATGGATTTCCCGCAAAGACAATGGCCGCTGTGCTGCTTATCATCACGCTGCCGCCTGGCGGCATCCTTCAAAACCACAAAGCTGACACTTCAGAGAGGACCCCCGATGACCCCGATCCGCACCCTCGCCCTTGCCCTGGCCGCTACCGCCATGGTCGGCTGCGCCTCCTTCAAGCCGGGCGACAAGACGGCCGAAGCCGAGCTCAAGAAATTCGCCACCGTCCCGGGCAAATCCAGCCTCTACGTCTGCCGCGAGAAGGCGGTGCTCGTCGCCGCGGGGGTCAGCTCCAACGTCTTGGTCAACAAGCAGGACGTCGGCACCGTCAAGCCCAACACCTTCGTGCACGCCATCGTCGAGCCCGGCAAGCACGAAGTGCAGTTGAAGAACGACGGCGTGATGTCGGTGACCGCGCCCACCATTTCCATCGAGACCAAGCCCAACGAACTGGCCTTCCTGTGGGTGGGCGTGACCGGCGGTGGCTGGGGGGCTTACACCATCGACCATTTCCGCAATGCGACCGAAGGCATGGGCTGCGTGACGGACGCGACCTACTCCGTCAAAGCCATGTAGGCCTTGCTGCCTCCGCGCAAAGGGCGTCGCACGACGCCCTTTTTCATTTGCGGATCACCAAGGCGATGCCGCCCAGGATGGCGGCCGAGGCCAGCAACAAGCGCAGCGTGAGCGGCTCCCCCAGCCAGAGGATGCCGCCCACGGCCGCGATCACCGGCACGCTGAGCTGCAGCGTGGCCGCACTCGTGGCTTTCAGATGCGGCAGCGCGGTGTACCAGATGGCGTAACCGATGCCCGAGGTGAGCGCGCCGGACGCGACAGCGTAGAGCGCGCCCGCCGTGTCCACCTGTGCGCTGCCCAGGAACAGCAGGCTCATGCCCAGCGCCACCGGCACCGTGCGCACGAAGTTGCCCGCCGTCACGCGCAGCGCATCGCCCGCCCCCTTGCCGCGCAGCGAGTACACGGCCCAGGCCAGGCCGGCGGTGATCATGAGCAGGGCCGCGCCCAGCGGCGGCGCGGACAGGCCCGGCAGCAGCAGGCCCACCAGTCCCGCGAGGGCCAGCGCCAGGCCGAGCCACTGCAGCGCCTTGAAGCGCTCGCCCTTCACCAGCCCCCAGCCGATCATGCCGGTCTGCACTGCGCCGAAGAGCAGCAGCGCGCCGGTGCCGGCGGGCAGGTTGACGTAGGCAAAAGAGAAAGCTGCGGCGTAGGCGAAGAGCGCCAAGGCCGAGGGCCAACTGCCGCGGCCCGTGACACCACGGCGAGTCAATTGCACCAGCAGCCAGAGCGTGAGCGCGCCCGAAATCAGGCGGATGGTGGTGAAGCTGGCGGCGTCGATGAGGGTGTGCTGCAGGGCGGCGCGGCAGAGCAGGGAGTTGCCGGCGAAGGCGAGGAGCGCCAACGTTGTGTAGCTAACCACGCGTACTGTTGCCATCGCACCCGTCTTTTTTTACAGCACATCGCAAAGTCACTAAATTGATAGTCTTTGTGTTGCGTCCGGATGCGCTGACAAATCGATTCCTCTTCTGCGAACTTAGCATCCGCATTTTAAGGCGTCACTTCTTCTTAAGTGCACGGGCTACCGTGACCAAGCCAAACACAAAGAGAATTAACGGCCAACCCCAAGGCACATTGTTTGAAATCCACCCCAGCCTTTCGGCGATAAGCAGCGCGCCGGCAATTACGGCAAAGAGCCCGACGCCAAGCCCGTCCCAAGGTGCGGGGGCTTGTGTGGGGGGTTCTGCTTGTTGAGAAGTTTTGTTTTCTTCGTTCATAACATCCTCCTGTGACGAAACTAAATTAACTCCACCAGAGAACTGAGGTGTGCTGCCGTCTGAGGGAGCCCGCGTTTTTCCAGCAAATCGACAAGGGCTTCGGCGGTTACTTCTGGCCTGTCCCATCGCATTCGCATTGCCTTTAATGCAGTTAGAGCGACCGGCGCCTTGAGCATGATCTGGTTCAGAACAAATTCATCTGGCGTTTGCAACTCAATTCCAAATGAATTCAGCACCTCTTCCGGGAAATCGCGTTGGTTCCACGTAATGATTGCATCGGCATGTCCTGTAATTGCTGCTGCAAGCACATGGCGATCATCTGGATCGGGAAGCTTTAAACCGGCGATCAAGTGCTCATAGCCTGTCACCAAACAATCTGGGATCGCCTCCTCCATAGCAGCAACTGACGCTTGAATTTTCTCGCTCATCGTTGGCCGATCTCTCAACAGAGAGCGTGTCCATTCGTCTCGTATGTGTGAACTCCACTTTGCGCTGTAGAGATCTGCATGGGCTAGGCTGAGCAACACGTCCCGCAGGAGGACTGGATACAAAACATTTGCATCCAGCACCGCTGTGTAACGCGCGCTGCCTGCCATTTACAGTTCTTCTCCCATCTCTTGCGAAAGCTTGCTTAGCTTATTCAGAGCTATTTCTGAGCGCTCTTTTTGGGACTTCTGATATCGCATAAGTTCCTCAAATTCAATTCTTCGATGTCGATTTACGAGTCGATGCTTCAATCTTCCAGCTTCAATTTCCTTGATCACAAATGGCCGCGAAACGTTTAAAAGTGCTGCAGCCTCTTGCGTTGTCAATTCAAGTTTCTGCGGCAGCAAAACCATAGGCTCACGCTTTGCCATTTGCCTCAACACATCTGCGAAAAATCGCAGGGCACGAGGCGGCAGGTGTAGCACCGGCGGCTCGCCCGTTCCGTCATCAACCTCAATAGTGACCTTGATCGTGTCAGCCTTTGAATGATCCAAGGCCGATACGATGCAGGCGCGTGCCGCTCCGGCCATCTCAGCTTCCGCCTCGCTGGCCGGGTCCAGTATCTGTTGGCTCATCTCGCTTCTCCTTGCAGTTGCCGTCTCTAAATGGGAGTCTCTAATGGCTCCTCTGAGCGAAATATACGCACTATTCGAAATATTCGCAATTTATAATTGCAAGTAACCGCACACATCTAATTTCTATTGAAATTGCGCACGGTAAATCCACACCGGTTTACCCTGCGCCCCTTCCAGCTTGGCCACCGGCGTTTGCCCCACCGCCTCGAACTCCAAACTCACCAGCCAGGCCCCGGGTTTGAGTTCCGCCCGCGCCTTCGCTATCGCACGCGGCATGCTCTCGGGCCGCTGGAAGAGATAGACCAGGTCGTAACCCGACCAATCGGCCTGCCAGATATCGCCCCGCTCCACTTTGGCCCAAGGACAACGCCGCGCGCAGAGCCAGGCCAGCGGCCGGCTCCATTCGATGCCGTGCAGTTCAGCCAGCGGGTAAGCCTGCCTCAAGGCTTCCAGCCCCTGGCCCAGGCCGCAACCGGCGTCCAGCACGCGGGCGCCCAGCTCCAGCGGTGCCACGGTGGGCAGTTCGTTGAGCGCATTGGCCGGTGTGGGGAACAGCGGCGCGTCGCGCCAGGCATTGAGCGGGTAGATCAGCGCGAGCAGGGCCAGCGGCAGCAGCCAGCCCCAGGCAGGTAGCGCGAGGCCACCGGCCAACAGCAGCGACACCGGGAAACCCAGGCCGATGATGACGCGGCGCCACCAGCTCTTGCCGATGAGGCTGAGCAGCACGCCGAGCAGGGTGGACGCAGCGAGCGCGTCCGTGGTGGCCAGGCCCGCACGCAGCAGCAGCGAGAGCACCAACCAGCACAGGCCCCAGCTGAGCAGGGCCGGCAGGGGCCAGGGGAAACGGGCGAGCGGGTTCATGTGCTCGCCCGCTGATCAGTTACCGCCGCTGCGGCGCAGCCGGTCGATCAGGCCATTGAGTTCGTCGAGCGAGCCGAACTGGATGCTCAGTTCGCCCATCTCTTCCACCCGGCCGTGGCGCTTGACGCGCTTTTTCACTCTTACTTCCACTTCGGCGGTGAGCAGGTCCGACAGCTCTTCTTCCACGCGCTTCAAGTCGCGTGATTTTTCCTTGCCGGGTTTTTGCGGCGTGAGCGAAAACTCGGCGCTGAGTTTCTTGACCAGGTTCTCGGCCTCGCGCACCGACATCTTCTTCGCGGTGATCTGGTTGGCGGCGGTGATCTGCGTGGCGCGGTCCAGCGCGAGCAGCGCACGCGCGTGGCCCATGTCGATGTCGCCGGCCATGAGCAGGGTCTGCACCGGCTCGGCCAAATTCAGCAGACGCAACAGGTTGCTGGCAGCGCTGCGCGACCGGCCCACGGCCTGCGCGGCCTGTTCATGCGTGAGACCGAATTCGCGGATCAGGCGCTGCAGGCCTTGTGCTTCTTCCAGCGGGTTGAGGTCTTCACGCTGGATGTTTTCGATCAGGGCCATGGCGGCGGCGGCCTCGTTGGGCACGTCGCGCACCAGCACGGGCACGCTGTCCAGACCGGCCAGCCTGGCGGCGCGGAAGCGGCGCTCGCCGGCAATGATTTCGTGCTTGCCGGCGTTGGGGCCCTCGGTGAGTTTGCGCACCAGGATCGGCTGCATGATGCCCTGGGCCTTGATGGACTCGGCGAGTTCATACAAGGCGCCTTCGTCCATGCGGGTGCGCGGCTGGTAGATGCCGGCCACCATCTCGTCGAGCTTGAGGCTGCCGGTGCTCTGGCCTTCGCGCGCCTCGTTCATCGCCGCCACTTCGGCGCGGGTGTCGTCGACCTTGGGGCCCAGCAGGGCTTCGAGTCCGCGGCCGAGGCCCTTGGGTTTCTTGGTGACCATATCGTTCTACTCTCTGTTATCAGTTCGCTGTGTTCATTTCCTGGAGGGCCATCAGACGCTCCAGCAGGCCGTGGCCCCGGGGCCAGTCGCCCAGGTTCGAGTCGGCATTCAGGTGGCCGGCGTCACCGGCATCCACGAATTCGGAGCCCCAGTCTTGCGCCAGGCCGGCGGCCATGTCGAAGGGGCAGCGCTCGTCGTTGCGGCTGGCGACCAGGATGCTCCTGAAAGGCAGGGCCTTGCGCTCGATGGGCCACCAGCTGGGCAGTGTGGCGCGGGTCTCGTCACGCGCCACGTCACCGGGCGCGACCAGCAGCGCCCCCTTGACGCGGTGCACATTGCGCGAGTGCGCGGCCCAGGCCGCGACCAGGATGACGCCCAGGCTGTGCGCCACCAGCACGGCCGGTTCGCGGCACAACAGCACCGCCTCTTCCAGCTGGATCTGCCAGTCTCCGCGCATGGGGCGTTCCCAGTCATGCTGCTGCACCCGCGTGTAACCGTACGTCGCCTCCCAGCGGCTCTGCCAGTGGTCCGGGCCGGAGTTGTGCCAGCCCGGCAGGATGAGGACGCTTGAGGAATGCATGCTATTGTTTTTGTAGCTTACGAGGCCGGTCGATCACATCTTCTGGATGCGGTCGACCATCTCCTGCGCGAAGCTGACGAAGGACTGCGCCCCCTTGGAGGCCGGGTCGAAAACCACGCCGGGCACGCCGTAGCTGGGCGCTTCGGCCAGGCGCACATTGCGCGGGATGACGGCGTCGAACACCTTGTCACCGAAGTGGGCCTTGAGCTGGTCGCTCACCTGGGCCTGCAGGGTGATGCGCGGGTCGAACATGACACGCAGCAGGCCGATGATCTGCAGGTCGGGGTTGAGGTTGGCGTGCACCTGCTTGATGGTGTTGACCAGATCGGTCAGACCTTCGAGCGCGAAGTACTCGCACTGCATGGGTACGATGACACCGTGCGCGCTGCACAGGCCGTTGAGGGTGAGCATGGAGAGCGAGGGCGGGCAGTCGATGAGCACGAAGTCGTACTCGTCGTTGACCTTGGCCAGCGCTTCCTTGAGGCGGCGTTCGCGGCGTTCCACATCGACCAGCTCCACTTCGGCGCCCGCGAGTTCGCGGTTGGCACCCAGGATGTCGTAGCTGCAGCCGCCTTCGATGAGCTTGTCGCTTTTGACGCGGGCCTCGGCGATGGTGGCCGACTCCAGCAGCACGTCGTAGAGGCTGAGCTTGAGCTGGCGCTTGTCCACGCCCGAGCCCATGGTGGCATTGCCCTGCGGGTCCAGGTCCACCATGAGCACCCGCTGCCCCACCTTGGCCAGGCCGGCCGCGAGGTTCACGGTGGTGGTGGTCTTGCCGACGCCGCCCTTCTGGTTGGCCACGCAGAAAATTTTCGCCATCAGGTCATCCCTTGTTTATGTAGTGAGATCAGCGGGTGAAAGCAAGACGCAGACCGAAGCCGATCAGGCAGAGGCCGGCGATTTTCTCCAGCACACGACCGAACAGCGGGTTGGCGCGCAGACGGTCGGCCAGAAAGTGCGTGAGCAGGGTCATGCCCAGGCCGTAGAGAAAAGTGAGGAAGGCGATCGTCACGGCCATGAAGCCGAAGGTGAACAGGCCCTGGTGCGTGGCCGGGTCGACGAAAAGCGGGAAGAAGGCCAGGTAGAACATGATGGCCTTGGGGTTGAGCAAGGTGATGACCATGGCCTGGCGCAGGTAGTGGCCGGCCTTGATGTTGAGCACCGGCGCCGCGCCGGGTTTGGCCAGCAGCATCTGGACACCGAGGAAAGCCAGGTAGGCCGCTCCACCCCACTGCAGCAGATTGAAGGCGGTCGGGTAGGCAATGAGCAAGGCGGCCACACCGGCCACGGCCGCCCACATCAGCACTTGGTCGCCGAGGATGACACCCAGGGTAGCCGCCAGCCCGCCACGCACGCCACCCTTGCTGGTGGAGGTGATCAGCGCCAGATTGCCAGGGCCCGGGATCAGCAGAAAAATGATGACGGTGACGACAAAAGCGCCGTAGTCGGCTACGCCAAACATGGGGGATGGGGTCTTGAATGGGGAGGCTTGGGGAAGGGTTGAGTGTACGGCAGCTTTTTGGGGGTTCTGGTCGGCTGGGGTGCTGGTTTGCCCGGGTTTTTGTTTCACGTGGAACGTTTTCTGTCTAGGAACGCTTTTCCTGCGGCGCTTTTGTAGCCCCCCACTCATCCCCCCGCCCTTCTCTACCCCCGCCGGGGTAGAGAAGGGCGCCCGGATTTGATCTCATCGCACCGGCGACGCTTCTACGGCACGAATCGTCGCCACAGTCTTTGGCCCGCCTGGATTCCTGAGCTGCGGTCGTAGTGAACGGCTCCGAAGTAGCTAGCTACTAACGGCGGTTGGCTCCGCCGATCTGCCATTTCCGAGTCCAGAGTACCGGCCGCCTCTCCCATTTCTCGCCGCTGGCGCGCAGCCGCCAGCCAGAGCCGCGCCGACCCAGCACCATTTACTACGACTGGCTTCCCAGAAATGCAGGCATCCAGACCACGGCGGCGACCACACCCCCGTAGAAGCCTAGCCGGCGCGCAACTCCAAAATCAGGCTCCCCCTTCCCACCCCGGCGGGGGTGGGAAGGGGGCTGGGGGGATAGGGGGGGATTACAAAAGCGCCGCAGGCAAAGACTCAAGCCGAAACCAAGCGCATCCAGACAATGCACCGCTCGGCACCAAGCCCAGGAACAGCAAGCTGTTCCACGTGAAACACAGCGACATCCCCCGGCAGGGCAGCCAGCTCGTCAACAGGCGACTTCCCCTTCATCGCCATCCAGACCCCCGCCGGCGCCAGGGCCGAACGGGACCAGGAGGTGAAGTCCACCAAGGAAGCGAACGCCCGGGAACTCACCACGTCGTAATGGTCGTCCAGGTTTTCCACCCGGGCATGCAGACCTTTGAGGTTGGAGAGCTTCAGGGTCAGGGCGGCCTGCTGGATGAAGGTGGCTTTTTTGGCGACGGTGTCCACGCAGCTCACGGCGATGTCCGGACAGCAGATGGCGATGACCACGCCGGGCAGGCCGGCGCCGGAGCCGACGTCGAGCAGACGGAAGCCCCGCCCGTCCGCCGGCTGGCGACTAAGCAGTTGTTGGCGCAGCGGACGGATGACGGCCAGGCTGTCGAGCAGGTGGTGGGTCAGCATCTCGGCCGGGTCCCGCACGGCCGTCAGGTTGTAGACCTTGGTCCACTTCTGGATCAGGGCCAGGTAGTCCAGCAACTGGGTGATCTGGGCCTCGGACAGGTCCAGGCCGAGTTCGGCCACCCCGTTTTGCAGGGTGGTGGAGAGATCGAGGCTCATGCCGCCTCGGCCACTTCGGTCTTGGCGAAGCCGCGGAAACCACCTTTTTTCAGGTGGATCATCAACAGGGAAATGCTGGCGGGGGTGATGCCGGAGATGCGCGAGGCCTGGCCCAGGGTTTCGGGGCGGTGCTTTTGCAGCTTCTGCCGGGCTTCGATGGACAGGGCCGAGACGGCCATGTAGTCCAGGTCGGCGGGCAGCTTGAGGTTCTCGTAATGGGCGGCGCGCTCGACCTCGTCCTTCTGGCGGTCGATGTAGCCCGAATACTTGGCGGCAATCTCCAGCTGCTCGACCACGGGCTCGGCCAGCTCACCCAGGGTTTCACGTGAAACATCGGGGTTGGCGTACTTGCCCCCGTCCAGCGACATGAGGCCGGCATAGCTCACATCGGGCCGGCGCAGCAGGTCGAAGAGGTGGTACTCGCGTTCGATGGTGGTGCCCAGCACCCGCTCGGCCTCGGCCGCGGACAGGATGCGGGGGTTGACCCAGGTGGCCTTGAGGCGCTCTGTTTCACGTGAAACAGCATCGCGCTTGCGGCAGAAGGCATCCCAGCGGGCGTCGTCCACCAGGCCCAGCTGGCGGCCGGTTTCGGTCAGACGCAGGTCGGCGTTGTCCTCGCGCAGCTGCAGGCGGAACTCGGCCCGGCTGGTGAACATGCGGTAGGGCTCGGTCACGCCCTGGGTGGTGAGGTCGTCGACCAGCACGCCCAGATAGGCTTCATCCCGGCGCGGCTGCCAGGCTTCGGCGCCCCGGCACTGCAACGCCGCATTGATGCCGGCGTACAGGCCCTGGGCTGCCGCCTCTTCATAACCGGTGGTGCCATTGATCTGGCCGGCAAAGAACAGGCCGTTGATCTGCCTGGTCTCGAAACTGCCCTTGAGCGAGCGGGGGTCGAAGTAGTCGTATTCGATGGCGTAACCCGGGCGCAGGATGTGGGCGTTCTCCAGGCCCTTCATCGAGCGGACCAGCTCGTACTGAATATCGAAGGGCAGGCTGGTGGAGATGCCGTTGGGGTAGTACTCGTGGGTCGTCAGACCCTCGGGCTCCAGGAAGATCTGGTGGCTGTCCTTGTCCGCAAAACGGTTGATCTTGTCTTCCACGCTGGGGCAGTAGCGCGGGCCCACGCCCTCGATCTTGCCGGTGAACATGGGGCTGCGGTCGAAGCCGGAGCGGATGATCTCGTGGGTGCGCTCGTTGGTGTGGGTGATCCAGCAGGGCATTTGTTGCGGGTGCATGGCCGCCGTGCCCAGGAAGCTGAACACGGGCACGCTGTCGCCCACGCCGCCGGGCATGCCGTCACCCGGCTGCTCGGTGCACTGGGAAAAGTCGATGGAGCGGCCGTCGATGCGCGGCGGGGTGCCGGTCTTGAGGCGACCCTGCGGCAGCTTGAGCTCCTTGAGCCGGGCCGACAGGCTGACCGCCGGCGGGTCGCCCGCACGGCCGGCCGCATAGTTGTTCAGGCCGACGTGGATCTTGCCGTCCAGGAAGGTGCCGGCCGTCAGCACCACGGTGCGGCTGCGGAACTTGATGCCGACCTGGGTGACGGCGCCGACCACACGGTCGCCCTCCACCATCAGGTCGTCCACCGCCTGTTGGAACAGCCAGAGGTTGGGCTGGTTTTCCAGGCGGCGGCGGATGGCCGCCTTGTACAGAATGCGGTCGGCCTGGGCGCGGGTGGCGCGCACGGCCGGGCCCTTGGAACTGTTGAGAATGCGGAACTGGATGCCGCCCTCGTCGGTGGCAATCGCCATGGCGCCGCCCAGCGCATCCACCTCTTTGACCAAGTGGCCCTTGCCGATGCCGCCTATGGAAGGGTTGCAGCTCATCTGGCCCAGGGTCTCGATGTTGTGCGTCAGCAGCAGGGTCCTGGCGCCCATGCGCGCGGACGCCAGCGCGGCTTCCGTGCCGGCATGGCCGCCGCCAACGACGATGACATCGAATTCTTGTGGGTAGAGCATGGAGAGATCCCGGTGGTCGTGCGCGCGTGCTGCGCGCGCAGGCCCAAAGGAAGGTGAATACCCGCTTTAGGCCGAAAAACGCATTTTACCGGGCCTGCCCATTTTGTGTGCAGTCTCCTGGACACACACGACCATCGAGAGGCCCAGATCTGCACTTATGCGGAAAAAACATGGGCAGACAAAAAGACAGCTTTGGACGGGAAGGGCTTGGCAGCTTAAGCTGGCACGGCCCACAACTCCGAGGTGAAGCCCATGCCCCAAGCCGCCCCCAGCCCACACGCCCTGCCCTCCTACCTGCAGGCCGACGACCTCGGCCCCTGGGGCACCTATCTGCAGCAGGTCGACCGGGTGACGCCCTACCTCGGCCCGCTGGCGCGCTGGGTCGAAACGCTCAAGCGGCCCAAGCGCTGCCTCATCGTGGACGTGCCCATCCTCCTGGACAACGGCACGGTTGCGCACTTCGAAGGCTACCGCGTGCAGCACAACACCTCGCGCGGACCGGGCAAGGGCGGCGTGCGCTTTCACCAGGATGTGACGCTGTCCGAAGTGATGGCCCTGTCGGCCTGGATGTCGGTCAAGAACGCAGCGGTCAACGTGCCCTACGGTGGCGCCAAGGGCGGGGTGCGCGTGAATCCCAAGACGTTGTCCCTCGGTGAACTGGAGCGTGTCACGCGGCGCTACACCAGCGAGATCGGCATCATCATCGGCCCCAGCAAGGACATCCCTGCCCCGGACGTGAACACCAACGAACAGATCATGGCCTGGATGATGGACACCTACTCCATGAACGTCGGCGAGACCGCCACGGGCGTCGTCACCGGCAAACCGCTGGCGCTGGGCGGCTCGCTCGGGCGACGGGAGGCCACGGGGCGCGGCGTGTACACCGTGGGCGCCGAAGCGGCGCAACAGATCGGCCTGAAGATCGCGGGCGCACGTGTGGCCGTGCAGGGCTTCGGCAATGTGGGCAGCGTCTCAGCCAAGCTGTTTGCCGAAGCGGGCGCACGCATCGTGGCGGTACAAGACCACTCCGGCACCGTCTACCGCGAGGCGGGGCTGGACCTGGCCGCCCTGGCCGAGCACGTGCGGCTTACCGGCAGCGTGACCGGCTTTGCGTCCGCCGAAGCGCTGGCGTCCACGGCCTTCTGGCAGGTGCCCTGCGACATCCTGATCCCGGCCGCGCTCGAAGGCCAGATCACGGCGGCCAATGCCGGGCTGATCACCGCCCGCATGGTGATCGAGGGCGCCAACGGCCCCACCACGCCGCAGGCCGACGACATCCTGCAGGAGCGCAACATCCTGGTGGTGCCCGACGTCATCGCCAATGCCGGCGGCGTCACCGTGAGCTATTTCGAGTGGGTGCAGGACTTCTCGAGCTTCTTCTGGAGCGAGGACGAGATCAATGCACGGCTGGTGCGCATCATGAAAGAGGCCTTCGCCGTGATCTGGCAGGTCGCGCAGGAAAACGGCGTGAGCCTGCGCACGGCCACCTTCATCGTGGCCTGCAAGCGCATCCTGCACGCACGCGAGCTGCGCGGGCTCTATCCCTGAGCGCCGACAATGGAGGGCATGAACTGCCGCCCCGGCTGCGCTGCCTGCTGCATCGCGCCCTCCATTTCCAGCCCCATCCCCGGCATGCCGCAGGGCAAACCGGCCGGCGTGCGCTGCGTGCAGCTGGACGCGGCGAACCGCTGCCTGATCTTCGGCGAGCCCGAGCGACCGGCCGTCTGCGCCAGCCTGGCGCCCTCGCCCGCCATGTGCGGCGACTCGGCCGAACAGGCCCTGCACTATCTGCAGCGACTGGAGAAAGAAACCGCGCCGACCTGAAACAGATGGGCGCGGTGGAGGCGAAGAAAACTTCTTGTTGTTCTTCGGTCTTGTTCTTCTTGGATCTCAGAAGGGATAGTGGCGCGGCGTGGTCTGCATCGTGATCCAGCGCAGCTCGGTGAACTCGTGGATGCCAGCTTTGCCGCCGAAGCGGCCGATGCCCGAGCCCTTGACGCCGCCGAAGGGCATCTGCGCCTCGTCGTGCACCGTGGGGCCGTTGACGTGGCAGATGCCGGAGTCGATACGGCGCGCCACATTGAAGGCGCGCGCGATGTCGCCGCCGAACACGGCGGACGACAGGCCGTACTCGTTGTCGTTGGCGCAGGCCACGGCCTCCTCCACACCGTTGACGCGCACGATGGGCTTGACGGGACCGAAGCTCTCCTCGTGGTAGATCTTCATGGCGGGCGTCACGTGGTCCAGCACGGTGGCGGGCATCAGCGTGGTGGTGGCCTTGCCGCCACAGAGCAGCTTGGCGCCCTTGGCCAGCGCATCGTCGATCAGCGCATTGCAATGCTCGACCGTGCTCATGCCGATCACCGAACCCAGCACAACGGGCTCGGGCTTGCGCGGGTCGCCCAGCGGCAGGGCCTTGGCCTTCTCGACGAACTTCTTGACGAAGGCGTCGGCTATTCTGTTGTCCACGATGATGCGCTCGGTGCTCATGCAGATCTGCCCGCTGTTGGCAAAACAGCCGAAGGCCGCGCCGTTGACCGCGTCATCGATGTCGGCGTCGTCCAGGATCACCATGGGCGCCTTGCCACCGAGCTCCAGCACCACGGGCTTGAGGTATTTGGCGCAGGTCATGGCAATGATCTTGCCCACACGCGTGGAGCCGGTGAAGTTCACACGGCGCACGGCCGGGTGCGCCACCATCGCTTCCACCACCACACCGGCGTCGGCCGGGGCATTGGTGATGTAGTTCACCACGCCGGGCGGGAAACCTGCGTCCTGGAAGGCCTCGATGATGAGCTGGTGGGTGCGCGGGCAGTTTTCCGAGCCCTTCATCACCACGGTGTTGCCGCAGGCCAGCGGCACGCAGATGGCGCGTACGCCCAGGATGACGGGCGCGTTCCAGGGCGCAATGCCCAGCACCACGCCGGCGGGCTGGCGCACGGCCATGGCGAGTGAGCCCGGCACGTCCGAGGGGATCACTTCGCCAGCCACCTGGGTGGTCAGGGCAGCGGCCTCGCGGATCATGCCGGCAGCCAGGAAGACGTTGAAGCCGGCCCATTGGCCCGAGGCGCCGGTCTCGGCGGCGACGGCCTCGATGAACTGGGGCGTCTTCGCTTCGAGCGCGTCGGCCGCTTTCAACAGCAACATGCGGCGCTCGCTGGGACCGGTCTGGCTCCAGGTCTTGAAGGCTTCGGCGGCGGCCTCGACGGCCATCACGGCATCGGCCGGCGAGGCGGCAGGCGCACGGGATGCCACGCTGCCGTCCAGCGGGTTGCGGCGTTCGAAGGTGGCGCCGCGCTCGGCCGTCACCTTGAGGCCGTTGATGAGCATGGACATGTCGGACATGGTTTTCTCCTTGACTAGATCGGTTCGTTAAACGGTGGTGGTCTTGCGGCGGCGCTGCACCGCATCGGCCGCCGTGGTCTGGTCAGCGGCGTCGGCACCCAGGTAGGCTTCGCGCACGACGTTGGAGCGTTCCAACAGACGGGCGGGGCCGCTGGCCACCAGCGTGCCCCGCTCCAGCACGTAGCCGCGGTCCGCGACAGCCAGCGCCTTCTTGACGTTCTGCTCCACCATCAGCACGGTGGTGCCGTGGTCGGCGATGCGCCGCGCGATGGCCAGCAGCTCGTCGACCATGCGCGGCGCCAGCCCGAGCGAGGGCTCGTCCAGCATCAGCAGGCGCGGTGCGCTCATCATGGCGCGCGCCACGGCCACCATCTGCTGCTCGCCACCGCTCATGGTGCCCGCCAGCTGATGGATGCGCTCGCGCAGCTTGGGAAAGTCGTTCAGCACCCGCTCCAGACGCCGCGTGCGCTCGGCCTTCGGGCACAACCAGCCGCCGAGTTCCAGGTTCTCCAGCACGCTCATCTGCGGGAAGAGCTGGCGGCCTTCGGCCACCAGGGTCACGCCGCTCTTGACGATCTCATGCGTTTTCTCCGCCAGGTCATCGCCGTCGAGCAGCACCATGCCGCTGCGCGGGATCAGGCCCATGAGGGCTTTGAGCAAGGTGGTCTTGCCGGCGCCGTTGGGGCCGAGGATCACGGTCAGGCCGGGCTTCACTTCAAAGCGCAGATCCCGCAGCACGAGGAAGGCGCCGTAGCCGGCACTCAGGCCCCGCACCTGCAAATGGGCGTGCTTGTCGTCGCCCAGCACAAAGGGGGTGTCGCGGTACCACATCATGCGGCCACCTCTTCGTCGTCGGTTGAGGTTTCGGCCATCTCGTCGCCCAGATAGGCTTCGATGACCTCGGGGTTGCGCACCACGTTGCGCGGCGTGTCGTCGGCAATCTTGCGGCCCTGGTGCAGCACGATGACGCGCTCCACATGGCGCAGCAGCGTGGTCACGGCGTGCTCGATCCAGATCACGGTGAGGTCCAGCTCGTCGCGCAGGCGGCGGATCAGGCGGGCCATCTCCTCGATCTCGGCCTCCGTCAGGCCGGCGGCCACTTCGTCCAGCAGCAGCAGCTTTGGTCGTGTGGCCAGGGCCATGCCGATCTCCAGCAGGCGCTGCTGCGAAGGGGTGATGGCCGCGGCCGGCAAGTCGGCCTGGGCCGAGAGGCCGATCAGCTGCAGGATGCTCATGGCGTCGCGCAACGCCCAGGGCACGCCCACCTCATCGCCCCAGAAGACGTACTTGCGGCGGCGCCGGCCCGCGAACTTGAGGCCGAACTCGATGTTGGCAACCACCGGCATGTCGGGAAAGACACGCGGCGTCTGGAAGGTGCGCGCCACGCCGTGGGCGGCAAACCGGTGGGGGCCACGCCCCGTGAGATTGCGCCCGTTGGAAACCAGACGACCGGAGGTGGGAACGAGCACGCCGGAGATGGCGTTGAAGAAGGTGGTCTTGCCGGCGCCGTTGGGGCCGATGATGCCCACCAGCTCGCCGGGCACAAAACTGGCACTGACGGCGTCCACCGCCACCAGGCCGCCGAAGCGCACGGTCACGTTGTGCGCCTCCAGCAAAGGCGTGATGTGCTCAGACAAAGTGGCTCTCCTTCTCACGGCGCTTGAGGCGCTGCTTCTCGCGTTCCTTCTCGCCGCTCAGCTCACTGCGGATGTCGCGGGCCCACGCACGGCTGTCGTTCCACCAGTCCTTGAACGTGGCCCAGCGCAACGAGGCCAGGCCGCCCGGCAGGTACAGCACGCAGAGGATGAGCAGCAGGCCCAGGGACATGAGATAGATCTGCGGGAACTGCAGACGCAACGACTCGGCCAACACGCTGAAGATGATGGCGGCCAGCAAGGGGCCCCAGAGCGTGAGCACGCCGCCGATCAGCGTGATCAGCACGGTCTGGAAACCGATGAAGGGGTTGAAGACGGTGTGCGGGTCGATATAGGTCCAGCGCACCGCCATCGCCGCACCGACCGCACCGGCAAAGGCCGCGGTGATGGCAAAACCGGCGATCTTGACCAGGCGCGTGTTGACGCCCAGGGTCTGGGCCCGTTGCTCGTCGGCACCGATGCCCATGAGGGCCAGGCCGAAGCGCGTGCGCCGCACCCCGATGGACGTGGCCACCGCCAGCAGGGCCAGGGCCAGCATGGTCAGGTAGATGGTGTCGCGCTCGGGCACCACGGTGAGCACGCGCCCCACGGTGCCGGTGACCGTCTTCTCGAAATAGGTCACGGCGTGCAGGATCAGCTCGGTCATGCCGAAAGTCAGCACGGCGAAATAGGTGCCACGCAGGTGCAGCACGGCCGCGCCCATGACAATGGCCACCAGCACGGCAATGCCCGCGCCGAGGGCGATGGTCTCGATCCAGCCGAACTGGCCCAGCAGGATGGCGCTGGTGTAGGCCCCGATGCCGAAGAAGGCCGAGGTCGCCAGCGACAGGTATCGCGTGCTGCCGCAGAACAGGCCCCAGCTGGACGACAGGGCCACGTACATCAGGCAGGTCAGCGCCATGGAAACGACGAACTCGCTGGCGTAGAACGGCAGGGCCAGGCACCAGCCGGCAAAGGCCAGCAACACCAGCAGGTCGCGGATGAGGAATTGGCGCGAATTCATGCCTTGCGTCCTTTACGGGCAAACAGACCTTCGGGGCGCAGCAAGAGTACGGCGATGAACACCGCGTAGGACAGCAGGGCCTTGAGCGAGGGGTTGGTGAAGTGCATGCCCAGGGCCTCGATCACGCCCAGGAACAGGCCGCCGAGCAGCGCACCGCTCATGCTGCCGAAACCGCCCAGGGTGATGACGATCAGCGCCGTCACGGTGTAGGGCTGGCCCATGTAGGGGGTGATGGTGTAGGCCATGGACAAGAGCGCGCCGGCAATGCCCGAGAGGCCCAGGCCGATGCCGAACATCAGCGGGTGCAGGCGTTTGGTGTCGATGCCCATGAGCTGCGCGCCGATGGGCGACTGCATCAGCGCGCGCACGCCCTTGCCCAGCAGGGTCAAACGCAGGAGCACGATGAGCGCGCCCGAAAACAGCAGGGCCAGGGCAAAGACCAGCAGCTTGTTGGCCGCGAACTGCACCTCGCCGAACTTCACGGGCTCGGTCAGATAGTCGTAGCCGCGCAAGTCCCCGCCCCACACCCAGGACACGAAGTTCTGCACCAGGAACATGAGGCCGAAGGCCACCATGAGGCCACGCGCCTCGAAGACGTCCAGGTTGGGCGAGGTGGCCGTCAGGCGGCGGAAGCACAGGAAGTGCAGCACCAAGCCCAGCACGAGCAGCACGAGAAAGGCCACGGGCACCATGAGCAGGGGCGAGATGCCGAACTGGGTCTGGACCAGCCAGGTCAGGTAGGCCCCCACCATGAGGAACTCGCCGTGGGCGATATTGAGGATGCGCATCAGGCCGTACTGGAGGTTGAGCCCCAGGGCGACCAGCGCATAGATACCGCCGGTGATGAGACCGGAGGCGATCAGTTCGAGCCAGGCAGTGAGTGACATGAGAACAGGATGGATCAGGGGTCAAGTGAGACGAAGGCCGGGCCATGAGGACCCGGCCTCCATCGGGGCCGCCGCGGAACCGGCTCTGCCGGGCCGCTGGCGGCGTCCCCCTTGGGGGAAGGCGGCCTCAGGGCCGCTTCAGGGGGCTTCACCACACCGGCTTCGGTGCCAGCTTGGCCGTGGCGATCTTCTGCGGCCACACCACTTCGAACTCGCCCTTTTGCCACTGGCCCACGGTACCCGGGGTGCCCACGTTCTCGCTGCCGACGAACTTGATGTCGCCCAGGATGGTCTTGTGCGTGGTGTTGGCCACGTAGTCGCGGATGGCCTTGCGGTCCAGGCCATGCATCTTGACCGCGTTGGTCAGGATTTCCAGGCCGGCCCAGGTTGCACCACTGGCCCAGCGATCCGGTTCCTTGCCGCCGAATTTCTTGGTGTGCGCGTCGAAATAGGCCTTGGCGCCGGGGCTGGTCTTGCTGTTCCAGGAGCCCATGCCCAGCACGCCCTCGGCGCCCGCTGGCGTCATGACGTTGCGGTAGAGCTGGAAGGCGGTGCCGACCGAGGCGTAGAAATACTTCGGATTGAAGCCGATCTCCTTGGCCTGCTTGCTGGCCAGGATGGTGTCGGGCGGATAGGTGAAGCCGACGAAGGCGTCCGGGTTCTTGTCCTTCATGGAGCGCAGCACCGGCGACAGGTCCTTGACGCCGCCCGGATAGCTCTTGTCTTCCACCATCTGGATGCCGGTGCCCTGCAGGGCCACCTTGAGCGCAGCGTAGTTCTCGAGGCCGAACAGGTCATCGACGTAGATCACGGCGATGGTCTTGGCGCCATTGGCCTTGAGCATGTCGACCAGGGCCTCGCACATGGGCTTGGGCTGCTGCAACAGCAGGAAGAAGTAGGGCAGCTTCATCTCGATCAGGCGCTTGGACAGGGCCGTGGGCGCCAGGAAGGGGTAACCGAAGCGGTTGGCCAGCGGCGCGACGGCGAAGTTGGCGTTGGAGCCCCAGGGGGGCAGCACCAGGTCGACCTTGTCGCTGCCCATGAGCTTTTCATAGGAGCGCACGCAGGTCTCGATGTCGCTGCGGTCGTCGGAGCTGATCAGCTCGATCGGGCGCTTCTCGCCCTTGACGTTGAGGCCGCCGGCCGCGTTCTGCTGCTCCGCCCACAGCAGGTAGTTGGGCTCCTGGCTGACCTGGGCGCCGCCGGTCCACGGGCCGGTACGGGCGATGGCATAACCCACACGCACCGGGGCGGCTGCGAACAGGTGCGGGGCAAAGGTGGCAGCACCGACAGCGGCGGCAGTGCCTTTGAGCAGGGTACGTTTTGTTTGTTGAACCATGGTTGTCTCCGGTGGATTTGCTTTTCGGGATCGCACAGCAATACTAGAAAGCCCGGTGGCTTGCGGCTTTGCTGAACGTGCACAAAGTAGTTGACGGTTCATGCAAGGGCACCCGGGTTAACCCTAGGCGTCGGGTTTGTCCCGGGGCAGTGATACGCCGATAATCCGGCCACCATGACCCACGCCACGGCCGTCAGCACCGACGATTACGCACCCGCCGACCGCGCACCGGTCTGGCGCGAGTGGATCTGGAAGCAGTTCGGCGGCCTGGAATCCGACCTCTACGGCGATACCGACTTCGACGGCCACCTGGCCTCGGCCCGCGCCGGCGACCTCATCCTCACCAAGCTCGAAGCCAACCGCCACCGCGTGGTGCGCACCCGCGACATGGTGCGTGCCAGCGACGAGGGTTACCTGAAGATCGTGGCGCCCATGAAGGGCTCGGCGGGCGTGGAGCAGATGGGCCGCCAGGCCTGGGTGACCCCCGGCGCCTGGACCATCTACGACACCACGGGCAGCTACTCGGTGGCCAACCCGGAGCGCGTCGAGCACCTCATCGTCATGCTCCCGAAAGCGCAGATGATCGAGCGCGGCCTGCGCCTGGAAAACCTGATGGCGCGGCCGGTGGGCGGCGCCAGCGGCATCGCGCGTGTGGCCCTGTCCACCATGCGCAGCACCTTCCAGGAGCTGCCGCACATGAGCGCCGATGCGGCGCGCGGCGCCGGCGAGCTGATCGCCCAGCTGGTGCGCCTGTCCCTGATCGAACTCTCGGGCCAGGAAACCCAGCTGACCCAGCGCGAAGCGCTGAAAGACCGCATCCGCGGCTACGTGGCCCTGCACCTGCGCGACCCCGACCTGACGGTGGACCAGATTGCCGTGGCCCTGAACTGCAGCAAGCGCCACCTGTACAACGCCTTCGCCGAGGAAGACCAGACCCTGGCCAGCTACATCCAGGGCCTGCGCCTGGACGCCTGCATCCGCGAGCTGCAGCACCCGATGGCGCAAACGCGCCCGATCACCGACATCGCCCTGTCCTGGGGCTTCAACAGCCCCTCGCACTTCAGCCGCGTGTTCCGTGAACACACGGGCAAGAGCCCCAGCGAATTCCGCGCCGCGTCGCCCACGTGACCCCGCAGCGTTGATCGTTGCGCCGTTAGGGTGGACAGTGCGGTATCGGCCCCACCCGCAAGGAGACACCATGCACATCCCCTCTCTCAAGGAAGTCGTCAGCGCACAGGAGTGGCAGCTGCGCTGCGACCTCGCCGCCGCCTACCGCCTGGTAGCCGCCTACGGCTGGAGCGACCTGGTCTTCACCCACATCAGCGCGCGCATTCCCGGGCCCGAGCACCACTTCCTGATCAACCCCTACGGCCTGATGTTCGACGAGATCACGGCCTCCAGCCTGGTGCGGGTGGACCAGGACTGCAAGAAGCTCAGCGACTCGCCCTTCCCCGTCAACCCGGCGGGTTTCGTGATCCACAGCGCCATCCATGCCGTGCGAGAAGACGCAGGTTGCGTGCTGCACACCCATTCGCGCGCGGGCGTGGCGGTCAGCGCGCAGAAGTGCGGTGTGCTGCCGATCAGCCAGCAGTCGACCTTCGTGCTGGGCTCGCTGGCTTATCACGCGTACGAAGGCGTGGCGCTGCGCGATGAAGAGAAACCGCGCCTGCAGGCCGACCTGGGCACGGCCAACTACCTGATGCTGCGCAACCACGGCCTGCTGACGGTGGGCAAGACCATCGCCGAGGCCTTCCTCAACATGTACATCTTCGAGGCCACCTGCCGCATCCAGATCGATGCGCAGGCCGGCGGCGAGCTGGTCATGGTGGACCCGAAAATCCTGCAGGGCATCGCCGGTGTGATGAAAACCGCCACCGCCGGCCAGGGTGCCAACCTGGCCTGGCCCGCGCTGCTGCGCAAGGCCGAGCGGCTGGACCCCGGCTACAAGACCTGAGCGCTCCGGGCGAGCCCGCTATTTGCTGAACAGCTCGCCCAGCTTGCCGCCCATGGACGCACCCGCACCCGTGCCCACGCCGGGCATCAGCAGGGTTCCCAGGGCCGCACCGATCTTGGCGCCCGCCGTCAGCGACACCTCGGGTTCGTCCGCCGTACCGCTCACCAGCAAGGGCACGCCCACCGCGCCACCCAGGTCCACGTTCACCCGCCCGTTGAGTTGCTGCGTGGTGGACACGCTGACCTGACCGGTGGCGCTGAGCGAACCCGAACTGGCCGCCAGGTTCTGCAATTCGATGGCCTTGCCACGCGTCGAGACCTGACCGGACAGCGTGTCCAGCGGCGTCTTGCCGCCACGGCTCACGCCCACGGTCTGCACCGCCTTGACCAGGTCGATGCCATTGAGCATGCCGCTGCGCACGGTGAATTTCGATTGCGTCTGCAAAAGATCGAGCAGCGCCGAGGGTTGACGCGCCCGCGCGTTGAGCGTGGTGCTGGCCTCCAGCCGGCCGCTCAGGGGCTGGCGGGCACGCACGGCCTCGGTCGGCTCGGGTGCCGTGAGCTGCGAGAGTTCGACGTCGCGCGTCTGCAACCGGCCCTTGAGCATGAACTCGGCGCCGACCTCACCCACGGGCTGCACCTCCACGCGCCCCTGCACCGTGCCGCCAGCCACCTGGAGCAGCACCTCCCAGGCCAGTGCATCGCTGCGGCGCAGGTCCAGGCGCGTGCCCTCCAGGCGCCCGCGCAGGACATCCAGCTCCAGCCGCTCGGGCAGGGCATCGCCGTCGAGCCGGGCCTCGGCCTGGATCACGATGGCCTTGCCCCGGGCATCGACCCAGCTCAGCTCGTCGAGCACGGTGCGTCGCGGCAGCAGCTGCAGCGCAGACCCGGTCTGCGGCGTCTTGTCGCGCTGGCGGATCTTCTGCAGCGAAACGAGCAGCGCGTCGATGCCCTGCTGCGGCAGCACGGCGCGACGGACCACCAGGGTGGAGATCGCAACGCGGCCGATCAGCAGATGCAGCCAGGCCGGCCGCAGCTCGACGCGCTCCACCTTCAGCGGCTGGCGCGTGCGCAACTCCACGCCATCCAGCGCCACACCGGGCAGCGGCCACAGCGTGAGTCCCACGCGCTCCAGTTTGAGCGGCACGCCAAGTGCGGCCGTGGCCTCCTGTTCGACGCGCAGGCGGAATTCGTCGGTGGATACCCAACGCTGCACCACCAGCAGCGCGGCGGCCAGCACCAGCAGCAGTGCGCCCAGTGCCCAGAGCAGGTATTGGCGCGCGCGGCGCATACAGGTCTCAGCCCTTGGCGGGCACCTTCTTGAGCTGCTCGATGCGCTTGGCTTCCTCGGCTCGGATGCGTTCGAGCATGCGGGCATCCGGGTCCTGCCAGTTGCCGCCCGATCCGCGCACCATCCAGGCGGTGGCACGGGCAAACTCCTCCAGGCTCAGGTCATTGCGTCCGCCCCTGGGAGGCATGGCCCGCACGCCGACCCAGGCGTGTGCTGTCAGCACCTGCTGGCCTTCCACGATCAGCTTGCTCCAGGCCTTCTTGTCGCCCATGCGCGGCACATTGGGCAGGCCAGGATTGACGCCTGGGCCATGGCAGGCCATGCAGGTTTCACGGTAGACCTGCTCGCCGGACTTGAGCGCGGGCGCCGTCTGCGCCAGAACCACCGCCGGCACGGCCAAGCACAGCAGCAAAGTGGCAAAAAAACGTTGCATCATGGTCTCCTGGATGACCCCGGTTTCAGAACAGGCGCTCGGGCGTCCAGCGTAGTCCGAAGGACAGCCAGCGGCTGGCACTGGCGCCACCATACTGCTGTCCCGTCGTGATGTCGAGCTGGAAAAGATTGGGGACCACCGAATAGCGCAGGCCGGTCTGCCAGTAAGGCCGGGTCTTGTCGTCCCCGAAAGACTCCGCAATCAGCGCCAGGCGCGGTTGCGGGTAATACTCGCCGCCCAGGCCCCAGGTGTTGCGGTCCTGCTGGCTGGCCTTGTCGCGCAGCCAGCCCGTGTTGGCATGCAGGATGAAGCGGTCCTCGGCAAAGGACATCGAGAAAGGCAGGTAGACATAGGTGTTGCCCAGCTGGTTGGGACCGGGGGCGATCTCCGGATGCTCGACGCGTCCCACGGCCAGCCCCAGTCCCCAGCCATTGGTCGTCAGGGGCTTGAACAAGGTCTTGAGTTGCAGGACATAGTCGTCTGTCGTCGGGGCGTCCGTATAACTGGCACGGCCGCCGCCCAGGGTGATCTCCAGATTGCCCGTCGGGTTGCAGGCCGGCAGGGCCCAGAATTCGCTGCTGCCTTCATACTGCCGCACCCAGCTCTCGAGCTGGCAGCTGCCGGCCGTCGTCAGGCGCGCGTCGTCCGTCACGAAGGGACGCGCGGCCCAGGCCGGCGCCGTCAGCAAGAAAGCGGCAAAGAGAATGGCAAACTTCATGCAGGCATTCTAGGAGCGCTCTTTTGCAACTTCATTTCTTCCGGATCCTGACCGCGGCCTGCCTCGGGCTTGCGATCCACGGCGCCTGGGCGCAGGAAGCCGACAAGGCGGCCTTCAAGCTGACCGCCGGCCTGTACCAGTCCAGCGGTGGCGGCGTGGCAAGCAGCGACTCGACCGACATCAACCTGCGCCACAGCTCCGGGCTCGGCACGGTCTGGATCGGTCGTTATGTGGCGCCGGCCCGCGAACTGATCCAGGACCGTGTCGGCTGGGACCGCACCTGGGCGGTCGGGGCCGTGCGCGTCCAGCCCTCGGCCCAGCTGGCCACCGGTGGCGCCCTCAACGGCAGCGTAGGCCTGGAAACCGGCGAGGACTGGTATGTCGGAGCCGGCCTGGGCCGCACCAACCAGCGTGAGACCGTCAACCTGAACTTCGACCCCAACGACGCCTACAGCCTGAGCGGCGGCTACCGCTGGGCCGAGGGCCGTTCGCTGGGCTTGCTCTATGTGCGCGACAACCGGCTCAACCCCGACCAGCAGCACCTGCACCTGGTCTGGCGCACGCCCCTGTCCGACGGGCACCGGCTGACCGTGGACCTGCTGTTCAAGCGCGGGCTGGTCGAAGACGAGATGATCGAGCGCAGCGGCCTGTCGGTGGCCTATGACTGGCCGCGCTGGTTCCTGCGCCTGAGTTATGACCCCAAGGTCAACTTCACGCCGCAGGACATGTGGCGCCTGGCCTTCGGCACACGCTTCTAGAACCAGGCTTCACGCCGCCGGCCGGGCCTGAAACAGCACGCTGGCGCACAGGCCGGGACCAACCGGGGCATCGCCGAGTTCGAACTGCGCCTGCATCAGCAGGGCGAACTTGGCCACGATGGCCAGGCCCAGGCCCGCGCCCTGGCCCAGGCGCGCGGCATGCGGGCCGCGCGCACCGCGCTGCATCAGGTGCTGGCGCTCCTGCGCTGTCAGGCCGGGTCCGTTGTCGATCACGGAGAGTCGCACGCGATCACCCTCGCGCGCCAGTTCCACGGTCAGGGCACTGGCCTGGCCGGCCGGTGCGCGCCCGTAACGCAGGGCGTTGTCCAGCAGGTTGCCCAGGATGCCTTCGATCAACGCCACATTGCCAGCCACCTGCACGGGCTGGTCCAGGCCCTGCACGCCCAGGTCCACCCCGGCCGCATCGGCGCGCGGCAGGTAGCGCAGCACCGTGTCGCGCACCAGCTCGTCGAGCGCCACCGGTCCGGTCTGCACGCCAGCATCGGCCTCTTCGGCCAGGGCCAGGGCCAGCAGCTGGTCCACCAGACGGCTGGCTCGCGCCTCGCTGGCCGCGATGCGCTGCAGCTGCTCGCGCCAGGCGGCGGGATCGGGTTGCGTCAGGCCGTACTCGGCCAGCGCGCGGATGCCGGCCAGCGGGGTGCGCAGTTCGTGCGCCACATTGCCGGAAAACTCGCGCTGCGCCTGCATGCTCTGGCTGACGCGCGCCAGCAGCGCATTGATGGCCGTGCCCAGGTGTTCGATGTCGCGCGAACTGGCCGAGACCGGCACCGGCGTGAGGTCCAGCGCGTCGCGCTGCTCGACCGAACGTTGCAAGGCGTTCAACGGCCGCAACTCCTGGCCAATGATGCGCCGCAGCGAGACCGCCAGCAGCAGCAGCAGCGCGATCTGCGGCACCACCGAGTAGGTCAGCACGTCGCGCAACAGGGTGCGCCGGCTGCGCGTGGTCTGCCCCACCATCACGGTGAAGTTGTGGGGTTCGTCCTGTAGCAGCGTTACGGTGCGCAGGGGCTGGCCCTCGTAGACCGTCTCCGAAAACAGGATGGCGGCCGGGCTGCGCGGCATGGGTGCATGCAGGCCGGGATGGCCGGCCATGACCGAACCATCGGCACGGCGCACCACGAAATAGATGCTCTCGCTCTGGTCGAACAGCACCGTGCTCATCTCGCGGCTGGACAGCTCCAGCGCCAGCCCCTGGGGCAGGGCACGCACGCGCGAGGCCAGGGCGTAGGCGTCGTCGAGCAAGGCACGGTCGAAGGCCTTTTGCGCAAAGTGGTAGGCCACCGCCACCGTCACGGCCGTGCCCAGCAGCCAGGTCAACGCCAGCGGCAGCAGCACATGGCGCACCAGGCGCGCGCGCAGGGAGGGCTGGCCCTGCGGCAACGGCTGGTTCACCCCTCTGCCCCCCGCTCCAGCGCATAGCCCAGGCCGCGCAAGGTGCGGATGCGGGCGCCGCTGCCGACCAGCTTCTTGCGCAGGCGCGAAATGAAGGCCTCCAGCGCGTTGTCGCCCAGCGCGTCGGAAAAATCGGACAGCTTGTCCGACAGGCTGCGCTTGCTGACCACCCGTCCGGGCGGTGTCATGAGTTCCCACAGCACCTCGAACTCGCGCGCCGGCAATTCCAGCAGGGCGCCATCGACCGCAAAACGCCGCGCCTTGCGGTCCAGGCTGAGACGACCGATCTCGGAGAAGTCGTCGGTGCCCGCGGTGCGGCGCACCAGGGCGCGCAGCCGCGCCTCGACCTCGGCCAGCTCGAAGGGCTTGCCCAGGTAGTCGTCGGCACCCGCGTCCAGGCCGGCAATGCGCTCGTCCGTGCGGTTGCGCGCCGTCAGCACCAGCACGGGCGTGCGGTCGCCGCGAGCCCGCGCCTCGCGCAGCAGGGACAGGCCGTTGGCCAGGGGGCTGTCGTGCGTGGCGTTCTGTGGCAGGTTCAGGTCCAGCAGGACGGCGTCGAAAGGCTGTACACGCCAGAAATGCGAGGCCTGCTCCAGGGTGCCGGCCTCGTCCACACGATGGCCGGCATCACGCAGGCTCAGGCGCATCACCTCGCGCAGCACGGGATCGTCTTCAACCAGCAGAATTCTCATGACGCGTAAGCCCGTAGCAGTTTTTCGTACGCATTTTCACTCGTGTGGGAGTCAGTCAGTGGTCAGGCGCGGCCGGAGACACTCGATCCCCCCGAGTGGATTGATCCATGAGCATACGTCAGTTATTGTTGTTGAGCAGCCTCTTGCTGCCGGTGGCCCTCCAGGCCCAGACGCCGGCCGCTGCGCCGCTGCCCGTCTCCCTGCAGCAGGCCCTGCAAGCGGCCCAGGACAATCTGGACGTCGCCCTCGCGCGGCGCACGCTGGCCGGTGCACAAGCCGACATCACCAGCGCCGACCGCTCCCCCTTTCCCGTGCTGTCGGCCAGCGTCAACCAGATCGACCTGCAGAACGGCAACGGCAGCGGCAATGCCTGGACCGAGCAGCGTTATGACAAATCGGTCGGCCTGGACTGGACCTGGGAACGCGGCAACAAGCGCGAGCTGCGCACCTTGACCGCCCAGCGCGCAGCCGATGCAGCCCGCGCAGAGCTGGACGAGACCGGCACGCAACAGCGCCTGGCCGCCCTGACCGGTTTTTATGACCTGCTGGCCGCGCAGGAACGCGTGGCCGAGGTGACGCAGATCGAGCGCAACGCCGCCGAACTGGCCCGCATCGCCGGACGGCGCCTGCAGGCCGGCGACCTGTCGGCCCAGGAGACGGCCCGCACGGAAATCGAAGCCCAGCGCGCCAGTGCCGACCTGCGTCAGGCCGAGCTGGAACAACAGCGCGCCGCCCTGGTACTCTGGCAGCTGACCGCCCTGGTGCCCGCCCCGGAACAGCTGCAGGCCCGCGCCGACTGGCCGGCCCTGCCCGCCGCGCCGGTCGCCGCTGCCGTGCTGGAGGACCTGGTCGAAGCCCGCGCCGATGTGCGCGCCGCCCGTGCCCGTGTGCAGGCGGCCCAGGCGGCACTGGACGGCAGCAGCGCGCAGAAAAAATCCGACATCACCTGGGGGGTCTCCTACAACCACTACCCTGGCACGTCCACCGCCCTGATGGCCCTGCGCATGCAGATGCCGCTCCAGTGGGGCTACGGTTACGAAGGCGAGATCGGCCGCGCCAGCGCCCAGCTGGCCCTGGCCGAGAGCGCGCTGGAAAAAACCCGGCGCCTGGCACGACTGGAACTGCAGCGCCTGCAACATGAGCTGCAAAGCGCGGCCTTGCGCGCCAGCGCCTACGACACCGAGATTTTGCCGCGCGCGCGCCGTGTGGCCGAAGGCGCCGAACTGGCCTACCGCAAGGGCGCGCTCTCGCTGACCGACCTGCTGGACGCGCGGCGCACCCTGCGCGCCACCGTGCTCGATGCCGTGGCCGCACGCAGCGAGCACGCCAAGGCCCTGGGGGCCTGGCAACTGCGCAGCGGCCTGCCGGTGGCCGCCGCCGCCCCATGAATAAAGACCCGAAATGCCGTTGACCATGCTGAAATGCCCGAACGCCCCTCTGCCCCTGTTGCTGGCCGCCCTGCTGCTGACGGGCTGCAACGAACAACCCGCGCCCAAGGCGGACGCCCAGGCCCCGATCATGCAGGGCCAGCAGCTGCGCTTTGCCGCCGGGCATCCACAACTCAAGCTGCTGACAGTGGCAACGGCCGAACCGGCCAGGTCCATCGCCATCGAACTGCCCGCCAAGCTGGTGTGGAACGAGGAGCGCACCCAGCGCATCTATCCTTCTTTCGCCGGGCGGGTGATGGGCATCAAGGCCGACGTCGGCCAGCGTGTTCAGGCGGGCGCCGCGCTGGCCCAGCTGGCCTCGCCTGACTTCGGCCAGGCGCAGAGCGACACCGCGCGCGCCGAGGCCGATGCACGGCTGACGGCCAAGGCCGTGCAGCGCCAGCGCGAACTCTTCGACGCCGGCATCGTGGCGCGCAAGGAGCTGGAGCAGACGGAAGCCGACCACGAGCGCGCCCGCGCCGAAGTCGAACGCGCACAAGCCCGCACGCGCCTGTACGGCGGGAGCGGCAACGTCAACCAGCAACTGGTGCTGACCGCCAGCATCGGCGGCGTGGTGGTCGAGCGCAACCTCAATCCTGGCCAGGAGCTGCGCCCCGAGTTGAGTGGGCCAGGCGTGCCGGCCCTGTTCGTCGTGTCCGACCCGACCTCGCTCTGGATCCAGATCGACGCGCGCGAGTCCGAAGTCGGCGTCGTGCGGCCAGGCACCCGCTTCCAGTTCCATGTCGCCGGTCTGCCCGGCCAGACGTTTTCAGGTCGCGTGGTCACGGCGTCCGACTTCATCGACCCGTTGACGCGCACCATCAAGATCCGTGGCGTGGTGTCCAACCCGGATCGCCGCCTGAAGGCGGAAATGCTGGCCACGGCGCGTTTCGAACGCACTTTCCCCGGTTCGGTCGTGGTGCCGTCAACCGCCGTGCTGCTGCGAGGCACACGCCAGTCCGCCTTTGTGGAAACACGCCCGGGCGAATTCGAGCGCCGCGCCTTGGAACTGGACTACGAGGGCCCCCAGCAGGTGGTCGTGAGCAGCGGCCTGAAGGCCGGCGAGCAGGTCGTGGTTGAAAACGCCCTGCTGCTGGCCCGTTTGCTGCGCCTGGCCGAGGAAGAGGCGCGAACCGGCAGTGGCACCAACGCCGCGCCAGCCGCCACGACGCCGGGTCGCGGGGCGGACCAGAAATGAAACGTCTCATCCAGTATGCGGTGCACCAGCCGCTGTTCATCGTGCTGGGCACGCTGCTGTTTGTGCTGGCTGGCGTGTTCGCTTTCAAGAGCCTGTCGGTCGAGGCCTTCCCCGACGTGACAGACACCCAGGTCACGGTGATTTCCCTGTTCCCGGGGCGCGCGGCCGAAGAGGTCGAGAAGCAGGTCACGCTGCCCATTGAAACCGCACTGGCCGGCCTGCCCAACGCGATCCGCCTGTTTTCCCACACCCAATTCGGCCTGTCGTACACGGTGGTGACCTACGACGACAGCGCCAACGTCAACCTGGCACGCCAGCAGGTGATGGAGCGGCTCAACGGCGTGGACCTGCCAACCGGGGCCCAGGTGAACATTGCGCCGAACGCCACCCCCGTAGGCGAAATCATGCGCTACCGCCTGCGTGGCGATGGCCTGTCCACCACCGATCTGAGAACGCAGCAGGACTGGGTGGTGGAGCGTGCGCTGCGCCAGGTGCCCGGTGTGGCCGACGTGGTGGCCATGGGCGGCTTCATCAAGCAATACGAGGTGCAGCCCGACCTGGACAAGCTGCGCGCCTACAAGCTGACCTTCCAGAACCTGCTCGACGCGCTGGGGCGCGGCAACTCCAATGCGGGGGGCAGCTATGTGGCCCAGGGTTCGCAGCAGTTTGCCATCCGCGGCATTGGTCTGTTGCGCTCGCCCGACGACATCGGGCGCATCGTGCTGGACTCGCGCAATGGCACGCCCATCTTGATCCGCGATGTCGCACAAATCAAGCTGGGTTCCGTGCCGCGCCTGGGCATCACCGGGCAGGACCATGACGACGACGCCGTCATCGGCATCGTCATCATGCGCAAGGGCGAGAACGCCAGCGTCGTGCTCAAAGGCGTGAAGGACAAGATCGAGCAACTCAATGAACGCGGCCTGCCGCCAGGCGTGCAGATCGTGCCCTTCTACGATCGCACCTGGCTGATGGGCAAGACCCTCTCCACGGTGTTCCGCAATCTGGTCGAGGGCGCGCTGCTGGTGTCCCTGGTGCTCTACATCTTCCTGTCCAACCTGCGCGCCAGCCTGGCCGTGGTGGTGGTGATCCCGCTGGCGCTGCTGGCCACCTTCATGGGCCTGAAGATCATGGGCGTGCCAGCCAACCTGCTGTCGCTGGGCGCCATGGACTTCGGCATCATCGTCGATGGCGCGGTGATCGTGATCGAGAACATCATGCACCGGCTCGAGAAGGACAACGAGAACATGTCCGAAAGCGAGCGGCGCCAGACCATCATCGACGCGGCCAACGAGGTGGGGCGGCCCACGCTGTTCTCCATGCTGATCATCATCGCCGCGCACATCCCCATCTTTGCGCTGCAACGGCACGAAGGCCGCATCTTCCAGCCCATGGCGCTGTCCGTCACCACGGCGCTGATCGGCTCGCTGATCTTCTCGCTCACGCTGGTTCCCCTGCTGGCCTACTGGATGCTGCGCAAGAAGCTGCCGCATGGCGACAACCGCGTGGTTGCCGCCGCCAAGCGCATTTACGCACCGGTGCTGGACTGGGCCCTGACACACCAGCGCAAGGTGGTGGTGATCGCGCTGGCCGCTTTCGTGCTGGGCCTGGGGGCCGCCGCGCGCTTGGGCTCCGAATTTCTTCCTGAGCTCAATGAAGGTACCTTCTGGGTCAACTGGGACATGCCCGCGAGCCAGTCACAGGAGCAGGCCGTCAAGGTGTTGCGCATCGCGCGCGAGCAACTGCTGACCGTGCCTGAAGTGCGTACCGTCGTCTCCAAGGCCGGCCAGCCCGAAGATGGCACGGACCCCAAGACCCTGAGCATGGCCGAAGTCTTCGTCGATGTGAAACCCGTGGAAGAGTGGCGCAAGGGCATGACGCGGGATGCGCTGATTGAGGAAATGGACCGCAAGCTGGCGGTGATTCCGGGCGTTGATCCCGCCTTCTCTCAGCCCATCCGCGACAACGTGCTCGAATCCATCTCGCAGATCAAGGGCCAGATCGTCGTCAAGGTGGCCGGCGAGGATCTGGGTGAACTGCAACGTACGGTCGAGGCCATGCGCCGCGAGTTCCGCCAGGTGCAGGGCGTGCAACGGGCCGAGGTAGACCGCCTGGGTGAGCTGCCGCAGCTGCTGATCGACATCGACCGCGAACGCGCCTCGCGTTTCGGCTTGAATGTCAGCGACGTGCAGGACGTGATTGAATCGGCCCTGGCCGGCCGTGCCGCCACCCTGCTGTGGGAAGGCGAGAAGAAGTTCGCCGTCGCGGTTCGCCTGCCCGAGGACGAGCGCACCATCGCCAATCTACCCTCCACCCCACTGGCCATTCCCGGCGGTGGTTACACGACCCTGGGCTCGGTCGCCACCATCCGGCAAGCCACCGGCGCGATGAACATCGCCCGCGAAGCGGGTCGCCGCACCATGGCCCTCGGCGTCTTCATCAAGGGACGTGACATGGGTTCCGTGGTGAAAGACATGAAGGCGCGCGTAGCGGCCAATGTCAAGGTACCCGAGAACTACACCGTCAACTGGTCCGGCGAGTTCGAGAACCAGGAACGCGCCATGCAGCGCCTGTCCGTGGTGGTGCCGATCTCGCTGCTGCTGATCTTCGTGCTGCTGTTCGACGCCTTCGGCTCCTTCAAGAAAGCGGCGCTGATCCTGGTCAATGTGCCGCTGGCGCTGATCGGCGGTTTCATCACGCTGTGGGTGTTCGACATCCCGCTGTCGGTGTCGGCCGCCATCGGCTTCATCGCCCTGTCGGGCCAGGCCGTGCTCAACGGCGTGGTCATGCTCTCGGTGTTCCAGCAGCTGCGCAACTCCGGTTACACCGTGCTGGAGGCCGCCCGCACCGGGTCGATGCAGCGCCTGCGTACCGTGCTCATGACGGCCATGCTGGCTGCACTGGGCCTGCTGCCCATGGCGCTGTCGCAGGAAATCGGTTCGGAGACGCAGCGGCCTCTGGCGCTGGTGGTCATCGGCGGCCTGGTGACGGCCACCCTGCTCACCCTGGTGGTGCTGCCCGTGCTCTACGTCGCCTGGTTCACAGGCAAGCGCCTGGACGAGGAAAACTAGGCCCCCGGATCAGCCCGCGCCGACGCCGATCGGTGCGGGTGCGCGCATCACGATGCGCGTGAACAGGCGGTCGTAGACCGGGTCGCGCGGGTACTTGCCGGTCAGCGGGTCGCAGTTGCTGGCAAAGGCCGCGTCCAGTGCCTGCCAGTCCTGCGCGCTCAGGACCTTCTCCGCCTCGGGCAGGATGACGGTCTCCTCCAGCTTCATGTGCTCCAGGTAGAAATCCAGGTAGCGCGCCACGGCCTGCTCGAAGGTTTCGCGGCGCGAATCGCCCAGCAGTTCCCAGGCCAGCAGCAGGTGCTGCAGTTCGCGCACGGCCGTCTCGCCACGGGCGTGATCGCGGTCAAGGCGATCCAGCGCATCCTTGAGGTGCGGCGCACGCGCGCGCACCGGCGGGAAGAGCAGCTCGGTTTCCTTGGTGTGATGCAGGCGTTCGGGAAACTCGTCGATGTAGAACAGCATGGCGCGCAGCACGTCGAAGAACTGCTCCGGACCGTCGCCCGGTCCGCGCCGCACCATCATGCGCAGGGATTGCAGCATCGCCGACAGTGCGGCATGCTCGTCTTGGATGATGCGTAAGCTGGCATGGGCCATGGGGAACCTCCGATCGGATCAGATGATGGTTCCCAGCTTGGCACGGCTGGCACCGCGCTGGCTTGACGCTCGTCAAGCTTTGCGCAGTCTGGCGCGGTTCAAGCCAGCAGCAGGGGAGCGCCGCGGCTCTGGGCCTCCAGGCGGAACTGCCGCACGATGCCGGCCAGGCGCTCGGCCTGCTCACGCATGGATTCGGCGGCCGCGGCCGACTGTTCGACCAGTGCCGCGTTCTGCTGCGTCATGCGGTCGATCTCCTGCACCGCCTGGTTGACCTCGCCGATGCCGCTGGACTGGCTGCCAGCCGCCACGGTGATCTCGCCGATGATGTCGCGCACGCGCTGCACGCCGCTGACGATCTCCTGCATCACGGTGCCGGCTTCTTCCACCTGGCGCACGCCGCCATCCACGGCCGTCACGCTGGCGCCGATCAGGGCCTTGATCTCCTTGGCGGCCTCGGCGCTGCGGCCCGCGAGCGAGCGCACCTCGCTGGCCACCACGGCAAAGCCGCGGCCCTGCTCGCCGGCGCGCGCCGCTTCCACGGCAGCATTCAGCGCCAGGATGTTGGTCTGGAAGGCGATACCGTCGATCACGCCGATGATGTCGTTGATCTTGCGGCTGGACTGCGAGATGCTGTGCATGCTCTGCACCGCCTGCGTCACCACCGAGCCGCCGCGTTGTGCGGCCTGCGAGGCCGTGGCCACCAGCTGGTTGGCGGTCTGCGCCGAGCTGGCGGTCTGCTGCACATTGCCGCTGAGAGCGCCGATGGAGCTCACCGTGTGCTGCACGTTGCCGGCGGTCTGCTCGGTGCGGTTGGAGAGGTCCTGGTTGCCGGTGGCAATCTCGCTGCTGGCGGTGGAGATGCTCTCGCCAGACTCGCGCAACTGCGCCACCATGCCCGAGAGCCCGCTGCGCATCTGCTCCAGCGCGCGCTGCAGGTCGGCCGCCTCGTCACGGCCCTGCACCTCCATGCGCTGCGAGAGGTCACCGCTGGCGATGGCCTGCGCCAGCCGGCGCGCCTGCTCCACGGGTTGGCAGATGGCCTGCATATTGAGCAGGGTCAACGGCACGACGATCGCGAGGCTGAGAATGACCAGGCCGGCAAAGATGAAGAGCGCCTGATCCAGCACGGCATTGCGGTTGGCGTTGGAGGCCTGCGCCTCGGCGCGAACGTCCCGGTCCATCTGGGTCAGCAGCTTGTCGGCCTCCTCGAACTGGGCCACCGAACGGGCACTCATGCGGCTGGCCACCGTTGCGGTTTCATAGGCGCTGCTCTCGAGCTGGCTGGCTGTCCCGCTGAAGAACTGATGGTAGTTCTTGAGGAATTCGATCGCTTTCTGCAGCTGTGCGCCGCGCGCCTCGGGCAGGCTGGCCGCCAGATCGCCGGCGGTCTGCATGATGGTCTTCATCTCGGCTTCCCAGCGCTCCCGGATCTGGCGGATCAGTTCCGGCTTTTCGTACTGGATGATCATGTCCTTTTCATGGCGCCGCACCTGGGCCATGTCCAGCCGCAGCCGGGCCACACGATCCACCACGGCCATGGACTCGTCGATCACCTCAGCGCTGAGTTGGTGAATGCGGAACATGCCGAACATGCCCGCACCTCCCACCAGGGCCAGCAAGGCCAGCACCACGCCGATCGCTCCCAGCATGCGAAAACGGATCGTGAACTGGCGCATCAATGCAAACAACTTCGTGCTCATGGGACGACCTCGCCGGGTGGGGGTGAAAGCGGCACATTCTAGACCCCACCCTGCAGCGCCCTTGACAAATTGAAACGCCTGAAAACAGGGCTATTCAGGCCTTCGGCCGCCAGCGGCGCAGCAGCAAGGCGTTGCTCATCACGCTGACCGAACTCATGGCCATGGCGGCACCGGCAATCACCGGGTTGAGGTAGCCCAATGCGGCCAAGGGTATGCCCGCCACGTTGTAGATGAAGGCCCAGAACAGGTTCTGGCGGATCTTGGCCACGGTGCGGTCCGACACATCGAGGGCCGCGGCCACCAGCAGCGGGTCGCCCCGCATCAGCGTGATGCCAGCTGCGTGCATGGCCACGTCGGTGCCGTTGCCCATGGCCATGCCGACATCGGCCGCCGCCAGGGCCGGCGCATCGTTCACGCCATCCCCCACCATGGCCACGGTATGGCCGCCTTCCTTCAATCTGGCCACCATGGCCGCCTTGTCACCCGGCAGTACCTCGGCGAGCACCTCGCCCGCTTCGGGACGCAGACCCAGGCGACGCGCCATGGTCTCGGCGGCGCCGCGGTTGTCGCCCGAAATCATGACCGTACGGATGCCGCGCGCACGCAAAGCCGCCAAGGCCTCTTTCGCACCCGGCTTGGGTTCGTCGCCGAAGGCCAGCAGGCCGCGCAGCGCGAGCCCCTGCGTGGTGCGTTCGACCATGGCCGAGACGGTGGCGCCCTGCGCCTGCAGCGCGGTGGCACGCGGCGCCAGTGCGCCCAGGCCCACGCCGAGCTCCTCCATCCAGCGCAGGCTGCCGATCAGGTAGCTGGTCACGCCCACCTCGCCCTCGCTGCCGCGCCCGGGCACGGCACGCACGTTGTCCGGCGCCTGCACGGACAGCTGGCGGGCCTGTGCGGCCTGCACCACGGCACGTGCCAGCGGGTGTTCGCTGCCGCTTTGCAGACTGGCGGCGGCGGCCAGCAGGCGCGCCTCGTCCTGATCCGGCAGCACCTCAAACGCGGTCAGGCGTGGCTGGCCCACGGTGAGCGTGCCGGTCTTGTCGAAGGCCACGGTATCCACCTTGTGCGCGAGCTCCAGGGCCTGCGCGTCCTTGATCAGGATGCCGTGTTTCGCCGCCACCCCGGTCCCCGCCATGATGGCCGCCGGCGTGGCCAGGCCCAGCGCACAGGGGCAGGCGATCACCAGCACCGCCACCGCGTGGATGATGGCCGACTCGGCCGAGGCGCCGGCCCACAACCAGCCCAGCAGGGTCAGCAGGGCAATCATCAGCACCACCGGCACGAACACCGCCGAGACCTGATCGACCAGGCGCTGGATCGGCGCCTTGGCGGCCTGCGCATCCTCCACCAGATGGATGATGTGCGCGAGCACGGTCTCGCTGCCCACGGCGCCGACCTGCAGCACCACACGGCCCTCGCCATTGATGGAGCCGCCGGTCAGCCTGGCGCCGGCGTCCTTGGCCACGGGCAGGGGCTCGCCGGTCAGCATGGACTCGTCCACCTGGGTGTGGCCTTCGAGCAGGATGCCGTCCACCGGGAAACGCTCGCCGGGGCGGACCACCAGCTTGTCGCCCACCAGCACCTCGGCCACCGGCACGTCGACCTCGCCGTCCAGCCCGATCAGGTGCGCAACGTCCGGCCGCAAGGCATGCAGGGCGCGGATGGCAGCCGTGGTCTGGCGCTTGGCGCGCGCCTCCAGCCACTTGCCCAGCAGCACCAGCGTCACCACCACCGCCGAAGCCTCGAAATACAGATGCACCATGGTGCCGGACTCGGCGCTCAGCCACAGCCACATGGACAGCGCCCAGCCCGACGTGGTGCCGATGGCCACCAGCAGATCCATATTGCCGGTCAGGGCCTTGAGCGCAAACCAGCCGGCCTTGTAGAAGCGCGCCCCGAGGATGAACTGCACCGGCGTGGCCAGCAGAAACTGCGCCCAGGCCGGCAACATCCAGTGCTTGCCGGCCAGATCACCCAGCATGGGCACCACCAGTGGCAACGACAAGGCCAGGCCGATGGCCACCGGCGCAAAACCTGCCCAGGGCGAGGCCTCTTCCGGCTGCTCCAGCGCATCGGCGGCACGCGGCTCGTAGCCGGCATCGCGTACGGCACGGCGCAGCCGCGCCTCGATCTGCTCCGAGGGCGCGAAACTCACGCGCGCCGACTCGGTGGCCAGGTTGACGGCGGCGTCACTGACGCCCGGGACCTTCTTCAGGGCCTTTTCCACCCGGCTCACGCAGGACGCACAGGTCATGCCGCCGATGCCGAGGTCCAGCGTGGCCGGGGGAGAAGCGAGGGATGTTGAAGTGTTCATGCAACGAATTCTGAACCTTGCCACGATGGCAGGGTCAAGTCTTGCGCCAGATCAACCTTGTTGTCGAGAAGGTCGAAACCAGGAGCTTGACCTTCCCATCGTGGCAAGCTTCAGGATATGCTTTCCCTGAACCCAACTCCCAGCGAAAGGAAGGCCCCATGAACCAGAACTTCAACGTCAGCGGCATGACCTGCGGTCACTGCGAAAAGGCCGTGACACGCGCCATCAAGCAGGTGGACCCGCAGGCCGAAGTCAAGATCGACCGAAGCAAGAACCTGGTGGAAGTGCAGTCGCAGCAGGCGCGCGAAACCCTGGCCCGGGCGATCGCCGAAGAAGGCTACACGGTCGCCGCCTGAAGGCCATGGCGCACATGCTCTGGCCCGTCAACATCGGCAGCGCAGCCGAGCTGTCCGGCATCTCGGCCAAGATGGTGCGGCATTACGAGTCGCTCGGCCTGTTGCCGCACGTGGCACGCTCCGACAGCGGCTACCGCCAGTACAGCGAGGCCGACGTGCGCACGCTGCAATTCATCAAGCGCTCGCGCGACCTCGGCTTTTCCATGGCCGAGATCGCCGAACTGGTGACGCTGTGGCAGAACCGTCGGCGCAACAGCGCCAGCGTCAAGCGCATCGCCCAGAAACACGTGGACGAACTCGCCACGCGCATCGAAGCCATGCAATCGATGCAGCGCACACTGCGACAACTGCTGCACCACTGCCATGGCGACGAACGGCCCGACTGCCCCATCCTCGACGACCTGGCCAGCCGGGGCGGTTGACGGCAGCCCCCCGGACCCCAATAATGAACCGCATCCACAACAGGAGTACAGCATGAAAACCAATATCGGCGGCATGGAACGCGTCGCTCGCATCCTCGCAGGCGCCATCCTGGTCGGCCTTGCAGCCACCGGCACCGTCGGCTGGTGGGGCTGGCTGGGGCTGATCCCCATGGCCACCGGCCTGATGGGCTGGTGCCCGCCTTACGCCCTGCTGGGCATCAACACCTGCTCCGTCAAGGACGCTCCCAAGGCCTGATAAAGCACGGCGGCGCAGGGGTTTCGGCCTCCCGCTAACATCTGTCCATGCTCTGGGCCATTCCGGCCCGGCAGTCATTTCACCCGACAGGACCCTGCCGCCCATGACCGTCACCTCTCCCCGCGCCGTCGAACGCCTCGTCACCGGCCAGCCCACCACCGACGGCGCCGGTGTCAAGCTCACACGCGTGCTCACGCACGACCTGCAGCGCCGGCTCGACCCTTTCCTGATGCTGGACAACTTCGCCAGCGACGACCCCAAGGACTACGGCGCCGGTTTCCCCGATCACCCGCACCGCGGCTTCGAGACGGTCACCTACATGATCGCCGGGCGCATGCGCCACCGCGACAGCGCCGGCAACGAAGGGCTGCTGCAAAACGGTGGTGTGCAGTGGATGACGGCAGGCCGCGGCCTGGTCCACAGCGAGATGCCTGAACAGGAAGCGGGCGTGATGGAAGGTTTCCAGCTCTGGCTCAACCTGCCGGGGCGCGACAAGATGTGCACGCCGGGCTACCGCGATATCCAGAGCGCCGAGATCCCCGAACTCACCACACCCGAAGGCGTGACCGTGCGCGTGATCTCCGGCCACAGCCACGGTGTGAACGGCGCCGTGGCGCGCCCGGTCGATGCCTACCCGACCGACCCGCTCTACCTGGACCTGCATTTCCCCGCCAGCGGCGCCATCTTCAACCAGCCGCTGCCAGCGGGCTACAACGCCTTCCTCTATACCTACCGCGGCACCGTGCAGGTCGTGGATGGCAGTGGACAAGCCACCCCGGTACCGCTGCACCGCATGGCCATCCTGGACAACAGCGGCGACGGTGTACGCCTGCAGGCCGAGACCGGCAGCGCACCCGCACGCGCCCTGCTGATCGCCGGCCGCCCGCTCAAGGAACCGATCGCCCAATACGGCCCCTTCGTCATGAACACGCGCGAGGAGTTGATGACGGCGGTCGAAGACTTCCAGAACGGACGCCTGGCCTGAGATCGCGGGGGCAGCGACCGACTTTACACAGGCGATGCACACCCTCATCCTCGCGATACACAAGCCGCGCAGACTGCATGCACCCTGTTACTTCGCAACAGGTCTGATCTGAAAGGATGAGGATATGAAAGTCAACTTCAAACCCGTTGTGCTGGCCACCGTGCTGGCTACTTCCGCCCTGGTGGCCCTGGCGCAATCCGGCCCCGGCCCGGCCACAGGCGCGAGCGCTGGCCCCGGCATGCACCAGCCCGATGGCGAGCGTCACGCCCGCCAGCAGGAACGCATGAAAGAGCACATGGCCAAGCGCGCGGCCGACCTCAAGGCCAAGCTCAAGCTGAGTGCCGAGCAGGAAGGCAACTGGAACGCTTTCCTTGCCGCCATGCAGCCCCCGGCCCGCGCGTCCATGCCCAAGCGTGAAGAGCTGGCCAAGCTCAGCACCCCCGAGCGCCTGGACAAGATGAACGAACTGCGCAAGCAACGGGATGCCGCCTTCGAGCAACGTGACGCGGCCACCCGAACCTTTTACGGCGCGCTGAATGCCGACCAGAAGAAGGTCTTCGATGAAAGCACGGCCCGCTCCTCCCACCGCCATGGACCCCATCGCGGGCACGGTTAACATCGGAGCCTGATGAAGCCCACCGCAGCACCCGTCATCCGCACGATCGATCTGCACCAGCCGATGCGCTGGCTGGTGCTGGGCTGGCGTGACATCGGACGCTGCGGCTGGGTCAGCTTCGCGCATGGCCTGGTGCTGACCGTCGTCGGCCTGGGCCTGCTGGTGCTGGCACGTCACCAGTTCTGGTGGCTGGCCGGCGCCTTCTCCGGCCTGCTGGTGGTGGGCCCGGTGCTCGCCACCGGCCTGTATGCACTCAGCCGGGCGGTGGAACGCGGCGAGGCCACGTCCTGGCGTCTGGTGCTGAAGACCTGGCTGAGCTGGCGCCGTCATGGGGACAGCCGTGACGGCAAGGACTGGCGCCTGGTGCAATTCGGCCTGCTGCTGGGCCTGGCCGGTACCGGCTGGGTTGTGACCTCGGCCGCGCTGGTCACTCTGATGTCTCCGGTTCCCATCGAACAGCCCCTGGATTTCCTGCGCCACGTGGTGCTGGCACACGACAACTGGCTGTTCGAAGTCTGGCTGGCCCTCGGGGGCCTGATGGCCGCGCCCATGTTCGCCTCCAGCGCGATTGCCATCCCCTTGCTGCTGGACCGCCGCATCAGCGTGCTGCAGGCCGTGATCACCAGCTGGGAAGCGGTGCTGAACAACCCCGTGCCCATGGCCTGGTGGGCCACGCTCATCATGGGTTTCACCCTGCTGGGCCTGCTCTCGGCCCTGCTGGGGTTGATCGCTGTCATGCCCATGCTGGGGCATGCCAGCTGGCATGCCTACCGCGACCTGGTGGATGCCTCGGCCTGGCCCGAGCGGACGACGGGTCAACCGGGAGCGTACTGATGTTCGGCTACACCGAGGAGCAGATCGCCGCCTTCGGCCTGTCCTTCGGCGTGGGCGCCTTCATGCTCTACATGCTGTTCATCATCGGCCACCTGGCCTGGGAATCAAAGGCCGGGCGCTTCGGCACCTTCGTGATCTTCCTGGGCCTGGCCTTCGGCATGGTGGGCTTTGCGGCCAAATTCGTGATCCAGTGGGTCCTGGAAAAATAGCCGCCGCAGGCAGTGTCAGCCAAACGGCTTGACGCCGATCAGCAGGCCATGCAGGCCAAAGGCAAACACGGCCCAGGAGGCCACCCCCAGCGCCACGGTCACGCCGGTGGCCACCCCACGACCGGGAGGGTAGGACACGCGATCGCGACGATCACGGCGGCGCGAGATGCTGAAATTGAAAATGGCCCAGACCAGGAAGGCGCCGAACAACAGCAGGTGCGCCAGCATGCCCGTGGCCAGCAGGTGGGCCAGCGCCCAGGTCTTCACGCCCAGGACCATGGGGTGGTGCAGGCGCGCCTTGATGGCATTGCCCGGTACGTAAGCCGCCGCGAGCAGGACAAAGGCCAGCAGGGTCAGCAGCGAGGCCACGTGGCGCAGGCCCGTGGGCGGGGTCCACAGGACCACCGGCTGCTCTCGCGCCAGGTCGAAGCCCCAGGCGATCAAAGCCAGCCCGGCCAGCGACAGCAGGGAGTACAGGCCCTTCCAGGCCCCTTTGCCGAGGCGGCTGCGCATGCGCTGGCGCCAGTCCTCGGCGAACATGCGCACCGAGTGCACGCCCAGGAAGATCAGCAATCCGGCCAACAGCATTTTCATCGGAGGTCTCCTGGAAAAAGTGGTCAGGCGGCGATGACGCGGTTCTTGCCGGCACGCTTGGCCAGGTACATGGCCTGGTCGGCACGCTTGATGGCGTCGGCACCGGTTTCACCGGTGGCCAGCTGGGCCACACCGGCACTGAAGGTGATGAGAATCTTGTCGTTGCCCGCGAGAAAAAAGCGCTTGGTCAGCTCGCGCTGCAGGCGCGTCATGGCCTCCACGCCCTTGTCCAGCGGCGTGTCGGGTAGCAACACGACGAACTCCTCGCCGCCATAACGTGCCAGCGTGTCCTGCGGGCGCATGCACTCGCGCGCGACCGTGGCCAGGTGCTTGAGCGCGGCGTCGCCGGTTTCGTGCCCCTTGCCGTCATTGAGCTTCTTGAAGTTGTCGATGTCCAGCAAGGCCACCGACAGGATGGCGTCCTTGCGACGCACACTGGACACTTCGCGGTTCATGGCCTCGTCCAGGCCCTGGCGGTTGAGCGCGCCGGTCAGGCTGTCGTGGCGCGCCTGCGCGCTGACGCGATCGAGCTCGCGGTGCAGCTTGACCATCTCGGCCTCGGTGGCCTGCGCCTTCTCGCGCATGGCGCGCAACTCGTCGCGCGCGCTGGTCGACTCGCTGGTCATGTGGCGCGTGGCGCTGATGACCTCCTTGAGCACGGGCGCGATCTCCTCGATCTTCTTGGCCTGCTCAAGCTGGCGCATGCTCTCTTCCATCTTGCCCTGGTAGGCGCCGCTGGTCTCGCTCATCTGCGAGAGCCGGCTGATGAAGGTGGCGAGCATCTGGCGCAGTTCTTCCTGGGCTTCCTGCGCCCGCCCCTTGGCCTCGGTCTGCTTGAAGATCACATCCTTGAGGCGGCGCTCCACATCGTCCAGGCGGCGCAAGGTCAGCGGCGGCTGGGCGGCTTCCTTCAGCGCATCGGTCTGGCCCTTGAGCCAGTTGTCGTCCGGGCTGAGCTCGCCGATGTTGTCGATGATGAGCTGCAAGAGCTTGAGCAGCGTCAGATGGATCTCGGCCTGGTCCTCGGCCGCAAAGGACAGGCGATGGCTGAAGTCGGCCAGCTGCGCCTTGACCTTGTAGGCCTCGGCTGCCGGGTCACGCAGGGCCTGGATCAACTGCTGCATCTGCTCCTGGAAACGGGTGTCGTCCGTGCCCAGGGCGGGCCGGGCGTATTCGATCAGGCGTGCAATCTGCTCGAAGAATTCCGGCGTGAGTGCCGGTGCCGCGATGGGCGTGGGCGCCAGCGGTGCCGGCGCCGAATCCCCACTGCCCGGCATGGCAAAACCGCTATAGGCCACCAGGGCGTTCTGCACACCCAGCCAGTTGCGCTGCCCGATCGCGTACTCCAGCAGGCTGCGCTGCTTTTCCTGGCCCGGGTTACGCGCCGGCAGGGCCTGGGCAATCTGTCGCAGGGGCTCTTCCGGGAAGGGCTGCACATTTGGCACGCCCGCAATCTCGTTGTAGATCGCCTGGTAATTCACTGGCGTGGGCGCCAGCTGGCGTGCCGTGATCTGCTTGAGCGCCTCGCGCGCGATCTCGAAAGGTTTTTTGTCACTCATGGGATGAGCCATTCAGCAGGCATCGCCTGATTATGCGGTCAGGGAGCATCCTATACCCGGGCGTGCCGCGACAAGAGGGCCGAAACACCCTGGCGCTGGCAATGCTGCAGCGCCATCAGCAGATCATGGTCGACGTCCGCGACATCGTGGCGGCGCTGCAGGTCCTGCTGGATCCGAAGCAGCAACTCGGCCGCCATTTCAGCGTCCGCCAGGGCCCGGTGGGCCGCACCGGTGCGCGGCAGCCGGTGGTAGTCCACCAGCGTGCCCAGCTTGTGGTTCGGCGCCTGGGGGTAGAGCCGGCGCGACAGCAGCATGGTGCAGGCAAACGGCTGAACGGCCGGCAGTCCCAGGCGGGACAACTCGCCGGTCCAGAACTTGCGGTCGAAGGAAGCGTTATGGGCCGCCATGGGAGCGTCACCCACGAAGTTGCTGGCTTGGCGCATCACCACGCCGGCGTCGGGCGCGGCTTGCACCATCGCGTTACTGATGCCGGTGAGCTGAGTGATGAAGGCAGGAATGTGGGCGCCGGCATTCATCAGGCTCTGGAAACGGTCGACGATGCGCCCTTGTTCCACCAGCACGATGGCCACTTCCGTGGCACGGGCGCCCTGTTCGGGTGAAATACCCGTGGTTTCGAAGTCGATGACGGCGACAGGCTTCATGCCGGTGAAAAGCCTGCGCCGCCTTGTCGGATCTCAGACGTCGATGTTGCCGGCGCGCAGCGCGTTGGTCTCGATGAAGTCGCGCCGCGGCTCGACCTCGTCGCCCATGAGCATGGTGAACACGCGGTCGGCCTCGATGGCATCATCGATCTGCACGCGCAGCAGGCGGCGCACGGCCGGGTCCATCGTGGTTTCCCAGAGCTGTTCCGGGTTCATCTCGCCCAGGCCCTTGTAACGCTGACGTGCGGTCGCGTTCTCGGCCTGCCCGATCAGCCAGGCCATGGCCTGGCGGAAGTCGCCCACCTTCTCGTCCTTCTGCTTCTCGCCTTCGCCACGCATGACGCGTGCGCCCTCGGCCAGCAGGCCGCGGAAGGTGTTGGCAGCCTCCGCCAGCGCAGCGTAATCGGCCCCGTGCACGAAGTCCTGGGTGATAACGCTGCTCTTGACGTTGCCGTGGTGGCGGCGGCTGATGCGCAGGATGGGCTTGTCGGTCCGGGCGTCAAACTCGCCCGCCACTTCAGCACCCGCCAGCTTGGCCTGGAGGGCGACGGCAGACGCCTCGGCTTCTGCGACGGTATCGAGCTTGAGCACCACGCCATCGGCGATGGAGCGCAGCGCCTCGGCGTCCATGAAGTTGTGCAGGCGGGCGATCACGCGCTCGGCCAGCTGGTGCTTGCGCGCCAGCTCGGCCAGGGTGTCACCCGTGATCACGGTCCCGTTGGCACCGCCCGTGTGGATGGAAGCCCCGATCAGGGCTATGCGCAACAGGTAGGTATCGAGCGCGGAGGCATCCTTGAGGTAGAGTTCCTCCTTGCCCGACTTGACCTTGTACAGCGGCGGCTGGGCGATGTAGATGTGGCCGCGCTCGACCAACTCGGGCATCTGGCGGTAGAAGAAGGTCAGCAAGAGCGTGCGGATGTGGGCCCCGTCCACGTCGGCGTCGGTCATGATGATGATGCGGTGGTAACGCAGCTTGTCGATGTTGAAGTCATCGACGCCCGACTTGCCGCTTTCAACCGCGGCCTTGCCGATGCCCGTTCCCAGCGCCGTGATCAGCACCACGATTTCATTGCTGGTGAGCAATTTCTCGTAACGTGCCTTCTCCACGTTCAGGATCTTGCCGCGCAGTGGCAAGATCGCCTGGAACTTGCGATCGCGACCCTGCTTGGCCGAACCGCCAGCGGAGTCACCCTCGACAATGTAGATTTCGCACAGCGCCGGGTCTTTTTCCTGACAGTCCGCCAGCTTGCCGGGCAGGCCCATCCCGTCGAGCACACCCTTGCGGCGCGTCATCTCGCGCGCCTTGCGGGCCGCCTCGCGGGCGCGGGCCGCCTCGATGATCTTGCCGCAGATGATCTTGGCATCGTTGGGGCGCTCTTCGAGGAAATCCGTCAGCGACTTGGCCACGATGTCTTCCACCGGGGCACGCACTTCGGAACTGACCAGCTTGTCCTTGGTCTGGCTGCTGAACTTGGGCTCCGGTACCTTGACCGACAGCACGCAGCACAGGCCTTCACGCATGTCGTCACCCGAGATCTCGACCTTGGCCTTCTTGGCCAGTTCATTGCTCTCGATGTACTTGCTGATGACACGGGTCATGGCCGCGCGCAGACCCGTCAGGTGGGTACCTCCGTCGCGCTGCGGAATGTTGTTGGTGAAGCAGAGCACGGACTCGTTGTAGCCGTCGTTCCACTGCATGGCGACTTCGACGCCGATGTTGGTGCCCGGGATGCCACCGTAGGTTTCTGCCGGACGCTCGCCATTCGCGTGGAAGGCATTCGGGTGCAGCACCTTCTTGTTGGCATTGATGAAGTCGACAAAACCCTTGACACCACCGGCACCGGAAAAGTCGTCTTCCTTGTTGCTGCGCTCGTCCTTGAGACGAATGCGCACACCGTTGTTCAGGAAACTCAGTTCGCGCAGGCGCTTGGCAAGAATGTCGTAATGGAACTCATGGTTCTGCTGGAAGATGTCGAGGTCAGGCAGGAAGTGCACCTCGGTCCCGCGCTTCTCGGTGGCGTCGACCACCTTCATGGGCGAGACGTCCACACCACCCACTTGTTCGATGATGCGGTTTTGTACCGCGCCACGTGCAAATTCCAGCTGGTGGACCTTGCCTTCGCGACGCACGGTCAGGCGCAGCCATTTGGACAGCGCATTGACGCAGGACACACCCACGCCGTGCAGACCGCCCGAGACCTTGTAGCTGTTCTGGTTGAACTTGCCGCCGGCATGTAGCTCCGTCAGCGCGATCTCCGAGGCACTGCGCTTGGGCTCGTGCTTGTCGTCCATCTTGACGCCGGTCGGGATGCCACGCCCGTTGTCAACCACGCTGATCGAATTGTCCAGGTGGATGGTGACGACGATGTCATCGCAATGGCCAGCCAATGCCTCGTCGATGGAGTTGTCGACCACCTCGAACACCAGGTGGTGCAAGCCGGTACCGTCGGACGTATCACCGATGTACATGCCCGGGCGTTTGCGTACCGCCTCCAGGCCTTCCAGAATCTGGATCGACGATTCGCCATAACCTTCTGATGCACCGACTTGATGGGCATCGATACGGGGCTGGGCGCTGAAATTCTCTACAGCGCTAGGCTTGTTTTCTTCGGTCATGGCTTACTTCTCAACACTATTCAAACACTTGAATGAACAGACCCGCCATGAACCAGACGTTCATCGCGGGTCATGATCTTGCGCTTCCGTCAGATCCGCATGGGCATCACAACGTACTTGAAGCTATGGTTGTCGGGAATCGTGATCAGGGCGGAGCTGTTCGAGTCCGAGAGTTCAACCTTGACCATATCCTGTTCCATGTTCGTCAGAACATCGATCAGGTAGGTCACATTGAAGCCGATCTCGATGCTGTCGCCGCTGTAGTCGATGTCCAGCTCGTCCACCGCTTCTTCCTGCTCGGCATTGTTGGATGCCACACGCAGGGTGCCGGGGTCGATGTTCAGGCGTACACCCTTGAACTTGTCGCTGGTCAGGATGGCGGTGCGCTGCAGGCTCGCCAGCAGGGGCTGACGGCCCAGGACGATGGCGTTCTTGTGGTTCTTCGGAATCACACGGTTGTAATCCGGGAACTTGCCTTCGACGAGCTTGGTCACGAACTCCATGCCACCAAAGCTGAACTTGGCCTGGTTGCTGGCGAACTGCATCTCGATCGCACCCTCGGTATCACTCAACAGACGCTGCATTTCCAGCACCGTCTTGCGCGGCAGGATGACTTCCTGCTTGGGCACTTCCACATCCAGCGTCGCCGAAGCAAAGGCCAGGCGGTGACCATCGGTTGCCACCAGGCTCAGTTGCTTGCCTTCTGCCACGAAGAGGATGCCGTTGAGGTAGTAGCGGATGTCATGCACAGCCATCGAAAACGAGACCTGGCTCAGCAGCTCCTTGAGCGTCTTCTGCGGCACGCTGAAAACCGGACCGAAATTGGCGGCTTCCTGCACCAGCGGAAAATCCTCGGCGGGCAGGGTCTGCAAGGTGAACTTGCTCTTGCCCCCCTTGAGGATGAGCTTGTTCTGGCTCGATTCCAGCGACACGGTCTGGTCAGCCGGCATGGTGCGCAGGATGTCGATCAACTTGCGCGCACCCACCGTGGTCGTGAAATTGCCGGCATCTCCATCAAGCTCAGCCGTGGTCCGGATCTGGATTTCCAGATCGCTGGTCGTGAACTGCAAGGCGCTGCCGGTCTTGCGAATCATCACGTTGGCCAGGATAGGCAGGGTATGGCGACGTTCCACGATGCCCGAAACGGACTGGAAAACGGAGAGTACTTTGTCTTGTGTTGCCTTCAGGACGATCATGTCAACCTCTTCTTTGATTTCTTTAATTCAAATTAGTAGTAGTAGATAGAGCAGGCTGCCTTCTGTGGATAGCATCATTTTCCCTTTTTTTATCAACGACTTGCCTGTCGTCCAACCATGTGTGTAGTCGTCGAGTTTGATCCGGTGCGAGACTGCATAACTTGGCAGAACGGCTTTCCCCTGTGGATAACTCATGACTTGTGCCAGAACTATCCCCAGGGTTTCAGGTCGCTTTTTTGATGGGTGATGCCTCCTTCTATCCCTTGAGGGTCTGTTCAAGTACGTGCAATTGCTGGTTCAGTTCAGTCAGTTGCTGGCGTTCACCGGATATCTTGCGGACCGCATGCAGTACGGTGGTGTGATCGCGACCACCAAACAGCTCGCCGATCTCGGGCAGGCTCTTCTGTGTCAGTTCCTTGGCCAGGTACATGGCAATCTGGCGTGGGCGGGCAATGCTGGCCGGCCGTTTCTTGGAATACATGTCGGCGACCTTGATCTTGTAGTAGTCGGCCACCGTCTTCTGGATGTTTTCCACGGAAATCTGCCGGTTCTGGATGGACAGCAGGTCGCGCAGGGCCTCACGGGCCAGCTGGATGGAGATTTCCTTCTGGTTGAAGCGTGAATAGGCCAGGATCTTGCGCAGGGCACCTTCGAGTTCACGCACGTTGGAGCGCACGTTCTTGGCCACGAAGAAGGCCACTTCCTCGGGCATCTCGGTGCCTTCGCTCAGCGACTTGTTGATCAGGATCGCTACGCGCATTTCCAGTTCCGGCGGTTCAATGGCCACAGTCAGGCCGGAATCGAAGCGGGAGACCAGACGTTCGTGGATGTCCAGCAAGCCCTTGGGATAGGTGTCACTGGTCATCACGATATGGGATTTCTTGGCCAGCAAGGCCTCGAAGGCGTTGAAGAACTCCTCCTGTGTACGGTCCTTGTTGGCAAAGAACTGCACATCGTCGATCAGCAGCAGGTCGAGGGAGTGGTACTTGTCCTTGAACTCGTCAAAAGTCTTGCGCTGGTAGGCCTTAACCACATCGGAAACGAATTGTTCCGCATGGATGTACAGAACTTTGGCGTTGGGGCGCTCGGCCAGCAAGCGGTTACCCACAGCATGCATCAGGTGGGTCTTGCCCAGGCCGACACCACCGTAGATGAACAGGGGGTTGTAAAGCTGCCCCGGTGAACTGGCCACGTGCATGGCGGCAGCGCGGGCCATGCGGTTGGCCGTGCCTTCCACCAAGGTATCGAAAGTCAGGGCGGTGTTGAGACGGGTCCGATTCGCCGGGTTGATGCGCTCCAGTCCGGCGGCATAGGACTCTTCCGCAGGCAAGGCCTCGGCTTCGACAACCACTTCCTTCGCCCTGGTGTTGTTTTCCCTGGGGGTGAGTGCCAACTCAAGATGCATGGGCTGGCCATAGACCTTTTCCAGCAGCGCAGCGATCCGGCTACTGTATTGGGCACGGATCCAGTCCAGTTTGAAGCGATTGACGACAAAAAGGGTGACGCGGGAGAAATCTTCAGCGACCTGTGCCGTCAGGGGCTTGATCCAGGTGTTGAATTGCTGTTCGGGGAGTTCCTGGGCCAGTTGGTCGACGCAAGTCTGCCACAAGCTGTGCCCGGCTTCCTGGCCCAGGCTCACGGCCTGACTATTGAGTTGTCCCTCGCTCATGCGTGCTAATTATTGTGGATATATAGGCCGTATGGTGCGCTGGATTGTAAATTATCAAGAATTTATCCACAAGGGGCGAGGGGCCCGCCAGGCCCTCAAGTGCTGCACGCACTTGGAAAGCCAAGGCATTGCCAGCATTGGAAATTTTTGCGATAATCTATGGTTTTCCCGAAGCCTGTGATGTGTCCGGAAAGCGCCGCAAGGTGCAAACCAAGGCCACTGAAGTGCGAACGGGACATTTCATGGGCTGTGCCGCCAGCGATGGACGGTGCGGTTGCATGGCAGAAAAACTCCACGCTTATCACTAGGATTTCGAGATGAAACGTACTTACCAGCCCTCCAAGATCCGCCGTGCGCGTACCCATGGTTTCCTGGTCCGCATGAAGACCCGTGGTGGCCGTGCCGTGATCAACGCGCGTCGTGCCAAGGGCCGCAAGCGCCTGGCTGTCTAAGCCGGACCGCTCTGCCAGAGCCCTGTACCGGTTTTGCGCAGTGCACTTCAGCGCACCATGCAGGCGCGGCGGCTGAAGACCCGGGAACAGTTTCAGGCCGTACTGGCATGTGCACCCTTTGCCCGGACGGAACATTTTGTCATGCATCGCATGGTCCTGGAGGTCCCAGGCACGCAAGTCGTGCCCCAGACCTCTTTTGCCGTTGATAGCCTCTGGATCGGTGCCATGGTTCCAAAGCGCTGGGCACGTCGTGCCGTGACGCGCAACCTGATCAAGCGACAGGTCTACAGCATCGCAGCGCAGCACAAGGCGGCGCTGCCCGCGGCCGCCTATCTGGTGCGCCTGCGCAGCACCTACGACCGCACGCAGTTCATCAGCGCAAGGTCCGAAGCGCTGCAGGCCGCTGTCCGTGGCGAAATCGAACAACTGTTCAGCAAGGCCCAGCAGCCTGCAAAGGCTGCCGCATGATCCGCCATCTGCTCATCGGACTGGTCAAGGGTTACCGTTTCTTTCTGAGCCCTTGGCTGGGTTCGGCCTGCCGTTTCGAGCCGACGTGCTCGCTCTATGCGCTGGACGCCTTGCGCCAGCATGGTGCCATGGCAGGCAGCTACCTCACCGTGGGTCGATTGCTACGCTGCCATCCCTGGTGCGCCGGCGGGCACGATCCCGTACCTTCGCAAAAACCCCGCCTCTTCACCGGCCTGCTTTCCACCCCTTCTGAAAAGAACATTTCATGAACGATATTCGCCGCACCATCCTGTGGGTGATTTTTGGTTTTTCCCTGGTCCTGCTGTGGGACCAGTGGCAGATCCACAATGGCCGACCCGCAACCTTCTTCCCGTCGCCGACGGCGAAGACGGCGGCTGCCCCGGCAGCGGCGGCCTCAACGCCGGCAGCCGTTCCCGTGGCCGCGCCCGTGCTGCCCGTAGGCAATAGCAGTGACCGCATCGCCAAAACCGAAGCGCAGGCGCCCGTCGCGCGCGAACGCGTGGTGGTGAGCTCCGACGTGCTGACGCTGACCTTCGATACCGAAGGCGGTTCGCTGGTTCGTTCCGAGTTCCTGAAACATCGCGACCAGAAAAATCCCGAACGCCATGTCGTGCTGTTCGATGAAAGCAAGGATCGTGTGTACCTGTCCCAGTCCGGATTGATTGCCGGCGCTGCCGGCGGCAGTCTGCCGACGCACAAGACGCCCATGAAGCTGGTGTCCGGCGAACGGGAGCTCAAGGACGGTGTGGACGAACTGCTGCTGAAGTTCGAGTCGGCCGAAATCGGCGGCGTCAAGCTCGTCAAGACGTACACGCTCAAGCGCGGCAGTTATGCCCTGGACGTGAAGCACGAAGTACAGAACATGGGCACGACGCCGCTGACGCCCCAGCTCTATCTGCAGCTGGTGCGTGATGGCAACAAGCTGGCCGGCGAGTCGTCCTTCTATTCGACTTTCACTGGTCCGGCCATCTATACCGAGGCGAAGAAATACCAGAAGGTCGAGTTCAGCGATATCGAGAAGAACAAGGCCGAGTTCGAGAAGCAGTCCTCCAACGGCTACGTGGCCATGGTCCAGCACTATTTCGCCAGCGCCTGGCTGCTCGGCGACGGTGTGCCGCGGGAAATCTTCGCCCGCAAAGTCGACAGCAACCTGTATGCCGTTGGCATGATCGCCCCGCTGGAGACGATCGAACCGGCGACGAGCCGCACCGTGGAGGCGCGCCTGTTCGTCGGCCCGCAGGAAGAAAAGAGGCTCGAAGCCATCGCCCCCGGCCTGGAGCTGGTCAAGGACTACGGCTGGCTGACCATCCTGGCCAAGCCGCTGTATTGGCTGCTCGACAAGCTTGAGCATCTGATCGGCAACTGGGGCTGGTCCATCGTGGCCCTGGTGGTGTTGCTGAAGATTGCTTTCTACTGGCTCAATGCCAAGGCCTACGCCAGCATGGCCAAGATGAAGTCCATCACACCGCGCATCACCGAGCTGCGCGAGCGACTGAAGGACAAGCCGCAACAGATGCAGCAGGAGATGATGCGTGTCTACCGCGAGGAGAAGGTCAACCCCATGGGCGGCTGCCTGCCCATCATGATCCAGATTCCGGTGTTCATTGCCCTCTATTGGGTGCTGCTGTCCAGCGTCGAGATGCGCAACGCACCCTGGATCCTGTGGATCAAGGACCTTTCGGCCGAGGACCCCTATTACATTCTGCCCCTGCTCATGACGGCCACCACCATGCTGCAGACGGCGCTGAACCCGGCGCCGCCGGACCCCCTGCAGGCCAAGATGATGTGGTTCATGCCGCTGATCTTCAGCGTGATGTTCTTCTTCTTCCCGTCCGGCCTGGTGCTGTACTGGCTGACCAACAATATCCTCTCGATCGCGCAGCAGTGGGTGATCAACACTCGCATGGGCGTTCCGCCGCAGTTCAATTTGCCGAAATTCAAGTAAGCAGACGCACAGGGGCCGCGCAAGCGGCCCTTTCACTTTCAGGCCCCCACGCGACAAAATAGCGCACCATGCTGGCACGCCAACAGGAACCCATCGTCGCCATCGCCACGGCCCCCGGACGGGGTGCCGTGGGTATCGTGCGCGTGAGTGGTCGCAGGCTAGGGGACTTCGTCACGGCCTTGTGCGGCCGCGCGCTGCAGGCGCGTCATGCCACCTACCTGCCCCTGCGGGATGCGGCCGGCGAAGTACTGGACCACGGCCTGGCCATTCATTTCCCGGCGCCGCATTCCTACACCGGCGAAGACGTGCTGGAACTGCAGGTCCATGGTGGACAGGTGGTGCTGCAACTACTGCTGGCACGCTGCCTGCAGGTGAGCCTGCAGCTGGATGAGCGGACCGGCCAGGCCTGTCTGCCAGGTTTGCGTTTTGCGCAACCCGGTGAATTCACCGAACGCGCCTTCCTCAACGACAAGATCGACCTGACCCAGGCCGAGGCCATCGCCGACCTGATCGACGCGAGTACCGAGGCCGCCGCGCGCAGCGCCAGTCGCTCGCTCGATGGCGCCTTTTCACGTGAGATCGGGGTGCTGCGCGAAGCGCTGATCCAGCTGCGCATGCTGGTCGAAGCCACGCTCGATTTCCCGGAAGAAGAGATCGACTTCCTGGAAAAGGCCGATGCCCGGGGGCAGCTGGAGCGCCTGCAGGACCGGCTCGCCACCGTGCTTGAGCACGCCCGCCAGGGCAGCCTGCTGCGCGAAGGCATCAAGGTGGTGATTGCCGGCCAGCCTAATGCGGGCAAGAGCTCGCTGCTCAATGCACTGGCCGGGGCCGAACTGGCCATCGTGACGGCCATCCCCGGCACCACGCGCGACAAGGTGCAGCAGACCATCCAGATCGAAGGCGTGCCCCTGCACGTGATCGACACCGCAGGGCTGCGCGAGAGCAGCGACGAGGTGGAGCGCATCGGGATCGCCCGTGCCTGGGCCGAGATCGAAGCGGCCGATGCCGTGCTTTTCCTGCATGACCTCACGCGCCAGGCCTTGTCCGACTATCGCCAGGCGGATGAGGACATTGGCCGTACGTTGCAGCAGCGTCTGCCGACACGTGTGCCGGTGCTGGATGTCTGGAACAAGGCCGACGCCGCGGCAGCGCCGGCCCAAGGCCTGAGCCTTTCGGCCAAGACGGGTGCCGGCCTGGAGACCTTGCGTCGTCGCCTGCTCGAAACCGTGGGCTGGCAGTCGGCACCCGAGGGTGTCTACATTGCACGCGAACGCCATGTACATGCCTTGCGGCAGGTGCAGGCGCATCTTGAAACAGCTGCGGCACACCTGGCGGCGCAGGCCCACGCACTGGACTTGCTGGCCGAGGAATTGCGCCTGGCACAGAACGCGCTCAACGAGATCACGGGGGAGTTCACCTCAGATGACCTGCTGGGTGTCATCTTTTCCCGATTCTGTATCGGCAAGTGACGGGCCGGGAGATCTTGCGCGCCCGCTGCATTCCCGTTGTCAAGGCGGCGAAATGGGCGTAACGTGCAATCCAGCAGGCAGCATCGAGAGGCTGGCCCGGGAAACAATTTCTTACGCTGGGCGGTCAAGCACGCTGCGCCATTTAGGAAGAAAATGCAGGTTGCAGGCAGTTTGTCTGCCCCCTGTTGTGCAAGTAGCGCCATCGGAATGAAAAATGGGACGACTGGACAACTTCTTCTCGAAAAAATCCACGGCCAAGCCAGCACCTGAGCAGGATGCGGGCCCAACCAACCTGCCGCCGGACGACGAACAGGCCCTAGACCGCAAGACCCAGAGGCTGGAGCGCCGCGAGTTGCTCTATGCCGTGGTGCGCGAGTCCATGGCGCGTGTGGGCATGCTGTCCTCGAGCTACAAATACAAGGTGCTGTCCCTCGATTCACGTGGCAGCCAGTACCTGATCATGATGGACCTGCCCCAGGCGATGGCCCAGCACATCGGCCAGCTGGCGGAAATCGAGGAGATCGTCACCCAGAACGCCCGCTCGCGCCACAAGATCGATGTGACCGCGGTCTACTGGCGTATCAACGAGCTGTCCAAGACCTCGACAGCCGTCCTGCGTAAGCCGCGCCCGGAAATCGAGTTGGGCGCTATCGCGCCTGCGGCCAGTGAAGCGTCGCAAGCGCCGCTGGTGCCCGGAGATCGTAGGCGTCGCTTCGAACCCATCCGCCCCGACGAAGTCAATGCCTTCAAGCAGGCGCTGGCGACGGGCAACAAGCCCAAGCCTAGCGCTAGCGGTGCGCCCAGGCCCTTGCCAGCGGATTTTGCCCCGACCGAGTTTCCCCAGACCGAATTTGAGGAAACCCGCATGGATGAAGAAGCCGAGCGACTGCCATTGAGCCGCACCCAGTACGGCGATCTGATCTAGGGCACAGCTTGCGCCACCGGGGCCGCTTCAGGTCCCGGCGAAGTCAAGCAGCGTGAAGAGGTGCAAGCCGGCCTCGCGCAGTCGCGCCGATCCACCAAGCTCCGGCAGGTCGACGATGGCGGCTCCCTCCATCACCTGGGCGCCCAACTTTTCCAGCAGCTTCTTGCCGGCCATCATGGTGCCCCCGGTGGCGATCAGGTCATCGACCAGCAGCACCCGGTCGCCCGGCTTGACGGCATCGGTGTGCAGCTCCACCGTGGCACTGCCGTACTCCAGCTCGTAGGTTTCCTCCACGGTCGTGAAGGGCAGCTTGCCTTTCTTGCGGATCGGCACGAAACCCACCGCGAGCTCATAGGCGATCACCGAGCCCAGGATGAAGCCGCGCGCATCGAGCCCGGCCACCACGTCTGGGCGCATGCCAGGATCCATGTAACGGTGGACGAAAGCGTCAACCATGACGCGGAATACCTTGGGGTTCTGCAGCAGCGGCGTGATGTCGCGAAACTGCACACCTGGTGAGGGCCAGTTCGGCACGGTGCGGATATGGCGTCTCAGATATTCGTTGATGTAGTGGTCCTGCATGGTGGGTCCGATGCGTTGCGGGTCAGGCTGGCGGTGGTCATCCGCGCAGCAGTTTTTCTTCGGCCAGCGCCAGGGCTTCGGCCTGGCCGGAAAGCACCAGCGTATCTCCGTCCTCCAGCGCCAGACCGGCATCGGGTGAGAGGCTTTTGCCGTTGCGGCGGCGCAGGCTGAGTATGCGGGTGTCGGCCAGGCGCGGCAAGAGTGCACCGAGGGACTGGCCCAGGGCATGGGCGCCTGCGGGCAGGGTCAGGCTGTGCAGACGCTCCTGAGCGCCATCGTCGTCCGGGTTGTCGTCAGCTCCGTGGAAATACCCGCGCAGCAGGTTGTAACGGGCGTCGCGCTGGTCCTGCACCAGACGGATCACCCGGCGCATGGGCACGCCCACCAGGGCGAGGGCGTGGCTGGCCAGCATCAGCGAGCCCTCGATCGACTCCGGCACCACTTCCGTGGCTCCCGCGGCCCGCAGCCGGTCCAGCGCAAAGTCGTCCTGGGTGCGCACGATCACCGGGACGTGTGGGGCATGGGCACGCACATTGGCCAGCACCTTGAGGGCGCCCGGAACATCCAGGTAGGTGATGACGACCGCGCTGGCGCGGCCCAGGCCGGCGGCCATCAGGGCTTGCAGGCGGGCCGCGTCACCGTAGGCGACGCTGTTACCCGCCGCCGTCGCCTGTCGCACCCGATCAGGGTCCAGGTCCAGCGCCATATAGGGAATCTTCTCGCCTTCGAGCATGCGCGCCAGGTTCTGGCCGCAGCGCCCATAGCCGCAGATGATGACGTGGCCGCTGGTGCCGATGGCTTGGCGCGCGATGCTGGTCATCTGCAGCGACTGCTGCAGCCATTCGCTGGCGACCAGCCGCAAGACCAGCCGGTTGCTGTACATGATGATGAAGGGCGTGGCCAGCATGGACAGCACCATGGAGGCCAGGATGGGGTTGAGCGTGGTGGCCTCGATCAGGCCTTGTTCATGTGTCAGCGTGAGCAGCACGAAGCCGAACTCACCGGCTTGTGTCAGGTACAGACCGGTGCGCAGGGCCACGCCCATGGGGGCACCCAGGGCGCGCGTGAGGGCCGTGATCAGCACCAGCTTGAGCAGCAGGGAAGAGGCCATGAGCATCAGCACCAGCGGCCAGCGCTGCCAGACAATGCTCCAGTCCAGCATCATGCCGATGGTGATGAAGAACAGGCCGAGCAGCACATCGTGAAAGGGGCGGATGTCGGTCTCCACCTGGTGCTTGAATTCGGTCTCCGAAATCAGCATGCCGGCGACAAAAGCGCCCAATGCCAGGCTCAGGCCGGCGAGCTCGGTCAGCCAGGCCAGGCCCAAAGTGATCAACAGCAGATTGAGCATGAAAAGCTCGTTGCTCTTGTGGCGTGCCACCTGGGTGAGCCAGCGGCGCATCAGGCGCTGACCACCCAGCAGCAGCAGCGACAACAGCACCACGGCCTTGAGCAGGGCCAGGCCCAGCGAGCCCAGCAGTTCGTGCGCCGGGCTGCCCAGCGCCGGGATCAGCACCAGCAGTGGCACCACCGCGAGGTCCTGGAACAGCAGGATGCCCATGACGCGCTTGCCGTGTTCGGACTCCAGTTCCAGCCGGTCGGCCATGAGCTTGACCACGATGGCCGTGCTGCTCATGGCCATGACACCCGACAGCGCCAGCGCAGCTTGCCAGCTGATGGACCACTGATCCGGCAGCAACAGGGTCAGCCCATAGGCACCTGCCATGGTCAACAGCATGGTGAACAGCACCTGCAGCAAGCCCAGGCCGAAGACATGGCGGCGCATGGCGCGCAGGCGCGGCAGGTTGAATTCGAGCCCGATGGCGAACATCAGGAACACGACGCCGAATTCGGCAAGGTGGCGCACACCCGACGAGTTCTGCGCCAGCGCCAGCGCATTGGGCCCGATCAGCACACCCACGACCAGATAACCGAGCATGGGCGGGAGTTTGAGACTGCGAAAAACGACGACGCCCAGCACCGCTGCCAGCAGGTAGATCAAGGTCAATTCAAGCCCGGTCATACCCGGATACTAGCAAGACGACAGGCCCCGATAGAATCGATGCATGAGCGACAGCAAGCAGGAACCAGCGCCCCTGGATGCAGGCCGGGTCATCCGCCTTGCGCATGAGACCCTCGAGATCGAAGCCGCGGCCGTGTTGGGCCTGCGTCAGCACATTGGCGAGTCTTTCACCCAGGCCGTGGCCCTGATGTTGAAGGTGCCGGGACGGGTGGTCGTGATGGGCATGGGCAAGAGCGGGCACATCGGCCGCAAGATGGCTGCCACCCTGGCCTCCACCGGTACACCGGCCATGTTCGTCCATCCGGCCGAGGCCAGCCATGGCGACCTGGGCATGATCACGGCAGCCGATCTGCTGCTTGCGATTTCCAACAGCGGCGAGTCCGAAGAGCTGACCGCCATCCTGCCGGTACTCAAGCGCCAAGGCGTGCCCTTGATCGCCATGACCGGCAATCCCGCGTCCACCCTGGGCCTGCATGCCGATCTGGTGCTCGACACGGCCGTCGAGAAGGAAGCCTGCCCCTTGAACCTGGCGCCAACGGCCAGCACCACGGCCCAGCTCGCCCTGGGGGATGCCCTGGCGGTGGCCCTGCTGGATGCCCGCGGCTTCAAGGCCGAGGACTTTGCCCGCTCCCACCCCGGCGGCTCGCTGGGGCGCAAGCTGCTCACCCATGTGAGCGACGTGATGCGTCAGGGCGAGGCGGTTCCGAAGGTCAGCCCGGAAGCCGGATTCAGCGCCATCATGCGCGAGATGAGTGCCAAGGGGCTTGGAGCCACGGCCATCGTCGACGCGCAGGATCGCGTGCTCGGCATCTTCACCGACGGTGACTTGCGGCGCCTGCTGGAAAAAGGTATGGACATGCGTACGGGCACTGCGCAGCAGTTCATGCATCCCAACCCGGTCACCATCGGGCACGACGCATTGGCCGTGGAGGCTGCCGAGATGATGGAGCAACGGCGTATCACCAGCGTGCTGGTGGTGGACGGCGAAGGGCGGCTGTGCGGGGCATTGAACAGCAACGATCTGATGCGCTCGAAAGTCATATGAATCCCGTGCGCCCTGCACTGAGTTTTCCACCAGAACTGCTGCTGCGCGCACAGGGCATCCGGGTGGCATTTTTCGATGTCGATGGCGTCCTGACCGACGGCGGCCTCTACATCGGCGAGACGGGTGAAAGTCTCAAACGGTTCAACACCCTGGATGGCCACGGCCTCAAGCTCCTGCAGCGCGCCGGCATCACGCCGGCGGTGATCACCGGCCGTGACAGCGCAGCCCTGCGTGTGCGCCTGCAGGCGCTGGGCATCCGTCATGTGCACTACGGCACCGAGGACAAGCGGCCGGCGGCCGAGCTGACGCTGCAGGCCCTGGGCCTGGACTGGTCGCGGGCGGCAGCCATCGGCGACGACTGGCCGGACCTGCCCGTCATGCAGCGTTGTGCCTTCGCTTGTGCGCCGGCCAATGCGCATGCCGAGGCGTTGGCACGCGCCCACCATGTGACGAAGGCTGCGGGCGGCGCCGGCGCCGCCCGCGAGTTCTGCGATCTGTTGCTGGTGGCCAGCGGCCGTTACGTCGACCTGTTGCAGGAGTTCCTGCCGTGATCCGGGTCCTGCGTCTGGCTTGGGATCGCCTGTCGATCTACCTGCCGCTCATGCTCATGGGCCTGCTGGCGCTGGGGACCTACTGGTTGGTGCGCAGCACGCCCATGCTGGAGCCCGGGGCGGCGGAACAGCCGCAGCGCAGGGACCCGGATTACCTGATGGAGCGTTTCTCGATCAAGACCTTCGACAACGAAGGGCGCCTCAAGAGCGAGGTCTACGGTGAACAGGCCCGGCACTATCCGCACACCGACCTGCTGGAAATCGACCAGGTGCGTATCCGCAGTTTCAACAGCCGCGGTCACCTGACGGTGGCCACGGCCAAACGCGCACTGGCCAACAACGATGCCAGCGAGGTTCAGCTCATGGGAGATGCCCAGGTCGTGCGCGAAGCCACCGTGGACCGCAGCGGTGCCACGCTACCGCGCGTGAGCTTCAACGGCGAGTTCCTGCATGCTTTCCTGGAAGACGAACGCATCAAGTCGCACAAGCCGGTGGCACTGATGCGAGGCAACGACCGCATCACCGCCGAGAGCATGGACTACAGCAACTTCGACCAGGTCGTCGAACTGCGGGGTCGCGTGCGCGGCACGCTGCAGCCGCCGCAGGACCGCTGAGCTGCGCCGGGCGTATGCGCAAGCTGGTCTTCATCACGGGCGCGTCCAGTGGCATCGGCCAGGCCCTGGCCCTGTGCTGCTACCAGGCCGGTTATGACCTCGCCCTGGTGGCCCGCCGTGCGCACGAGATGCAGCAATGGGCCGACACGCACCAGCTCGTAGCGCAGCGTTATCGTCTGTACGTCGCCGATGTGGCGGACATCCAGAGCATCGTCGCCGCAGGACAGGCTTGCCTGACGCAGCAGGGCCTGCCCGACGTGGTGCTGGCCAATGCCGGCATCAGCATCGGCATGGACACGGCCGAACGCGAAGACCTCGCAGTCATGGCGCGTACCTTTGCGGTCAACAACACGGGCCTGGCGGCGACTTTCCATCCCTTCGTCGAGCCGATGCGCCAGCGTGGCACCGGGCGCCTGGTGGGCATCGCCAGCGTGGCCGGTATCCGCGGCCTGCCCGGTCATGGCGCTTACTGCGCCAGCAAGGCCGCCGTGATCAGCTATTGCGAGAGCTTGCGCGGTGAGTTGCGCAGCAGTGGTGTACGCGTGGTCACGCTGAGTCCTGGTTATATCGACACCCCGCTGACGCGCGAGAACCGCTACGCCATGCCTTTTCTGATGTCAGCGCCCGCCTTTGCTGAGCGCGCCTTGCGCGCGATCGAGGCCGGGGTGAGCTACCGCGTCATTCCCTGGCAGATGGGCCTGGCGGCGCGCTTGCTGCGCCTGTTACCCAATGCCCTGTTTGACCGCCTGCTGGCTGGTCGGCCGCGCAAGCATCGCGCGCCACCTCCGTGACGGGACCGGGCTGGTCCGCGGTGGCTGACAAACGCTGAAGCCGACCACCCAAAAACGGAAAAGGCCCCAGACGGGGCCTTTTGTTTGCAAAGCAGGCAGGCTCAATACCCGCGACGACCGCCGCCGCCACCGCCTCGTGGGTTGCCATAGGGGCTGCGGAAACCGCCCTCGCCACCGCCACCGCCTTCACCACCACCATACCCACCGCCGCCTTCGCGACGACCGCCGCCGCCGCCTCCGTAGCCACCACCACCGCCTCCGTAACCCCCTGTGCGCGGGGGGCGCGGCTCCATGGGACGGGCTTCGTTGACCACGATGCTGCGGCCGCCCAGGGGCTGGCCGTTCATGCCGTTGATGGCCGCTTGTGCTTCGGCATCGCTGCCCATTTCGACGAAGCCGAAACCCTTGGAACGGCCGGTGTCACGCTCCATCATGACCTTGGCGCTGGTGACGGCGCCGAACTGACTGAAGGCCTGTTCCAGGTCGTTGTCGCGGATGGAATAGGCAAGATTGCCCACGTAGAGTTTGTTGCCCATGCTGGGACTCCTGAGTCAAAGCTAAAACAAGCGATGGGGTCCCAGAAACGCAATCCATTCGTGTCGATGATGCGAATTCAGCAGATCACCGCAATCCTGTGACAGGCCTCCCAGCCGCCACTTTTTAATTATTGACACAGAAATCCGGTTCCGACAAGGTGCTCCAGCCTAGTAATAACCATGAAAAAAGGGCCCGAAGGCCCTTTTTGGTCCGTGTGGAACAGGATCAGTAGCTGCTACGGCCACCGCCGTAACCACCGCCACCACCCTCACGACGACCACCGCCGCCGCCGTAACCGCCGCCACCGCCGTAGCCGCCGCCGCCGCCGCCGTAACCACCTCCGCCACCACCACCGCTACGGGGCGGGCGGGCTTCCATCGGACGGGCTTCGTTGACCACCAGGGCGCGGCCGCCCTGTTGCTGGCCGTGCAGGGCGGCAATGGCGGCTTGTGCTTCAGCATCGCTGCCCATTTCGACGAAACCGAAACCCTTGGAACGACCAGTGTCGCGCTCCATCATGACCTTGGCGCTGCTGACGTTACCGAAAGCGGAAAAAGCGCGTTGCAGGTCTTCGTCACGGAAGGAATAAGGCAGGTTGCCTACGTAAAGTTTGTTGCCCATGAAGGGACTCCTCAAAAAGACTCAGGTAAGGCGATGGAGTCAGATAGCCGCGAGCAACAAAGCACTGAAGACTTGAAGAAGACGCAAAACCGACGAATCACCGCAATTTAGTACCACCGATTTACAGAAGTACGGGCTCATTATGCGTTATCCCGCTGAAATATCCAGCCATCGGATACCCGTAGGCCCAGTATCTGTAAGAAAGAGGGGCCTGGAAACGACAAAACCTGTCTTATCCGGAGCAAAATCATGTACAGGATTGCAAACCTCGCCCTGGTCGGGCTGTTGACACTGTCTGCCGTGCCCGGGGCCCAGGCGCAAACGCAGCCGCAGGCGGCCCGGGCCCTTGCGCCAGCCACAATGGCCCAGCCCAGGGTGATCGGCCAGACCTTCGAGGGCCGGCCTTTTGACCTGGCCGGGCTGCGGGGCAAGGTTGTCCTGGTGGTGTTCTGGTCCACCACCTGTGCCGTATGCCGCGACAAGATGGGCGAACTGCGCGCCAATTACGAAGGCTGGCGCGGCCAGCCCTTCGAGATGGTCCTGGTCAACCAGGACCGGCGCTTGCAGGACGTGCAGGCTTACGAGCAGATCCTTGCCCTGACGGTACCGCGCGCGCAACGTTTCCCACAACTCTGGAGCGGCCAGCCGGGGTATGTCGACAGTTTCGGCGCGCAAGCCATGTTGCCGGCCACCTACATCATCAACAAGAGCGGAACGGTGGAAAAAGCCTACGCGGGGCGCATTCCGCCCGAGGCCTGGGATGACATCGCTGATCTGCTGTAAGAAAAGCGGCCCGGTCCCCGACTCAATCTGTAGCCGGGCGATGGTCGCGCGGCCTTATTCACCAGGAGTATTTCCATGAACCAACGTGCCCTCGTTGCCGCCGCTGCGGCCACCCTCCTCTCCACCCTGTTCGTGGCCACACCGGCCATGGCCCAGAGCAAGGAAAAATGCTACGGCATCGCCAAGGCCGGGCAGAACGACTGCGCCAGCCTCGCGGGCACGCATTCCTGTGCCGGCCAGGCCAAGCTGGACAACGACAAGGGCTCCTGGAAGTACGTGACCAAGGGCACCTGCAAGCAGATGATGGGCATGACCGCCGACGAAGCCAAGATGGCCGCCGGCAAGAAGGGCTGATCCGGCCATGACGGTGCGCCAGCCCGTGTCTACGGCTCCCGGTCTGTGCGAAGCCGCCGGCGTGGGCATAGGCTGGCGGCATCCGCACTACGGCGACTTGCTGGAAACCCTGCCATCCCTGGCCTTTCTCGAGGTCCATTCGGAGAACTTCTTTGGTGCCGGTGGCGCTGCACTGGCCGTGCTGGAGCAGGGACGTGCCCATTACCCGATCAGCTTGCATGGGGTCGGGCTGGGGCTGGGTTCGGTGGCTGGCGTGGATCCGCAGCATCTGGAACAGCTGGCGTCGCTGGTGGCGCGCATCGACCCCTGCCTCGTCAGCGACCACGCCTGTTTTACGCACGGCGTGCTGCCGGGCCAGGCCACACCGGTCCACACCGGCGACCTGCTGCCCCTGCCATTCAGCCGCGCCGCGCTCGATGTGCTGTGTCGCAACGTGCAGGTCGTGCAGGACCGCCTGCGCCGGCCGCTGCTGGTGGAAAACCTTTCCGCCTATGTCCAGTGCCCGGGCAACGAGATGATCGAAGTCGAGTTCCTGCACGAACTGGCACGCCGCAGCGGTTGCCGTCTGCTGCTCGACATCAACAACCTGTATGTGAATGCGCGCAATGCCGCCTTGCGCGGCGAGTTGCCGGACCCGCAAGCCGCCGTGCGCCACACCCTGGACGTGCTGGACCCGACGCTGATCGGAGAGATCCACCTGGCCGGTCACACCGAGGCACGTGACGGCGGCGTGCATCTGGTCATCGACGATCACGGCCAGCGGGTCTGCGACGAAGTCTGGGCGCTGTATGCCTACGCCCGCGAACAGCTGGGGGACATCCCGACCTTGATAGAGTGGGATACCGGGCTGCCGCCGCTGGCCGTCCTGCTGGACGAGGCAGCGCGCGCGGCGGCAATGGTCGACCGGGTGGTGCAAACCGCATGAGTGTTCAGACCGTACTCGCAGACACGACGCTCGCGCGTTGGCAGCAGTCCCTGCTGGCCGCCCTGTGGGCGCCGACGCACGACGAAGCCCTGGACCAGCTGGCCACACCAGGCGCGGCGCACCGCCCCGTCATGTGGCGCGGCATCGCGGCCTATCGCAGCCATGCTGCTGCCCAGGCCGTGCGCTCGCTGGGCGCGGCTTATCCCGTGGTGGAGCAGTTGGTCGGGCCAGAAAATTTCGAGGCGCTATCGCGCCTGTTATGGCGTGAGCGACCGCCACAGCGCGGTGATCTGGCGCAATGGGGCGCGGCCCTGGCGGCACAGATCGAGGCGCTGCCCGAGCTGATAGCGGATCTGCCTTTTCTGGCCGACGTGGCGCGGGTTGAATGGGCCCTGCACAGCATGGGCACGCTGGGCGACGCGCAGGCAGAACCCGCCAGCTTCACGCTGCTGGCGCACGAGGATCCCGCAAACCTGTGGCTCGATCTGGCCCCCGGTACGGCCTGCTTCAGCAGTGTCTGGCCGGTGGTGACGCTGATCGAGGCGCCCGGCAGCGCGCCGCCCCGGCACGCCCACGGCGGCGAAGACGCGCGGGTCTGGCGCTGCGGCTGGCGGCCCAGGCTGTGCGAGGCGCAACCGGGCGAGTCGGCGTTCCTGCGGACCGTGCAAGAAGGAAAGAGTCTGGGCAAGGCGCTGGCCTGTGCGCCAGGCTTCGATTTTGGTACCTGGCTGGCGCCGGCTGTCCATGAGGGGCTGTTGTTGCGCGTCGTGCCGAACCGGGCGGGGCAGGCCTGAGCGCTGCTGAAAAAACACAAGGAGAGTCACACCATGTCAACAACCGACACCCATGGGCGGCCGCTGCCGCTGCGCCTGTGGGCCCGGCTGAGCCAGGGCTTGCAAGCCCTGCAGCCGGCCGCGGCCCTGCTGGCGCGCCTGTACGTGGCGCAAGTCTTCTTCCTGTCCGGTCTGACCAAGCTGCGCGACTGGGAGATCACGGTGGCCCTGTTCACCGACGAGTACCAGGTGCCCCTGCTGTCGCCCGCCCTGGCCGCCTGGCTGGGCACGGCAGGTGAGCTGCTGCTGCCGCTGATCCTCGTGCTCGGTCTGGGTGCCCGCTTCGCAGCCCTGGGCCTGAGTGTGGTGAATGCCGTGGCCGTCATCAGCCTGGCCGAGATCGCACCGGCCGCGCTGCAGCAGCACATTCTTTGGGCTGTGCTGCTGGCAGGGCTGGCCATCTACGGCCCCGGGCGCTGGACGCTGGAGCAGCGGGCCTGGCCCTGGTTATTGCAACGCATGGGCCGGGGGGCGGGGCTTACCAGTTGACGTCGCGGTCCGGTGTCGCGCCGATCTTGTGGATGCTCAGGTCGGCGCCGTCAAACTCCTCCTCCTGGCTCAGGCGCAGGCCCATGGCAAGCTTGAGCGCACCGTAGACCACGAAGCCACCCATCAGCGCCCACAGCACACCCAGGCCGGTGCCGATCAGCTGGGCCGTGAGGGTGACGCCACCCAGGCCGCCCAAGGCCTTGCTGCCGAAGATGCCGGCGGCGATGCCACCCCAGGTGCCGCACAGCCCATGCAGGGGCCACACGCCCAGCACGTCGTCGATCTTCCACTTGTTCTGAGTGAGCGTGAACATGGAAACGAAGATGGCGCCGGCCACGCCGCCCACCACCAGTGCGCCCAGCGGGTGCATCAGGTCGGAACCCGCGCAGACCGCCACCAGGCCGGCCAGGGGGCCGTTGTGTACGAAACCCGGGTCGTTTCTGCCCACCAGCAAGGCCGCCAGCGTGCCGCCGGCCATGGCCATGAGCGAGTTCACGGCGACCAGGCCCGAGATCTTGTCCAGGGTCTGGGCGCTCATGACGTTGAAGCCGAACCAGCCGACCACCAGTATCCAGGCGCCCAGGGCCAGGAAAGGAATGCTCGAAGGCGGGTGGGCCGAGATGCCGCCATCCTTGCGGTAGCGGTTGTAGCGTGCACCCAGCAGCAGCACGGCCGGCAGGGCGATCCAGCCGCCCACGGCATGCACCACGATGCTGCCCGCGAAGTCATGGAACTCCTCGCCCGTCGCGGCCTTGATCCAGGCCTGGATGCCGAAGTGCTGGTTCCAGGCGATGCCTTCGAAGAAGGGATAGACCAAGCCGACGATGATGGCCGTGGCGATGAGCTGGGGCCAGAACTTGGCACGTTCGGCAATGCCGCCCGAGATGATGGCCGGAATGGCGGCGGCAAAGGTCAAGAGGAAAAAGAACTTCACGAGTTCGTAGCCGTTCTTGGCGACCAGCTGGTCGGCCCCGACCAGGAAGCCCGTGCCGTAGGCTACGCCATAACCGACGAGGAAATAGACCACGGTGGAGACCGAGAAGTCCACCAGGATCTTGATCAGCGCATTGACCTGGTTCTTGCGCCTGACGGTGCCTAGTTCCAGGAAGGCAAAGCCGGCGTGCATGGCCAGGACCATGATGGCGCCGAGCAGGATGAACAGGGCATCAGCGCCCTGTTTTAGTGCGTCCATTTTGAGATCTCCGAATAAATGCTTCTGTCTGGTGCAAAAACCAGAATTTTTAAGAAATGCACCAATGACAAGCAAAATCCAGGCCAAACTGCGCCAAGCGGGTGCAGTGAACGCACCAAGCCGGGATGGCACGAGCCACAAACCGGGTCGGTAGAATCCGTCGATGGAAGCTTTTCTGATTTCGACCGGCCTGGTCGCGCTGGCCGAAATGGGCGACAAGACGCAGCTTCTGGCCCTCATCCTGGCGGTCCGCTTTCGCAAACCCTGGCCCATCGTGGCCGGCATCCTGGTCGCCACCGTGGTCAACCATGCCTTGGCGGGCGCCGTCGGGGCCTGGGTCACCACGGTGCTGGGCCCGGTCTGGCTACGCTGGATTCTGGGCCTGTCCTTCCTGGCCATGGCCGCCTGGATGCTGATCCCCGACAAGTTCGACGACGATGACGACGCGTCCCAGGCGCCGCGCTGGGGTGTGTTCGGCACCACCGTGATCGCTTTCTTCCTGGCCGAGATGGGCGACAAGACGCAGATCGCCACCGTGATGCTGGCCGCGCAATACCAGGCCTGGGCCTGGGTGGTCGCTGGCACCACGCTGGGCATGATGCTGGCCAACGCCCCGGTGGTCTGGCTGGGCGAGCGCATGACGCGCCGTATTCCGATCCGCCTGGTGCACCTGGTCTCGGCAGGGATCTTCGTGGTGCTGGGCCTGGCGGTGCTGTTCGGCTGGGGCGCTTAGGGCCTGTGCGCCCTAACCCGGCTTGCGCCGGTAGATCACGTGATAGGCCAGGCCCACCAGCACACTGCCGCCGACCAGATTGCCCGCGATCACCGGCAGCAGATTGCCCAGCATGCCATTCCAGGTGACCGGTGGTGTGGCGCCCAGCGGGCCGAAGTGTTGCAGGAGCATGGCCAGCGGCATCAGGTACATATTGGCGATGCTGTGCTCGAAGCCGGCCGCGACAAAGGCCATGATGGGTGGCACCACGGCCACCGCCTTGTCCACCACGCTGCGCCCGGCCATGGCCATCCACACGGCCATGCAGACCAGCACATTGCACAGCACGCCGCGAAAGAAGGCCTGCAGCGGCGACAGGTCCTGCTTGGCCAGCGCGATCTTCACGACCTGCTGGCCGATGGCACCGCCGTTCAGATCCGTGTGGCCGCTGGCAAACACCAGCACCGCCAGGCCGGCCGCGCCGATAAAGTTGGCTGCGCACACCAGCACCCAGTTGCGCAATACCTCGGCACTGCGGATGCGGCCATCGGCCCAGGCCATGGCCAGCAGGTTGTTCCCGGTGAAGAGCTCGGCGCCCGCCACGACGACCAGCAACAGGCCCAGCGAGAACACCAGGCCGCCTCCGATGGCTGTCGCGGCAAAACCGAGGGTGGCATCGGACTTCACCAGCACGAAAAGCATGGCTCCCAGGCCGATGAAGGCACCGGCCAGCACACCCAGCATCAGCAGGGGCAATGTGGCCAACCTGGCTTTGGTCACGCCGACCGATTCGATGCGCTGGGCGATTTCGCTCGGGGCGTAGGCGTCGGATCCGTACAGCTCGGACATGGGTTACTCCGGTATCGGGTGGTGAAGACTTGGACTTATACTAATCCTCAGCGCCGATTTGAACCCGATTGCGGGCGCCGGAACCCTGGAGTTCCGAAGTTCAGCTAAACAGGCAAGGTGTTTCCGCCATCTGAGACCCGGCCCAGCTGAACGCTATGCCGGGTTTTGTTATTTAAGCCACCGATGTTGATTGCCCAGCCCCAGTCGATGACCTTCGATGCCACCCTGCCCCTGCAGAGCGGCGCGAGCATCCGCGGCTACACCCTGGCCTACGAAACCTACGGCAGGCTCAACGCCGACAAGTCCAACGCCGTGCTGATTTGCCATGCGCTCAACGCCTCGCACCACGTGGCCGGCGTCTACGAAGGCCAGCCCAAGAGCGAGGGCTGGTGGGACAACATGATCGGTCCCGGCAAGCCGGTGGACACGGACCAATTCTTTGTCATCGGCGTCAACAACCTCGGCTCCTGTTTCGGCTCCACCGGCCCCATGCACGTCAACCCGGACACGGGCAAGGTCTATGGCGCCGACTTCCCGGTGGTGACGGTGGAAGACTGGGTCAACGCCCAGGCCCGCCTGCTCGATGTGATGGGCATCCAGACCCTGGCGGCTGTCATGGGCGGTAGCCTGGGCGGCATGCAGGCCTTGAGCTGGACACTGCAGTACCCCGGGCGTGTGCGCCATGCCGTCGTGGTGGCCAGCGCGCCCAACCTCAACGCCGAGAACATCGCCTTCAACGAAGTGGCGCGCCGCGCCATCGTGACCGACCCGGATTTCCATGGCGGCCATTTCTACGAACAAGGCGTGATCCCCAAGCGCGGCCTGCGCATCGCGCGCATGATCGGCCACATCACCTACCTGAGCGACGACGTCATGAACGAGAAGTTCGGGCGCGAACTGCGCAGTGCCGTGGCGGGCACTGTGCGCGAGGCTTACCAGTACAGCACGCAGGACATCGAATTCCAGATCGAGAGCTATCTGCGTTACCAGGGCGACAAGTTCAGCGAGTACTTCGACGCCAACACCTACCTGCTGATCACGCGAGCGCTGGACTACTTCGATCCGGCACGACGGCACGACGGTGACCTGACCCGTGCGCTGGCGGCGGCGCGTTGCAAGTTCCTGCTGGTGAGTTTCAGCACCGACTGGCGTTTCTCGCCCAAACGCAGCCGCGAGATCGTCAAGGCCCTGCTCGACAACCGGCGCGAACTCAGCTACGCCGAGATCGACGCCCCGCACGGGCACGACGCCTTCTTGCTGGACGACGCGCGCTACATGAAGCTGGTGCGTTCCTATTTCCAGGGCATCGAAAGGGAGCTCATGTCATGAGCGATCGACTGACCCTGGAAACCATCGCCAGCCTGGTGCCGCAGGGTGCCCGCGTGCTGGACCTGGGCTGCGGCGACGGCGCCCTGCTGGCCCATCTGCAGGCCACGCGCGGCTGCAGCGGCTACGGCATCGAAATCGCCGACGACAACGTGCTGGCCTGTGTGCAGCGCGGCGTCAACGTCATCCAGCTCAACCTGGATGAAGGTCTGGCCCTGTTCGAAGACCAGAGCTTCGACGTGGTGTTGCAGATCGACACCTTGCAGCATCTGCGCAATGCCGAGACCGTGTTGCGCGAGACCGCGCGCGTAGGCCGCATGGGCATCGTGGCCTTCCCCAATTTCGCGCACTGGCCGAATCGTCTCAGCGTGCTGGGCGGACGCATGCCGGTGACGCGCCGCCTGCCCTACCAGTGGTACGACACGCCCAATATCCGCGTCGGCACGCATGCCGACCTGGAAGTGCTGGCCCAACGCAACGGTTTGCAGATCCTGGACAGCTTCGGCCTGCACAACGGTCGCCTGCTACGCTTCTTGCCCAATCTGCTGGCCAGCACGGCCGTGCTGAAGTTTTCGCGTTGAACCCCGCTGGGAACCGACCATGACCACCCCCCCGGCGCTGAGCGCCAAGGACCACGCGGCCAAGGCCCGTGCCCTGCTTTCACAAGCCACGGAGGTGTTTGACGCCGCGGCTGTGCAGGCGGCGCTGGTCCGGATGGCTGGCCAGATCAATGCCCGTTTTGAGCAGGAAGGTGCCCCCGCTTTCCCCTTGGTGCTGGGTGTGATGGGCGGCGCCGTGGTGTTTGCGGGCCAGCTCCTGACCCGCCTGAGTTTCCCCCTGGAGTTCGACTACATCCACGTCACCCGCTATGGCGCCAAGGACCATGGCGGACGCATCGAGTGGAAGGTGGAGCCGCGCGCCGATGTGCGCGGGCGCACGGTGATCGTGCTCGACGACATCCTGGACGAGGGCGAAACCCTGGCCCATGTGCAGGAACGCCTGCTGGCGATGGGGGCGACCGAGGTGCTGCTGGCGGTGTTTGCCGACAAGGCCATCGGCAAACCCAAACCGGCCCGGCCGGACTATGTGGGACTCGTGGTGCCGAACAAGTTCCTGGTGGGTTACGGCATGGACGCCTACGGCTATTGGCGGAATCTACCCGGCATCTGGGCGCTCGATATCTAGCCGTCCTGCCCGCGGGGTTTGTACCTCAGCCGCCCACCGCGCTGCCGTAGCCCATGGTCCGCGGCAGCCAGAGCACGATCTCGGGGAACAGGGTCATGGCCACCAGCAGCCCGAGCAACATCACCAGGAAGAGCCAGCCTTCGCGCATCATCTCGCCGATCGGGATGCCGGTCAGGGCCTTGGTGACGAAGAGCAGCATGCCAAAGGGCGGATGGATCAGACCGATCATCATGTTGAGCACCACCAGCACGCCGAAGTGGACCAGGTCCACGCCCAGCATTTTGGCCGCGGGCAGCAGCATGGGCACGAAGACCAGCAGCAGGACGGAGACGTCGAGGAAACAGCCCAGCACCAGGAACAGCGCGTTCACCATGAACAGGAATTGCAGACGGCTCAGCTGCAGGCCGTCGACCCAGGCGGCCATGGCCTGGGGCACCCCTTCGGCCGTGAACGCATAGTTCAGCATGAAGGAGCCGGCCAGGATGATGGTGATCACGGCGCTCGAACGCGTGGACTCCAGCACCACGCCCCAGAACGAGCGCCAGCTCAGCGCGCGGAGGACCACCGCCGCCAGGACCAGCGCATGCAGGGCCGCGACGGCTGCGGCCTCGGTGGGCGTGAAGGCCCCGGAGTAGATGCCACCGAGCAGGACGATGGGCATGGACAGCGGCAAGGCCCCGCGAAACAGGATGCCCGGCCACTCCTTGAGCGGCACCGGGGCCTCGCGCGGCATATTGCGTTGGCGGGCGATGTAGTGCACCACACCCATCATGAGTAGCGTCATGCAGACCCCGGGCACGACGCCACCCAGAAACAGCGCGCCGACCGAGGCGCCCGACACCAGGGCATAGATCACCATGGGGATGGAGGGCGGGATGATGGGTCCCAGGGTGGCGCTGGCCACCACCACGGCCCCGGCAAAACCACGGCTGTACTCGGGTTTCCTGAGCATCTGCTTGATCGTGACCAGGCCGGGACCGGCGGCGTCGGCGATGGCGCTGCCGCTCATGCCCGAAAAAATCACGCTGACGAGGATGTCCACCTGCGCCAGGCCGCCGCGCATGCGGCCGACCAGGATGCGACAGAAGTCGAAGATGCGTTCGCTGACCGTGCCCGCGTTCATGATGTTGGCGGCAAAGACGAAGAGCGGTACCGCCAGCAGCACATAGCTGTTGTACAGGCCGTTGCTGACCTGCTCGGCTACCAGGCCCAGGTCCTGGCCCTTGACCAGCAGGTAGGCCACCCCGGCCATCAGCATGGAGAAGCCGATGGGCATGCGCAGCAGCATGCCGGCCAGCACTACGCCCACCAGGGTCCACAGAGCCAGGCTCATGATCTGTGCTCCAGGTCCTCGAGATCCTGACCCCGGCAGGACTGCCAGAGGCCATGGAGGCTGCGCCACACCAGGGCCAGCAGCAGCAGCACGAAGGGCAGGAAAACCCATTCAAAGGACAGGCCCAGCACGGGCGTATCTTCACGCCCCATGAAATGCACATAGTCCCAGCTGGCCGGGATGGCCACTGCCGCCAGGCCGCCGATCATCAGATGACCAGCGAAACGCATCGCGCGGCGCAGGCGCCGGCTGGCACGGTTCCACAGCAGGTCGAACACCACGTGCTCGCGCTCGCGCACCATGAAGGCCGAGGCCCAAAGGATGACCCACAGGTACAACACCACTGCCAGCTCGTCGGTCCAGGGTAGTGGCCGGTTGAAGCCGAAGCGGGCTGTGATCTGCACGAGGAATACCACGAACAGCCCCAGGAACATCAAACCGCCCAGCGTCTGGGCGGCTTTGCGCAGCAGGCCCATGGATCAGCGGGTGGCGTTGATGCGGTCGAGCAGGCCGGCCGGCCAGACCTTGGCGTAGTCGGAGCGGGCGTAGGTCTCCTGGACCGATTTGCGGAAGGCCTCGACATCAGGCGTGCTGATCTGCAAGCCCTGCTGCCGGAAGAAGTCCACCAGCTGGCCTTCTTCCTTGATCCGGTTCTCGTTGTTGAACTTCGCTGCTGCCTGCGCAGCGGCCGTCACGTTCTGCTTCTGCAACGGCGTCAGGGCGTTCCAGCTTTTGTTGGAGATGGTGATGAAGAGACTGTCGACCAGGTGTTGGGTCAGCACCAGCTGTTTGGTCACCTCGTAGAACTTGGCGGCGCGTGCCGTGGGCAGCGGGTTGTCCTGGCCGTCGATGGTGCCGGTCTTCAGGCCCAGGTAGACCTCACCGAAGGCCAGCGGCGTGGCGGTGGCGCCCAGCGCGTCGCCCAGGAACAGCCACTCCTTGGTACCGGGCATGCGCAGCTTCACGCCCTTGAGATCGGCCGGTGTGCGCACAGGGCGCACCTCGCGCAGATTGAGCTGGCGCGTGCCGAGGTAGACCGTGGAGAGCACGGTCACGTCCATCTTGTCGGAGACGGCCTTGAACAGCTCGTTGCCGATGGGGCCGTTGAAGACCTTCTGCTGATGCTGGGGATCGCGGATCACATAGCCCGCGGTGAAGATCGAGAAGGCCGGCACCAGCTTGGCGAAGTCAAAGGCCGAGATCGAGGCCAGCTCCAGGTTGCCGCGCGCCATGGCGGCCGGCTCGGTGCCCTGCTTGAACAGCGAGGCGTTGAGGTTGATCTGCACGTCGAACTGCTGGGGCGCGGATTTCTCCAGCGCGTCCTTGAACACGGCCCACATTTTTGCGTGCCAGTCGTCGGGCACGGCCGGGCTGGAAATCCGCAGGGGAATCTTGGCCTGGGCCAGGGCCGGCTGGGCCAGGCCGCAAAAAGCCGTGGCGCAGGCGAGCAGCAGGCCACGGCGCAGGTGCGAGGCTGTAGTCAAGGGAGTCTCCTGATAGTCGGTCGGATGTCGAGAGTGTAAGCAGGCCGGGCGCGACAGAGGGCCGGGGATGAATATACTGGCAGCGGCCCAGCATTTCGAAAAGGATGCGCATGAACACCCGTGCCCCACTCACCGTGCTCGATACCGCCCAGGCGCTGGACGAGATCAGCCGCGCCTGGGACGGCGACATCGTGCGTCAGCTCAGCGACTACATCGCCATTCCGGCCAAGTCGCCCATGTTCGACCCCTTATGGGCCCAGCACGGTTTTATCGACACCGTGGTGCGCAACGCCGCTGCCTGGGTCGAGGCGCAGAAGGTCGAAGGCCTGAAGCTGGAAGTCATCCGCCTGGAAGGCCGTACGCCCGTGCTGTTCTTTGAGGTACCGGCCAGCCGCGGCGAGCGCGAGGCCCCGGTGTCGTCACAGACGGTGCTCATGTATGGCCATCTGGACAAACAACCCGAGTTCAGCGGCTGGCGCAACGATCTGGGGCCCTGGACACCCCAATACCTAGACGGCAAGCTCTACGGCCGAGGCGGCGCCGACGACGGTTACGCTGTCTACGCCAGCATTGCGGCCATCGCTGCACTGAAGAGCCAGAAGCTCGCGCATCCGCGCATCGTCGGCCTGATCGAGACCTGCGAGGAAAGTGGCTCCTATGACCTCTTGCCTTATGTGGACGCCCTGCGCACACGCCTGGGTGACGTGGGCCTGGTCGTCTGCCTGGACTCCGGCGCCGGCAACTACGAGCAGCTCTGGCTGACCACCAGCCTGCGCGGCATGGCCAGCGGCGTGCTCAAGGTGGAAATCCTGACCGAAGGCGTGCACTCGGGCGACGCCAGCGGTGTCGTGCCCTCAAGCTTTCGCATCCTGCGCCAGGTGCTGGACCGGCTGGAGGACAGCAAGACCGGCCGCCTGCTCCCCGCAAGTTTCCATTGCGAAGTGCCCCTGGAGCGCATGGACCAGGCCCGTGCCACGGCCGCCATCCTGGGCGAGGAACTCTACAAACGTTTCCCCTGGGTGCATTACGACTGCGAGGGCGACAGCCGCGTGGCCCTGCCCATGACCACCGATCCCTTGCAGGCCCTGCTCAACCGCACCTGGGTGCCGACGCTCAGCGTGACCGGCGCCGAAGGCCTGCCGGACCTGCAGAACGCCGGCAATGTGCTGCGCCCCCACACCGCCTTCAAGCTCTCGCTGCGCCTGCCGCCCCTGGTGGAGGCGGCTTCGGCGGTGCAGGAGCTCAAGGCCCTGCTGGAAGACAATGCGCCCTACCAGGCGCGTGTGACCTTCGAGGGCCTGAGCTCGGCCACCGGCTGGAACGCGCCGGCGACGGCGCCCTGGTTCGCGCGGGCGCTGGACGAGGCTTCGCGCAACTTCTACGGCGCACCCTGCGGTTACATCGGCCAGGGTGGCACCATCCCGCTCATGAACATGCTGTCGCGCGGTTTTCCGAAGGCCCAGATGATGGTCTGCGGCGTGCTCGGCCCGAAAAGCAACGCCCACGGCCCCAACGAATTCCTCCACGTGCCCTATGCCCGCAAGCTGACGGCGGCAGTGGCGCAGGTCATTTCCCAAATGGCCTGAGGACGACCCATGCCGGAATCCACCCTGACCACCTTTGTCGCAGTGGATGGCGACAACCTCGCCATCCAGGACTGGCCCCTCGACCCCTCCGCACCGCTACGCGGCGTGGTGCTGCTCGTGCATGGCCTGGGCGAGCATGCCGGGCGTTACGACGAACTGGCACAGCGGCTCAACAGCTGGGGTTTCGCCGTGCGTGGTTATGACCAGTACGGCCATGGCGAGTCCGGGGGCGTGCGCGGGGGCCTGCCCTCGGACAAGCGCCTGGTGGAAGACCTGGCGGACGTGCTGAGCAGTACGCGCAAGCGCATGGATGCGGGCACGCCGCTGATACTGCTGGGGCATAGCATGGGCGGCTTGGTCGCGGCCCGCCTGGTGGCCCTGGGCCTGGCACAAGTCGATGGCCTGGTGCTGTCCTCGCCGGCTTTTGACCCCGGGCTCAACGCTTTCCAGCGGCTCCTGCTGGCCGTGCTGCCGGCCATTGCGCCGAATCTGCGCGTCCGCAATGGCCTTGATCCGAAATGGATCTCGCATGATCCGGAGGTGGTGCAGGCCTATCAGCATGACAAGCTGATCCACGACCGCATTTCCGGGCGTCTGGCGCGTTTCATCGCCGATGGCGGCGCGGCGACGCTGAGAGCAGCACCGCAATGGCAGGTGCCCACGCTGCTGCTTTATGCGGGAACGGACAAGCTGGTCAGCCCGCGCGGCAGCGCGGCCTTTGCCCAGGCCGCGCCGGCCCGCGTGGTGACGGCCCACTGCTTTGAGGGCCTGTACCACGAGATCTTCAATGAGCTGGAGCGCGAGCCGGTCTATGCCCGCTTGCAGCAGTGGCTGGACCGCTGGTTCTGAAGTCGCTCAGGCCGGTGGGGCCGCCTGGCGGCGCAGCGCCAGCCACAGCAGTGCCAGGCCGGTCAACGCGACCGGCACCAGCGAACCGATGTTGAGCCACTGCCAGCCCTGCGTGGTGACCAGTGCGCCGGAGGCAAACGAGGTCAGGGCCATGACGGCGAACACGCAGAAGTTGATGGCGGCCTGGGCGCGGTCCTTTTCCTGGGGGCGGTAAGCCTGCAGCGCCAGCGTGGTGCTGCCCGTGAACAGGAAGTTCCAGCCCACACCGAGCAGGAACAGCGCGATCAGGAACTGGTGCAGGTCCACGCCTGTGAGCGCGATCCCGATGCAAAGGAAGTTGAGCAGCACGCCCACGCCCATGATGGCCAATGTGCCGAAGCGCTTGATCAGATGGCCGGTGAAAAACCCCGGGGCGAACATGCCGATCACGTGCCATTCCAGCACCAGGGCCATGTCGTCGAAGGGATAACCGCAGACCTGCATGGCCAGCGGGGTGGCCGCCATGAGCAGGTTCATCACGCCATAGCCCAGCGCCGCACCGACGATGGCCACCAAAAACAGAGGCTGGCGTACGATCTCCCAGATCGGCCGGCCGCTGGACGCGCCAGGCGCCGCGCGCGGCATGGCCGGAAACCGCACCAAGGTCATGAGGCCCATGCCGAGTACGGCGACGAACGCCAGCGCCAGATAGGCCCCGGCAAAAGGCGTGGCCAGCAGGCCCTTGGTGTGCTTGGCCAGGTTCGGGCCGACGATGGCACCGATCAGGCCGCCGGCCAGCACAAGCGATACCGCTTTTTCACGGTAGTCAGGGGCCGCCAGCTCGGCGGCGGCAAAGCGGTAGAGCTGGCCGTTGGCGCTGTAATAACCGGCCACCACGGTGGCCGCGACCAGCAGCCAGAAGTTGTGGGTCCAGGCGGCATAGGCGCACAGCAAGGCCGACAGCAACGCCACCCCCAGGCCGATCTGGAAGGAGACCTGGCGGCCGTAGCGCGCCTGGGAGCGCGCCACCAGACCCGTGCTCAGGGCGCCACCGACCACATAACCCATGACCGGCAGCGTGGCCATCCAGCCCAGCGGGGCCAGGCTCAGCCCGACCAGGCCATTGATGGCGATGAAGACGACGTTGTTGGTGAGGAACAGGCCTTGGCAGATGGCCAGCAGCAGCAGAGGGCGATTCATGTGCCCAGTGTAAGGGCGGCGAGGGCTGCCAGCGGGGCGGTTTCGGCGCGCAGCGTGCGGGCCCCCAGGCTGACCGGCACAAAACCCTGGCTGCGTGCGGCCTGTTCTTCGGGCGCACTGAGGCCACCCTCAGGGCCGGAGAGGAAAAGGACCGGCCCGTTGTCCAGCGTGGCCATATGCCTTGCCAGCGGCCGGCTGTCGGGCTGCAGGGACAGCAGCAGGCGGTGGCCAGCAGGCGCTGCCGGCAGCCAGGCCGGCAACGCCTGGATGGCATGCACGGCTGGCACGCGGTTGCGGCCGCTCTGCTCGCAGGCGGCAATCGCTACGGCTTGCCAGTGGGCGCGTTTCTTGTCGGCGCGCTCACCAGCCAGGCGCAGCACGCTGCGTTCGGCCAGCAGCGGCTGCAGGCTGGTCACCCCCAGCTCGGTGGCCTTCTCGACCAGCCAGTCCATGCGTTCGTTGGCGGGCATGCCCAGGGCCAGGTGCACTTCGCGCGTGGCTTCCCGCTCGATCGTGGCGTGCGAGACGATCTCCACCAGCACGTCGCTGCGGCCCATGCGGGTGACGCGGGCCTCGCTTTCGCCGCCTTCGCCATTGAACAGGGTGAGGGTCTGGCCCGGTTGCAGGCGCAGGACCTGCACATGGCGTGCGGCGTTGTCGGGCAGCTCCAGCGTGGCGCCGACAGGCAGCGGCGTGGGACAGTGAAATCGGGGCATGAGAACCGCCTTCAGACGCGGCCGAAGGCGTAACCGCCGGCGTCGCTGATGCCTTCGACCTCATCCACCAGGCGCAGCAGGGGCTTGAGTTCGATGTAGCGCGAGCAGGTGGCGCGGATATAGGCGATGAAACGCGGTGCGTCGGCCAGGTACTGCGGCTTGCCGTCGCGCAGGGTCAGGCGCGCAAAGATGCCGGCCACCTTGAGATGGCGCTGCAGGCCCATCCATTCGACCCCGCGGTAGAACTCGCCGAAATCGTCGCCCACGGGCAGACCGGCAGCGCGCGCCTTTTGCCAGTAACGGATGGTCACGTCGAGCACGAAGTCCTCTTCCCAGCTCAGGAAGGCGTCGCGCATGAGGCTGGCGATGTCGTAGGTGACGGGACCATGCACGGCGTCCTGGAAGTCCAGCACCCCGAGTCGCGGTTCGGCCGCATCGCCGGGGATCATCAGGTTGCGCGGCATGAAGTCGCGGTGTACATAGACACTCGGCCAGGCCAGGTTGCGCTCGATGATCAGGCTGAACATCCGGTCCAGCGTCTCGCGTAGCTTGCCCTCGACCGCCACGCCGCGATGGCGGCCCAGGTACCACTCGGGGAAAAGCTCGAGTTCGCGCCGCAGCAGTGCCGCATCGTAGGGAGGCAGCACGTCGGGCCGCGAGGCTTTTTGCCAGTCGATCAGCGCATCGACAGCGCGCAGGTACAGGGGCAGGTTGGCGGCGGCATGGTCCTTGTCGAGCACCTGCATCATGGTCTGGTGGCCCAGATCGGGCAGCAGCATGAACCCCTGCGGCTCGTCCCAGGCCAGGATCTGCGGTACGTTCAGGCCGGCCTGCGCCATGAGACTGGCAACCTGCACGAAGGGGCGGCAGTTCTCCTTGTCCGGCGGGGCATCCATGATGATGCGGCTGCCCTGTGCACTGTCGATGCGCAGATAGCGCCGGAAACTGGCGTCGGCCGAGGCCGGGCGCAGGCTGGAGACCTGGAGGCGCTGCGGGCCGACCAGTCCGGACAGCCAGCGATCGAACGCTGCGGCGCGTTCGGGGCTGGACCAGGAGACGGCGGGTGTGGCGCTGCCTGTGGCAGCGGTGGGAATAGGTAGGCTCATGGATAATCCATTCTACAAACCCTGCTTCATCCGGGCCCTTCCGTTTTGTCCATCCATTTGCGTCCCGTGTTGAAACCACTGGCACTGCTGGCCTGTGTGCTGTGGCAGGGCAGCTGGGCGCACGCCCAGCAGCTGCCTGCCGCTCAGGACTCATTGCGCTTGCGCATGAGTCCGCGACTTGAGGACCGCATCGGGCAGGCGCAGCGCAATGCTGCGCCTACCTTCCTGTCCAGTCAGCGCCTTTCGACGCAAACCGACAGCGAAATGTCACTGGAGGGCCAGGTCGTGCTGCGCCGGAGCGATCTGGTGATCCGCGCGGACCACCTCGACTATGACCAGGCCCGCGACCTGGCGCGGGCGCGGGGCCATGTCCGTATCAACCAGGCCGGGAATACCTTTGAGGGCCCGGCGCTGGAGCTCAAGGTGGACGCGTTCGAGGGCTATTTCGAGCGGCCGACCTATCAGCTGCTGGCCAACGATGCCCACGGTGAGGCTGAACGCATCGATTTTCTCGATGACAAGCGCGCCGTGGTGCGAAATGCCACCTTCACGACCTGCCAGCGTCAGCCCGGGCCGGACTGGATGCCCGACTGGATCTTGCGCGCTGCCACGCTGCGCTTCGACAGCGAGGAAGAGACCGCACAGGCGGAAGACGCCACGCTGACGTTCCAGGACGTGCGCCTGGTCGGCGTGTCTTCCGTGAGTTTCCCCCTGACCGACAAGCGCAAGTCGGGCGTACTGGCGCCCACCTTCGGCGTGGACAGCATCAGCGGCACCGAAGTGACCATACCTTATTACTGGAACATCGCGCCCAACCGGGATGCGACGTTCTATCCGACGGTCATGAGCAAGCGGGGCATCAATTACGGCGGCGAGTTTCGTTATCTGGAGCAGGCGTACCAGGGCCGGCTGCGGGCTGACTACATGCCCGGCGATTTGCTGCGTGAGCGCGATCGCTGGGGCGGCTCCTACCAACATACTGGAGTGATCGACACCGGCACCAGCGTGGGTGGCCTGGGTCTTAACCTGAACCTCAACCGGGTCAGTGACGACGATTACTGGCGGGATTTTCCGCGCGCAACAACGTCCCTGACTTCGCGCCTGTTGGCCAATGACGCCTCGCTGAACTGGAATAAAAGTTTCTACTCGGCCTCGCTGCGTACGCTCAGGTGGCAGACCCTGCAGGACCCGCTGGCACCGATCACGCCGCCGTATGACCGCCTGCCGCAGATCGTGGCACGCTATCTGCAACCCGACGCCGGGGGGTTCGATGTCGGCCTGGAGGCCGACTACACCGACTTCCAGGCCGACCGCCGGCTGACCGGCCAGCCCAACACGCAGCGCAGCGTGATGCGCGGCCAGTTGAGTTATCCCGTCCTGGGAGCCGCCGGTTTCTTCGTGCCCAAGGCCCAGCTTCATTCGGCCACCTATAACTTCGACGCTCCGCTGGCGAATGGCCAGTGGCAGGCGACACGCACTGTGCCGACCTACAGCCTGGACGGTGGCCTGGTCTTCGAGCGTGATGCCAGCTACCAGGACCGGCGCTTTCGCCAGACCCTGGAGCCGCGCCTGTTCTATGTCAACACGCCCTATGTTGAACAAAACCACCTGCCCAACTACGACTCGGGCGCGACCGACTTCAACTTCGCGAGTATCTATGCGGAAAACGCCTTTGTCGGCAACGACCGCATTGCCGACAACGATCTGCTGACGGCCGGTCTGTCCAGCCGGCTGCTCGACGCAGACAACGGCGCCGAGATCGCGCGCGTGGGCATTGCGCAGCGCTTCCGTATGGCCGACCAGCGGGTGACCCTGCCTGGCGGCACCCCGGCGGCCAAGGGCATCAGCGATATCCTGCTGGGCGCCGGCTTGCTGGTCGACCCCCGCTGGTACCTGGACAGCACGGTGCAGTACAACCCGACGACTGAAAAATCGGTCCGCTCCACGGTCTCGGCCCGCTACAACCCGGGGCATTACCGCGTGCTCAACCTGGCCTACCGCTTCCAGCGCGACCTCAGCGAACTGGTGGACATCGGCTGGCAATGGCCGATCAACGACCTGTGGGGGGACCGCGGGCAGGACCTGGGTGCAGGCCGTGGCCAAGGCGCAGGCCGCTGGTACAGCGTCGGACGCCTGAACTACAGTCTGCAGGACAGCAAGCTGGTCGATTCGATCATCGGATTTGAGTACGATGCGGGATGCTGGCTGGGGCGTGTTGTGCTGGAGCGCCTGCAGACGGGCCTGGTTTCGAGCAACCAGCGCCTCATGTTCCAGCTCGAATTCGTCGGTTTCTCGCGGCTGGGCATCGACCCCCTGCAGACGCTCAAGAACAATATCCCGCGCTACCAGTACCTGCGTGAGCAGGTCACCGCGCCCAGCCGATTCAGCAATTACGATTGATCCCATGACGCGCTTCCGATCTCCGGTCCTGATCCTGGTGGCCATGACCTGCCTGCCTGCCTGGTCCCAGGGCCTGCGCCCCCCGGGTGCTCCGGCCACTTCATCCGTCCTCGTGCCTCCGGCGGCAACGGTGCAGGTGCCAGGCACACGCGCCGCCGACTTCATCGTCGCCGTGGTGAATGCCGAACCCATCACCAATCTGCAAGTCAGCGCCGAGGTCGAACGGATTCGGCGGCAACTGACGGCACAACGTCAGCCACTGCCAGAGACAAGAGAGTTGGCGAGCCGGGTGCTGGATCAGCTGATCAGCGAGCGGATCCAGCTGCAACTGGCGCGCGAACAGGGCATCAGGATTGACGAGCCGTCCATCGACCAGGCCGAGCAGTCCGTGGCCAGCCAGAACCAGATGACCGTCGAGCAGCTTCGGCGCCAGCTGGAACGCGAGGGCACGGATCCCCGGCGCCTGCGCGAACAACTGCGCGACCAGCTCCTGCTGACCCGTCTGCGCGAGCGGGAAGTCGACCCGCGGGTGCGCGTCAGCGATACCGAGGTCGAGCAATACCTGACCGAACAACAGGAACGCGCCAACGATCCCGCCAGCCAGCAGATCAGCATGGCCCATCTGCTGGTGGCCATCCCCGAGGGTGCTGGCGAGCAGCAGCTGGTCGAACTGGAGGCCAAGGCGCAACGAGCTTTGCAGCGCGCCCGTGCTGGCGAGGATTTTGCGACGCTGGCTCGGGAATTCTCCGATGCGGCCGACCGCAGCAATGGTGGCCAACTGGGCTTGCGCACGGGCGACCGCTACCCGCCGCTGTTTCTGGAAGCCACGCGCATGCTGGCGCCCGGCGACGTGACCGGGCCGGTGCGCTCGGGGGCAGGTTTCCACATCATCAAGCTACTGGAGCGTCGCGTGCCTGGCCTGCCGCCGACCACCGTGACGCAAAGCCGCGCACGCCACATCCTGCTGGTGCCCAGCACCCAGCTCGGCGAGGCCCAGGCCCGCGACAAACTCAACGACTTCCGACGACGCATCGTGGCTGGCGAAACCGATTTCGCGACGCTGGCGCGCCAGAATTCGCAGGACGGCAGCGCCGCCCAGGGCGGCGACCTGGGCTGGGCCAGCCCCGGCATGTTCGTTCCCGAGTTCGAGCGTGTCATGGACCAGCTGGCACCGGGCCAGATCAGCCAGCCCCTGATCTCGCGCTTCGGCGTGCACCTGATCCAGCTGATGGAGCGCCGCAATGCCGCCTTGAGTGCACGCGAGCAGCGTGAAATGGTGCGCAATATGTTGCGCGAGAAGAAATACGGCGAGGTTTACGAGAACTGGGCGCGAGACGTGCGTGCGCGTGCCTACGTGGAGTTGCGCGAAGCGCCGCAATGAAATGTTGACCCCCACGCTTGTCACTTTGTGTACTGCGCTGCCCCCCGAGGGGGCCCTCGCGCCTTGGGGCGGCCCGGCGGCGCTCGATGTCTCATGGCGATGAGGCACATCCCGCGCAAACGTTTCGGCCAGCACTTCCTGGCGGACGACGGCATCATCGACGGCATCGTGCGGGCCATCGATCCCCGCGCCGGGCAGGTGATGGTCGAGATCGGCCCGGGCCTGGCGGCCTTGACCCAGCCGCTGGTGGAGCGACTGGGCCGGCTGATTGTCATCGAACTGGACCGTGACCTGGCGGCGCGCTTGCGTACCCACGCCCAACTCGACGTTGTCGAGTCCGACGTTCTGAAGGTGGATTTCACGCTGCTGGCCCAGGCGCAGAAGGCGCCCAAGCTGCGCGTGGTGGGCAATTTGCCCTACAACATCTCCACACCCATCCTCTTTCATCTGCTCGAGCATGTGGCCGTGGTCGAAGACCAGCATTTCATGCTGCAAAAGGAAGTTATCGACCGTATGGTGGCAGCGCCATCGACATCTGACTATGGCCGTCTCAGCGTCATGCTGCAGTGGCGTTACGCCATGGAAAACGTGCTGTTCGTGCCGCCCGAGAGCTTCGACCCGCCGCCGCGCGTGGACAGCGCCGTGGTCCGCATGGTGCCGCACGCCCTGCCCGCGTCACTGGATGTGAAGCGGCTCGGCGAGATCGTGCAGGTCGCCTTCAGCCAGCGGCGCAAGCTGCTGCGCCACACCCTGGGGCGCTGGCTGGAGGAAAAAGGGCTGTCCGGCGACTTCGATCTGCAACGCCGTGCCGAGGAGGTGCCTGTCGCGGAGTATGTGGCGTTGGCGCAGCGCAGTTGAGCTGGTCGCGCAAAGAAAAAGGCCCGTCGCAGACGGGCCTTTTTTACTGGGGTGAGCCGGATCAGGCGGCAGCGAGCCAATAACCTGCGTTGAAGGGGCTGCTCATGCGCAGCGCCAGCGGCGACACGTCGAGCAGCTTGTCGGTCGGCATCTTCTCGCCGCCTTCTTCGTTCAACTCGATCCCCGCCGGGGCGGCTTCGCTTGCGACGCCTTCCACCTTAGCCTCGTTCGCCCGTTCTGCTTGGCTGGTTTGTGCAGAACGGGCTACAGAAAAGAATAGAAGCACCGGAATGGAACCTTGCGGTCATTCCAGTAGTCCGCGGCGTCCCGGAAGATGTCGAGCAGCTGCTCGCGCGCTTCCTTGTCGAACTTGGCATTGGCCGGGATGTGCTCGAGCACGGCAATGAAGCCCGGCTGAGGCCCCGACTTGTGCAGCGGGTCCGTCAGGCAGTCATACAAGGCATCGAAGTTCTTGCCCACATTGGCCGGCAGCATGAACTGCTGCGCGATCAGGTCCAGAACATCCTGCTTGGATTGGGCCTGGGCCAGGTTGGCATACAGGAAGTGATGCCCCAGGCCCTGGGCAGCCTCCTGCAGATCCGATACCCGGAAGGCACGGATCGACTGAACGATATTGGTTCTTACAGTACGAAGTGGTGTATCCATCCCCGCGTCACTTTCTTGGCTAAAACACGATTCGATTCAGGGCACGATCTTGCGAAAACTCGCATAGTGATCGGCCGTGTAGTAACAGACTTCCGGCGCCGTCGTCGGGCCGCCACACACAATCCGGCGTGTGCCCCGATTGCGTGCACCAGGTGTGGGCACGGTGTATTCACGGTAGTAGCCGCGCTTCTGGGCCGGGAGCAAACGCTCGCGGTTACCAAATACCGTGCCATCCTTCTCGTACGCAAACGGGCCGCCCTGGAAAATCTGGCGATAGGTTTGCGTCCCCTGGCTTGGCAGTTCCGCCACCGACATCGTCATGGGCGCGTCCGCAGGTGCCGGGCCTCGGGCCCTAACGCCAGTGGACACACAGGCTAGCGCTAGCAAAAAGCCAGTAAGTACCAACTTGATGCCGGAGCTAGCTGCCATGAGTCGAGTTTGTTATTGCTCTCCGGGTAAACCCGGAAGATTCAAGCCCGAGAGTGTCGCCGATCTGGTCCAAAAAAGCAAGGGCTTGCCTAATTCTTAGGCAAGCCCTTGCTTTTTGATGGGATAGGATGTGAGCGTCTACTATCCCATATTGTCCACGGACTAGCGGATATTGGCATCCGCCACGGTAAGGGCGGTCATATTGACGATCCGGCGCACCGTCGTGCTGGCGGTCAGGATGTTGACCGGCTTGGCTTCGCCCAGCAGTACCGGGCCAATGGCGATGTTGCCGCCAGCGGCCGTCTTCAGCAGGTTGTAAGCGATGTTGGCGGCGTCGAGGTTGGGCATGACCAGCAGGTTGGCCGAGCCGCTCAAGGTGCTGCTGGGCATCAGCACGGCGCGGGCGGCGGCGTCCAGCGCCACATCGCCATGCATCTCGCCGTCGACTTCCAGCCAGGGTGCCTGCTGGCGCAGCAGTTCCAGGGTCTGGCGCATCTTGAGGGCGCTAGGCTGGCTGCTGCTGCCGAAGTTGGAATGGCTCAGCAGGGCGGCCTTGGGTTGCAGGCCGAAACGCTTCATTTCTTCGGCGGCCATGATGGTGATCTCGGCCAGCTGCTCGGCGGTCGGGTCGTAGTTCACATGGGTGTCGACGACGAAGAGCTGGCGGTCCGGCAACAGCAGACCGTTCATGCAGGCATAGGTGTTCACACCCGGGCGCTTGCCGATGACCTGGTCGATGTACTGCAGGTGCATGGCGTTGGTGCCCCAGGTGCCGCAGATCAGGCCGTCCACGTAACCCTTGTGCAGCATCATGGCGCCGATCAGGGTCAGGCGCCGGCGCATCTCGATCTTGGCGATCGGCGCCGTCACGCCCTTGCGTTCGGTCATGCGGTGGTAGGTCTGCCAGAAATCGCGATAACGCTCGTCGTGTTCGACGTTGACCACGTCATAGTCCTGGCCCTCTTTCAGGCGCAGACCGAATTTCTCGACACGCTGGGCGATGATGGCCGGGCGGCCGATCAGGGTCGGGCGGGCGATGCCCTCGTCGACCACGATCTGGGCGGCACGCAAGATGCGTTCTTCTTCACCCTCGGCGTAGGCCACGCGCTTCTTGGCGGCCTTCTTGGCAGCCATGAAGATGGGCTTCATGGTGGTGCCCGAGGCGTAGACGAAAGCCTGCAGGCGCTCGCGATAGGCCTCCATGTCGGTGATGGGGTTGCGCGCCACGCCGCTGTCCATGGCCGCCTGGGCCACGGCCGGCGCGATCATGATCATCAGGCGCGGGTCGAAGGGCTTGGGGATCAGATAGTCCGGGCCGAAGGACAGCTGCTCGCCAGCGTAGGCCGCGGCCACCACCTCGCTCTGCTCGGCCTGGGCCAGCTCAGCCATGGCGCGCACGGCGGCAATTTCCATCTCGTCCGTGATGGTGGAGGCACGAGCATCCAGTGCCCCGCGGAAGATGTAGGGGAAACACAGGACGTTGTTGATCTGGTTCGGGTAGTCCGTGCGACCCGTGGCCATGATGACGTCGTCGCGCGCAGCCTTGGCTTCTGCGGGATCGATTTCCGGATTCGGATTGGCCAGTGCAAAGATGATGGGCTTGGCCGCCATCTTCTTGACCATGTCGGCCTTGAGCACGCCGCCGGCGGACAGGCCCAGGAAGATGTCGGCGCCAGCGATGACGTCAGCCAGCTTGCGGGCGTCGGTCTTCTGCGCGAACTGGCGCTTGTCGTCGTCCATCAGTTCGGTACGGCCTTCGTAGACCACACCGGCCAGGTCGGTGACCCAGATGTTCTTGCGCGGCATGCCCATCTTGAGCAGCAGGCCCAGGCAGGCCAGCGCGGCAGCACCGGCGCCCGAGGTGACGAGCTTGACCTCTTTGATGTCCTTGCCGGCGACTTTCATGCCGTTGAGCAGGCCCGCTGCCACCGTGATGGCGGTGCCGTGCTGGTCGTCGTGGAAGACCGGGATCTTCATCCGCTCGCGCAGTTTGCGCTCGACGTAGAAACAGTCCGGCGCCTTGATGTCTTCCAGGTTGATGCCGCCAAAGGTGGGTTCCAGCGCGGCGATGATGTCGACCAGCTTGTCGAGGTCGGTCTTTTCGTCGATCTCGATGTCGAAGACGTCGATACCGGCGAACTTCTTGAAGAGGACGCCTTTGCCTTCCATCACCGGCTTGGAGGCCAGCGGGCCGATGTCGCCCAGGCCCAGCACGGCTGTGCCATTGGTGATCACGCCCACCAGATTCCCGCGACTCGTGTACTTGTAGGCCGCGGCCGGATCCTTGACGATTTCCTCGCACGGCGCAGCGACCCCGGGGGTGTAGGCCAAGGCCAGGTCGTGCTGGTTTACGAGCTGCTTGGTGGCGGCGATGGAAATCTTGCCGGGGGTGGGGAACTCGTGGTATTCGAGGGCGGCGCGACGCAGTTGTTCGCGTTTGTCGTTGGACGACGGTGTGCTGGACATCAATCAACTCCTGCTGCAGGCCTGATTTGTGATGGGGCCGAGCAGCGCGGTCATTCGCGTTGCCCGTCCCAACGGTCTGCTTCTGTGGGGAAACGGATTGTAGACCTCGGAGGCCACGGTTTCGCTCACGGCTGTAGAGCAAAGGGCCTCGGTTTCTACTTACACCCGAGAACGGCGGGCCCCGGTCCTTATTGGTAAAGGGTGGATTTCGCGGTGATCGTGGGGCCCATGGCGCTCGGGCGAGTCCTGCGCTCCCAGGCTTTCTCGTGCAGGAAGAAGGCCACGGCCTGGACCGTGGGCTCCAGCAGGCTCAGCGTGAATGCGATGAACAGATCGCCAGTCACCGCATAGGTCACGGCGGCAGCCACCGTGATGTGCACCAGGTAATAACTCGCAGTCTTCTCGAGCGTGCGTAGATTGGTGCGGGCGAAATTGGCCATGACAGCATCTCCGAAAACAAATGGATCAGATGTGATGGTAGTTTTTATCTATCCGCCAGCCCAATTGCTTTTGCCAAAGATCGACATAGGCCTGCCTACTTCTCGAGCCAGTCGAGCAGGCCCTTCATTCGCTCTTCCGCACCCGTATCGAAGGCCGCGATACCGATGCGCTGCAGGATCTCGGTGCCTCCAGGCTTGTCCGGCAAAGAGGCGAGCGCCATCTGGATCGCCTTGATCTGCTCGGTCTTGAACTTGGCATGCGCCACCAGCGGGAAATAGGGTTGGGCCACGCTGCGGTGCAAGACGCGAAAGCCGTCCTTGTCCAGCTGTTTCGCCGGACCCGAGTAGGAGGCGATGGCGCCAACGTCTGCAAACTGGTTATCCAGATAGAAGGTGACGGCGGCCTGCTCGCGGACGTACTGTACGTTCTCCTTGCTCAGAACGATGCCTTGATCACGCAAGGCGGCACGACAGAAGCGCGACATATACGACACCTGTTCCGGCATGACGAAGCGCTTGCCGCGGGCATCCGCCAGGGTCTTGAGCGGTGAGCTCTTGGGCACGACGATGAGGCATTGCCCGTCGGGCTGTGCGCTGGCCAGATAGTGGTAACCGTTGTCCCGCATGCCGCGGGCTGGGTAGTCGCTAGGGCGGGCCATGACGAAGTCGAAGTTACCGTCCTTCATGCCGTTTTCCAGCGTCGCGAATTCGCGTGCGAACACAACACTCACTTTGGTTCGCAGAACGCCGCCGATCACATTCGCCACGTCCTGGTACTTGGCAATGACGCGGCCATGGTCCAGTCCACCGGAGGTGCCTTCACTGACCGCCAGCACCAACTGGGACTGTGCGTGGCAGGGCTGAAGAAAAGTCAGCAGGAAGGCCGCGCTCAGGCCCCCCAGCAAGGAGAAATAGCGCATATTCAATTCCCAACGTTCTGACCCGACGGATAGCAATCTATTTCACATAACTATATACAAAAGTAATCTCCAACAAACATATGGTGCGCTGAAGGACCCAGTGGGGAACGAACCTATGCAAATGCGTGCAAAAGGCACTTCTGCCAATGACCCCGTGCAACGAGCTGGCGCACGGTGGTTATCCGCAGGGCGCGTTGCGTGGCCGCTTCAGATCCGCATCAGCGCTTCGATTTCGTCGGCGTGGACAGGTACGTCGCGTGAGATGAGTTCACAGCCATCGGCTGTCACAAAGGCATCGTCTTCGATGCGGATGCCGATGTTCCAGTACTCGCGCGGCACGTCCTCGGCCGGGCGAACGTAGAGCCCAGGCTCGATGGTCAGGCACATGCCAGGCCGCAGGATGCGGCTGGGCCGGTCCTTGATGATTTCGCCTGAGAGCGGGTCTTTGCGTTCGCTGGTCTGGCCCAGTTCGCTGGCCTCCACATAACTGCCGCAGTCATGCACATCCATGCCCAGCCAATGGCCGGTGCGGTGCATGTAGTAGCGGAAGTAGGCGCGGCTGGCAATCACATCGTCTACCGTGCCGACCTTGTGGCGGTCCAGCAGGCCCAGGTCCAGCAGGCCTTGGGACAGTACACGCACCGTAGCCTCGTGCGGCTCCACAAAACGCGCTCCAGCATGCGTGGCCTCGACGGCGGCGTCCTGTGCGGCGAGAACCAGCTCGTAGAGCGCGCGCTGTGGCCCCGTGAACTTGCCATTGGCCGGGAAGGTGCGCGTGATGTCGCTGGCATAGCCGTCGAGCTCGCAGCCGGCATCGATGAGCACCAGTTCACCGTCGCGGATGGGCGCGTTGTCGGCGCGGTAGTGCAGCACGCAGGCGTTGGCGCCAGCGGCCACGATGGAGCCGTAGGCGGGATATTGCGAGCCGTGGCGGCGAAATTCGTGCAGCAGTTCGGCATCCAGGTGGTATTCCCTTACGTCCTGGCCCGCGCGCAACATGCGCGCCGACAACTGCATGGCGCGCACATGGGCGCCGGCGCTGATCTGGGCGGCACGCCGCATCAAGGCCTGCTCGTGAGCATCCTTTACCAGCCGCATCTCGTCGAGCGGGGCGCACAGATCGCGTTGTGCCTCGGGGCATAAGGCGCCATAGCGCACGCGCGAGCGCACGGCTTTGAGCCAGCCATCGATGCGACCTTCCAGGCCGAGGTGCGTGGCGAAGGGGTACCAGACGGTGGCCTTGTTCTCCAGCAGCCTGGGCAGGCGCTGTTCCAGCTCGGTCACCGGATAGGCTGTGTCCACACCCAATGCGGTCGGTGCCGCTTCGGGGCCCAGGCGCAGGCCATCCCAGATCTCGCGCTCCAGGTCCTTGGGGTTGCAGAACAGCGTGGTGTGGCCTTCGCTGGTGATGACGAGCCAGGCATTCGGTTCGCCAAAGCCGCTCAGGTAGTGGAAATAGCTGTCGAAACGAAACAGGAACTCACTGTCTCGGTTGCGCAGGTGTTCGGGTGCCGTGGGAATGACAGCGACGGCATCGGGGCCGAGCTGGGCGGCCAGACGGGCGCGGCGCTGTGCGTAAAGGAGGGTGCTCATGACGGGGCGGTTTCGTTGAGTTGCGCCAGACGCTCGGGTGTGCCGACATCGGTCCACGGCCCGGTGTAGAGCTCGGCGCTGATGCGTTGATTGTCCATCGCTTCGCGCAGCATGGGGGCCAGGGGGGCTTTCACGCCCTGCGGGTTGCCGGGTGCAATGTCGCACCAGGGCCGGGCGAAGAATTCCCGCCGGTACAGGCCAATAGTGCTGTAGGTGTACTTCACCGTCGCCTGGTTCAGGGCCAACTGCCTGCCGGAGGCCAGCGGATCGCTGGCCAGGCCGAAATCACCTTGCGGATGGTGCGAGGGGTTGGGCACCAGCCAGAGGTGAGCCAGTTTGTCGCTGCGCGCGAAGCGCTGTACGGCTTGCAAGGAGAACGGGAAGCCGGGGGCGTACACATCGCCAGCCAAAACCCAGAAGATGTCGCCCAGCAGGGGCAGCGCGCGCACGATGCCGCCGGCGGTTTCCAGCGCACCACCGAAATCGAGCCCCTCCCAGGAGTACTCGATTGCCAGAGGCCGGTTCTTGCTGCTGTGCGGCCGCGGTCCGAAATGGGCTGGGATCTGTTCGCCCAACCACGCGGTGTTGATCACGATATCAGTGAAACCGGCATCAGCCAGGGCATCGACATGCCACTGCAGCAGTGGCTTGCCCTGCACTGACAGCAGTGGCTTGGGTGTGGCGTCGGTCAGCGGGCGCATGCGTTCACCCCGCCCCGCCGCCAGCACCATGGTCTTGATGGAAATCGGAACTTGCACATCGCCACTGTAGACCATGGGAAGGCGCAAGGCCTGTTGCCAAGGGGCCCGAAGCGGTCACCGGTAAAATACCGGGTTTCCCCTGACCCCTTCCGGAGCGGCTTCCCCATGGCAAATACCCGACAGATGGCCAACGCGATACGCGCGCTGGCAATGGACGCAGTGCAACAAGCCAATTCCGGACACCCGGGTGCGCCCATGGGCATGGCCGACATGGCCGTGGCACTGTGGGGTGAGCACCTCAAGCACAACCCGACCAACCCGCAGTGGGCCGACCGTGACCGTTTCGTGCTGTCCAACGGCCATGCCTCCATGCTGTTGTACGCCTTGCTGCATCTGACGGGCTACGACCTGCCGCTAAAGGAGCTGAAGAACTTCCGCCAGCTCGGCAGCAAGACCGCGGGCCACCCTGAAACCGGTCACACCCCCGGCGTGGAAACCACGACCGGCCCCCTGGGCCAGGGCGTGACCAACGCCGTGGGCATGGCGCTGGCGGAGAAGCTGCTGGCCAGGGAATTCAACCGGGACGGGCATAGCATCGTTGACCATCACACCTACGTCTTCCTGGGCGACGGCTGCATGATGGAAGGCATCAGCCACGAGGCCGCGGCCCTGGCCGGTGCCTGGAAGCTGAACAAGCTGATCGCCCTGTATGACGACAACGGTATTTCCATCGATGGCCAGGTCACTCCCTGGTACGGCGACAATACCGCCCTGCGCTTCGTGGCCTATGGCTGGAACGTGATCGGCCCGATCAACGGGCATGACGTCGCTGCCGTCTCCGAAGCCATCGCACGTGCCAAGCAGTCCGACAACCAGCCTACGCTGATCATCTGCAAGACGGCCATCGGCCATGGTTCTCCCAACCGCGCCAACACCGCCAAGGCCCATGGCGAGCCGCTGGGTGCCGAGGAGATCGAGCTCACGCGCGAAGCCCTGGGCTGGGCCCACGAACCCTTCGTCATTCCGCAGGACGTGGCCGATGACTGGAACGCCACCGCGCGCGGCCTGGCGGCCCAGGATGCATGGGAACGCAGGTTCGGGGCCTACAAGGCCACGCACCCGGCCCTGGCCGCCGAGTTCGAGCGCCGCATGAAGGGCGAGCTGCCCAAGAACTTTGCCCAGGTGGCCGTGGATGCTGCCGTGGCGGCGCACACCAAGGCCGAGACCGTGGCCAGCCGCAAGGCCAGCCAGATCGCGCTGGAAGCCTTCACGGCCGCGCTACCCGAACTGCTGGGCGGCTCGGCCGACCTGACCGGCTCCAACCTCACCAACACCAGCTCCACGCCGAATCTGCGCTTCGACGCGGACGGCAACGGCAACGGCGGGCGCCACATCAACTACGGCGTGCGCGAGTTCGGCATGGCCGCCATCATGAACGGCATCGGCCTGCACGGGGGCTACATCCCTTACGGCGGCACCTTCCTGACTTTCAGCGATTACTCGCGCAACGCCATCCGCATGGCCGCGCTGATGAAACAGCGTGTGGTGCATGTGTTCACGCACGACTCCATCGGTCTGGGCGAAGACGGCCCCACCCATCAGTCCGTCGAGCACGCGGCCAGCCTGCGCCTGATTCCCAACCTGGACGTCTGGCGCCCCGCCGACACGGCTGAGACCACCGTGGCCTGGGCCGTGGCCCTGCAAAACAGGAGCAAACCCACGGCGCTGCTGCTGAGCCGCCAGAACCTGCCCTACGCACCCAAAAAGGATCTGGGCGACATCAGCCGCGGCGCCTATGTGCTGTCCGAACCGGCCGACCTGGGCCTGAAGCAGAAGGCCCGCGCCGTGATCATCGCCACCGGCTCCGAAGTGCAGCTGGCGCTCAAGGCGCAGGAGCTGCTGGCCGCGAAGAAGATCGCGGTGCGCGTGGTCTCTATGCCCAGCACGACGACCTTCGACCAGCAGAAGCCGGCTTACAAGCAGGCTGTGCTGCCCGCCGGGCTGCCGCGCGTGGCGGTGGAAATGGGTGTGACCGAGGGTTGGTGGAAGTACGGCTGCGCGGCCGTGGTGGGCCTCGACACCTATGGCGAGTCAGCTCCGGCCCCGGTGCTGTTCAAGCACTTCGGCTTCACACCCGAGAATGTTGCCGACACGGTACAAGCCGTCTTGGCGAAATAAATTGTTTTGTTAACTTTCAGAAAGAGCGAATCATGACGATCAAGGTAGGCATCAACGGCTTCGGCCGCATCGGACGCAACGTGCTGCGGTCGGCCGTGGCGAACTTCAAGGACATCGAGATCGTTGCCATCAACGACCTGCTGGAGCCGGACTACCTGGCCTACATGCTCAAGTACGACAGCGTGCACGGCCGCTTCAAGGGCGACGTCAGCGTTGAAGGCGGTGTCCTGATCGTCAACGGCAAGAAGATCCGCCTCACGCAGGAGCGCGACCCCGCCAACCTCAAGTGGGCTGAAGTAGGTGCTGACATCGTCATCGAATCCACCGGCCTCTTCCTGGACAAGGCCGGTGGCGAGAAGCACCTGGCTGCCGGTGCCAGGAAGGTCATCATCTCCGCGCCCTCCAAGGACGACACCCCCATGTTCGTCTTTGGCGTCAACGACAAGACCTACGCCGGCCAGGCCATCATCAGCAACGCCAGCTGCACCACCAACTGCCTGGCCCCCGTGGCCAAGGTCCTCAACGACAAATGGGGCATCAAGCGCGGCCTCATGACCACCGTGCACGCCGCCACCGCCACGCAGAAGACCGTGGACGGCCCCAGCAACAAAGACTGGCGCGGCGGGCGCGGCATCCTGGAAAACATCATCCCCAGCTCCACCGGTGCGGCCAAGGCCGTGGGCGTGGTCATCCCCGAGCTCAACAAGAAGCTCACCGGCATGAGCTTCCGGGTGCCCACCAGCGACGTCTCCGTGGTCGACCTGACCGTCGAGCTGAACAGGGAAGCCGACTACAAGGAGATCTGCGCCGAGATGAAGGCCCAGAGCCAGGGCGCCCTCAAGGGCGTGCTGGGGTACACGGAGGACAAGGTGGTGGCCACCGACTTCCGCGGCGAGACCTGCACTTCGGTCTTTGATGCCGATGCCGGCATCGCCCTGGACAAGACCTTCATCAAGGTCGTGGCCTGGTACGACAACGAGTGGGGCTACTCCAACAAGTGCCTGGAGATGGCGCGCGTGGTGTCCAAGTAAGCACCACCCCTGTCGCCTGCTCGCAGGTGGCCTGGAGAGATCGGCCCATGCCGCAAGGCATGGGCCGTTTTGTTGGGCGCTTCATCGCCGTGCTTGCCAAGGTTTGGATACCACGGGGGGTTGACGGCACGCGGCTTCTACCTATGATCCAGCCAACATGGGTACCTGTGGATGGCTCATGGATCAGGAGGGATGGATCAATGAGGCTTGCGCAGACTCTGATGGTGACCCTGGCGCTGCTGGTGGGTTCGGGCAGTCGGGCCGAGACCGGGGTGGGCGAGAAGGAAATCCTGGTCGGCCAGTTCGCCGCCATGAGCGGCCCGGCCGCCCAATTGGGGCAGCGCCTGAATGTCGGCATCCAGGCCTATTTCAAATCGGTCAACGAGCAAGGCGGCGTCAACGGCAGAACCCTGCGCCTGCTCACACGAGACGATGGCTACGAGCCCGACAAGGCCGTGGCGGCGGTCAAGGGCCTGATCGAGCAGGACCAGGTCTTTGCGCTCGTCGGCTCGGTCGGCACGCCGACGGGCCTGGCTGCGATGCCGGTGTTCACGGCCGCCAAGGTGCCCATGGTTGGCATGTTCACGGGCGCCCAGGGCCTGCGCGAGCCTTTCAACCGCTATGTCTTCCATGTCCGGGCCAGCTACTTCGACGAGACCGAGCGCATCGTCCAGCATCTGACCACGCTGGGCGTGAAGAAGATCGCCGTTTTTTACCAGAACGATGCCTACGGCAAGGCGGGCCTGGAGGGCATGATGCGGGCGCTGACCAAGCGTCAACTCAAGCCGGCCGCCACGGCCACGGTGGAGCGCAATACGGTGGATGTGTCGGCGGCGCTGACGGCCATCTTGCCTGAGCAGCCTGAAGCCGTGGTGCAGATCGGTGCTTACAAGGCGTGTGCCGAGTTCATCAAGCAGGCTCGCGCCAAAGGCTATGGTGGCCAGTTCTTCAACGTCAGCTTCGTCGGCTCCAAGGCCTTGGCGGACGAATTGGGGTCGGCCGGCATGGGCGTGGTGATCTCGCAGGTGGTGCCTTTTCCCTATATTCCCTCTGCACCGGTCGTGCGCGAGTACCAGCAGCGCATGAAGGAGGCTGGGCAGACCGAGCTGGACTTCTCCAGCATGGAGGGTTTCCTGATCGGCAAGGTCTTTGTGGAAGGTGTGCGCCGGGCGGGAAAGAACCTCACCCGTGACACCTTCATCTCCGCCCTGGAGTCCATGAAGGACGTGAACTTCGGCGGCTTCGAGATCAATTACTCGCCGCGCGACCACTCGGGCTCGAAGTACACCGACCTGACCATCATCGGTACCGGCGGCCGTTTCGTTCACTGACACACCGGGCTCGTGCGCCGGCGAGCCGGCACACGAGCCTGAATCCGCGCCTCAACTCAGGTGCTTGCCCACGATGCCGGCCAGTTCGAACATGGTGACCTGGGCTTTGCCGAACACCGGCTTGAGCTTGGCGTCGGCGTTGATGGCGCGTTTGTTCTTGTCGTCCTGCAGGCCCTGGGCCTTGATGTAGTCCCACAGCTTCTTGATCACCGCGGTGCGCGCCACCGGTTCAGCTCCGATCACGGCGGCCAACTCAGCGCTGGGGGTCAAACCAGCGGCCGGTTTGCGCGCGGTCTTGGCGGCCGTGGTTTTTGCGGCGGCTTTTTTGGCTGGCGCCTTCTTGGCCGCTACCTTTTTGGCTGGCGCCTTCTTGGCCGCCGGGCCCGTTGTCTTGGCGGCTGCACCCGCTGTGGACTTGGCAGCAGTCTTGCGCGGCGGGAACTTGGACGGTGCGAATTCGAAGGCGACTTTGTTGGCCTCCGCACTCCAGGCCAGGAAGGCCTTGAAGGGGCGGCGCGTGCGCATCGAGACAAACTTGTCCAGCAGGTCGGTCTTGCCCGTGCTCAGCAGCTTGGCCATCTGTTCGCGCTCGATGGGCTGCTGCAGGATGATCTGGCCGCTCTTGAAGTCGCAGCTTGGGGTGGGTTGGGCCAGGGTCGGGACCGTTCTCTCGCAGACGTAGTTCTTGCCGTGCTCGAACACCGCGCCACCGCACTTGGGGCAGGCGCCCAAGGATTCCTTGGCCGAGAAGTCCACCAGTTCGCCGGTCTCCTCCGCCTTGTCATCGCCAAAGTCGAATTCGAGCTTGTAGTTCTTCGTTTCCTCGTCGAACTTGATCACCATTTCGGCCGTGAAGGGCCAGCCGGCCTTGGAGCGGAAACCGTCCAGCGGGCCAATGCGCTTGTCGCGCAGGAATTGCTCCACCTCCGCGACTTCGAAAGTGCGGCCGGCCGGTGTCTTGCCAAAGGAAAAGCCGCAGCCCTCGCCCTCCCCCTTCTTGCCGGTGCAGGTGTAGCGACGGTAGTTTTCCTTGACGACGCCGCCGCAGTTGGGGCAGGGGGTGGTGAGCGTGGCGTAGTCGCCGGGCACGGTGTCGCGGTCGTACTCCTTGGCCTTTTTGACGATGTGCTCGGTCATGGCGGCGATCTCGCGCATGAACTCTTCGCGCGAAAGGCGGCCGTGCTCCATCTCGGACAGCTTGTATTCCCACTCGCCGGTCAGCTCGGGCTTGGAGAGCTCCTCCACGCCCAGGCCGCGCAACAGCGTCATGAGCTGGGAGGCCTTGGCGGTGGGAATCAGCTCGCGGCCTTCGCGCAGCATGTACTTTTCGTTGAGCAGGCCTTCGATGATGGCCGCACGCGTGGCCGGTGTGCCCAGGCCCTTCTCGTGCATGGCTTCGCGCAGCTCGTCGTCCTCGATCAGCTTGCCGGCGCCTTCCATGGCCGAGAGCAGCGTGGCTTCCGAATAACGTGCCGGGGGCCGGGTCTTCAGCCCCTTGGGCTCGACGCTGTTGATCTTGACTTTCTCGCCGGCCTGGACCGGCACCAGGGTCTTGCTGCTGCCCTCGCCCGGCGCCAGCTCGTCTTCGGCCTCCTTGCCATAGATGGCCAGCCAGCCCGGCTTGACCAGCACCTTGCCTTCGCTCTTGAAGTTGTGGCCGGCGGCCGTGGTGATGCGGGTGGTGACCTGGTACTCGGCACTGGGGAAAAAGATCGCCATGAAACGACGTGCCACCAGGTCGTACAACTTTTGCTCTGCATCGGAGAGGCCACTGGGCGCCTGCAGCGTGGGGATGATGGCAAAGTGGTCGCTGACCTTGGCGTTGTCGAAGATGCGCTTGTTGGGCTTGACGTAGCCGCCCTTGAGCGCCGTGGCCGCGTGGGGTGCCAGGTGTTTCATGCCGGAGTCGGCCAGCATGCCGAAGGTCTCCTTGGCCACGGCCAGATAGTCCTCTGGCAGATGGCGTGAGTCGGTCCGCGGGTAGGTCAGGGCCTTGTGGCGCTCGTAGAGGCTCTGCGCAATCGACAGGGTGGTCTTGGCCGAGAAGCCGAACTTGCCATTGGCCTCGCGTTGCAGGCTGGTCAGGTCGAACAGCATGGGCGAGGCCTGGGTGCTGGGCTTGCTCTCCTCGCTCACCGTGGCGGTCTGGCCGCGCACGGCGTCGGCAATGGCCGTGGCCTCCTGCTCGTTCCAGACGCGGTCGGCGCGCTTCTCGGCGTCGTCCTCGGTCTTTTTCCACTTCGGGTCAAACCACTTGCCTGCGTAGTCGCCGGCCTGGGCGCCAAAGCTGGCGTGCACTTCCCAGTAGTTGCGGCTGATGAACTTGCGGATCTGCTCTTCACGCTCGACCACCACGGCCAGGGTAGGCGTCTGTACCCGGCCCACGGTGGTCAGGAAAAAGCCGCCGTCGCGCGAGTTGAAGGCGGTCATGGCGCGCGTGCCGTTGATGCCGACCAGCCAGTCGGCCTCGGAACGGCTGCGCGCGGCGTCGGCCAGGGGCAGCATCTGCTTGTCGCTGCGCAGCTTGTCGAAGCCGTCGCGGATGGCCTGGGGCGTCATGCTCTGCAGCCACAGGCGGGAAACCGGCTTGCCCAGCGGCTTGGCCCCGCCGGCGTACTGCTCGATCAGGCGGAAGATCAGCTCGCCCTCGCGGCCCGCGTCACAGGCGTTGATGAGCTGGCCCACGTCCTTGCGCTTGGCCAGCTTGACCACGGCGTTCAGGCGCGTCTTGGTCTTGTCGACCGGCTTGAGGTCGAAATGGGGCGGGATCACCGGCAGATGGGCAAAGCTCCACTTGCCGCGTTTGACGTCGTACTGCTCGGGCGCCTGGATTTCCACCAGGTGGCCGACGGCGCTCGTGACGACGTAGTTCTCACTCTCGAAATGCTCGTCGTGCTTTTCGAACTTGCCCGCCGTGGGGGTGAGGGCGCGCACGATGTCCTGGGCGACCGAAGGCTTCTCGGCGATGACCAGGGTTTTGCCGACAACGGCGTTTTTGGCGGAAGCTGTACTTTTCATCTGACTACAATCCAGTTTCTCGCGTGCGCGTACGCGCACGCATACACGGGCGCGCCCGCGCGCGCCCATACGAGTTCACCTTACCAAATTTTTCAGCAGTGTCCAAGAATTCCGTTTCCGAGCCCGGCCGCCGTATCCAGACCCGACGCTCCGGCGTCCATGGCAAGGGGGTCTTCGCCGTCCAGGACATCCCCAAGGGCGAAACCCTCATCGAGTACGTGGGCGAGATCATCAACTGGAAGGAGGCACTGCGCCGCCACCCCCACGACCCCAAGGACCCCAACCACACCTTCTATTTTCATGTCGATGAAGACCATGTGATCGACGCCAAGGTGGGCGGCAATTCCTCGCGCTGGATCAACCATTCCTGCGAGCCCAATTGCGAGGCTGACGAGGAAGAGGGCCGGGTCTTCATCAAGTCGCTGCGCAAGATCAAGGCCGGTGAAGAGCTCAACTACGACTACGGCCTCATCATCGACGAGCCCTACACCAAGAAGCTCAAGTCGGAATACCCCTGCTGGTGCGGCAGCAAGCTCTGTCGCGGCACCCTGCTGGCGCCGAAGGACGACGAGCCCAAGAAATCCAAGAAGTCCAAAAAGAAGAACAAGTCCAAGAGCGACAAGCGCTGAAGGACCTTGCCATGTTGCGCTGGCCGGCCGAAGCGATCTGGGAAGCGGTGGCATCCACTTTGCCTGGTTTCACGGTCGAGGTGCTGCCGCAGGTGGATTCCACCAACACCGAGCTGATGCGCCGTGCGCGTACGGGCCGGCTGGAGCCGGTGCTGCTGGTGGCCGAAGCCCAGACCGCCGGCCGCGGCCGCCTGGGGCGGACGTGGCGCAGCGGGGCGCAGCCAGGGGAGGTGCTGACCTTCTCCCTGGGCCTGCCCCTGCAAATGGCCGACTGGTCCGGCCTGTCGCTGGCCGTGGGCCTGAGCGTGGCGCACAGCCTGCACCCGGACCTGCGACTCAAGTGGCCCAACGATGTCTGGCTGGCCGACCGCAAGCTGGCCGGCATCCTGATCGAGACCACCCAGATCGGCGCTGCGCGCTACGTGGTGATCGGCGTGGGGATCAACATCACCCCGCGGGACGCGAGCGGGCTGGCCACGGCGCCGGCCTGGCTGCAGGAACTCGACCCGGGGCTGACGGCACCGCTGGCGCTGCAGCGCGTGGCCGCCCCCCTGGTCAGGGACGTACAGCGTTTCGAGGCCCAGGGCTGGGGACCTTTCCAGCCCGCCTATGCAGCGCGGGATGCGCTGGCCGGCCGCGAGGTGACCTTGAGCGACGGCACAGGCGGCCAGGCCCGCGGCGTAGATGGCAGCGGCGCGCTGCTCGTGCATACTGCTGCCGGGCTGAAGAAAATCTCCAGCGCTGAAGTCAGTGTCCGGCCCTTGAACTGAAGACCCTCTCTCACCATGCTGCGCCTCCTCGTCCTGCTGCTGGTCCTGTTGAATGCGGGCTATTACGCCTGGTCGCAAGGCATGCTGCGCAGCTACGGCTGGGCGCCGGCTGAACAGAGCGAGCCGCAACGCCTGACACAGCAGATCCGTCCCGAGGCGATCCGCATCCTGCCGGCCGATGAGGGGCGCCGCGCCGAGCAGGTCGCGCTGACGCCACCCAAACCCCCCGAGTGCCTGCAGGCCGGCCTGTTTGACGAGGCCCAGACCGAGACCGTGCGCAAGGCACTGGAAGCCACGCTGCCTGCCGGTGCCTGGTCGCTGGAGCTGCTGGTGGAGCCGCCGCGCTGGATCGTCTACATGGGCAAGTTTCCCAACGCCGCAGCGCTGGACAAAAAGCGCCTGGAGCTGGAGAAGATGAAGCTCAAGCTGCAGTCCCTGGACAACCCGGAACTGCAGCTGGGCCTCTCGCTGGGGCGGTTCGAGACCCAGGCCCAGGCCCAGGCCGAATTGGCGGCGCTGCAAAAACGCGGCGTGCGGACAGCGCGCGTGGTGCAGGAGCGGCTCGAAATCCGGCAGAGCCAGTTGCGCATCCCGGCCGCCGACGAGGCCCTGCGACCCAAGCTGGAAGAAATCAAGCCGGCATTAGGCGACAAGACGCTGCGCAGCTGCCGTTGATCCGGCGGCCTTGCGGCCTGCACACGCTGGCCTTCACTCCGACGTGAGATCGAAGCGCACCGTGAAGCGAGCCCCCGGCGGCGTCTGGCTGGGGCGGGTGTCTTCCACACTGATGCGGGCGTGGTGCTGTTGCGCGATTTCCTGTGCGATGGGCAGGCCCAGGCCCGAGCCGTCCACGTCATTGCCCAGGGCCCGGTAAAAGGGCTGGAACACCAGCTCACGCTCGGCCGGCGTTATGCCCGGCCCCGAATCCTCCACTTGCAGCACGATGATCTTGCCGAAAGGGTCGGCCAGCACGCGTGCGGTGATGACCCCCGGTTTGTCGATGCTGGACGGTGTGTAGTTGATGGCGTTGTCCAGCAGGTTGCGTACCAGCTCCTTGAGCAGCGTGGGATTGCCTTCGAGCATGACGCCGGGCATGGCCGGCTGGGCACCTTCGTAGCCCAGGTCGATGTGCTTTTCCATGGCGCGCGGCACGCAGTCCTGCACGACTTCCATGGTGAGCCGGGCCAGATCGCAGGGCTGGCGGCTCATGGCCGTGGTGCCGGCCTCGGCACGTGCCAGCGCCAGCAACTGGTTGACGGTGTGGGTGGCGCGGATGCTCGCGCGGCCAATCAGCCGCAGCGACTGCTTGAGTTCTTCGGTGCTGGTGCCTTCACGCTGGGCCAGGTCGGCCTGCATGCGCAGGCCCGCCAGCGGTGTCTTGAGCTGGTGGGCGGCGTCGGCCAGGAAGCGTTTTTGCGTGCCGATCGAGTCCTTGAGTCGCAGCAGCAGATCGTTGACCGATGAGACCAGGGGCGCTACTTCCAGCGGCACCGTCTGCGCATCCAGCGGGCTGAGGTCGTCCGGGCGACGGGCGCGGATGCGCTCTTCCAGGCGGCTGAGGGGCTTGATCGCCTGCACCAGTGCCAGCCAGACCAGCAGCACGGCCAGCGGCAGCGTCACGAATTGCGGCAGCATCACGCCCTTGATGATCTCGGCGGCAAGTACCGATCGTTTGTCCAGCGTTTCTGCGACCTGGATCAGGACCGTTTTCGAGGTCTGCGGGTTCAGTGGAACCCACATGTAGGCGACCCGGATGTCCTGGCCGTGAAAGGTGTCGTCCCGCAGGCGGACCTCGCCGCTGGTGATCGGGGCGTCCTCGGGCGGTAGCGGGAAGTCGCGCTCTCCACTGAGGTACTCACCGCGTACGCCCAGGACCTGGTAATAGACCGTGTCGATGTCATCGGCGCGCAACAGCTCGCGTGCAGGCAGGGGCAGGTTGAACTGCACATGCTGCTGGTTGACCGTGACCAGCTGGGCCAGGGCGTTGACGTTGTATTCGAGCGTGCGGTCGAAAGGCTTGCCGGCGATGCCTTGCGCGACCAGCCAGGTCAGCACCAGGCTGATCGGCCACAGCAGCAGCAGCGGCGTGAGCATCCAGTCCAGGATCTCACCGAAGAGCGAGCGCTGCTCGCGCTGGAAAAGTTTCACGATGCAGGCGTCGCGGTGGAGTAGGCCATGCCCGGCGGTCAGCTGTTCGGGATCTTTTCGAGACAGTAACCCAGGCCGCGCACGGTGGCGATGCGGATGGGGCCTTTCTCGATCTTCTTGCGCAGGCGGTGGATGTAGACCTCGATGGCGTTGTTGCTCACTTCCTCGCCCCACTCACAGAGGCGCTCGACCAGCTGGTCCTTGCTGACCAGGCGGCCGGTTCGCTGCAGGAGCACCTCCAGCAGACCCAGTTCGCGTGCCGAGAGTTCGACCATGCGCCCGTCGATGGTGGCCACGCGTCCGGCCTGGTCGTAGACGAGCGGACCGTGTTTGATATGGCTGCTGGTGCCACCCATGCCGCGGCGCACCAGCGCGCGTACGCGCGCTTCCAGCTCCTGCAGCGAGAAAGGCTTGGCCATGTAGTCGTCGGCGCCGTAGTCCAGGCCCTTGACGCGCTCCTCCACGCTGTCGGCCGCCGTGAGGATGAGCACGGGGAGGCTGGAGCCGCGGGCGCGCAGCTTTCTGAGCACTTCCAGCCCGTGCAGCTTGGGCAGGCCCAGGTCCAGGATCAGCAGGTCGAACTCATTGTTGGTCATCAGCGCCGCGTCGGCTTCGGAGCCGCTGGCCACGTGATTCACGGCCGCACCTGAACTGCGCAGTGTGCGCAGCAGGCCGTCGGCCAGTACCTGGTCATCCTCGGCGATCAGTATCCGCATGCATGTCTCCTCGCGCCTGCCGGCTGTGGACGCCGGCTGGGCGCTTCATGTGCCGATTCTAGGCGCTGGCATAGGCTTCGAGCCCAAGGGCAATCACGGTGGCTACTTCGGGGCTTACGGCCAGTTTGAGTTCGGCTTCCGCCTGGATCACGGCCCGCTGGAAGCCGCGCAACCAGGCCAGGCCCGCGGGCGTGAAGCGCACCAGCTTGGCGCGGCCATCGCGCCGGTCGGCTTCGCGTGTGACCAGGCCCCAGGCCTCGCACTGGTCGACCAGCTTGCCCATGGCCTGTTTGCTCATGCCGGCCGATTCCGCGAGCTCCTGAAGTCGCGCGCCCTGCACGGCCAGATGGCGTGTGATGTGGATGTGGGCGGCGCTGACCTGGCCGCGCGCCGCGAGGTTGGACAGGGCCAACGGCACCTCGGCGTCATGTGCCATCAGGTGGAGCACGCGCTGGTCAAAGCGGCGCATCGCGTGGCCCAGCAGGCGCCCCAGGTGGGTCTGGCGCCAGCCGTCGTCGAGCGGGAATGTGGCAGCATCCGTCATGACTAAATGGTAAACCAAAATGACTAATTTATGGCTTTACTCGAAAGTACAAGCCGGATAAATTACTGATCAAGCATCCAGCCTGTGATTAAAAACACTGGAACCAAGTCAACCCCACCCAAGGAGCAAGTCATGGACGTATCCGGCAAATCCATCAGCGTCGCCAATAGTGAAAAAGCCAAGGCCCTGCAGGCCGCGCTGGCCCAGATCGAGAAGCAATTTGGCAAGGGCACCATCATGCGCCTGGGCGAGGGTGAGGCGATCGAGGACATCCAGGTCGTCTCCACCGGCTCGCTGGGCCTGGACATCGCCCTGGGCGTGGGCGGCCTGCCGCGTGGCCGGGTGGTCGAGATCTACGGCCCCGAGTCCTCGGGCAAGACCACGCTGACCTTGCAGGTCATCGCCGAGATGCAGAAGATCGGCGGCACCTGCGCCTTCGTGGACGCCGAGCACGCGCTTGACGTGCAGTACGCGCAGAAACTGGGCGTCAACCTGCCTGACCTGCTGATCTCCCAACCCGACACAGGCGAGCAGGCGCTGGAGATCGTCGACAGCCTGGTGCGCTCCGGTGCCGTGGACCTGATCGTGATCGACTCGGTGGCCGCCCTGACACCCAAGGCCGAGATCGAAGGCGAGATGGGCGATTCCCTGCCCGGCCTGCAGGCGCGTCTGATGAGCCAGGCCCTGCGCAAGCTGACCGCGACGATCAAGAAGACCAACTGCATGGTCATCTTCATCAACCAGATCCGCATGAAGATCGGCGTCATGTTTGGCAGCCCCGAGACCACCACCGGTGGCAACGCGCTGAAGTTCTACGCCTCGGTGCGCATCGACATTCGCCGCACGGGCACCATCAAGAAGGGGGATGACGCCATTGGCAACGAAACCAAGGTCAAGATCGTCAAGAACAAGGTGGCGCCACCCTTCAAGACTGCGGAGTTCGACATCCTGTTCGGTGAAGGCATCAGCCGCGAGGGCGAGATCATCGACATGGGCGTGAACGCCAAGATCATCGAGAAATCCGGCGCCTGGTACGCCTATAACGGCGAGAAGATCGGGCAGGGCCGCGACAATGCGCGCGAGTTCCTGCGCGAGAACACGGAACTGGCGCACGAAATCGAGAACAAGGTACGCGAGTCGCTGGGCATCCCGTTGCTCAACGAGGCGGCAGAAGCCGAAGCTGAATAAGTCGAGAGCCGGTAACGGGGAACGAGCCATGGCGACGGCACGGTTGTCGTTCCAGGTCACCCTCAAGGGCCGGGCGCTGCGCCTGCTGAGCCGGCGCGAGCACTCGCGCCGCGAGCTTGAGCGCAAGCTCCAGCCTTACGAGGAGGAGCCCGGCACGCTGGCGCAGGCGCTCGACGAACTGCAGGCCCGGGGCTTCATCAGCGAGGAGCGGGTGGCCGAGTCGGTGCTGAACCGGCGCGCGAGCCGGCTGGGCTCGACGCGCATACGCCAGGAGTTGCAGGACAAGGGGCTGGACGGCGATCTGATCGCGCGGACCCTGTCCGGCCTCAAGGAAAGCGAGCTGGCACGTGCGCGCGAAGTCTGGCAAAGAAAGTTCGATGCCCTGCCGCAGACGCCCCAGGAGCGGGCGCGGCAGACGCGGTTTCTGCTGGCGCGGGGCTTCACCGGGGAGGTGGTGCGCCACGTGCTGGGCGGCGATCCGGCCGACGAGGAAGTCTGATCACAGGCCCAGCATCAGTTTGAGGTTTTGCACCGCGGCGCCGCTGGCGCCCTTGCCCAGGTTGTCCAGGCGCGCCAACAGTACGGCCTGGCCCAGCGCATCGTTGCCATAGACGCTGAGTTCCATTTTGTTCGTACCGTTGAGCGCGGTCGGCTCCAGCCGGCCACCTGCTGCCGGCGGTACCACGCTGACCCATTCGCTGCCGGCGTAGTGCGTACGGAGCACCTCTTCCAGCTGTTGCGTGCGCGTGACGCCCTTCAGCAGATCAAATTGCAGGCCGATCTGGTCCAGCATGCCGGCGTAGAAATTACCCACAGCCGGCACAAAGATGGGCCGGCGGCTCAGGCCGCTGTAGCGCAGCAGCTCGGGCAGGTGCTTATGGGCGAGGCTCAGACCGTAGATTTCCAGCGGCGGCGCGCTGTGCGTGACCTCATAGGCCTCGATCATCTGGCGGCCGCCACCCGAATAGCCGGAGTAGCCCGACATCACGACCGGATAGTCCGGCGGCAGCAGGCCGGCATCGACCAGCGGTCGCAGCAGGGCGATACCGCCGGTCGGGTAGCAGCCCGGGTTGGCGACGCGGCGCGCCTGCGCCACGGCCTGGGCTTGGCTGCCGGTGAGTTCCGGGAAACCATAGACCCAGCCCGGTGCGACCCGGTGCGCGGTGGAGGCGTCGATGATCTTGGGGCCGGGCCGGCCCGACGTCTTTTCCAGCGCGTCGACCAGTGCCACGGTCTCGACAGCGGCCTCGTCGTGCAGGCAGAGGATCACCAGGTCAGCGCCGGACAGCAAGTCCTGCTTCGCGGCCGGGTCCTTGCGCCGCTCCGCTGCAATGCTCAACAGTTCGACCTGCGGCATGGCCAGCAGGCGCTCACGGATCTGCAGGCCGGTGGTTCCGGCTTCACCGTCGATGAAGATTTTCTGGATGGACATGGCTTATGCCTTGATTGACCGAAATTATGGGATTGGGCCGAAATCCGTCAGTTTTGGTGCAGAGCAACATGATACATTCCAAGGCTGTGCTGACCCCAGCACCAGCCACGGGACACGCCGGTTCCGTGGCTGGACTGAAATCCATTTCCTGAGAGAGCCCTCATGAAGATCCACGAGTACCAAGGCAAGGACATCTTGCGTCATTTTGGTGTGCCTGTGCCGCGCGGCATTCCGGCCTTCACAGTCCAGGAGGCGGTCGAGGCTGCCCAGAAGCTGGGCGGCCCGGTCTGGGTCGTCAAGGCGCAGATCCATGCGGGCGGCCGCGGCAAGGGCGGTGGCGTGAAGGTGGCCAAGTCCATCGACGACGTCAAACGCCTGGCGGGCGAGATCCTGGGTATGCAGCTCAAGACCCACCAGACCGGTCCCGAGGGTCAGAAGGTCCGTCGCCTCTACATCGAGGATGGTGCCGACATCCAGAAAGAGTATTACCTCTCCGTGGTGACCGACCGCGCCACGCAGAAGGTCGCGTTCATCGCGTCCAGTGAGGGCGGCATGGACATCGAAGAAGTGGCGCACGCCACGCCCGAGAAGATCGTCAAGATCTTCGTCGATCCGCTGACCGGCCTGACCCAGGCGCAAGGCGTGGAACTGGCCAAGGGCGTGGGAATGCCCGCTGATTCGCAAGCCCAGTTCATCGACGTCTGCCAGAAGCTCTACAAGTGTTACATGGAGACCGACGCCTCGTTGGTCGAGATCAACCCGCTGAACCGCGATGGCAAGGGCAACGTCATCGCCCTGGACGCCAAGTTCAACTTCGACGCCAACGCCCTGTTCCGCCATCCCGAGATTGTGGCCCTGCGTGACCTGGACGAGGAGGACCCGGCCGAAATCGAGGCTTCCAAGTTCGACCTGGCCTACATTTCGCTCGATGGCAACATCGGCTGCCTGGTGAACGGTGCCGGCCTGGCCATGGCCACCATGGACACCATCAAGCTGTTCGGCGCCGAGCCGGCCAACTTCCTGGACGTGGGTGGCGGTGCCACCCCCGAGAAGGTCACGGAAGCCTTCAAGATCATGCTCAAGAACGACAAGGTGAAGGCCATTCTGGTCAACATCTTCGGTGGCATCATGAAGTGCGACACCATCGCCACCGGCGTGATCACGGCCTGCCGTGCAGTGAACCTGAGCGTGCCGCTGGTCGTACGCATGAAGGGCACGAACGAAGAGCTGGGCAAGAAGATGCTGGCTGGGTCCGGTCTGCCCATCATCAGTGCCGACACCATGGCCGAAGCCGCCCAGAAGGTGGTCGCAGCCGTCAAGGCCGCCAAGTAAAGCACGAAGGAAAAGTCATGTCGATCTACATCAACAAAGACACCAAAGTCATCACCCAGGGCATCACCGGCAAGACCGGCCAGTTCCACACGGAAAAGTGCCAGGAATACGCCAACGGCAAGAACTGCTTCGTGGCTGGCGTGAACCCGAAGAAGGCCGGCGAGTCCATCTTCAACATCCCGATCTACGCTTCCGTCAAGGAAGCGGCCAAGCAGACCGGCGCCACCGTGTCCGTGATCTACGTTCCCCCGGCTGGCGCCGCGGAAGCCATCTGGGAGGCCGTGGAGGCGGATCTGGATCTGGCGATCTGTATCACCGAGGGCATCCCGGTGCGTGACATGCTGATGGTGCGCAACAAGATGAAGGCCAAGGAAGCTGCAGGCGGCAAGAAGACCCTGCTGCTGGGCCCCAACTGCCCCGGCCTGATCACGCCCGACGAGATCAAGATCGGCATCATGCCCGGCCACATCCACCGCAAGGGCCGTATCGGCGTGGTGTCCCGCTCCGGCACGCTGACCTATGAAGCCGTGGCGCAACTCACCGAAATCGGCCTGGGCCAGTCCTCGGCCGTGGGCATCGGCGGCGACCCGATCAACGGCCTCAAGCACATCGACGTCATGCGGGCCTTCAACGACGATCCGGACACCGATGCCGTCATCATGATCGGCGAGATCGGTGGCCCGGACGAGGCGGAAGCCGCGCGCTGGTGCAAGGCCAACATGAAAAAACCCGTGGTCGGCTTCATTGCCGGCGTGACGGCCCCCCCCGGCAAGCGCATGGGCCATGCCGGCGCCCTGATTTCCGGTGGCGCCGACACGGCCGACGCCAAATTGGCGGTCATGGAGGAGTGCGGCTTCAAGATCACCCGCAATCCGTCCGAGATGGGCAAGCTGCTGAAGGCGCTGCTGTAAGCAAAAATACGCATCCATAAGTGTGTGCAGTTAAGGCACACTTGGTCGAAAGATCCCTGGGAGCGCTCCAGACGGGCTGTCTGGAGCGCTCTTTCATTACAGATATAACTTCAGGAGCACTTCGATGGAATTCTTGCAGGATGTCAACTTCTGGATCGGTCTGCTCAAGATCGTCTGGATCAACATCATTCTGTCCGGCGACAACGCCGTTGTGATTGCGCTGGCGGCCCGATCGCTGCCGCCGCATCAGCAACAAAAAGCCATTCTTTTTGGCTCGGGCGCCGCCGTTGTATTGCGTATCGCGTTGACCCTGGTGGCAGCCCAGCTGCTGCAGATGTCTTTCCTTCAGGTGGTCGGTGGTCTGCTGCTGCTGTATATCGGTGTGCAGCTGCTCAGTGAAGACGACGAAGAAGAAGAGGGGCATGGCAAGGAGGGCGGCGGCCTGATGGCTGCTGTGCGCACCATCCTCATCGCCGATGTGGTCATGAGTCTGGACAACGTGATTGCCGTCGCGGCCGCTGCCAAGGGCAGCAACCTGCTGCTCATGATCGGTCTGGCGATCAGTATTCCCCTGGTGATTTTCGGCAGCACCTTGATGATCAAGCTCATGGAGCGTTTCCCGATCATCGTGACATTGGGCGCGGCCTTGATTGGCTGGGTCGGTGGCGAGACCATCGTCAGTGACGTGGCGCTCAAGGAAATCGCCATGGAAAATCCCTGGCTGCATTACGTGGCCGCCGCAGCGGGCGCGATCTTTGTGGTCCTGCTGGGGCGCGCTCTGCAGAAGCGACATAAGTCGACGGCAGAAGGCTGATTTCGGCTGGGCCGGAGCCGGTTTCCGGGGTATCCCGGTTTCCGGGCCGGCCCTTATCCCGGCCAGGCCCAGGACTTTGCAAAAAAAAGACAAACCCTGCGCATTACTACCTTGCCGGCCGGAAGTTGCTCTGCTAAGGTTGTCAGCTTGTATTGCGTACGCTCAGTACGCTGGTTTCATGGTGGGCTCTTGAATATCTACATCACGAGCCCCGCGGATCTGAACAGGCACGAATTGGCAACTTCAAACTCCAGCAGGCGGTCTCCACCGGAATTGAGGCCGGCGTTTGCCGTGCCTTTGCGAGCATCCTTCCTGAATACGGGCGTGCGGCATGGCCTTTTTGCAGGTCCGATCTTCCCCCGGGTAAATCATTGAGCCATGACGACAGAAGCCATGATTTACAGGTTTTGCGCGCAGACCGACTCGGGCCTGACGCGGGAAAACAACGAAGACGCAGTCGGCTTTGACGAAGGCACGGGTGTAGCCATCCTCGCTGACGGCATGGGCGGCTATAACGCCGGGGAAGTGGCCAGCAGCATGGCCACGTCCATCATCAATTCGGAGATGAGCCGCTGGCTCACCGAATCGGCGACGACAGCTACCGTTCAGGACATACGCCGGGCACTTGAAATCTGCGTGGGCAATGCCAACGCGGCGGTTTTCCGGGCCGCGCACGCCAATGCGCACTATTCCGGCATGGGTACCACCCTGGTGGCCGGCGTGTTTCGTGGTGCAGACCTGGTGATCGGGCACATCGGCGATTCACGCTGCTACCGGCTTCGCCAGGGGGAATTGGTCCAGATCACGCGGGATCATTCATTGCTGCAGGAGCAGATCGACGCCGGCCTGCTGACGCCCGAGCAGGCGGCCTTGTCCATGAACAAGAATCTGGTGACGCGTGCCCTCGGGGTGGACGATGGGGTCCTGCTGGAGGTACATGAGCACGCTGTTGAACCCGGCGACATCTACCTGATGTGCTCGGATGGTTTGTCCGATATGGTCAGGGATCAGGACATTGCGAAAATCCTGCAGATGCCATTGACCGCTGAGCTGCGGGCGAAGGCCTTGGTCGACACCGCCAATGCACATGGCGGTCGCGACAATATCACGGTCCTGCTGGTCCAGGCCGAGATGGGTGCAGAAAAGCGCGGTCTAATGGCCCGATTGCTGGGAAAATAGCAAAGGCATATTCATAACGAGCAACAGGAATAGGAGTCGGGCATGCCGAAAATGATCGTATCGATCGACGGTGTTGTCATCAAGGAAGTGCAGTTGACCAAGGAGCGCACAACCTTCGGGAGGCGACCATACAACGACGTGGTGATCGACAATCTGGCCGTCAGTGGTGAACATGCAGCATTGCAGCTGTCTGGCAACGAGGTCACGCTGGAAGATCTGAACAGCACCAATGGCACCTATGTCAATGGCAAGGCCGTCAAGAAGCAGGCTTTGCAGAACGGCGACACCATTGAGGTTGGCAAGTACAAGATCAAGTTCGTCAACGAGGCCGAGGCCCCGGGATTTGACAAGACCATGCTCTTCAAGCCGGGAGAAACCCCGATGCCGGCCGCCGCCGCCGCAGAGGGCGGCAACCTCAATGGCGCGCTGCGCGTACTTTCCGGTACGGCTTCTGGCCGCGAAGTCCCGCTGACCAAGGCGGTCACGACGGTGGGCAAGCCGGGGGTGGCCGTGGCTTCGATCTCTCGCCGATCCCAGGGTTTTGTCGTGGCGCATGTCGAGGGCTCCGGTATTCCGCTGCTCAACGGTGCTCCGATCGGCAACGAGCCCGTAGCCCTCAAGAGTGGCGACGTGATCGAACTGGCGGGCACGAAAATGCAATTCATCCAGAATTGAGCCTGCGGCGGGTCCGGTCGGGTCCGCCGAACCCCGCAAGCCTGCGTCTGGCGCAGGCAGACTAAGGAGTGGTCATGAAGGTGCGTGTGTTGGGCTGCTCAGGCGCGATCGCCAGGGAATGCCGCACCACGTCCTTTCTTGTCGATGACGACGTTCTGGTAGATGCGGGGACGGGGGTTGGCGACCTGACCCTGGACGAAATGCTGGGCATCGACCATGTGCTGTTGACGCATGCCCACCTGGACCATGTGGCTGCTTTGCCCCTGATGCTCGACGCGATTGCAACGCGTCGTGGCCGTCCGGTGCTGGTACATGCGCTGGCGGGCACCATCGAGGCACTCAAGGACCATATCTTCAACGATGTCATCTGGCCGGATTTCACGCGTCTGCCCACGGTCACTACCCCGTTTATCCGCTTCGAGGAGATCCGGGTGGGGCAGGTGTTGCGCATAGGCGATAAGCACATCGAGGTGCTGCCGGCCGTGCACACGGTGCCAGCGGTGGGTTATGCCGTGATGGCGCAGCAGGCCTGCTGGGTGTTTTCGGGCGACACAGGGCGCAACCCCGCTTTCTGGCGCAGGGTCAACCAGCTCGACGTCAGCATGCTCGTGATTGAAACGGCCTTTAGCAGTCGCGAGAGCCAGCTCGCAGAAACGAGCCAGCATCTTTCGCCCGAAGTACTTGCGCAGGAGCTGGACTGTATTGCGACTGACAAAAAATACCCGATCTACATCACGCATACCAAACCAGCAGAAACCGAGTTGATCATGTCTGAAATCCGCAAACTGGAAGGCCACCGTCCCGGTGCGAAGCAGGCAGCGCATGACATACGCTGGATGCAGGCCGGGCAGGAGTTTGAACTATGAGCGCCGTCATGAAACCACCGGGCGGAGGCACGCCTGCCGAGCAGGCCTTCCCCGATTCCCGGCAACCGACATCGGACAAGCAGGACAAGTCTTTTGAGGCCCTGTTTGTGCGCCAGCTCAAGCAGGTGGTGCTGCGCATACACGAGACTGAAAACGTCGAGCAGATCATGCTGGAGGTCAGTCCCGAGATCTGCAAGCTGTTCAACGCCGACCGCCTGACCCTGTATGCGATCAGCGATGACGAAACATCCATCGTTTCCAAGATCAAGACCGGCCTGACCAGCAGCCGCGAACTGAAGCTGCCCATCAGCCCCCAGAGCATCGCAGGGTATGTGGCCTTCAGCCGCAAGCTGCTGAACCTCGCGGATGTCTACGATGAGGAGGCGCTCAAGCAGATCCATCCCCAACTGGCCTTCCTCAAGGAGGTCGACAAGCGCTCCGGCTACCGGACCAAGCAGATGCTGGTATCGCCCATCATCGAGGGCGGCAACCTTTACGGCGTGCTGCAGGTCATCAACAACAAGAACGACCAGCCCTTCAGCGAGCTGGATATCAAGGGTGTCATCCAGCTTTGCAAGACACTGGCCACGGCCATTCGCCAGCGCCTCCAGAAGGTGGATGAGCCGCAGCGTATCCGGGCGACCAAGTATGACGGCCTGGTTGCAGATGGCCTGCTCAGCGGTACCCAGCTGCAGGACTGCGTCCAGGAGGCGCGCAACGAAGGCCAGCCGGTCGAGCATCTGTTGCTGAGCAAGCACCAGATCACGCCGGCCCAGGTCGGCCCCTCGCTGGCCAGGTTTTTCGGCGTGCCTTACGAGCCCTTCAATGCGGGGCGCATCCGTTCCGAAATGCTGCATGGTTCGCTCAAGCGTGAATTCGCCGAAGGCCAGGGCTGGATCCCGCTGGAAGAGTCTCCCGAGGGCCTGGTCATCATGTGCCTGGACCCCGAGGCCACACGCGGCGCGCGCGTCGTGCCGCAGGTGTTCTCACGCATCAACAAGTTCTCCTACCGTGTCACGACGCAGACCGAGTTCGAGCAGACGCTGGCCCAGCTGTTCGGTGCCATAGCCGACGGCACTTCGATCGACCAGTTGCTGGCCGACATGGGCGGCCCGCTCGATGACGAGGGTGGCAACGACGATTCGCTGGAGTCGGCTGCGGCGGACAATGAACTGGTCAAGTTCGTCAACAAGATCATCATCGAGGCCTATCAGCAGAAGGCCTCGGACATCCACATCGAGCCCATGCCGGGCAAGCTCAAGACCGGCATCCGCTTCCGCATCGACGGCACATTGGCGCCCTATATCGAGGTGCCGGCACATTTCCGCCAGGCCATGGTCACGCGCCTGAAGATCATGTGCGACCTCGATATTTCAGAGCGTCGCAAGCCGCAGGACGGCAAGATCAAGTTCAAGAAGTACGGGCCGCTGGACATCGAGCTGCGGGTCGCGACCATTCCCTCGGCCGGCGGCGTGGAAGACGTGGTCATGCGTATCCTGGCGGCGGGTGAGCCGATCCCGCTCGAAAAGCTGGGGCTGACTCCGCATAACCGTGAACGCCTCGAATCCACGGTCAGCAAGCCCTATGGCCTGTTTTATGTCTGTGGCCCGACGGGCTCCGGCAAGACCACCACGCTGCACTCCATCCTCAAATTCCTCAACACGCCGGACACCAAGATCTGGACGGCCGAGGACCCGGTGGAAATCACGCAAAAGGGCCTGCGGCAGGTGCAGATCAACAAGAAGGCCGGCATCGACTTCGCGCTGATCATGCGGGCCTTCCTGCGCGCCGACCCGGACATCATCATGGTGGGCGAGTCGCGCGACAAGGAGACCGTGTCCATGGGCGTGGAAGCCTCGCTGACCGGCCACCTGGTGTTCTCCACCCTGCACACGAACTCCGCGCCGGAGTCCATCACGCGCCTGCTGGACATGGGCATGGACCCCTTCAACTTTGCCGACGCACTGCTGGGCATCCTGGCCCAGCGTCTGGCCAAGAAGCTGTGCGACTGCAAGGAGCCCTACAACCCAGGCACATCGGAGGTCAACAGCTTCATCTCCGAGTACGCCCAGGAATTGCGCAACACCAAGGCCTGGAAGGCGGACTTCAGTGGCGAAGCCCAGAAGCTCTATGAGGAGTGGGTGGTCAACTACGGAGAAGACGGCAAGCTGCGCTTCTACAAGGCCGTGGGCTGCGACAAATGCAACAAGACCGGCTACAAGGGCCGGCTGGGCTTGCATGAGTTGCTGATCGCCGACGACCACATCAAAAAGCTGGTGCAGGAGCGGGCCCGCGTGGCCGAAATCTTCGCTGCGGCCGTGGAAAGCGGGATGCGGACCCTGAAAATGGACGGCATGGAGAAGATCATGTTGGGCATGACGGACCTGAAGCAGGTGCGTCAGGTCTGCATCAAGTGACAAAGTTGGTTGAACAAAAATGTCAGTCCAATACGAAAATTGAACAGAGATGGGCTTGGAATGGGCCTTGATTCATGGACTTTGCCGCAAAGCAACGAATTAGTTCACAGTTCCGGGCTGGCACGGAAACTGCTGGTTAGGTACCATACAGCACCGCTGTATCCATTTCTTTAACCAAGGAGCTATTCATGCGTACTCTGCAAAAGGGTTTCACCCTGATCGAACTGATGATCGTGGTTGCGATCATCGGCATTCTGGCCGCCGTCGCCCTGCCGGCCTATCAGGACTACACCAAGCGTGCCAAGATGTCCGAAGTGATTCTGGCGGCTTCTGCCTGCCGTACCACCATCACCGAGATGTACCAGTCCGCCACCATGTCCACCGCCGCTAACAACTGGGGTTGCGAGGCCGGCCCGAACGTGTCGACCAATACCGCTCAGCCCAGCAAGTACGTGGCTTCCATCTACACCGATATCAATGGCAAGATCACGGTTACCTCCTTGGTGGAGGGTGCTCAGGGTGATGTGACCCTGGTGCCGATGAAAAGCGCGGCTGTGCCGTTGGTGGCTGCCGATCTGGGCACGCCGGTCTTCGGCTGGCGTTGTGGTGCCACGGGTGATGGCACGAACGTCAAGCCCAATTTCCTGCCCGGCTCCTGCCGCGGTTGATCTTGCCTAGCGCAAGCGTCACAAATAAAACGCCCCGCGAGGGGCGTTTTTCATGGCCCACGCTTGTTTTGGCGTTGGGTCTTTTGGCCTATCTAGGGGCTTGGTTGACGCCCAACCATTACCCGCCGTGGCTAAGCTTTCACAGCGAAGCCCTGACGTTTCTGTCCTTGGTGGTGGTGAGTCTGGCCTGGGCGTCCCGAAAACAGACTTTGGCGCTGGACCGGGCCGTCCTGCTGCCCATGGCACTGGTCGGGGTGATCTGGCTGCAATGGGCGGCGGGGCAAATCGCCTACTCTGGTGGGGCCGTCATGAACAGCCTCTATCTCTGTGGATTCACCTTGGCCTGGTTGCTGGGTAGTAACCTTGCGGATGAATCCACCGCCGGTGACAAGGTATTGAGCTGGCTGGCGGGTTTGCTGGTCGTCGCCGCTGTTATCTCAGTCTATATCGCGGCCTTGCAGTGGCTCGATCTGGAGGCGGGTTACGCCAATCTGATCGTGGAGCGCCCTCAGGGCGGGCGTCCCAACGGCAATCTGGCCCAGTCCAACCACTTGGCCACCCTGCTCCTGATGGGGCTGGTGATGAGCGTCTGGCTCTACCAGCAACACTACCTGAGGGGCTGGCAAACCTGGGCTTTGGTCGCTTGGCTGTCCTTCGGGCTGACCATGGCGCAATCCCGCGCCGGCTGGCTGTCCGCAGCCTTGCTGGGCCTCTTTCTTCTGTGGCGCGGCAAGAAATCCTGGAGGATCGGGGGGGCGCGAGCCATGCTGGGCTGGTGGGCCATGCTGCTGGGCATGTGGATAGCCTGGAAGCCTGCAAACGTCACGTTATTGGCAACAGGGGAGTCGCGGGCGGTTGCTAGCTTGACGCAGGACAGCGCCCGCGTGGTCTTATGGCGCCAGATCCTGGCCGGCATTGAGCAGTCGCCGTGGTGGGGTTACGGTTGGGGGCAAACGGTGGCGGGCCACAAGGCAGGTACGGCTTACATCAGCAACGGCTTGCTCACCGACTACGCACATAGCCTTGCGCTGGATCTCATGTTGTGGCTGGGTATACCGCTGGCGATTCTGTTGATGGCAACCATGGCCTGGTGGCTGCTACGCGCCGCGTACCGCATCAATGACCCGCGCCAACTGCTGCTGTTGGCAGCGACACTACCGGTTCTGGTTCACAGCCTGGTTGAATTCCCGTTCGCGTATGCCTATTTTCTCTTCACGGTCGCGTTCCTGTTCGGTTCAATGAGCATCAGGCAAAGTGCCGAGAAATCAAGTGCGTGGATTATCGATCGCTTGCCAGCAAGGTGGATAGGGATCACGCTGGTTCTGGTGTTTGCTGGTTTGTCCGCGCGAGTTGGATACGAGTATGTGCAGGTGGAGGAAGACTACCGGGTCATGCGCTTTGAGATGCGAAGCGTCGGTCGCACACCGGAAAATTATGAAGCACCAGATCTGTGGATACTCAACCAGCTGGGTGCCGTTCTGACACTGGGACGGGTCAATCCCCGCCCAGGGATGTCCAGCGCAGAGCTGGAGAGCATGAGAACGCTCAACAGAAACTACAACTGGGCGATCCTGCAAATGCGCTACGCAGTGGCACTTGCATTGAACGGGCAGGTTGAGCAGGCCCAAGTAGAGATGAAATCCCTCCGGGCCCACTACGGCGAAATCAGCTACAGGCAAACCAGACAGCTGATCCTGGAACAACAAAACAATCAGTACCCGCAGCTGAAAGAACTGAAGTTGCCAGAGTGAGTATGGGATACCGAGACAGCGCGCTGGTTTTGCTTCTGGCGCTACCGTGGCTCAATCCCTGGACGTTCGGTCCGTCGCCTAGCGTTTTGTCGTGGCAGGTGACCTTCGGCTCTGGCGTTCTGCTGTGGCTGGGCAGACGTCAGCTTTCGGCGAACGTCATCTTCACGGGCTGGTTGCTGGCCGCCGCTCTGAGCGCCGTCATCGGCTTGCTCCAGTATTCCGGATGGGCACATGGCCTCGGTCCGTGGCTCGCCTACGCTCCGGCAGGAGAGGCGTATGGCAATTTGCGCCAGAAGAACCAGTTTGCCACGCTGACCAATATGGGGTTGGCCGCGGCGATCGTGATGTCGGCGAAGGCAAATCCAGCGAACAGCATGCTGAAGACGGGGCTGTTCGGAATGGCGCTTGTTCTGGCTGCAGCCAATGCAACATCCGCGTCGCGTACCGGCCTGCTGCAGTTGATCATGCTGGCCGGGATGGCCGCAGTCTGGGGGCTGTGGCGCCAAGCAGACCAACGTCGGCTGCTGATTGGTGGATTGCTCGCGTATGTGGTCACAAGCATGCAGCTGCCACCATTTGCAGGCAATGATGCATCTACCCTGGGGGTGTGGTCGCGCTTGCGAGCGGCAGAAGATCCGTGTGCCAGCCGGCTCGCCCTCTGGGACAACGTGACGCACCTGATCGCTGCCAGGCCGTGGACCGGTTGGGGCTGGGGTGAACTGGACTATGCACATTTCATCACGCTCTATCCAGGCGTTCGCTTCTGCGAAATTCTCGATAACGCGCACAACCTGCCGCTGCATCTTGGTGTGGAATTGGGCGTGCCGGCAGCCTTGCTGCTTTGTGGACTGATACTGTGGCTGGGCTGGCGCGCGCGCCCTTGGCGAGAAACGGATGCCGACCGACAAGTGGCGTGGTGCGTGCTCGGCCTGATCCTTCTGCACAGCATGCTGGAATACCCGCTTTGGTTTGGCCCATTTCAGCTCGCGGCGCTGCTCTGCGTCTGGGTCCTGGTCAGGCAAACCGGGTCGCCGTCTGTGATGACGGCTCAGTTTGCCCGCAGGAAGCGGGAATGGGTCTTGGCAGCAATCGCTCTGGCGGGGCTGGGTTACTCGGCCTGGGACTACTACCGCGTCAGCCAGATCTTCTACCCGCCGGATTTCAGAGCGGCAGCTTACCGCGACAACACGTTAGAGAAGATACGGGGGACGTGGCTGTTTCAGGATCAGGTCCAGTTTGCAGAGTTCACCATAACGCCGCTGACCCCAGAGAATGCAGCGTACCTGTACGAAATGGGGGAGCGGGTGTTGCACTATTCACCCGAAGCACGCGTGATCGAGAAACTGATCGAGTGTGCGGTCCTTTTGGGACAAGACGATGCGGTGCGCTTCTATCTGGTGCGCTACAAAGCAGCCTTCCCGAAAGAGCATGCGCGTTGGGCGGAGAAACAGCTAAAGCCGGTAACGCCTCAGTAGCAAATCTTCAGGAAGCCAGATACCTGCCGGACTTTCCGCCATGCTTTTCCAGAAGATGGACACCGGTCATGGTCATGCCACGGTCAACCGCCTTGCACATGTCATAGATCGTCAGCAGCGCGACCTGCACGGCCGTCAGGGCTTCCATTTCAACCCCGGTCGGTCCTACGGTTTCCACGGTGGCCGTACAGACCACGTGGGCCGGTGTGTCAGCGCCAGCGGGGTGTAGCGAGAAATCGAGGGCGACACGCGTGAGTGCCAAGGGGTGACACAAGGGAATCAGATCGCTGGTCTTCTTGGTAGCCTGGATGCCCGCAATGCGGGCGATCCCCAGCACATCCCCCTTTTTGGCGGTGCCGGACTCGATAATTGCCAGGGTGGCCGGTAACATCTCGATCCTGCCGGTGGCCACCGCGATGCGGTGGGTGCTGGCCTTGGCGGCCACATCCACCATATGGGCCTGGCCTTGGGCATCAAAATGGGTCAGAGAACTCATGGAAAATCCCGGGTTTACGAAACCTCTACACAACTCAAGCATCATACGGCCATGACGCAGACGAGAGCATTCCACTGGCAAGACCGACTCAAAGCCAGCGTTATCCACCTGGGCCTCAGCCTGATCATTGCGACCCTGGCGGCATTGCTGGTGTTCGGGCTCTGGTATCCCTACCCCTACCGCGATACCTCGGGGGGGCGCGAGCTGTTCCTGATCGTGATCATGGTTGACGTCATTCTGGGTCCCCTGATCACCTTGACTGTCTTCAACCGCAGCAAGCCCCGCAGCGAACTGGTGCGGGATCTGACCGTGGTGGGTTTGATCCAGCTGGCGGCGCTGGGTTACGGTTTGTGGACGGTTTTCGTGGCCCGACCGGTGCATCTGGTGTTCGAATACGACCGCTTTCGCGTGGTGCATGCCATCGAGGTGCCCGAGGAGCTGTTGGGCCAGGCGCCGGGAGATGTGCGCGGGATGCCACTGACCGGGCCCACCATTCTGGCGCTGCGGCCCTTTCGCGATGTCAACGAAGAGACCACGGCCACCCTGATGGCCTTGCAGGGCCTACCGCTGAGCGCGCGCCCCGATCTCTGGCAGGCCTATCCGCAGGCGCGTGTACGCATCCTGGCAGCTGCCAAACCCGTGACTGAGCTGAGTGCACGCTTTCCGCAGCAGGCAGCGGCGATCCATGCGGGCGTGGCGCAAACGGGCAAGAGTGCGGGGGAACTGGTGTATCTGCCCATGGTGGCCCGCAAGTCCTTCTGGACTGTGCTGCTCGATGCGCAGAGCGCCGACTTGCGCGGTTTTGTAGCGCTGGATTCGTTTTGAAAAGAGCCCCGATTTTCCGTCCCCGTACCGTGCGGAAGTTTCTGGTCGGGCTGCTGGTGCTCCTCCAAGGCCTGGCACCGGTCGCAGCGCAGACCTCCTTGCCCGCACTTGGCGACGGGGTGGAGATGAGCAGCAGCGCCGAACGCCGACTGGGCGACCGGATCGCCCGGGAACTCTACCGTGACCCCGATTACCTGGACGATGCCATCCTGGGCGAATACGTCCAGGGTATCTGGCAACGCCTGATGGACGGGGCGCGCCAGCGCGGTGAGTTGCAGCCGGAACTGGAGGAGCGTTTTGCCTGGGATGTCGTCCTGGGGCGGGACCGCAGCGTCAACGCCTTTGCATTGCCTGGTGGCTATATGGGGGTGCATCTGGGCCTGATCGCCGTGGTGAGCAGCGAAGATGAACTGGCCTCAGTGCTGGCGCACGAACTCAGCCACGTGACGCAACGCCACATCGTGCGCATCATCAGCCGCCAGAGCAATCAGGCGCCCTGGCTGCTTGGCGCCATGATCCTGGGCGCGCTTGCCGCGGCCAGCAATCCCGGTGCGGCTGGCGCCATGATCGTGGGCGGACAGGCGGCCGCCGTGCAGGGGCAGCTCAATTTTTCACGTGACATGGAGCGCGAAGCCGATCGCGTGGGTTATGGCGTCATGACGCAGGCCGGCTTCGATGCCCGGGGCTTCGTCGGCATGTTCGAAAAACTGCAGCAAGCCAACCGTTTCAACGACACGGGAGCCTTTCCCTACTTGCGCAGCCACCCGCTGACCACGGAGCGCATTGCCGACATGCAGGCACGACAGCAGCTCCAGACGCATGCCACCGCACTTCAACTCACGATGACACATGCCATGCTGCCGGCGCGAGCGCGCATGTTGGCAAATCCGGAGGTCGACAGCCTGCGCGCTGCGCTGCTGCGGGCGCAGGGCGAAACCGCGGCGATGTCGCCGGCTGAGCAGGCCGGCGTGCTTTATGCGGCGGCTCTGGGTGCGTTGGGCCTGCGCGAATTTGAGCAGGCACTGCGTTTGCAGGAGCGTTTGCAGGGCACGGTGCGCGATGATGCGCGCGCGGCCTACCAGGCACGCCTGCTGGGTGCCGAGATCGCTCTGGCAGCCGGGGATCCGCGTCGCGCGAGCACTTTCCTGGCAGGGGCTGCGCCCGGTGCCGGCGGTGCCATGACCCGACCCCTGCTGTTCCTGCGGGCCCGCGCCCGGACGCAGAGCGGGCAGCCGAGCGAAGCGGCCGAGCCGCTTCAGGTCTGGCTGGCCAGCCGGCCACGGGATGCCCAAGCCTGGCAGCTGTTGTCGCAGGCCTATGCTGCCCAGGGCCAGACCTTGCGGGCCGTGCGGGCCGAGGCCGAGGTGCATGCTGCCCGCCTGGACTATGCCGCAGCCCGCGACCGCCTGCGCGCGGCGCAAGAGCTGGCACGACAGGGCCCCAACGTGGATCACGTCGAGGCGTCGATCATCGACACACGTAGCCGGCAGATCGATCTACTTTTGCGGGAACAGGCGCTCGAGCGCTGAGTCGATCACGAGGCTGAACATCGAGTACAGCAGCGAACCCAGCAGGGCGGCTGCGAAGTCGCGCACCTGAAAATCGTCCAGCACAATCGCCGCAGCCCAGAACAGCAGCGCATTGATGACAAAGAGAAACAGGCCGAGCGTGATCAGCGTGACAGGAAGTGTCAGCAGGACGAGGATGGGTCTCAGGAAGATGTTGAACAAGCCGATGACGAAGGCCGCCAGCAGCGCGGCGGTGAAGCTTTGGAGTTCGACGCCACTGTAAAGATGCGCGACCGCCAGCAAGGCGGTCGCGCTCAGTAGCCACTTGATCAGGAGTTTCATGGCGGGCAAGCATAGCACCCGCGCATGAAGTCCTTCGCTGGTGCTATTCGCTGGCCAGAACCAGGAAAGCGCCCATGCCGGCTACCGCCCCTGGGACGGCCCAACGTGCCTCCTGGGTGGCGGGCTGGTCCGGTGTGACCGGCGCCATATCCTGGCCAAACTTCGGGCGGCGTGCGTCGAGGACGCGCGCGGTGCCATGCTTTTCCAGCAGCTCGCGGGTCATTTCGACCAAGGGGCCGCGCGACAGAACCGGCGTGACCTTGTGGCCCTGTGCCTGCAGATCCGGCGTGATCTGGGAGAACAGCTTTTCCGCCCATTTGTTGCGCCAGTTTTCGCGCGCCGTGTGATTGACCCACTTGCTGATATGACGGGTCATCCGCGGCGGGCAGGCGACCACGATCCAGTGAGTCGCCTGCTGTTGACCAGGCAACTTGCCTTCCATCGGCACCAGCTGATGCTGTGCGTACTCGACATCGTCCACATACACAATGATTTTGTCCATGATCTACTCCTTGTTGATTAAGGGACGGGGGGAACAGGGTTGTCGGACTCAGGCCGCCTGGCCAGAGTGATGACTTTGGTTCTGGCGGCGCGCATTCCACCAGCCGGCAGCGAGTACGCCTACGACAGCGAACGTGTAAGCGGCCCAGCGCGCGGCAGTGTGCGGGTCAAACACCTCATCAAGCAGCGGCTCGTTGACAATCATCTTGGCGGCCGTGAAGGCCAGCACGGCAGCGCCGAGCTGGATGATGATGGGGAAGCGCTGCACGAGCTTGAGCACGACAGAGCTGCCGAACACGACGATCGGCACGCTGATGAGCAGGCCCAGCACCACGAGATCGAAGGCGCCATGGGCGGCACCGGCGACGCCGAGCACGTTGTCCACGCCCATCAGGGCATCAGCGACCACGATGGTCTTCATGGCCCCCCAGAAGGTCTGGGCGCCCACGCCATGCTGCTCGCCACCTTCCTGGTCGGCCAGCAGCTTGTAGGCGATCCAGACCAGACCGAGCCCACCGACGAGCATCAACCCCGGGACCTTGAGCAGCCAGACCACCCCGATGGTCATGACAGAGCGCACGACGATGGCGCCGACGGTGCCCCAGACGATGGCTTTCCTTTGCAAATCTGGAGGCAGGCTGCGGGCGGCCAGCGCGATCACGATCGCGTTGTCGCCTGCGAGGACGAGGTCGATGAGGATGATGGCCAGCAGCGCCGACCACCACGCGGCGGATAAAAACTCCATGACTAAGCTCCGAGTTGTTTCGATCAACAACCTGGAACAGGCGACGTCAACGGAGTCTTAGGGCCGAGAAGGACCAAGACGCACTTCGACGAAACCTGAAACAGGCTCCAATCGAAGGTCTTGCTCGGCATGGTGTCATGCAGATTTTTGCCCAACAAGCCGGAAGTCATGCTTCGTAATGACGACTTGCTGATATCTGTTGCAACGATGGTCTTTTTGACCACCTCCCTGTGCCGCAACAAATGGGAGCTACTCCCCTTCGTGGCGCTGATTGAAACACGGATGGCATCAACCATGCAAGATGTATGGTTTTGAGGCGGGTCAGCAAAACAACGAACATGAGGCCGGCCAGGCGCTATGATCCGGCTCCCCTGAGAAGCAACCATGGCAGGCATCCACATCACCGATATCGAAGCGGCCATCAACTACTGGCGCGACCGTGAACCCTCGCCCGATGGCATCACGCTGGCGAGGCCGGTACGCGCCCTGGCCGAGGTCTACGCCCTGATGGTCTTTTATCGGGAGCAGGAAGCCGACGAGTTCAGCATGCCGGCGCCGGCGCTGCAGGCCTGGATGAGCTGGTACGAGAGCACGCCTGATACGCCCTGCATTGCGATCTGTTCCACCAGCCAGGGGGATCCCGAATGCAAGGGCTGCGGCCGGACCTTCGACGAAGTGCAGCTGTGGACCGAGATGCGACCGGCACAAAAGCGGCAGACCTGGCGCCGCATCTCGCTGCATGGCGGCGCCTGGCGTTTCAACCGGTATGCCGAACGGGCGGCCGAGGGCCAGGTGGAGACGCCGGTGGAAGCCTGAGGCCTCGTACAGCTTATTTCCAGCGCTGTGCCTCGATGGTCACCTGATGCCGGCTGTTGCCCAGCATCAACGCGCCTTCCTGGATCGTGGCCTGCAGTTGCATGCTGCGCTCGGCCATCGCGGCCAGGGCCTGGGACGCTTCGGTCGGCACGCGCCAGACCTGCAGCTTGTCCAGCCGCGTGAGCTTGTTCTCGATTCCGCGCCACCAGACCTCTGCGGCGTGGGCAAAACAATAGACCACCACGGCATCCGATTTGCTGCAGGCCTTGGCCAGGGGCTTGTCCTCGGGCTGGCCGACCTCGATCCACAGGCGCGTCTGGCCGGTGTAGTCGCGCAACCAGACATCGGGTTCGTCGGGATCCGACAGGCCGGCGCCAAAGGCGAGCGTGCCGTCGCCCCCGCATACTGTCTGCAACCGGTGGGCCTGCAGGGCCAGCGCGACCAGCCGCACCATCATGCGCTCGTCGGTTTCGCTTGGATGTCGGGCCAGCGTCAGCGCATGGTCGGCGTAATAGCCGTGGTCGATGTCCGCAATCTGCAGACTGGCCTTGAAGACCGTGGATTTGATGGCCATCAGACCCGGCGTGCCAGTTCGGCTGCCTTGCCGGTGTAGCTGCCCGGCGTCATGGCCAGCAGGCGCTGCTTGTCGGCGTCAGGTATCTCCAGGCTGCGGATCAGCTTGTGCAGGTCTTCGGGTGTGACCGTCTGGCCACGCGTGACCTCCTTGAGCTTCTCGTAGGCGCCTTGCACGCCGTAGCGGCGCATCACGGTCTGGATCGGCTCAGCCAGCACTTCCCAGGAGGCGTCCAGGTCGGCGGCGAGCGCCTCGCTGTTGAGTTCGAGTTTGCCCAGGCCGGCCGACAGGGATTGGTAGGCCAGCACGGCGTAGCCGACGGCCACGCCCATATTGCGCAGCACGGTGGAATCGGTCAGGTCCCGCTGCCAGCGGCTGATCGGCAGCTTCTCGCTCAGATGGCGCAGCAGGGCGTTGGCCAGGCCCAGATTGCCTTCGGCGTTCTCGAAGTCGATGGGGTTGACCTTGTGCGGCATGGTCGAAGACCCGATCTCGCCGGCCTTGAGGCGTTGCTTGAAGTAGCCCAGCGAAACATAACCCCAAATGTCGCGCGAGAAGTCGATGAGGATGGTGTTGGCCCGCGCGAGGGCATCGTACAACTCAGCCATGTAGTCGTGCGGCTCAATCTGGATGCTGTAGGGCTGGAAGCTCAGGCCCAGGCCCAGGGGTTCAGGCGTTTCCACCACTTTTCGCGCAAACGCTTCCCAGTCGAAATCAGGCCAGGCGGCCAGGTGCGCGTTGTAGTTGCCGACGGCGCCGTTCATCTTGCCCAGGATCTTCACGGCGGCAATACGCTCGCAGGCGGCCTGCAGGCGCACCACGACATTGGCGATTTCCTTGCCGACGGTCGTGGGGCTGGCGGTTTGGCCGTGGGTGCGGCTGAGCATGGGCACCTCGGCATAAGCCTGGGCCATGTCGCGCAGCTTGAGCAGCAACTTGTCCAGCGCCGGCAGCACCACGGTGTCGCGTGCGCTACGCAACTGCAGGGCGTGGCTGGTGTTGTTGATATCTTCGCTGGTGCAGGCAAAGTGCACGAACTCGCTGGACTTTTCCAGTTCGGGCCGGGCTTCGAAGCGCGACTTGATCCAGTATTCGACCGCCTTGACGTCGTGGTTGGTGGTTTTCTCGATGTCCTTGATGGCGTGACCATCGGCCTCGGAGAAATTCTTCACCAGGTTGAGCAGGTAGGTGCGCGCGCCGGGCGACAGTGGCGGGAATTCCTTGAAACCGGCGTCGCTCAGGGCGATGAACCAGGCCACTTCGACCTGGACGCGGCGGTGCATGTAGCCTTGTTCGCTCATCAGCGGGCGCAAGGTGGCGAGCTTGGCGGCATAGCGCCCGTCCAGCGGGGACAGCGCTGAAATCGTGGAGAAAGTCATGCCCGGATTGTAGTTTGACGGCCGCGCGGGGCCCAGGAAAAGCACAGGGCGGGCCTGAATCGCTAGAATCCGCCCCCTGGACTACGAAAAGACCCATGAAACTGATCGGTTCCCATACCAGCCCCTACGTGCGCAAGGTGCGCGTCGTGATGGCCGAGAAAAAACTGGAATACGCCTTCGTGCTGGAGGATGTGTGGTCGGAGCAGACCCGCATCGTGGACGCCAACCCGCTGGGCAAGATCCCCTGCCTGATCATGGAGGGCGGCGAAGCCCTGTTTGATTCGCGCGTGATTGTCGAGTACCTGGACACCCTGTCGCCGGTGGGCAAGCTGATCCCGCCGGTCGGCCGCGAACGCGCCGAGGTCAAGACCTGGGAGGCCCTGGCCGACGGTGTCATGGACGCCGCCCTGCTGGCACGCATGGAGGCCGTGTGGCCCCAGCGGACCGACGCCCAGCGCAGCCCGGCCTGGATCGACCGCCAGCTCGGCAAGATCAATGCGAGCCTGGAGGCCATGAGCCGTGGCCTGGGCGACAAACCCTTCTGCGCCGGTACCCATTTCAGCCTGGCCGACGTGGCCGTGGGCTCCGCCCTGGGCTACCTCGATTTCCGTTTTCCCCAGATCGGCTGGCGCGATGCGCACCCCAGTCTGGTGCGCCTGCAGGACAAGCTGATGCAGCGCCACAGCTTTGCCGACACCTTGCCGCACTGAGGTAGGGCAGCACCGATTCCCCCGGGCGGCGTGCGGAAACGCCGACCTGTCAGGCGTTTGTCATCGCGTCGACCTAGAATCCTTGCACCGTGAAGGAACGCCATGCTTTACCCTGAACTGTTCAAGCAGCTTGAAGCCGTGCGCTGGGACATGGAGAAGGACATCCCGTGGGACGCCTTTGACGCCGCCCAGCTCAGCGATGAGCAGGCCCAGACCATCAAGATGAACGCCATCACCGAGTGGGCTGCCCTGCCGGCCACCGAGATGTTCTTGCGCGACAACCGCGACGACAGCGATTTTTCCGCCTTCATGTCGATCTGGTTCTTCGAGGAGCAGAAGCACTCGCTGGTGCTGATGGAATACCTGCGCCGTTTCCGCCCCGAGCTGGTACCCACCGAGCAGGAGCTGCACGACATCCGTTTCGAGTTCGATCCCGCCCCGGCGCTGGAGACGCTGATGCTGCATTTCTGCGGCGAGATCCGCCTCAACCACTGGTACCGCCGCGCGGCCGAGTGGCACACCGAGCCGGTGATCAAGCACATCTATGCCACGCTCAGCCAGGACGAGGCCCGCCATGGGGGCGCCTATCTGCGCTACATGAAGCGCGCCATCGGGCGCTTTGGTGCCGAGGCCAAGACCGCCTTTGCGAAGGTCGGTGTGCTCATGGCCAGTGCCCGGCGCACGGCCCAGGCCCTGCACCCGACCAATCTGCATGTGAGCAAGGCCCTGTTCCCGAACGACACCATCCAGAGCCGCCTGCCGGATCCTGCATGGCTGGAGCACTGGCTGGACAAGCAGATCAATTTCGACGCCGCCTGGGAGAGCAAGGTGGTCGAACGCATCCTGCACAACCTCAGCCTGCTGTTCGGGCGCAGCTTCCAGTCGGTGCAGGAACTCAACCGTTTCCGCAAGGAGCAGATGGCGTCGCTGGCACCGGTACCGGCTTCAGGCGCGGTCTGAGCCGCCTGCGGTGGTCAGCGCCAGCATGCGCTGGAGGTTGAGCTGGACCTTGACCTCGCGGTGCGGCACGCTGGCCACGATGCGGTAGTCGCGCAGGGACGTGTCGCGTATCACCGGCTCGGCCACCGGCATGCCTTCGCGGTTGATCAGTACCGCCACCCGGGGCGTGGTGGTGTTCGCACCGCGCCGGATCACGGCGGCCACCTCATCGGTGTTGAGCCGCACGAAGGAGCCCGGCGAATAGATGCCGACCGCCTTGATCAGGGCGGCGCCGGCTTCGTCCACCTGCCGGTTTTCGTCGAAATAGCTGGCCTGCATGGCCGCTGCCGGTGCGGTGGGCGTGCGCGAAGCGCGTGGCGCCAGCCGTGCGCCGAACATGTCGGCGCGCTGGATCAGGCGGGCCATGCGCTGACCCTCGGTCTTGGCGGACAGCGGCCCGGGGGGCACGCTGTGGTGATGGCGCACGGCCTCCAGCCAGACCGCATCGTCGACCCCGATCTTCTGCAGCAGGGCTACCGAGCGCAGGGCGTGCTGGTCGATCTGCTGACGCTGCTCCAAGGTGGGCGGTGTCAACTGCTGGGCCAGCTTGTCCTGCAGGTCGGTCATGCCGAGGTTCATGGTCAGCGCTGCCAGGCACATGACCTGCTCTTTCTCCGCCGGCCAGTTGAGCACCTCGCGCGCCGCCAGGCCGCACATCACACTGACCAGCATGGCATGGGTGGCGCTGTACATCCTGATCTCGCTGGCCGAGAGGTGGAACAGGGCGAACAAGGCGCCGTCCGGATTGCCGATCGAGTGCTGGCGCAATTGTTTTTGCAGGCGCACCAGGCGCTGCAGGAATTGCGGCGAGCCGCAGTCGCGCAGGATGCTGTTGGCCTGCACCTGGTAGTCCAGCCAGTCAGGCGGGCCGTCGGACAGGTCCGGCTCATTGCGGCTGGCATCAACTTCGGCACGCGACACCTGGACGCCGGCAATCTGCCCCAGGGTCTTTTCCTTGCGCACCAGGTCGTGCAGCATGCCCACGTAGGCACGGTGGTGGGCCTCGGAGTCAGCGACATCGATGTAGAGCGTGACGCCGCGGCCCACGAGCGACTGCAACTCGCTGCGCGACGCGATCACATAGCCCTTGTTGGCCAGCAGTGTTCCTTCGGCATCCATCAGCGGAAAAGGCAGAGGCTCACCGATCCGAAGCGAATCCAGGCTGACCGAGACGAGTTTGTTGGACATGGGCTGAACAATTATGCCCGTGCAGGTCTGGTGAAGGGACTGGATTGAGGGGTAATTTGCCACCGTTTCCAAGGATTGCAGCAGGTTGGCGCAGCCGTTGGGGCCCGGCTGCTAGGATGCGGGCCATGACGCAAGCCTCCGCCCCGTTTCCGCTGCCGGCCTTTCTCGGCAAGCTCTGTGCGCGTGCCGAACTCGGCATCCGGCTGGCGGCCCTGCCCCGGCCGCTGGTCTTCACCAACGGCGTCTTCGACGTCATGCACCGGGGACACGCCATCTATCTGGCGCAGGCCCGGGCCCTGGGGGCCAGCCTGGTCGTGGCCCTCAACACCGACGCGTCCGCGCGCCGCCTGGGCAAGGGGCCGGAGCGGCCCCTGAACAATGAGCAGGACCGCGCCGCGATGATGGCGGCCCTGGGTGCGGTCGATCTGGTGACCTGGTTCGACGAGGATACGCCGCAGGCGCTGATCGCAGAAATTCGTCCCGACATCCTGGTCAAGGGCGGCGATTACGACATGCGCAAGCTGCCTGAGACGGCCCTGGTCGAATCCTGGGGGGGGCGAGCCCTGGCGCTGCCTTTTGTCGACGGCTATTCCACCACCCTACTGGTGCGCAAGATCCGCAGCACGCCCTGAGCCGGGCGTTCAGGAGCGGTCGAACACGGCCTTCCACAGCGCCAGCACCGCCGCGCGTTCGCCGGTCATGGCCTCGGTCGGGACCTGGGTGGGCTCTTCGTTGAGGCGCGCGCGGTGCTGAACGCGCCGCAGTTCGCGATAGGCGTCGGCGGCTGCGCTGCCGACCCCGGTGGGCAGCAGGCCAGCCGCTTCGGCGGCGCGCAGCAGGGCGATATTGCCGACATTGGCGACCAGCTCGGGGTGGCCCGCCGACTGTGACAGCACCAGATACTGCACAGCGAACTCGGCATCGACCATCCCCCCCGGGCTGTGCTTGACGTCAAATTGCTCCCCGTGCACCGGGTGCGCCTGGCGCACCTTCTCGCGCATGGCGACGATTTCCAGGCGCAAGGCCTGCGCGTCACGCGGCGCGGCGATCACGGCCTGGCGCACGGTGTCGAAACGCTGCTGCAGTGCGGCGCTGCCCAACACGAAGCGCGCGCGCGTCATGGCCTGATGCTCCCAGGTCCAGGCGGTATTGCTGCCGCGCTGCTGCTGGTAATTGGCGTAGGCCTCGAAAGTGGTGATCAGCAGGCCCGAGTTGCCGTTCGGACGCAGTGCGGTATCGATCTCGTAGAGGTCGCCTTCACCGGTCTTGACGGTCAGCCAGTTGATCAGCTTGCGCACCAGCAGGGCGTAGACCTCGGGCGCATCTTCATGCTCGTCCTCATAGACAAAGACGATGTCCAGGTCGCTGCCGTAACCCAGCTCCTTGCCGCCCAGCTTGCCATAGCCGATGATGGCGAACTGCGGTTCCTCGCGGTGTTTCTTCTTCAGGCGCGCCCAGCACCAGCGGGTGGTGATGCGCAACATGGCATCGGCCAGGGCGGAGAGGTCGTCCGCCACCTGCTCCACCGTCAGCGCGCTCTCGACGTCGCGCGCCAGGGTGCGAAACACCTCGGCGTGGTGGGCACGGCGCAGCAGGTTGAGCAGCGACTCCTCGTCGTCATCGCCAGAAGCCTGCAGGGCTTTCTGGCGGGCATCGAGTTCGGCTTCGAAGGCGTTCGGGTCGAAGCGCTCGTCCATCATGGTGCGGCTGGCCAGCTCGTCGATCACGCCAGGATGCTGGAGCAGGTAACGCGCCGGCCAGCGCGCTGCACCGAGCAGACGCAGCAGGCGCTCGTGCACCGCAGGTCGCTCCAGCAGCATGGCCAGGTAGCTTTCGCGGCGCAGCAGCGGCTCCATCCAGTCCACCAGGCGACTGGCGGCGACGTCGCTGGCGCGGCCCTCACGCAGCCACTCGGCCGTGCGCGCCACCAGCCGGATGAGGCGGGCGCGGGATTCCTCGCGCAAGGCGAGCACGCGCGGATGCGTGCGCCAGGCGCTGACCCGTTCGCGGAACAGCGGCGGCAACTGTTCGATCAGGCTGTCGAAGTCCGGCGAGGCGGTACCCGTGCTTCCGTTCTTGCCATTGCCGTTGTTGCAGCCCTTGCATTCCTTCTGGCCGGAGCCGCCGAGCAGGATGTCGAATTCCTGGGCGACGACCTCGCGGTGGGCGTCGAGCTGGGTCAGGAAGCGGCAGGCATCGGGGTAGCCCATGCTGCGTGCGATCCAGTCCAGATCTTCATCGCGGGTGGGCAGCACATGGGTCTGCTGGTCGTCCAGGTACTGGATACGGTGCTCGACCCGGCGCAGAAACTCGTAGGCCTGGGCCAACGCTTCGGCCGTGGCCGCCGGCATCAGACCGGCCTTGACCAGGCGTTGCAGGGCGTCGAGCGTGGGGCGCGTGCGCAGTTCGGGGAACTGGCCGCCGCGCACCACTTGCAAGAGCTGCACGGTGAACTCGATCTCGCGAATGCCGCCGCGTGAGAGCTTGACGTCGTTGCTGCGCTCCGGGTGGCCGGCGCTGCGTCTGGCGGCGTGTTCGCGGATCTGCCGGTGCAGCACGCGCAGCGAGTCGAAGACGTTGTAGTCCAGATAACGACGGAAGACGAAGGGGACGACGAGGTTGCGCAACTGCATGACCGAGCCGTCCTGCAGCTGGCGCCGAGGCGCCACTGTGCGGCTCTTGAGCCAGGCAAAACGCTCCCACTCGCGGCCTTGCACCTGGAAATATTCCTCCAAGGCACCCAGCGACACGGCGGGCGGACCTGAGTTGCCGTTGGGCCGCAGCGCCAGGTCGACGCGGAACACAAAGCCGTGCTCCGTCGTGTCGCCCAGCAGGTTGTAGATGGCGCGCACCGCCTTGGCGAAGTATTCGTGGTTGGAGATGCGGTTGCGGCCCTCGGCGTTGCCGGCGGTCTCGCCGTCCTGGTCGTAGATATAGATCAGGTCGATGTCGCTGGAGACGTTGAGTTCGCGCGCGCCGAGCTTGCCCATGCCCAGGACCCAGAACAGGGCACGCTTGCCCGCCGGGGTCAGCGGTATGCCGTGGCTCTCGTCCAGAGTCTGCATGACCTCGGTGCAGGCGATGTCAAGCGCGAACTCGGCCAGTTCGGTCATGCTGGCGGTGACGTCGCGCAGCGGGGCCTGCTGTTCGCAGTCGAGCACGGCCAGGCGTTCCATGACCAGTTGACGCAGCACGCGCAGGGCGGCGGCGCTATCGTGTCCGTTGCTGCGCAGGTGGGCATAAAGCTGCTGCATGGCCTGCGGGTCAGGGCGGCCCGGGGGCAGTTGCGCCAGCAGCGTGGCATAGCGGCGCCGTATGCGCTGGACAAAACGGGAGTGGTCGGCACAGACCTGGGACATTGCCGGCGCGGTGGTCGCGTCCGCCACCGGGCCGCATGCATCGTTGCGGGTCATAATTCCTGTCGAGTTCTCGATCTGCAAAATGGTTACCCTGCCGCGCCGCCCATCCCTGTCGCTCAAAGTCCTGACGATTTCGACGCGTGCGCTGCTGTGGCTGGTTGTCTTGGCCTGGCTGGTATTGGGCGCCGCCTGGGCGGCGCTGCATCTGGTCATTGTGCCGCGAATCGGCGAGCTGCGCCCGGAAATGGAAACCCGGGCCAGCCAGGCCCTGGGCGTTCCGGTACGTATCGGCGCCATCGTGGCGCATTCCGACAGCCTGTTTCCCTCCTTTGAGCTGAGCAACGTGCAGTTGCTCGATCGCGAGGGGCGCGTGGCATTGCAGCTGCCGCGCGTGACGGCCACGCTTTCGCCGCGTTCACTCTGGAACCTCGGGTTCGAGCAATTGGCCATCGAGGGGCCCGAGCTGGACGTGCGGCGCGCCGCCGATGGTCGCATCTTTGTCGCAGGCATCGAGATCCCGCAGCAGCAGGACGGCGACGGCCTTGCGGCCGACTGGGTGTTCTCGCAGACCGAATGGATCATCCGCGGCGGTCGTGTGCAGTGGCGCGACGAACTTCGCGGTGCGCCGCTGTTGCAGCTGCAGGGGGTCGACCTGCGCATGCACAACGGAGCGCGCCTGCATGAACTTCGGCTGGATGCCACCCCACCGCCTGAACTGGGGGGGCGCTTCAGCTTGCGCGGGCGCTTTCGCCAGCCCCTGCTTTTCACCCGGGCTGGCGAGTGGCAGCGCTGGCAGGGCCAGTTCTATGCCGTGTTCGAGCGGGTCGACATCGATCAGCTGCGTCGCCATGTGCCGCTGCAACTGGAGGTGGCCGGCGGCAGTGGTGCCGTGCGCACCTGGATCGACGTGGACGCAGGCCGCGTTAGCGGCGTCACGGCGGACGTGGCGCTGTCGCAGCTCGGTCTCAAGCTGGGCCCCGGGCTGCCGCCGCTGGACTTGGCACGCCTCACCGGCCGGCTGGGCGGTAGCCGGCTGGAGAACGGCTTCGAGGCCTACACCCAGGGTCTGAAGTTCGATACGGTCGACGGCCTGCACTGGCCAGGGGGCGATGTGCGCGTCAGCCACCACGGCGGCGATACGCCGAATGCGGCGGGCGGTGAAATCCGGGCCACCCGGCTGGACCTGGCGACCCTGGCCCAGCTGGCCCAGCGCCTGCCGCTGGAGCGGCGCATGCACGAGATGCTGCTCCTCTATGGCCCCAAGGGCCTGATCGAGCAGCTGCAGGCCCGCTGGCAGGGGCCGTGGGAGGCGCCCACGCGCTTCGATGCGCGCGGCCGCCTGCAGAAACTCGAGGTGGCGGCGCGGCCACACCTGGACCCGCGGCTGCCTGATACGGAACCCGCCTCTTCCATCGGCTCGCCCGGTGTACGCGGCTTGAACGTCGACTTCGAACTGACGCAGGACGGCGGGCGAGCCAGTGTGGTCGTGCAGCAGGGGCATCTGGAGTTGCCGGGGGTGTTCGAGCAGCCGCGCATCGCGCTGGACCAGCTGGCCGCCGAGCTGCAGTGGAAATTGCAGGGAGCGCAGACCAGCCTGCAGATCAGCAATGCGCGTTTTGCCAGTGCCGATGCCCAGGGCGAGTTCCAGCTCAAGTGGCATACCGGTGCCGCGGCCGACACCCGTCTGCCTGGGGTGCTGGAGCTGCAAGGCAGCATGAGCCGGGCCGATCTCGCTTCCCTGCACCGGTATCTGCCGCAGGCCATCAATCCCGGCGTGCGCGATTACCTGCGCCAGGCCCTGCCGCAGGGCCGGGCCGGCGGGGCGCGGTTCCAGGTCAAGGGGGATCTGCGCGATTTCCCCTTCAGCCAGCCCGGGCAGGGTGAGTTCCGTATCACCGCCAGCGTGTTCGACACACGCTTCGTCTATGTGCCGACCAGTCTGCAGCCTGTGCAGCAGCTGCCTTGGCCGGCCCTGACGGACCTGCGCGGTGAACTGCTGATCGACCATGCCAGCCTGCAGCTGCGCAACATCAACGCCCGGGTCCAGGGTGCGCCACAGCTGCGCATCAGCCAGGGCGAAGCCCGCATTCCGGACATGGGACATGACGCGCGGGTGGTGACCAGTCTGCAGCTGGCCGGGCCGCTTGACGACGCGCTGCGCAGCCTGATCAGCGGTTCACCGCTCGATGCGATGCTGGGTGGCCTGCTGGGGCAGGCGCGGGCCGCCGGGAATGCCGACGTGCAACTCAAGCTGGATCTGCCGCTGCTGCACCTGGAGCGTTCCACCGTGCAGGGGCAGATCAAGCTGGCTGGCAACGAACTGCAGCTCGCGCCCGAGTTGCCGCGCCTGACACGGGCGCGCGGCCTGCTGCATTTCAGCGAGCGCGGTTTTGCCCTGGCCGGTGTGCAGGCGCGGCTGCTGGGCGGTGACGTGCGCGCCGAGGGGGGCACCATGGGGCTGCCGGGGACCCCCGCCGATGCCCCGGCTCGCCTGCGTGTGCAGGGCACGCTGACGGCCCAGGGCTTGCGGCAGGAAACGCAGCTCGGCGTCGTGGCCCGCCTGGCACAGCAGATGAGCGGCAGCACCACTTACACGGCCGAACTCGGTCTGCGCCAGGGCGTGCCTGAGTTCCAGCTCAACTCCACTTTGCAGGGCCTGGCCTTGAATTTGCCGGCGCCGCTGACCAAGCCGGCCGAGGCGGCCCTGCCCCTGCGCCTGCAGGCCGCCTTGATGGGGGTCGATGCGGGAGACGCCGCGCAAGGCGCGCGACGGGATCTGTTGCGCTTCGATCTCGGGCGTCTGGTCGCGCTGCGGTATGAACGCGAACATGTCCGGGGCACGACGCAGGTCTTGCGCGGCACCCTGGGTATCGGTCTGGCGACGGGTGAGAGCCTGCCCATGCCCGATGCCGGTGTGGTGGCCAGCGTCCAGTTCGATGAGCTGGACCTCGACGCCTGGCGCAAGGCGGCTGCGGCACCCGTCACCGCTGGCGCCGTGCCGGCGGCCCCTCCTGGCGGCCCGCCCGTGCCAGCCGCGCTGAGGGACTATTTGCCCACCAGCCTCATGGTGCAGGGCGCGACCCTGCGGGCGGGAGGTCAGAAGTTCGGCCAGCTGGTGGCGGGGGGCACGCGCGAAGGCCAGACCTGGCGTGTCAACCTAGACGCGCGTGAACTTAGCGGTTATCTGGAATATCGCATGCCCACCAACGTCGGGGCTGGCAGCGTCTATGCGCGGCTGGCGCGCCTGGTGCTGGCGCAGGAGAATGCCAGCGGTGTGGAGCACCTGCTGGACGAGCAGCCGGTGAGCATTCCGGCGCTCGACGTGGTGATCAACAGTCTGGAGCTGCGCGGCAAGAACCTGGGCCGGGTAGAGGTCGAGGCCGTCAACCGCGGCCTGGCGCGGCGCGATGCGGGCGCGCGTGAATGGCGCCTGAGCAAGCTCAATATCAGCATGCCGGAGGCCGAGTTCGCAGCCAGCGGCAACTGGGCCGTTTACCAGGAGGCCGGCGAGCCTCTAGGCCGGGTGGCTGTGCCGCGCGCAGGGGCCGGCGCCGCGCGCAACGAGCGGCGCCGGACCACCATGAATTTCCGGCTCGAGATCAGCGATGCCGGCGGCCTGCTCAGCCGTCTGGGCATGCCTGGCCTGATTCGCGCGGGCAAGGGCCGCATGGAGGGCCAGGCCAGCTGGATCGGTTCGCCCATGGGCCTGGACTATCCGAGCCTGGGCGGCAGCTTCAATGTCAATGTCGAGACCGGCCAGTTTCTCAAGGCGGACCCCGGCATTGCCAAGCTCATGGGTGTGCTCAGCCTGCAGTCCCTGCCGCGGCGCCTGACGCTCGATTTCCGTGACGTGTTCACCGAAGGTTTTGCCTTTGATTTCGTGCGCGGCGATGTCCAGGTCGAGCAGGGGATTGCCAAGACCAACAATCTGCAGATGAAGGGCGTCAATGCCGCGGTGCTCATGGACGGCCAGGCCGACCTGGCGCGCGAGACGCAGGACCTGCGCGTCGTGGTGGTGCCCGAGATCAACGCCGGTACCGCTTCGCTGATCGCCACCTGGATCAACCCTGCGGTTGGTCTGGGCACCTTCCTCGCCCAGGTCTTGCTGCGCGGGCCGATGATCGCCGCGACCACGCAGGAGTTCCGCATCACCGGCAGCTGGAGCGACCCGCAGATGAGCAAGGTGGAAACCCCGGCACCAGCGGCCAGCAACCCGACGGGCAACACGCCATGAAGATCGCGGCCATCCAGATGGTTTCAGGTGTCGACCGCGACGCCAACCTGTTGCGCGCACGCGCCCTGCTCGAAGACGCGGCGCGACAGGGCGCCGAGCTGGCCGTGCTGCCCGAATACTTCTGCGTGCTGGGACGCCAGGACAGCGACAAGCTGGCCTTGCGCGAAACCCTGGGTCAGGGGCCGATCCAGGACTTCCTGGCGCGAGCTGCGCGCGAACTGGGCCTGTGGGTCGTCGGCGGCACCCTGCCGCTGGATGGCGGGGCGCCGGCGGGCGACGGCTCCGCGCGCGCCTACAACAGCACGCTGGTTTATGCGCCTGCTGGAGAACGGGTGGCGCATTACGACAAGATCCACCTGTTCCGTTTCGACAACGGGCGCGAACGGTACGACGAGGCGCGCACCTTGCACCCCGGGCGAACGCCGGTCACCTTCGAGCTGCCTTCGCGCGACGGTCACCGCTGGCGGGTGGGCCTGAGTGTCTGCTACGACCTGCGCTTCCCCGAACTCTACCGGGCGCATGCCCGGGCCGGCGCCGAACTGCTGCTGGTGCCCAGCGCCTTCACGCACACCACCGGCCAGGCGCACTGGGAGCTGCTGCTGCGTGCACGCGCCATCGAAAACCTGGCCTTCGTCGCGGCTGCGGCGCAAGGCGGTCTGCATGAGAACGGGCGACGCACCTGGGGGCACTCCATGCTGGTCGATCCCTGGGGGCGGGTATTGGGCGTGCAGCCGCAGGGCGAGGGCGTAGTGCTCGCCGAGTTCGATGCGGCATTGCAGCAGCAGTGCCGTCAGCAACTGCCGGCGTTGGAGCATCGCGTCCTTTGAACACCTTGGCCCTTCCCCTGCTGTCCAAGCGCTGGCGTGCCAGCTGGCGCCGCCGTGTGCTGTGGTCGGCGCTGGCGGCGCTGGTGGTGGCCCTGCTGGTCACGCTGGTGTGGCTGGCTGGTCGATATGAGGCCAGCCAGGTGCAGAGCCGGCTGGAGCGCGATGCCGCTGATGCGGTGGGCGATATCCGTTCGCGCCTGACGCGTAATCTGCAGAGCCTGCAGGCCCTGCAGTTCGGCGATCCCAAGCCGGGGGCGTGGACCGGCGAGGCCACGGCCTTGCTGCGCGAGCGACGCGAGTTGCTGCGCATCGAATGGCGTGACAGCCAGTTCGGCATCCTGGCGCAGGCCGGCACGCCCTACCGCCCGCCGGTGTTCGAGCGACTGGGTCGCGACAGCGTGCAGTCCGAGGTGACACAGGTCTGCAATGCCGCGCGCCGCATCAGCGGGCCGGCCTATTCCACCAGCTATTTCGTGCCCCTGACCGACGGCCTGGGCATCGAGGTCATGGAGATGTGCCTGCCGCTGGCCAGCGCCGGGGTGGTCATGGGTTACCTGGTGGCCACCTATTCCTTGCAGGACCTGCTGGACGATCTGGCGCGCCAGCTCACGCGCAGCCAGGAGGTTGCCTTCACCGAAGGCGACGGCACCCGCCTGGCCATGCGCGGCACGGCGCGCCGCACCAGCCGCGTGTTTTCAGCCCAGCACCTGCTGGACCTGCCCGGCACGACCCTGGTGCTGCGCATGGACAGCTGGCGTGGCGCGCCCGATCTCTTCCCCAATGTGCTGACGGCCCTGGTCACGGCCATGTCGATCGCCCTGGTTTCCATCCTGCTGCTGCTGGGCAAGGACATGCGCCGTCGGCTCAAGGCCGAGAACGACCTGGCCGACGCGCTGGCCTTTCGCAAGGCCATGGAGGACTCGCTGGTCACCGGGCTGCGCGCCCGCGACCTGGAGGGGCGCATCACCTACGTCAACCCTGCCTTCTGCCAGATGGTGGGCTTCAGCGCCGAGGAGTTGATGGGGCAAAGTGCCAATGCGCCCTATTGGCCTCCCGAGCTGGCGGACGAGTACAAGAAGCGCCAGGAGATCCGCTTGGCCGGCAATGTGCCGCCGCGCGAAGGCTTCGAGTCGGTCTTCATGCACAAGGACGGCACGCGTTTTCCCGTGCTCATCATCGAGGCGCCGCTGATCAATGCCCATGGTGTGCAGACCGGCTGGATGAGTGCCTTCCTCGACATCCGCGAGCAGCGCCGCATCGAGGAGTTGTCGCGCGCCAGCCAGGATCGCCTGCAGGCCACGGCCCGCCTCGCCATGGTGGGCGAGATGGCGTCGCTGCTCAGCCACGAGCTCAACCAGCCGCTGGCGGCCATCTCCAGTTACGCCACGGGCACGCGCAACCTGCTGCAGCAGGGTGTGCACACCCTGGCCGACGTCGAACTGGCCATGCACCGCATTGCCGAGCAGGCCGAGCGGGCCGGCAAGGTCATCAAGAGCGTTCACGATTTCGTGCGCCGGCGCGACCAGGCGCGTGAGGTCGTCGCGCCCCAGGCCCTGTTCGACGCCATCCTGCCCCTGGTCAACCTGCAGGCGCGCAAGCTGGGCGTTCAGGTGCAACTGCGTCTGGACCCCGGTCTGCCGCAGGTGCTGTGCGACCGCACCATGGTCGAGCAGGTGCTGCTCAACCTGGCGCGCAACGGCATGCAGGCCATGGACCGGCCCGAGATCCGCCGGCGTGTGTTGCAACTGGGTGTGCAACGCGTCGCGGCCGACCCGCGCTGGATCGAGTTTTCGGTCACCGACGTCGGGCCGGGTATCGCGCCCGAAGTCGCGCAGCAGCTGTTCACGCCCTTTTTCACCACCAAGGCCGAAGGCATGGGGCTGGGCCTGAGCCTGTGCCGTACCGTGATCGAGCAGCACGGCGGCACACTCGCGTTCGGGCCGAACGCGCCGCAGGGCACCGTATTCACCTTCACCCTGCCGGCGAACAGGCCCTAGTACTAGGCTTCACTGCCTTACCATCACGCCATGCAACCTGTAATCGACGCCGCCGTATACATCGTGGACGATGACGCCAGCGTGCGCGAAGCGCTGGCCTGGCTGCTGCGTTCGCGTCGCCTGGGCAGCCAGGCCTTTGACAGTGCCGAGGCCTTTCTCGAGATGATCGAGGGCGCGCACCTGCCGCCGCGTCCCGCCTGCCTGCTGCTGGATGTGCGCATGCCCGGCATGAGCGGACTGGCCCTGTTCGAGCGTCTGGTGGAGCGTGGCTTGCACCAAGCCCTGCCGGTGATCTTTCTCACCGGTCATGCCGACGTGCCCACGGCCGTGAGCGCCGTCAAGCGCGGCGCCTTCGATTTCTGTGAGAAGCCGTTTTCTGACAATGCGCTGGTGGACCGCGTCGAGCAGGCGCTGGCCCAGTCGGCCACCATCGTGCAGGCCCAGCAGGCGCGTGCGCGCCTGCGCCAGCGCCTGGGCGAACTGACCGACCGCGAGCGTGCCGTGATGCAGCTGGTGATCGAAGGCCTGCCCAACAAGCGCATCGCCGACCAGCTCGACATCAGCGTGCGCACGGTGGAGGTGCATCGCGCGCGCGTGTTCGACAAGATGGAAGTCAAGTCGGCCGTCGAACTGGCCAATCTGCTGCGCGAGTTCTGAGCGCGCTGCTCGCGAAGGACGGCCAGTCCGGCCGTTCCGGCTCAGGTGCCGGGAGGGCGGGTAGGGTCTTCGCCGCCCTGTTCGGGCGGGGCGAGTTCGCCTTTTTTGCGACCCGAGAACATGGTCCACCACACGATCAGCACCAGCAACAGCAGGGCCGCCAGGGCTTCGAGGAAAATCAGCAGCATGAAACGACTCCAACGACTTTATTTTGTCTTCAACTTTCTTATTGTAGGAACGCTGGTCGGCTGCGGTGGCGTTCCGGTCGGCGAGATGGTGCCGGAGTCGGGGAGCCCGCAGATCGCGGTGGAGCAGCCTGCTGCACCAGCTTCGAGGTTGTCCTTCCCCAGCCAGCCCGCCAGCAGCGCCGTGCTGCAGCAGGCGCGCAGCCGCTGGACACCGGTGGGCTGGGCCGATTTGCCCGGACTGGGTGAGGATCCCCTGGGGGAGGCCTGGTCCGCCTGGGTGCGCAGCTGCGAGCGACCTGGTCCGGCCTTTGCACCCCTGTGCGCCGATGTGCGGCGCCTGGGCCAGGGCAGTGACGAGGAACGGCGCGGCTGGATGCTGGAGCGCCTGCAGCCCTACCGTGTCGAGACTTTCCAGAGCGAGCCGGTGGGTTTGCTGACCGGTTATTACGAGCCGGTGGTCGAGGCCTCGCGCCTGCCTACGGCCAACCATACTGTGCCCCTGTACGGGCTGCCGGCCCAGTTGCACCTGCGCAAGCCCTGGTACAGCCGCCAGGAGATCGACACCCTGCCCGAAGCCCAGGCCGCGCTCAAGGGCCGCGAGATCGCCTGGCTGGCCGATCCGGTGGCCGCACTCAATCTCCAGATCCAGGGTTCAGGCCGTCTGCTGGTGACCGAACCCGACGGCCGCCAGCGCATGGTGCGTCTGGGTTACGCCGGCACCAACGATCAGCCCTACCGCAGCGTGGGGGGCTGGCTGCTCTCGCGTCGCGAGGTGCGGGACGCCTCCTGGCCGTCCATCCGCAACTGGGTGGCCCAGAACCCGGGGCGCGTGCAGGAGATGCTGTGGAGCAACCCGCGGGTGACCTTTTTCCGCGAGCAGCCCCTGCCCGAGAGCGAGACTGCCGTGGGCCCGCGCGGCGCGCAGGGCGTGCCGCTGACAGCCGGGCGTTCCATCGCGGTGGATCCCGGCAGCATTCCCTACGGCACACCGGTCTGGCTGGCGTCGGCCGGCCCGCAGCTGCAGCTGCAGCGCCTGGTGCTGGCCCAGGATACGGGCAGCGCCATCACGGGCGCGGTGCGCGCCGACTACTTCGTGGGCACCGGCCCCGACGCCTCCTTGATTGCCGGGCGGCTCAAGCAGCCCTTGCGTCTGTGGGTGCTCTGGCCGCGTTGAGCGGCTTCAGCGCAGGCTGACCCGCACCAGCACCCGCAGGGACTGGCGGCTGCTGCGGGTGTCGCGTCCGGCGCCGCCCAGGCCCGCGGCGCCTTGCCGGTTGTCCTGCAGGTCCTCGCTGTCGGCCACCGTCATCCATTCATCGAGGGGCAGCAGCAGCGTGGTAGACGTGCTGGCGCTTTGCCCCAAGGGCTGGCGGCCCTGGGTGGCGGCCAGTTCCAGATACACCGAGTCGCCGCCTTCCCAGACCGGGGTGGCCGTGAAGCCGGTGCCCGCCTGCAGCCACACGGTACCGGGCACGCTCCTGCGCACGCCCCCCTGCGTGACGAGCTGGCGCAGACGCAGGGGCACGTTCAGGCCCAGCACGATGGCCGCGGGCCGGCCGTTGAGTACGAGCACCTGCTGCTGGGCGCTGCCGCGTCGATCCAGCTGGCGGCTCTGCGCATCGATGGACACCCGGGCCTCGGTGCTGCCGGGCTGTACGCGTGCAGCCACCTCGCCGGCCACGCGCTCGCGCGTACTGCTTTCCCCATCGTCCTGGCGGACCTCGATCAGCAGATTGCGCAGCGGTAGCGGGGCAACCACCCCGGCGGTCTGGGCCTGCAGCAGGGCCGGCAGGCCGAGCAGGGCGAGCATCAAAAGGCGGCAGTGTTTCATCGTGATCTCCGGCGGGTCTTGACGGCAGAGGCTTGCGGTTTCGGTGTGGGTGCCTGCAGATGGCCCAGGGGCAGTGTAGGGCTGGCCTTGACTTCGCCCAGCGAGAAGCTGGTGTGCAGGTCTTTCACGTTGGGCAGGTTGATCAGGCGCTGCAAGGCGAAGCGCGAGAAGCTGTCCAGGTCCTGCGCCACCACCTGCAGCTCGAAGGTGCCGGTGCCGCTGATGTAGTGGCAGGCCACCACCTCGGGCAGGGCACGCACCGCTTCCTCCAGCACGCGCGTGGCGTCGCCCGTGTTGCGCTCGGCGTCCAGGCGGACGAAGGCCAGCACGCCCAGGCCGATCTTGTGGCGGTCGATTTCGGCGTGGTAGCCCTTGATATAGCCCTGCTGCTCCAGCGTGCGCATGCGGCGCCAGCAGGGTGCCGGCGACAGGCCCACGCGGCTGGCCAGCTCGGCATTGGTCAGCCGGGCGTTGGCTTGCAATTCGCTCAGGATGGCCAAGTCGAATTTGTCGAGTGTTTCCATAAACTGTATTTTCCAGCAATTTCCTTTCAAAAATACCGCCAAATCAGGCAAAGAAAGCAAAGACCTATCAGGGCCTGCGGCATACACTGCGACCGATCACAACAAGCGAGGCTCAGCGCCTGGAGACAAGCCGCCCATGAATGCCCCCCTGCCCGAATCGATCCGCCAGGCGCTGGAGACCGTCACCCTGGACGACAAATACACGCTGGACCATGGCCGCGCCTTCATGAGCGGGGTGCAGGCCCTGGTCAAGCTGCCCATGCTGCAGCGCCTGCGTGACCGGCAGGCCGGCAAGAACACGGCGGGTTTCATCAGCGGCTATCGCGGCTCGCCCCTGGGCAGCTACGACCAGGCCTTGTGGAAGGCCGCGCCGCACCTGAAGGCGCAGAACATCGTGTTCCAGCCCGGTGTCAACGAGGAGCTGGCGGCCACGGCCTTGTGGGGCACGCAGCAGCTGGGGTTTGCCCCGCCGGGCACCAACAGGTTCGACGGCGTGTTCGGCATCTGGTATGGCAAGGGTCCAGGCGTGGACCGGACCTCCGACGTCTTCAAGCACGCCAACAACGCCGGTACCACGCCCTGGGGCGGCGTGATTGCCGTGGCCGGTGACGACCACGTGGCCAAGAGCTCGACGGCCGCGCACCAGAGCGACCACATCTTCAAGGCCTGCGGCCTGCCGGTGTTCTTCCCGGCTTCGGTGCAGGAGATCCTGGACCTCGGCATCCATGCCTTTGCTCTGAGCCGTTACGCCGGCGTCTGGGCCGGCATGAAGACCATCCAGGAGATCGTCGAGTCCAGCGCTTCGGCCATGATCGACCCGGAGCGCGTGCAGATCCAGCTGCCCACGGATTTCCAGATGCCGCCCGGCGGCCTGCACATCCGCTGGCCCGACCACGCACTGGAGCAGGAAGACCGTCTGTTCCACCACAAGTGGTACGCGGCCCTGGCCTACATCCGCGCCAACCGCCTGAACCACAACGTCATCGAAGGCCCGAACGACAGGTTCGGCCTGATCGCCAGCGGCAAGGCTTACAACGACGCGCGCCAGGCCCTGCTGGACCTGGGGCTGGACGACGCCACCTGCCGCCAGCTGGGCATCCGCCTGCACAAGGTGGCCGTGGTCTGGCCGCTGGAGGCGCAGAGCGCACGCGACTTCGCCACCGGCCTGCAGGAAATCCTGGTGGTGGAAGAAAAGCGCCAGCTCATCGAATACCAGCTCAAGGAAGAGCTCTACAACTGGCGCGACGACGTGCGCCCCAACATCCTGGGCAAGTTCAACGAAGGTGACCGCGCAGGCGGTGAGTGGTCGCAGGCCAATCCCTCCAGCAACGAGCTGCTGCGCGCCAACGCTGACCTGACACCGGCCATGATCGCGCGCGCCATCGCCGGGCGACTCAAGAAAAACAACATCCTGCCTGCCGGCAGCGATATCGCGGCGCGTGTGGACGCGCAACTTGCGGTGCTGGACGCCAAGGAGCGGTCCATGCAGGCCCTGTTGCGGGCCGGGCCGGCGGCCGAACGCCAGCCCTGGTTCTGCTCGGGCTGTCCGCACAACACCAGCACGCGTGTGCCCGAGGGCTCGCGCGCCCTGGCCGGCATCGGCTGCCATTTCATGGCGACCTGGATGGACCGCAGCACCATCGGTTTCACGCAGATGGGCGGCGAGGGCGTGCCCTGGGTGGGCCAGCAGCCTTTCAGCACGGAAGGCCATGTGTTCGCCAACCTGGGCGACGGCACCTACTTCCACAGCGGCATCCTGGCCATCCGCCAGAGCATCGCGGCCGGTGTCAACATCACCTACAAGATCCTCTACAACGATGCGGTGGCCATGACGGGCGGCCAGCAGGTGGGTGAGCGGCCCGAGGGCCACAGCGTGATCCAGATCGCGCAGAGCATGCGCGCCGAAGGCGCGCACAAGATCACCATCGTCACCGACGAGCCCGAGAAGTACGAGGGTGTGCAGGGATTGCCGGCCGGCATCGCCATCGAGCACCGCGACGAACTCGACCGCATCCAGCGCGAGTTCCGCGAACTCAAGGGCTGTACCGTCATCATCTACGACCAGACCTGCGCCACCGAGAAACGCCGTCGCCGCAAGCGCGGCAGCCTGGTGACACCAGCCAGGCGCGTGGTGATCAACGAGCTGGTCTGCGAAGGCTGTGGCGACTGCGGCCAGCAGAGCAACTGCCTCTCGGTGGAGCCGCTGGAGACCGAGTTCGGCCGCAAGCGCACCATCAACCAGAGCACCTGCAACCAGGACTTTTCCTGCCTCAAGGGTTTCTGCCCGAGCTTCGTGACGGTGGAAGGCGGGCAGCTGAAAAAGAAGGCCAAGGGGCAGGCGACTTCGCCTTATGCGCTGGGGGCCCTGCCCGAACCAGCCTTGCCCAGGGCAGCCACGGCCTATGGCATCGTGGTGGCCGGTGTGGGCGGTACCGGCGTCATCACCATCGGGCAATTGCTGGGCATGGCCGCGCACATCGAGGGCAAGGGCATCGTCACGCAGGACGCGGCGGGCCTGGCGCAAAAGGGCGGCGCCACCTGGAGCCATGTGCTGATTGCCGACACCGCGGAGGAGATCCGCACCACCCGTGTGGGCATGGCCGCGGCCGACCTGATCCTGGGCTGCGACCCTATCGTCACGGCAGCGAAGGAAAGCACGCTGCGCATGCGCGAGGGGCGCACCCGTGTGGCGCTCAATGGCCACAGCGCGCCGACCGCCGCCTTCGTGAAAAATGCCAACTGGCAGAACCCGTCGGATCGCTGCGTGGCCGACATCAGCGCCGCCGTGGGCGCTGCCGGCATAGGGGTGTTTGATGCGGATGCCGTGGCGACCCGGCTCATGGGCGACTCCATCTATGTCAACCCTATGCTGCTGGGTTACGCCTGGCAAAGGGGCTGGATTCCGCTGGGCCTGGTTTCGCTCCAGCGCGCCATCGAGCTCAATGGCGTGGCGGTAGAGGCCAACAAAGCTGCCTTCGAATGGGGCCGCCAGGCGGCGCATGACTGGGCTCGCGTGCAACAGCTGCTGGCACCAGCGCAAGCCATCCAGTTCCAGCCGCGCGAGACGGTGGAGAGCCTGGTGGCGCGGCGGGTCGAGTTTCTGCGTGCTTATCAGAACGAGGCTTACGCGCAAACCTACCGGGCCTTCGTGTCCCGGGTGCAGGGGGTCGAAAGCCGGCTGGGCAAGACCGGGCTGAGCGAGGCGGTGGCCCGTTATCTGTTCAAGCTCATGGCCTACAAGGACGAGTACGAGGTGGCCCGCCTGCACGGCGACACCGCGTTCCTCTCGCGGATCAATGACATGTTTGAGGGTGAGTACAAGCTCCACTACCATCTGGCGCCACCGCTGCTGGCCAGGAAAAACGAAAAAGGCGAGCTGATCAAGCGGCCTTTCGGCCCCGCCATGGGCACGGCCTTTCGCCTGCTGGCGCGACTGAAGGGCTTGCGGGGTACGGCGCTCGATCCTTTTGGCCTTACCGAGGAGCGCCGAGCCGAGCGGGCCCTGGTCGCCGAATACCGTGCCTGCATCGAGGAGTTGCTGGCCGGCCTGAGCGCGGCCAAACATGCGGCGGCCGTCGAGATCGCGCGCCTGCCCGAGCAGATCCGCGGCTACGGCCACGTCAAGGCGCGGCACCTGGCGGCCGTCCGTCCCCTGTGGGATGAACGCATGGCAGCCTGGCGGGCCGCCTAATCCAGACAGCGTTGCGGGGCTTGGAATCCGCATACCCCGGCCCCGTACAATGGGCGGCCGCCTGTTCCGGGGTGCCTGCCGTGCACGCTTGGATGTCGGCGTGTCCCGATTTTTGAACCCCTGACGTGGAGTAAGCCGTGTTTATTTCTTCCGCTTTTGCCCAGACCGCCCCCGCAGCCGCTGCCGAGGGTGGCATCCAGTCCTCGCTGATGAGCATGCTGCCCATCGTGCTGATGTTCGTGGTGCTGTACTTCATCATGATCCGTCCGCAGATGAAGAAGCAGAAGGAGCACCGTGCCATGGTCGAGGCCCTGGCCAAGGGTGACGAGGTGGTGACCGCCGGTGGCCTGCTGGGCCGCGTGAGCAGCCTGAATGAAAACTTCGTTGGCGTGGAAATTGCCTCCGGTGTGGAAGTGCAGCTGCAGCGCCAGGCTGTGGTGCAGGTGCTGCCCAAGGGCACGATGAAGTAAGAGACTTTCCAGCCCCGCAGACGCGAGAGAACAATGAACCGTTATCCGGTATGGAAGTACGCGATCATCGTGATCGCGCTGCTGGTGGGGGCGATCTACACCGCCCCGAATTTCTTTGGCGAGGCGCCCGCCGTCCAGGTCTCGGCGGCCAAGACGGGCCTCAAGGTCGATCCCGCCACGCAGTCGCGGGTGGAAGCGGCCTTGCAGGAAGCCCGTATCCGACCCGAGGCCATCAGCCTGGAGGTCGGGTCCCTGCGCGTGCGGCTGGATTCCACCGATACGCAGCTCAAGGCCAAGGACGCGATCCAGCGCGCGCTGGTCAAGGATGCGGCCGACCCCGACTACATCGTGGCGCTTAACCTCCTGCCGCGCACGCCGGGCTGGCTGTCCGCGCTGCATGCAGCGCCCATGTACCTGGGCCTGGACTTGCGCGGTGGCGTGCATTTCATGTTGCAGGTCGACATGGAGGCCGCACTGAGCAAGAAGGCGGAGTCGCTGGCGGGCGACCTGCGCACCGTGCTGCGGGAGAAAAACGTGCGCCATGGCGGCATCAGCCGCAACGGCCAGGCCATCGAGTTGCGCCTGCGCGACGCCGCCACGCTGGCCGCTGCCAAGCGCGTGCTGCTGGAGCAGTTCGCCGACTTGCAGACCACGGAAACTCAGGACGGCAGCGATTTCAAACTGAGCGCCACCATCAAGCCCCAGGCCGCGCGCCTGGTGCAGGAGCAGGCCCTCAAGCAGAACATCACCACGCTGCACAACCGGATCAACGAGCTTGGCGTGGCCGAGCCGGTGATCCAGCAGCAGGGCCTGGACCGCATCGTCGTGCAGCTGCCCGGGGTGCAGGACACGGCCAAGGCCAAGGACATCCTGGGCCGCACCGCCACGCTGGAAGTGCGCATGGTGGACGAAAGCGTCGAAGGCCGCGCGGCCGAGGCCGGTTCTGGCGCGGTGCCGTTTGGCACGGAGCGCTACCCGGACCGCAGCGGTCAGGCCGTGATCGTCAAGAAGCAGGTCGTGCTGACCGGCGACAACCTGACGGACGCCCAGCCCGGTTTCGATAGCCAGACCCAGGAGCCCACCGTCAACCTGTCGCTGGACGCCAAGGGCTCGCGCATCTTCAAGGATGTGACGCGCGAGAACGTCGGCAAGCGCATGGCCATCATCCTGTTCGAAAAGGGCAAGGGCGAGGTGGTCACGGCGCCGGTGATCCGCACCGAAATCGGCGGTGGCCGGGTGCAGATCTCCGGCCGCATGACTTCCACCGAGGCGGCCGACACGGCCCTGCTGCTGCGCGCCGGCGCACTCGCCGCACCCATGGAGATCATCGAGGAACGCACCATCGGCCCGAGCCTGGGGGCCGAGAACATCGACAAGGGTTTCGCCAGCGTGACCTGGGGCTTCGTCGCCGTGGCGACCTTCATGTGCGTCTATTACTTGCTGTTCGGCGTGATCTCCAGCGTGGCGCTGGGCATCAACCTGCTGCTGCTGGTGGCCGTGCTGTCGATGCTGCAGGCCACCCTGACGCTGCCGGGCATGGCGGCCATGGCCCTGGTGCTGGGCATGGCCATCGACGCCAACGTGCTGATCAACGAACGGGTGCGCGAGGAGCTCCGAGGCGGCGCGTCGCCGCAGGCCGCCATCCATACCGGCTACGACCGCGCCTGGGCCACCATCCTGGACTCCAACGTCACGACCCTGATCGCCGGCCTGGCCCTGCTGGCTTTCGGCTCAGGCCCGGTGCGGGGCTTTGCCGTGGTGCACTGCCTGGGCATCCTGACCAGCATGTTCTCGGCGGTTTTCTTCTCACGCGGCCTGGTGAATTTGTGGTACGGTAGCCGTAAAAAGCTCAGGACCGTTTCGATCGGAACGGTCTGGCGGCCCGACGGGCAAGTCCCGGCCAAAGTGGATTGAGGGAAGAAGAACATGGAGTTTTTTAAGATCCGGCGCGACATTCCGTTCATGCGGCATGCGCTGGTGCTCAACATCGTTTCGCTCGTCACCTTCCTGGCGGCCGTTTTCTTCCTCTTTTCCCGTGGCTTGCACCTGTCGGTGGAGTTCACCGGCGGCACGCTGATCGAGGTGAGTTATTCGCAGCCGGCGGATCTGGAGGCGGTGCGCGGCGGCATTGCCAAGCTGGGCTACAGCGACGTGCAGGTCCAGAATTTCGGCACCGCCCGTGACGTGCTGATCCGCATGCCGGCCGCCAAGGGCGTGAGTTCGGGCCAGCAGAGCGAACAAGTCATGGCGACGCTCAAGTCGCTGGACGCCAGCGCCACCCTGCGCCGCAGCGAGTTCGTCGGCCCGCAGGTCGGTGACGAGCTTGCCGTGGATGGACTGATGGCCCTGGCTTTTGTCGTGGGCGGCATCATGATCTATCTGGCGCTGCGCTTCGAGTGGAAGTTCGCGGTGGCGGCCATCATTGCCAATCTGCACGATGTCATCATCATCCTGGGTTTCTTCGCCTTCTTCCAGTGGGAGTTCTCGCTGCCCGTGCTGGCCGCGGTGCTGGCGGTGCTGGGCTATTCGGTCAACGAGTCGGTGGTGATTTTCGACCGCATCCGCGAGAACTTCCGCCGCCTGCGCAAGCTCGATACGGTGGCGATCATCGACAACGCCATCACCTCCACCATCAGCCGCACCATCATCACGCATGGCAGCACGCAGCTCATGGTGCTGTCCATGCTGCTGTTCGGCGGCCCGACGTTGCACTACTTTGCCCTGGCGCTGACCATCGGCATTCTCTTTGGCATCTATTCCTCGGTCTTCGTGGCGGCCGCCATTGCCATGTGGCTGGGCGTGAAGCGTGAAGACCTGATCAAGGGCGGCGCACCCAAGCGTGGTGAGACGGACCCCAATGACCCGAACGCGGGCGCTGTCGTCTGAGCCAGAGGGAACAGTCAGATGGCGACCCAGCTCTCCTACATGCAGCGTATGCAGCTGGCGGAGAAGACGCGCCAGCGCTTCCTTGGGGATGTGGAGAAGATCCTGGTCGAGCTGGCGGGGCTGGTCCAGGAGCGGCTGACCACGCTGCTCAACGAAAAGGGCACGACCCGGGACATGCAGAACCGGCGTGACGCCTGGATGCTGTACCAGAAGCAGCGCGGGCCCTGGATCGACAGCACCATGAAGGTCTGGCAGGACTCACTCAAGTCCCCGGCCGGCAAGAAGGCCGAGAAGAAGGAAGAACTCGGGCTGGCAGGTGACGGCGGCCTGTCCCTGGTCGGCACCGATGCGGTCGAGGACAAGATCATCTCCTCGCGTCTGGTGCTGGCGGTGGTGGAGAAGATGAGCGGTGAGCTTGACGACCTGCGCGTGCGCATCAAGACGCTGGAGAGCCGCGATGATCTTGAAGGCCACGACATCCTTCGTCCCGAAGTCCTGATCCTGCTGATGATCGAACAGTGGACCACCAGCGGCATGCCACGCGAGTCCTGGGTCATGGTCAACGATGTGGTGCAGAAGCATCTCATTGAAAAACTCAAGGCGGCGTACGCCAATGGCAATGAATTTCTGATCCAGCAGGGCGTGATGCCCACGATCGATCTGAAGGACCGCGTCAAGCGCGCCGCGGTCGGACGGCGTCCATCATCGGCCGGTGGTGGTGGACCCGACTCGGTTCTACCCGACTCGCAGTTCCAGGGGGATGCTGGCGGTTCTGACGCGGCCTGGGGCGGTTCGACCGGGGCGTATGGACCAGCCTCCGGCTATCCTGGCCAGCCGGTGTCGGCGCCGGCGCCTTTGGGCAGCATGCCGATGGCACGTGGACCTGGGGCGATGCCGCCGGGGCCTGCTGGCGGCTATGCCGGCCAGCCCGGTTTCGCAGGCATGCCCGGCTCGGCGACCGCCGCCTATCTTGGCCAGCCGGCGGCCGGTCGTATGGGGGGCGGCGCGCCTCAGGCGGGCTATCCGGGTCAGCCAGCGATGCCACAGGGGCCGGCAGCTAGCGGGCCCGCCGGGCGCAGTGCGGGCCATCTTTTTGGCGGCCGCCTGGGTTGGGACGATGCACAGGGTCCGTTGACGCCAGGCCGGTTGGCACCCGTACCACCCGCCGGCGCCCCTGTCCCTGCGGGAATGGGACAGTCCCCCGCGCAGATGCAGCAGGCGCTGGCAGCGCAGGGCACGCCATCCAATTTCGGCGGCGCCCATGAAGAAACGCGTCTGATGACGCAGACCACCCCGCTGGCGCGCACGCGCAGTCGCGCCCAGGGCATGTTTGGTCAGCTCAAGCGCCTGCTCGTCGGGCAGGGCGGTGGTGATTTCACGGCGACTTCGGCGCAGCCCCCTTCGCCCGCCCTGGCCGCCGCCATGGCCGAACGCCCGCCCTATTACGCGGGCGGCGGTGGTGGCACGGTCTACGAGGATTACAGCCCGGCCGGTGTGGTCAAGGTGGCCGACAAGCTGCGCGAAAAGACCGACGAGCTCAAGAAGAAAGCCGAGACCAAGAGCGAAAAGGCCATCATCGAAATGGTGGCCCTGATGTTCCAGGCGATCCTGGCCGAAGAGCGCATCCCCACGACGATCCGGGTCTGGTTTGCCCGTTTGCAGATGCCGGTGCTGCGTGTGGCGCTGGCCGAGCCCGAGTTCTTCGGCACGTTGAACCATCCGGCGCGCCAGCTGATCGATCGCATGGGTTCCTGCGTCATGGGTTTCGAAGCGAGCAGCATCACGGGCGGTGCGCTCGAGGCCGAGATCAAGCGCATCGTGCAGGTCATCGAGCAGTACCCGGAAACCGGCAAGCGTGTCTTCCAGATCGTCTATGACGAGTTCCAGAAGTTCCTGGCCAAGTTCCTGACGGGCAAGGAGAAGACGCAGAAGGTCGTGAGCGTTGCGCAGCAGGTCGAGCAGAAGGAGACACTGGCGATTCAGTACACCATCGAGCTGCGCAACATGCTCAAGGACATTCCGGTGCGTGACGAGATCCGCACTTTCCTGTTCAAGGTCTGGGCCGAGGTGCTGGCGGTGTCGGCCGTGCGCAAGGGTCCCAAGGACAGCGAGACCGTGGCCATGAAAAAGGCCGCCGCCGATCTGGTCTGGTCGGCCAGTGCCAAGCCCAATCGCAATGACCGTGCGCGTGTCATCCAGGATCTGCCGCAGCTGCTGCAGCGCCTGCGCGCGGGCATGAGCCTGCTGGGCATGTCGCAGACTGACCAGGACGCACACATCAAGATCGTCAGCGACACCATGGCCGATGCCTTCATGTCCAAGACCCAGGCCATCCCGCAGGCGCAGATCGATGCCATGACGCAGCGCCTGGCCAACCTGGAAGACTTCGTCAGCGAGGACGGGCTGGGTGACCTGCCGCTGGATGCCGAGAGCATCGAGATGATGCTGGGCATCGACGCCTCCACCATCGACGTGGTGACCAACGGTGGTTCCAAGCCAACCCCGGCCATGGTGGCCTGGGCGCAGGAGCTGCAGCTGGGCTCCTGGTTTACACTGGACCACAACGGCAAGGTCAACCAGGTGCAGTTCGTCTGGCGCAGTGATCGCAAGCACCTGAACCTGTTTGCCTCAAGCGATGGACACAGCTACCTGATCCAGGCCGGTCGCCTGGCGGCCTATCTGCAGGCCGGCCTGTTGCTACCGCAGGAAGAGGAAACGCTCACCGTGCGTGCCACGCGCGAGGCGCTCACAAGGCTGGAAGCCCACCCGGAACGACTGCTCACCTGAAACAGAAGGCCCCTCGCGAGGGGCCTTCTGTTTTGCGCGGTGGCGCATGCGCTCAAGCGCCAGCTTCAGTGTGCGATGCGCTCGGCGCTGTCGTCGTAGAGTTCGTCGAGTACCAGGGTGTCGGGTTCCTCGCCAAAACTCCAGTACACCATGAGGATGATGATCTTCAGATCGTCCAGGGCCATGGGCTCGCCCGGTACCGCCATGGCGCGGTCAAGGATGACCTCGCGCATGGGCGGGGGCAACACCCCGGCCGATTCAAGGAAGCTGATGAAGCCCAGGCATTCCGCGCCCAGATGGTTCTGCTCGGCGACCGAATACACGCGCATGCTGTCCGTGGCCGGAAAGCTGGGTAGTGTGGTGTCGGGGAGGGTGCTTGGGGCGGCATCCAGCCAGAGGGTGCTCTGGGCGGCCAGGTTCAGGCCGTCCAGCCAGAGCAGCGCATCGCGAATCTCGTCGGCGTCGAAGCCGATGGCGTTGAGCTTGCGTTCGAGTTGCGGCAGTTCGGGACAGGCATCACCGCGCCAGTAGTTTTCGTACACATACACAAGCACTTCAAACATGACTTCAATATAGCGCAGAAAGCGCCAGGGCAAGCCTCGAATTCACGGGTGTTGCCGGTGCTGTTGCGCTTCAGGCACGCACCAGGCGCTGCAACAGGCCGCCGGGCAGGCGAGCCACCTGCCCATTGAGTTCCAGCGCCATGAGGCGGGCTTGCAAGGGCGCAATGTCGAGGCCCGTGCGGGCCTGCAAGGCATCCAGGCTGACCGGGTCCAGCCCCATGGCCTGCAAGACGCTGTCCTCCGTCGAGTCATGGTGCGTGGCAGCCGGTTCGGGCGGCGTGGACCCGCCAGGACATTCTTCCAGAATGTCCTGCGCCGATTCGACCAGCTTGGCGCCCTGGCGGATCAGGGCATGGCAACCGTGCGATTGCGCGGCATGGATGGAGCCGGGAATGGCGAAGACGTCCTTGCCCTGTTCGGCGGCGAGCCGGGCCGTGATCAGCGAACCGGACTGCAGGGCCGCTTCCACCACCAGGGTGGCGCTGGAGAGGCCAGCGATCAGGCGGTTGCGGCGCGGGAAATTGGCCGCCAGCGGCGGTGTGCCCAGCGGGTATTCACTGATCAGCAGGCCGTGCTCGCAGATGCGGTGTGCCAGTTCGCGGTGGCCCTTGGGATAGACCCGGTCCAGGCCGGTGCCGACCACGGCCACGGTGGCCAGCCGATCCGGCGTCTGGGCATGGCCGGCCAAGGCGCCTTCATGCGCCGCGCCATCGATGCCCAGCGCCAGTCCGGAGACGATGGTCAGGCCCGCCTGGCCCAGGGCCTGCGCGAACTGGCGGGCATTCAGGGCACCCTGCGGCGTCGGGTTGCGGCTGCCGACCATGGCCAGGCTACGGTGGGTGTCCAGCGGCAGGTCCAGCCGACCCATCAGGTAGAGCAGCAGGGGTGGGTCTTCGATGTTCAGCAAGGAGGCCGGATACTGTGCATCGCCCAGCGCTACGAGCGCGCGCGCCTGTGGCGCCTCCTGCAGCCAGGCCCAGGTGCGGTCGAGCAAGGCCGGTAGATCTTCGGGGGGGGCCTGCAGGGCCTGGGCCTGCGAGGGCTTGAGCAATTGCCGCAGCGCCGCCGGGTCTTGCTCGAAGATGAGGGCCGGCAGGCCCAGGGCCGCGAGCAGGCGGCGTGCGCTGTCGTTGCCGATGCCGGGCGTGAGTGTCAGGCGCAGCCAGGCGCCCAGTTCATCACGCTCCATGGCTGCACGCGCCGCCGGTGCCCGAAGTCCTTATTGCGGCGAGGTCAGGCGGTCGCCGACCCGTACGCTGTCGGTGACGTCCAGGATCAGGGCGTAGGACAGCTTTTCGTAGGTACGGAACACCATCATCAGGCCGTTGCGCTCATTGGGCAGCTTGATCAGCGGCCGGGAAGCGTCGGTCTTGTCGACCAGCTGCTGGCCGTCTTTCAGGATGGCCAGCACATGCCCGCTTTCCATGCCGTCACGCTTGCCGCGATTGATGACCACCACCTGGTTCTGCGAGGCGTTGGCCACGGCGTTGCTGCCGTAGATCGAGACGATGCGGCCAGTGACGGCCCCCGCTGGAGCCCGTGGCGTGAAACTGAGGAACTCGCGCTCGGGTTCGGGCGCCATGCGGTCGCCGACCAGCATTTCGCTTTTCGCCGACAGAATGTCGATCGTGGCCGGCACCGGGGCGGTACTGGTCTTGCCGGAGGTCGAGGAAAGTTCGGTGCTGCTCTCGCCGCGCGCCAGCGCGGCCTTGCCCAGGAACTCGGCCTCGTAGCCCAGGATTTCGCCGGTGTCCGGGTCCTTGAGCGGCCTGGCGTTGCGGAAGATCCGGTACTGCTTGAGTTTCTGCTGGTCGTCGACCAGGGGCGCACTGGCCGGGCCGCGCGCGTAGACGCGGTCACCGCGACCCATGATGACGCGATTCTCGCCGGCGGCCACGATGCGCGGCGCGGTCTGCAACTCGGATTCCTCGACGATCAGGGGTTCGGCCAGGAAGGCTTCGATATCACGGGTTTGCAGCGTGGTCAGGGGGCTGCGCGCCTCTTCGGAGCGGATGCGCGGCGACAGTCGCACGGTCTCGATACCGCTGGCGCCATCGCGACCCGTGCTCACGGCCACAGAACCACTGTCGCTGCCGGCAACAGCGACGCTGCCTTCGGTGCCGGGCGCGGTACCCGTCAGGCGGGCGCGGCCGTCACGTTTGTCCAGGTAGAGGGTCTGTCCCGGATAGATCAGGTGAGGGTTGAGGATTTCCTCCAGGTTCATGCCCCAGAGTTCGGGCCAGCGCCAGGGGCTGCGCAGGAACAGCTTGGAGATGGCCCACAGCGTGTCGCCGGACTTGATGACGTAGCTGTCAGGCGCGTCGGGCACCAGTTCGGACAGCGGAACGCCGGCCTCTGCCACTTTTTTTGCAGTCGCGGATTGCTCGGACGTGATCGGGTAGTTGGGGAATTTCTGGCTCCAGGCGGGCTGGGCCAGCAGGCCACACAGGCCCAGGGCCGTGATTGTGGAAATTCGGGCGCTGACCCCCATCCTGCTATGCGTCATGTCTTGCTGTTTCACGTTGCCCCCGGCTAGCTCCGGACGCGGGCTAACCGCCCGCTGCCCCCGGAAAACTTAATAAATCACGCACGATTCTGCGCCCAAGCCCTTGATTGGGCAATGTTTTCTAAACTTTGTTGCAAACTCGCCGGCCAAAAGTGGCGAAAATAGCGACATCGACGAGCTTTTTTATGGCGCTACTACCCATCCTCACTTTTCCCGATCCACGCCTGCACACGGTGGCCAAGCCGGTGCAGACGGTCGACGCACGCATCAGGCAACTCATCGCCGACATGTTCGAAACCATGCACGAGGCCAGTGGCATCGGCCTGGCCGCGACCCAGGTCGATGTGCATGAGCGGCTGATCGTGATCGACGCCTCCGAGGGGCGCGACCAGCCCCTGGTGTTGATCAATCCCGAGATCGTCTGGGCCAGCCCCGAGAAGAAGATCAACGACGAGGGTTGCCTGTCCGTGCCCGGCATCTACGACGGCGTCGAGCGCCATGAGCGCGTGCATGTGCGCGCACTCGACGGCGAAGGCAAGCAGCGCGTGATCGAGGCCGACGGCCTGCTGGCGGTGTGCATCCAGCACGAGATGGATCACCTGCTGGGCAAGGTCTTTGTGGAATACCTGTCGCCGCTCAAGCGCAACCGTATCAAGACCAAGATGCTCAAGGCCCAGCGCGAGGAGCGCCGTTGAGGGTTGTCTATGCGGGCACGCCCGAGTTCGCGCGGGCGGCGCTGGAGCGACTGCACGCCGCCGGTTTCGAGATCCCGCTCGTCCTGACCCAGCCCGACCGGCCCGCTGGTCGCGGCATGAAACTGCAGGCCTCGCCGGTCAAGCAGTTCGCCTTGGCGCATGGCATGGCCGTGGCCCAGCCGCACGGCTTGCGCCTGGAGGGCAAGTACCCTGAGGAAGCGGCGGCCGCGCGCGCGGCGATCGAGGCGGCCCGGGCGGACGTGATGGTCGTCGCGGCCTACGGCCTGATCCTGCCGCAGTGGCTGCTCGATGCCTTCCCGCACGGTTGTCTCAACATCCATGCCTCCCTGCTGCCGCGCTGGCGCGGTGCGGCACCCATTCATCGTGCCATCGAGGCAGGCGATGCCGAGACCGGCGTCACCATCATGCAGATGGACGCGGGGCTGGACACGGGCGACATGCTGCTGGTGGAGCGCTTGTCGATCGCGGCGAACGACACCACGGCCAGCCTGCACGACAAGCTGGCGACTCTGGGCGGTCGTCTGATTGTCGAGGCGCTGGAGTTGTCGGCCTGTGGCGGTCTGCGGCCCGTGCCACAGCCGGCCGAGGGCGTGACGTATGCGCACAAGATCGAAAAACAGGAAGCCGCCGTCGACTGGCGCCTGCCCGCGACGGTGATTGAACGCCGCGTCCGCGCGTTCAATCCCTTCCCTGGTGCCGCAACCGCCTGGCAGGGCGAGTCCATCAAGCTCTGGCAGTGCCATGTCGAGCAGGACCGAAGCGGTGATCAGGCGCCGGGCTCGGTGCTGGCCGCCGGCCCGGAGGGCATTGCCGTGTCATGCGGCCAGGGCGTGTTGCGCCTGACCGAGCTGCAGCGTGCTGGCGGCAAGCGCCTGCCAGCGGCGGATTTCCTGCGTGGTTTTGATCTCCCGCCCGGCGCAGTGCTGGGCACCTGAGCCATGGGCAGCCTGCGCCAGATCGTCCGCCATCCCGAGTTCCAGCGCGGCATGCGCGACATGAGTTCGGTCGCGCCGGGCCTGGCGGCCTGGGGCATGATGACCGGCGTGGCCATGGTCAAGTCCGGCATGAGCCTGTTCGAGTCCATTGCCATGACCCTGCTGGTCTACGCCGGCAGTTCCCAGCTGGCGGCCATTCCGCTGATCGCGGCCGGCGCGCCCGTGCTCGTGATCTGGGCCACGGGCTTCTGCGTGAACCTGCGCTTCGTGGTGTTCAGCGCGCATATGCGGCCTTACCTCATGCATTTGCCGCGGCGTTGGCGCCTGCTGGCGGGTTACGTCACGGCCGACATCAGCTACGTGATGTTCACCAAGCGTTACCACCAGCCGCCGCAGACGGCCGAAGAGCGCCAGACCCAGCTGGCCTACCTCATGGGCGGTTGCGCCACCAACTGGAGCAGCTGGCAGGCAGCCAGTCTGCTGGGCATCTTCCTCGCGCATTCCGTGCCCGCGCACTGGGGCCTGGGTTTTGCCGGCATCCTGGCCCTGCTGGGCGTGGGCTGCTCGCTGGCCAGCAGCCGGCTGCGCATCGTGTCCGCCGGCGTGGCGGGCGCGGCGGCTGTGGCGGCTTTTGCCATGCCCTTCAAGCTCAACATCTTGGTAGCCATCGCCGCGGCCGTGGCCCTGTGCCTGTTGCTGGAGAAGACTCCGCCGTTCCGACGGGAGGCGACACGATGAAGGAGACCGATCTCTGGACCCTGGGTGTCATCGTCGGCTTGGCCGCGGTGACCGTCATCACGCGCTCCTTCTTTTTCATCTCCAGCAAGCCCTGGAGCCTGCCCCACTGGGCCCAGCGTGGTCTGCAGTACGCGCCCATCGCGGCGCTGTCGGCGGTGATCGTGCCCGAGATCGTGATGACGCAGGGCCATCTGGTGCAGACCTGGCAGGATGCGCGCCTGTTTGCCGTAGCAGCCGGCGCCGCCTGGTATTTCTGGCGCAAGAAGAGTGCCTGGGCCATGCTGGGCACCATCGTGGTGGGCATGGCCGTCTATCTGTCCTTGCACCTGGGGCTGGGCTGGTAAGCCGGTTGACAGGCGCAGCCGCCTAAAATTGTGGGTTACATGCAGGTTTCAGGCCTGCCAGCCAGTTTCCAAACTCTCCGCCCAGACCACCATGAACTTCCTCCGATTCCAGAGCCTGTGTGAACAGGGCCAAGCCCAGGGCCAGCGCGTCTTCATCCGCGCCGACCTCAACGTGCCGCAAGACGACAGCGGCGCCATCACCGAAGACACCCGCATCCGCGCCAGCCTGCCCTGCATCCGCATGGCCCTCGATGCCGG